>NZ_SSXC01000100.1 GCF_021699055.1 Blastococcus sp. MG754426 | reverse complement strand
GCCGCACCGCACGCTCCCTCAGCGCCGGATCGATCTTCTTCGGCATGACGCCATCCTCCGTGACTCACAAGGAGGCGGCACAGAACCTGGGGCGCTTCAACAGTCCCACACCGTGCTGCTGACCAACCTGGCAAACCGGGTGTAGCCGATCCTGCGCTACGACCTAGGCGACAGCGTGCTCGTCCGCACCCACCCCTACCCCTGCGGCAGTCCCCTGCCGGCGGTTCAGGTGCACGGCCGCACCGCCGACGCGCTCATCTTTCCGGCCGCCCACGGAACCCCGGTCGCTATCACCCCGCTCACCCTCCCCGCCCTCCTCGACCGGGTGCCTGGCATCGAGCTTGCCCAAATCCGCCAGACGGCGCCGGCCGCGGTCGGCGTCGGGCTCCGGTCGACGCCGGAAGCCGACCGCACCGCGGTGTGGCGGACCCTGTCGGCGGAGATGACCACGCTGCTGCGCGGCCACGGCCTGCATGTCGCCGTCGTGCTCGATGACGAGCCACCGCGACCCTCCCCCGGCGGCAAGTACCGGCTGATCGAACCGCTGCGGTGAACCGATCCCCCAACTGCCTCCGCCGGGTCAGCCGTTGGCGACTCGGTTGCCACCGGCGCCGGACGGCACATATCATCGCCCTGTGACGATGAAAGCGCGCATTAGTGTTGACGCGTCGCCGCCGACGGTCAACGAGGCGCAGGCGCTGTCCCCGGCGGCGTCGCTGTTCCACAGCTTGTCCGACCCGACCCGGCTGGCGATCCTGCGACATCTCGCCGTCGGCGAACACCGGGTCGTGGACCTGACGACGCACCTGGGCTTGGCCCAGTCCACCGTCTCCGCGCATCTGGCCTGCCTGCGCGACTGTGGACTGGTCACCTCCCGACCCCAGGGCCGCGCGTCGATGTTCTCTCTCGCGGCCGAGCCGCGCCTGATGGAGCTGCTGGCCGCCGCGGAGCGGCTACTCGCCGAGACCGGCGACGCCGTCGACCTCTGCCCCACCCACGGCTCCGCCGCCCGCACCGAGCGCGGCTAATGACAGTGCCGTCCGCCAGCACGCCGCCCCGGGCCTGGCCCGACCGGGTTCACATGCCAGCCGCGGTGTACGGCGTGCTCGGAGAGACCTCGGGACGAGAGCTGGACCGGAGACGCGCCTCTCATCCATCGGGCGTTCGGCGAGGAGACGACGACGTCGTCGGAGTTCCCACCGCCGTCCCCGGACCTCTAGCGGTGGCTCCTGCAGTGACCAGCCCCGTCCATAGCCCCGCCTGCTGATGTCCTCGGCCAGCCGCACCCATCGCGCGTTATGTGTGGATCGCGGCAGAGCCGACGCCTTGTATGGGTGCCCAGGTCATGAACAGGGCGAGTCGCGCCATCCCCGGGCCTGCCGCGACAGGCTCGCCTTCCGTACCCATGCCTCGTCGAGCACGGCCACCGGATAGAAGCCAGCGAGCAGCCACCGCGCCCCAGCAGGCCGACCACGGCGCCGGCCGACGTCGTCCCGATGGCGTTGAGCTGTACCCCGGGGATCTCCGGGCACGCTGATCACGTTCGTTCAGCCGTTGCAGCGCCGTCACCAGCGCAGCCGTGGCACCGGCCTCGTAGGCGTGAGCGATGCGCCGCTCATGACGCCCAGCGCGATCCGGACCTGCGGTCGAGCCGTCATGCCGGCTGGACCTTCGTGAGGCGCACACCGCTGCTGGGCGCTGCCGGCATCCTGGACAGGTCGATGCTGAGGTCCTGCAGGGGGACGTCGTAGGTCATGGCCGTCGTCAGCAGCCGGGCGGCGCGCTCCATCACCGAGATGGTGAGCCACTCACCCGCGCAGCGGTGCGCCGTGTCGTGGTCACCCCCGCCCTGTGGCACGAAGCGGTAGGGATCGCCGCCCCACCCCGCGAAGCGCTCGGGCCGGAAGGCGGCCGGCTCGTCCCAGATCCGGGGGTCGTGGTTGGTCGCGTAGATGTCGAGCAGGAACCAGGAGCCGACGGGAAAGTGCCGGCCCCGCCAGTCGAACTCCTCGCGCACGCGGCCGCCCACCATCGGGAAGAACGGGTAGTAGCGGCGTACCTCCTGCACGAACCAGCGGCGGTACTCCTCCTCGCCGCTGACCCTGGCTCGGCACTCCGGGTACTGGTGCAGTGCCACGGCGACGAAGGCGACATACCTGGCGACGGCGACGGTGGGCCGGAGCACGTTGATCAGCTCCACCGCGGCCACGTCGGCGTCGAGGAGGTGTCCTTCCGCATCGCGGTGCCAGGCCACCACGTGCGCCGCTCGGCCGTCTTCGACCTCGAGGTCGCCGCTGCGTACCCGTTCGACGACGTCGCGGACCCAGCGTTCGGCGCGGTGGCGGAGCACCTGTCCGCGAAGATTGCGCGGACCGACCGATCCGGCGCCCTCCACCATCGCGGCGAACTCGCGGGTCCGGGCAGCCACCTCCTCCTCGGCCAGCGGCACGCCGGCCCACGCGCACACCGCACGGCACAGCAATTCACGGACGGCGTCGAAGAGGCCGACCTCGCCGGCGGCCCCCCAGGCCGGCAGCGCACGCCGCCATTCCCGCTCGAGAAGGTCGCCGATCTCCTCGAGCGAGCCGGGTGTCATGAGGGACATGAACATCTGCTTGCGATGCGGGTGCGCCTCCTCGTCCAGCAATTCGACGCTGCCGAAGTCCTGCAGGAGGGTCAGCGTCGTGACGGGGAGCGCCCGGCGCCGGGTCATCCGGTCCGGCTCGTACAGCCACCGCGCCGCCTCCTCCCCGAAGGCGACGACGGCCTTCCGGAGCATCAGCCTGGTCTCGAAAGCGTCCGACGAGCAGCGGGCGAACCGGCGCCCCCCGAACGCGTACCCCTCCCGGAGGAGGGCCGCGCTGCTGTCGAACGCGTCGAGCCGCGGGATGTCGTCAGTCACGACCAGAGGTTCCTCTCCCGAAGGGCGAGCCAGATGGCGTACTTCCGTCGACGCCGATCTGCTTGCCGGGCTTACCAAACGCCGGGTACGGGCGCTCGCCGACCACCTGGACGTACCCCAGCGCATCATCACCAAGACCCCGACCGCTGACCTGGAGTTCCGGCGCCCCCATTGCCCTGTCCACCGCCGTGACCGCCCAGGCTTCAAGCAGGGGCAGGGCTCAAACGCGACATCCCGCTCGGTCTATCAGCCATCGTGGACGGTTGTCCTCCTGGCGGGCGGACACTTGCTGAACCTTGCGCGGCGGGATTCCACCCATCTCCCTCGGCGGCGCCATCTGATCCTGCCGTTCAGCGGCGTCGTCCGGCAGGTGTACGACCCCACGCGCGGTGAGAGTTGCGGCCGCGCCGAGCCACGGGAGCCGCATCCTCGTCCGACTCGCGAGGAGTCGGAGACGGAATCCTACGGCAGGGTTTGTCCCACCGCCCTCACGCCTACAGGCTTTAGTAGCACCGTCCGGAACTTCGATCTGTAGAACCGAGGAGAACCGATGAGCGAGTCGCTACAGCCGCCGTCCGAGCAACAGGGCCAGTCCCCGCAGCAGGAGAGCGGGCAGCATGGCCAGGTCCCGCAGCCGCCGTCGGTGCGGCAGCCGGTGACCGACGACAGCATCCGGGTCCGTCAGGTCAACCACTACCAGTTCTCCTGGGTCGCGCAGGAGCCGGGCGAGGAGGGCGTGTTCACGCTGCAGCTGGTGCTCGACCAGGGCGCCTGGGAGGAGGTCCTCACCGTGGACGCCGATGACGCTGACGTTCTGCAGGACCTGCTGTCGTCGAGCAAGCACGTGCAATACGACATCGGCCGGCGCACCCTGATGTTCGGCACCTCTGCGGTTGGTGAGGGTTGAGCGCCACCGCTGGATCGAGCAGTCGCCGCGAGGCCGGCTCCCGGTGCGTTCGGGAACCATCGCAAACGTAGTCGCTGGACCTCGGCCGGGGTTGGTCACCGGCAACGACGGCGACCGGGTGTGCTCGCTGCTGCCCATCCGGCGTGGCTGACAGTGTTGCAGTCATCGACCTGCCCGAGTTGGACCTGGGTCGCACCGCGGACGGCCGGCACCTGTTCGAGCGGCTGGTGAAGGCTGCGAAGTCAGACTGGCGTCGAGCGAGGGACCCGCGTGCGCAGCGGCGGGTCGACAACGTTCCGCAGGCCGTCAGCCACGAGCCCCATCACCAGCCCCCAGGCGCTGAGCACCGATGCCCGGGTCGCAACGCGGGAACAGCCCGCCGCCATCCGTCGGTCACCAGCCACGACGACTGGAGGTCGGCGCGGGGCACCGGCCGATACGCGAGCTCGCCCCGGGGTGCGCCGAGCGTGACGCTCTTGCAGTAGTTGATGGTCTGCCCTTGGCGGGACGGCGAACGGAGACGACATGGTCTGGCTATGGGTGCCCGCGTTGGTCATCGCGGCATTCGTCACGCGATGGGGCGCCGAGCAGCTCGCTGCGCCACTCAAGGCCGTGCGCCGTCGATACGGCTTCACCGGCGCGGCCGGCGGGCCGCTCGTCGCCCTGGGCAGCGCCAGCCCCGATGTCGGGATCAACACCGTGAGCGCCGTGACCGGAGCCGCCTCGATCGGCTTGGGCAGCATGCTCGGTTCGACGGTTGTCTCGATTCCGATCACCGTGGCTGTCGCGTTCGCTGCCTGCCGAAAGAACCGCCGCGATCAGGACAAGAATGCGCAGTCGGGCGGCCTGACGGTGGAGAAGGACTCGGTGCTCGTCGACGCCCTGCCCTACCTGGCCACCGTGGCTGTGTTCGCGCTGCTGATCCTGCCCGCTCCGTGGCGAGGCCTGCAGCTCATCGATGGCGTGATCGCGGTTTTGGTGTACGTCGCCTTCCTCACCCAGGCGCTGCTACGCGGGCGTGGCGGTCAGCGTGGCGAGGTCTCTTGGTCGACGAAGCAAACGCTGCGCGCGGTCGCCGGAGTTGCCGTCCTGGCGGTGGGCTCCTACATCCTGGTGACTGGAACCCGGCAGATCGGGTCCGCCCTCGGGCTGCAGCCCCTGGTCAGCGGCCTGTTCATCACGGCGTTCATGACCGCGCTGCCGCAGGTGTTCACCACCTGGTCGGTGGTCCGCAGCGGTCAGGTGACCAGCGGAGTCACCAGCGTGTTCGCCGACCACGCCATGACCTTCACGCTCGCTGTACTCCCGCTCGCGATCGTCGGCGTGTCCGTGGACGACTATCCGATCGTCCTCGTCGTCATGGGCTTCGTCGCACTCATGCCCATCCTGTTCGCCGTCCTCAGCCGGCGCCACAAGCAGGGTGATCAGTACGCCCTGCTCTTTCGGGACGTACTGGTCTTCGGGGTGGCCGTTGTGGTCTACATCGCAGTGGTCGGGTTCATGCTCGTGGTCACGTAGCCGACTGTCCGCTGAGCCCCGCGAGGACGGTGAAGGAGCTCCTCTAGACTAGGTCCTCGGCCGTGGTAGTCATGCCCTGAACTCCTCGGGAAGGGCTGCGCGACCGGCCTCGGATCCGTCGTCTTTCGGGCGCGGCTTATTCGCTAGTCGGCGTCGAGCCGCGCGGGGGCTGGTGGGTGGGGCGGAGCCGGCCCTTACTCGACGGCCGATCCCTCAGCCCCGCGTTGGGCGGCAGCCCGCGACTCGCCCTCGTCGCTGCGCCAGGTGGTGATCGCGAACAGCAGGCCACCGGTGACGATCGCCGTGTCGGCGAGGTTGAACGTCGGCCACCACCCGGTGTGCAGATAGTCGGTGACCACACCGTCCGCAGCTCGGTCGGCCAGATTGGCCACCGCACCACCGAGGATGAGAGCCAGCGCGGCCAGCTGGCCACGGCTCCCCTGAGAAGCCGTGCGCCAGGCGAACACGGCCACCGCGGTGGTGATCACGGCGGTGACGGCGATGACGAGCCAGGCGGGAGCCTCGGCGCCGAGCGAGAACGCGACGCCGGGGTTGTAGCCCAGCCGCAGATCCACCGGTCCGAGCTCCACCCCGGTCGCCGACAGTCGATTCTGCGCCCATGCCTTCGCAGTGAGATCCACCGCCGCGACGCCCGCGGCCACGGCGGCCAGCGCAAGGCGCCGCCGGGCAACGCCCCGCCGGCGCCCGGCGTCCTCGGCCGGGATCACCGGAGTGCGCCGGTCATCTCGACCGGCGTCGGCCGCACCGGCGCGGCCGGCGACGCGGGCAGTGGCTTGGTGCGGCCGGCCCGGACCCCGTTGGCGATGACGAAGACCTCGGCGATCTCGTGGACGAGGACGACCGCCGCGAGGCCGAGGACGCCGAACAGGGCCAGCGGCATCAGGCCGACGACGATGCCCAGGGACAGGGCGACGTTCTGCAGCATGATCCGGCGGGCGCGGCGGGCGTGGCTGAAGGCCTGCGGCAGGTGTCGCAGGTCCTCTCCCATGAGCGCGACGTCGGCGGTCTCGATGGCGACGTCGGTGCCCATCGCACCCATCGCGATGCCCAGGTCCGCGGTGGCCAAGGCGGGGGCGTCGTTGACGCCGTCGCCCACCATCGCGGTGCGCCGCTGGGCACGCAGGTCGGCCACCAGGCGCGACTTGTCCTCCGGGCGCAACTCGGCATGCACATGCTCGATGCCGGCCTCGCCGGCCAGGGCGGTGGCGGTGGCGGTGTTGTCGCCGGTGAGCATGGCCACGGTGTAGCCGTCGCGACGCAGCCGGGCGACGACCTCGGCGGCCTCCGGGCGGAGCTCGTCGCGGACGGCGACCGCGCCGAACAGCTGCCCGTCGACCTCGACCAGCACCGCGGTGGCGCCGGCGTGCTGCATCCGCTGCACGTCACCGGCCAGCGGGCCCGGCTCGATCCAGCCGGGACGACCCAGCCGCGCCGGCCGCCCGTCCACCAGGCCGACCAACCCGGCCCCCACCACCGCCTGCACCTCGGCGGCCGACGTCACCGCGGGAACCGCGGCGAGGATGGCCCGGGCCAGAGGGTGCTCGCTGCGGGCCTCCAGCGCCGCGGCGACGTCCAGGACCTGCTCCCGGGTCACGCCGGGGGCGGCGGCCACCTCGACCACGGCGGGCCGGTTGCGGGTCAGCGTGCCGGTCTTGTCCAGCGCGAGACCGCGGATGCGGCCGAGGGCCTCCAGCGCGGCGCCGCCCTTGACCAGCACCCCCTGGCGGCTGGCGGCGCCGACGGCGGCGACGACGGTGACGGGCACGGAGATCGCCAGGGCGCACGGAGACGCCGCGACCAGCACGACCAGGGCGCGCTCGATCCACACGCTGGGGTCCCCGAGCAGGCTGCCGAGCGCGGCGATGACCGCGGCGGCGATCATGACGCCCGGTACCAGCGGCTTGGCGATCCGATCGGCCAGCCGCTGGGCCTCGCCCTTGCGAGACTGTTCGTCCTCCACGATGCGCACGATGCGGGCCAGGGAGTTGTCCTCGGCGGTGGTGGTGACCTGCACCTCCAGCACGCCGGTGCCGTTGATCGATCCGGCGAAGACCTCATCGCCCGGCCCGGCCTCCACCGGCACCGACTCGCCCGTGATCGCCGAGACGTCCAGAGCGGTGCGCCCGCTGCCGATGACCCCGTCGGTGGCGATCCGCTCGCCCGGCTTGACCAACATGACGTCGCCGATCCGCAGCTCGGCGGGGGCCACGACCTGCTCCACCCCGCCGCGCAGGACGGTCGCCTGCTCCGGCACCAGGGACAGCAGCGCGCGCAGTCCGCGCCGGGTCTTGGCCAGCGAGTACTCCTCAAGGCCCTCGCTGATGGAGTACAGGAAGGCCAGCATGGCCGCCTCGCCGACCTCGCCGAGCAGCACCGCGCCGACCGCGGCGATGGTCATCAGCGTGCCGACGCCGATCTTGCCCTGCGCCAACCGGCGCAGCGTGGACGGCACGAAGGTCCAGGCGCCGACCGCCAGGGCGGCGAACTCGAGGCCGAGCTGCAGGCCCGAGCGGTCGGTGGCGCCGGCGATCAACCCGGCGACCAGTAGCACTCCGGCGACCGCGGCGGCCTGGAGCTCCCGCACCTGCCACAACCGTTCGGCTTCGTGCTCCTCGCCTTCCTGGCCGACGGGGGTCGTCTCGTCGGCGCTGCAGCCGCAGGCGTCGCTCATCGGGTGTTCTCCTCATGGCGGGAAGTCGGGGTGGCTCTGTCAGTGCGGGGCTTGTCCTGGGCGTCGCCCTGGCCAGCCGACGGCGACGCCCGAGAGGGCTCCGCTCAAGCCGCGGAACAGCGCAGTCGCCGGTGCGGGTGCCGCAAGGTCGCGGGCTCCGACGGCCCTTCAATCATCGGCACTGGTCGATGATAACGAAACTCGGGAGTGGGACAAGGTGCGGTCATGCATCGGCGTGGTCACGCGCGTCAGCACGGTCACAGGACCCCACGTGGTGATGCGCTCGGCTCCGCTGCGCCTTCAGGTTCAGGGCACCCGGGGTCAGCCCCGCGGACGGTGCCCACGACGCCGGGTGGACTGCTGGACGCCCGAGTGTGACGGAGCGTTCGCTCGAGGCCGTCAGACGACCGACTGCAAGGCGCCATGGGCGACAGCCGACACCTTTCGCGCCCGCCGCAAAAAATGCGGGGCCGCGCTGGCGGTTCGAGGGCCGTACGGGCGCTCAGAGCCCATCACGCCGGGCGGATCCGGTTCACCGGTTGTGACGACCGGGATCTGGAATCAGACGGCGAGGGTCCGACCGGACCGGCGGCGTATCAGTCGACGCCGCCGTAGGAGTGCAGACCGGTCGAGACGAGGTTCACGAAGAGGAGGTTGAAGACGAGGCTGGCGAAGGCGAGGAGGTTGATCCAGGCGGCGGGCTGACCGCGCCATCCGGCGGTGCTGCGCGCATGGAGGTAGGCGGCATAGAGCGCCCAGGAGATGAAGGCCCACGTCTCCTTGGGATCCCAGCCCCAGAACCGACCCCAGGCGCTCTCGGCCCAGATCGCTCCGGCGATGACGGCGAAGGTCCAGATGGGAAAGCCGAAGATGGCCGTGCGGTGCGCGACGCGGTCGAGCACGGCGGCGGCAGGCAGCTTCACGGCGAGGCCGGTCGATTGCGGCCCGTCCGCCGGGAACCGCTTGTCGTGACGAACTCTGGCGAGGTAGAGGGCGCTGGCCACGCCGCTGACCATGAAGATCCCGAAGGACATGATCGCCGCGGAGACGTGCACCACCAGCCAGTCTGAGCGAAGCGCGGCGATCAGCGGGCCCGCGGCGGCATAGAGGTAGAGGCCGATCAGAACGAGACCGAAGACGGCAAGGCCGAGAACGAACGCACCGATGCGACGAACCCCGGGGACGCGCATGGCCACCACGAGATAAGCCACGACACCGACGAGCACTGAGGCGGTCCCGAACTCATACATGTTGCCCCAGGGCACCCGACCGGTGGCGGCGCTGCGGGTGATGAGCACACCGGCGTGGAGGACCGCGCCGAGACCTGTCAGGACCAGGCCGGCGAGACCCCAGCGGTGGGTAGATGCGTCGGACTCCCTCGCCGGCGACGGGTCCTCGGCGTACCGGGCCTCGTCGCCGGGAGCGGGGGCGCCGACGCGGGCGACGGTCGAGGGGCGCCGTTCGGCCCGCAGGGTGTCGCGGCGCCCGAAAGCCAGTTCGGCACTGAACGCCACCAGCGCCACCGAATAGACGGCGATCGCGGCGCTGAACAGGGAGTCCGACAGCGCGGACAGCCCATCGGGTGTCATACCGGGGTCCTTCCTGGGCGCCGGTGGCGCTGGCGGTTGATAACGCTGGCGGGTGGTAAACGGCAAGAGGCTCAGCAGCAAGGGCGCAGCGAGCGGTGCGGCGCCTCTGTCGAGCTTGACAATGCCGTCCATCCTCGCAGGGGCGCCTACCAGGAGCGTAGAGACCCAGGCTCGAAACACGGCCGGCTACCGCGAACGGCGAAAGGACCCACTCAAGCCGCTCCGTGTAGCTCCCCGCATTCATGACCGGGCACGGCGACCCGAGCCCGGCTTCTACTAAGGCGGCCCGTACCGTGTCGACCTAACCCTCGCCCCGGCCGACCACGCCGCCTGGTCCGGGTCAGCAGCGACCGGGCGCCGGCGCAGGCAGCCCGCGTGAAGGAGCCGCCGTGAGCAAGTGCGAGAGGGCCCGGCCCTGTCTGACGGCGACTGTCCGCAGCCGGGCCGCAGCGAGGATGCCGTGACCGACCTGCAGACGCGCCCGGTACGGCCGCCGGTCACGACCTCCCGAGGCCCGCTGCTGCACCAGCTCGGACGGTGGCTGCTGCGCCGCTGGCGGTGGTTGACGAGCATGCGGACGGCGGTGGTGCTGCTGTTCCTGCTGGCGCTGGCGGCTGTGCCCGGCTCGCTGTTCCCGCAGCGGTCGCTGACCCCCAGCGCGGTAGCAGGGTTCTTCCGGGAGAACCCGGATCTGGCGCCTGTCCTCGATACGATGGGGATGTTCGAGGTCTTCTCCAGCCCGTGGTTCTCGGCGGTCTACCTCCTGCTGTTCATCTCACTGATCGGTTGCCTGGTGCCGCGCTGCATCGAGCACCTGCGGGCTCTTCGGGCCGATCCGCCGCCCGTGCCACGGCATCTGCACCGGCTCCCGGTTCACAGCGCCGACGAGGTGTCGCTGCCCGCGGAGGCCGCGGCCGAGCGAGTGGAGGCCGACCTGCGATCGGCGCGGTTCCGGGTGTCCCGGCGCAGCACCGACGCGGGCGTGGAGATCTCGGCCGAACGCGGCCGCGTCAAGGAGACCGGCAACCTCGTCTTCCACCTCTCACTGCTGGCCCTGCTGGTGGCCTTGGCCGGCGGAAAGCTGTGGGGCTACGAGGGCAGCATCCTGGTCACCGAGGGCGACGGCTTCTGCAACTCCTTCCAGCAGTACGACCGGTACGTCGCCGGGCCGTTGGTCGATCCGGACACCTTGACGCCGCTCTGCTTCGACCTGGAGGACTTCCGCGCCACGTACGAGCTCAACGGCACGCCGGCCTCGTTCACCGCGGACATCGGCGTTCAGGCCGAACCGGGAGCACCCACAGAGCAGACGAGGATCGGGGTCAACGACCCCTTCCGCTCCGATGGCGACCGCCTGTACGTGACCGGGCACGGCTTCACCCCCCTGTTCACCGTGACGCTGCCCGACGGTCAGGTCTTCGAGGAGCTCTCGGCGCCTTTCCTTCCCCGGGACAGCGCGACGTTCGCCAGCGAAGGCGTGGTGAAGTTGCCTGACCTCCGGGACGGCTCCGGCGACGGCTTCGCCCTGGAGGGCTTCTTTGCCCCGACCGGCCTGGTCCAGGGCGGCGTCCTGACGTCCGTGGACGCGCGACCCCTCAACCCGCAGGTCGCCGTCATCGGCTACCGCGGCTACCTGGGCTTGGACAGCGGCGCTCCACAGTCGGTGTTCTCACTGGACCAACGGCAGATCGACGTGGGGGCCCTGAACCGGATCGGGGAGGCCAACCTGGGCGTCGGGGAGAGCGCGGAGTTCGAGGACGGCACCGTGGTCCGGTTCGATGGGTTCCGGGAGTTCGCGGCCTTGCAGGTCTCTCACGATCCGGGGCAGGTCGGCGTCCTCATCAGCGCGATCACCATGCTGCTCGGGCTCTTGGTCACCCTGCTGGTGCGCCGTGAACGAGTGTTCGCCCGGATTACCGGCACGCAGCCGTCCGGCTCCGGCGGCGGTCGATCAACGACGTTGTCGCTGGCCGGACTTGCACAGGGCGGGAACGGCGACGTGCGCGAACGACTCCGCGGACTGTCCACCAGCCTGGTCGATGACAGCAAGCCCAGGCAACCCCGTGGCAGTTGACTCCGGGGTGGTTGGCCAGGGCGCACAGGACCGGTCCTCGCATGGGGATCGACCACGGACTTCTCCACGCGTCCCGAGGCGCGCTGGCGCCTTCCCCCGGGCTCCAGCTGTCAGGCGCAGCAGGAGGTCGACATCTCGTTTGGAGACAGCCGGCGGTCAATGCACACACTCTCGGGCTTAAGTCAGACCCGGCACCAGATGTCGGCGCCCGAGCGCCGGCTCTCGCCTTGTCGTTCAGCCGTTCATTCAGGGTTCAGTGATCCTGTGCAGTGATGACTCCCACGCGATCCGACCGCTCCGGGTCGACGGATGACGACTGGGGCCGGGAACCGGGCCGACGGCCCCCACTCGAGACCACGCCAATGGTTCTCGCGGAAGGACACAGCACACGATGGCCCTGGACCAGTCTGCCCTGCTCGAGGTGCTCGAGGCACTGAAGGCCGCCGATATCGATGACCGGATCCGGTCGGCGGCCACCACGATCTACCAGGCGTTGATCGAGGCCGAGCTCACCGCGGTGATCGGCGCCGCCCCGCACGAGCGGACTGAACCGCCCCGGGATTGATGGAGGCTTCCAACCACCGAAGGATGGGAGTCATGGCGGCACCGAGGAAGTACCCCGACGAGCTGCGTGAGCGGGCGATCCGCTTCGCGCTCGAGCTGGTGCAGGGACCGGAAGAGCTGAGTGTCAACGCCGCGTGTAAGCGGGTCGGTGAGCAGCTGGGGATCGTGCCGGACTCGCTGCGGAACTGGGTGCAGCAGGCCCGCATCGACGCCGGCGCCGCGCCGGGCCTGACCACCGATGAGCGGGCGCGGCTGGCCGAGCTGGAGCGGGAGAACCGGGAGCTGCGGCGGGCGAACGCGATCCTGAAGAGCGCGTCGGCTTTCTTCGCGGCCGAGCTCGACCGGCCCTCTCAGCGCTGATCGACTACATCGACCAGCATCGCCAGGAGTTCGGAGTCGAGCCGATCTGCCGCGCGCTCACCGAGGCGGGCGCGAAGATCGTTCCGAGCACCTACTACGCGCACCGGACCCGACCCCCCTCGGCGCGGGCCGTCGGCGATGAGCAGCTCAAGACCGAGATCGTCCGGGTGCACGCGGCCAACTTGGGCGTCTACGGCGCCCGCAAGGTGTGGCGGGCGCTGAACCGGGAAGGCATCCCGGTCGCCCGCTGCCGGGTGGAGCGGCTCATGCGCGAACTCGGGCTGGCCGGCGCGGTCCGCGGCAAGGTCAAGCGCACCACCGTGCCCGCCGACGTCGCCGCCCGGCCCGGAGACCTGGTCGACCGGACGTTCACCGCCCCGGCACCGGACCGGCTGTGGGTGGCCGACCTGACCTACGTCGCCACGTGGTCGGGGTTCGTCTACGTCGCCTTCGTCATGGACATCTACTCACGCCGCATCGTCGGCTGGCGAGCCTCCACCAGCCTGCGCACCGATCTGGCCCTCGATGCCCTCGAGCAGGGCCTGTGGACCCGAGCCCGCGACGCCCGCGACGTGACCGGCCTGGTGCACCACTCCGACCGCGGCGTGCAGGGCGGATTCAAGCGGTCGTCGCAACACCCCGATGCGAACGGGTGTGTTGATGGGACGGCAAGCAGGATGGATGACGACGTTGACGGGGCGGCCGGCGATGCGGTCGCCGGGCCGGCCTCCGGTTCTCCGCGATGTGGAGCGCGCGTTCTGGGTCAAGATCGCAGCGGGGCTGACCAGCGAGGACGCCGCGGTCGCGTGCGGCGTCTCGGCTTCGGTCGGGTCACGGTGGTTCCGGGAACGCGGCGGCATGCCCTCGATCGACCTCGCTCCGTCGTCGGGCAGGTATCTGTCGTTCGCCGAGCGGGAGGAGATCGCGCTGCTGAGGGCGCAGGACGTGGGAGTCCGGGAGATCGCTCGACGCCTGGGGCGGTCGCCGTCGACGGTCTCCCGGGAGCTGCGGCGCAACGCCGCCACCCGCGGCGGACGGCTGGACTACCGAGCCGGGATCGCGCAGTGGAAAGCGGAGCTGATGGCCCGCCGCCTCAAGCCGGCGAAGCTCGTCGAGAACGACCGGCTGCGCACCTACGTTCAGGACCGGCTGGCCGGGCAGGTCCGGCGCCCGGACGGCACGCTGGTGCCCGGCCCGGCCACCGCGCCGTTCACGGGTCGGAACAAGCCCCGCCGCTCCGATCGGCGCTGGGCGACGGCGTGGAGCCCCGAGCAGATCGCTCACCGGCTGCCGGTGGACTTCCCGGATGATGAGTCGATGCGGATCTCGCACGAGGCCATCTACCAGGCCCTTTACGTGCAGGGACGCGGCGCGCTCAAGCGTGAACTGGTCGCTTGTCTGCGTACCGGGCGGGCGCTGCGGGTGCCGGCGGCGCGCACTCGTGGCCGGGGCAGGAAGTTCGTCACTCCGGAGGTGATGATCAGTGCCCGGCCGGCCGAGATCGCCGACCGGGCCGTGCCCGGTCACTGGGAAGGCGATCTGATCCTCGGGCTGGGCAGCTCGGCGATCGGCACCCTGGTGGAGCGCACGACTCGGTTCACGATGCTGCTGCACTTGCCGCGGATGGACGGACACGGCCAGGGGGAGCGGGCGAAGAACGGCCCGGCCCTGGCCGGGCACGGAGCCGAGGCGGTCCGGGAGGCGATCGCGTCGACGATCACGACCCTGCCCGAGCAGTTGCGCCGGTCGCTGACCTGGGACCAGGGCGCCGAGCTGGCCCAGCACGTGCAGCTGCGTATCGACAGCGGTCTTGCGATCTACTTGTGCGATCCGCACAGCCCGTGGCAGCGCGGCACGAACGAGAACACCAACGGACTGCTGCGGCAGTACTTTCCCAAGGGCACCGACCTGAGCCGGCACACCCGTGACGACCTCGACGCCGTGGCCGCGGCGCTGAACGGCCGCCCCCGCAAGACCCTCGGCTGGAAGACCCCTGCCGAGGCCCTCGAGGAACACCTACGCTCAGCGGCATAGAGGATCGGTGTTGCGACGACTGGTTGAACCCGGGCAGTACCTCGCCATCCGCTACACCGAACGGCTGGATGCCGCCGGCGCCCTCCGGTCGGTGGGCAGCAAGGGCGACAGCTACGACAACGCCGCCGCCGAGTCCCTGATCGGGCTCTACAAGACCGAGCTCATCCGCCGCCGCGGCCCGTGGAAGGGCCTCGACGACGTCGAGCTGGCCACCCTGGAGTACGTCGACTGGTTCAACCACCGCCGGTTGCACGGCGCCTGCGGCGACATCCCACCGGTGGAGTACGAGGACACCTACTACCGTTCGATCGCCGGCCTCACCGAGGACATCCCGGCAGAACCAAGCCTCCACTGAACCCGGGGCGGTTCACTCCGAAGGCTCCATGGCCCTGCTCAACCAGCCCACCCCACCGGCGAAGGAGGTGGCGCAACCGGCACTGATCGCGTCATAGTCACCACACCGCTGACC
>NZ_SSXC01000099.1 GCF_021699055.1 Blastococcus sp. MG754426 | reverse complement strand
GAGGACGGCGCACCGTCCCGCGGTTGACGGAGCCGTCAGCCGCGGGACGGTGCGCCGTCCTCCGCGGCCCGGCCCCCGCGACCGGTGGCCAGCCACAGCGCCCCGCCGAGAGCGCCGAGCGCGGCGGTGAGCAGGAAACCCCGGTCGGTCCCCGCGCCGGGCAGCACGACCAGCACCCAGAAGACCGCGAGGCCGGTCAGCCCGCCCGCGGCGATCCGCCACCCCGTCCGGGCGCCCAGCCGCCGGCCGAGACCGAGAGCCCCGGCGAACGCGGCCAGACCCAGCACGGTGCAGGCGGTGGCGAAGGCCGACCACAGCGGGATGGCCGACCACGCCGACGCGGTGCCGAACCGCAGCGACAGGCCGAGCTGCAGCAGGACCAGGGCGAGCGCCACCAGGCCGGCGCCCACCAGCGGGGCGCGGTCCCGCGGCGCGCGCGGCTGCTCGGCCGGTGCCTCCTCCGCCGCGGCCGGGGGAGCGGTCGGCCCGCCCAGCCCGGGCAGCCCCGGAACGAAGTCGACCGGGCCCGTCGGCTGGGCGGCACCGGCCGGCGCCGGGCCCGGTTGCACCGCGGTGGCGCCCGCCGGCGCCGTGGCCGGGCCGGTCTGCGCCGGCGGGCGGACGGGTGCGGACGGCGGCGGGAGCTGCTGCACCGTGGTCGGGGTGCCGGAGACCGGCGCGGGGATCGGGATCTCCTGGGTCGACGACGGCGAGGGACCCGCGCCCGCGGCGGGGGTCTGCTGTTCGGACGGCGTGCTCACGGGTGCCTCCAGGTCGGGCTCCGGCGGGACCACCGGTCGGCGGCGGTGCGCCCCGCACGCTAGCCGCGGCGCGGCCGGCCGTCCGCGCGCCACCCGGAGGGACGCGCACCTGCGTCTGCCGCCCCGGCCCTTCGCCCCTAGGGTCGGGCCGTGGTCACGCGCGCCGGAATCGTCGTCACCGGGACCGAGGTCCTCACCGGCCGGGTGGCCGACCGGAACGGCCCCTGGCTGGCCGAGCAGCTGCGCCGCCTCGGCGTCGACGTCGGCCACGTCGTCGTCGTGGGCGACCGGACCGAGGACCTGGTGGCCGCGCTCTCCTTCCTCGCGGGCACCGGCGCGGATCTGCTGATCACCACCGGCGGGCTGGGCCCCACCGCCGACGACCTCACCGCGCAGGTGGTCGGCGGGTTCCAGGGGCGCGAGCTCGCCGTCGACCCGACCCTGGAGGAGCGGATCGGCCGCATCGTCGAGCGGCTGATGGCCCGCCGGGGCTGGCGGTCCGACCCGGCGTCGACCGCGGCGGGCGTGCGGAAGCAGGCCCTGGTGCCCGAGGGCGCCACCGTGCTCGAGCCGGTCGGCACCGCACCCGGCCTCGTCGTCCCGCCCGCCGCCGGCCGCACGGGGCCGCCGGTGGTCGTGCTGCCCGGCCCGCCGGGCGAGCTGCGGGGCATGTGGCCGGCCGCGCTCGCCGCCGGGCCGACGCGGGAAGCGCTGACGGGTGCCGCCGAGCTGCGCCAGGAGACCCTGCGGCTGTGGGGGACGCTGGAGGCCCAGCTGGCCGCCACGCTGCGCGAGCTGGAGCCGGAGCTGGGCGGTCTGGAGATCACCACCTGCCTCCGCGAGGGCGAGCTGGAGATCGTGACCCGGTTCCCGGCGGCGGCCCAGCCGGCCTACGACCGCCTCGCGGCGCAGCTGGGCGAGCGGTACGCGGCCACGCTCTTCTCCACCGGCCCCACCCTGGACGAGCTGGTCGCCGGCGCGCTCGCCGACCAGGGGCTGACGATCGCCGCCGGCGAGTCGTGCACGGGCGGGCTCCTGGTCGCCCGGCTCACCGAGCGGCCCGGCTCCTCCGCCGCCGTGCTGGGCGGGGTGACCGCCTACGCCGACGGCGCCAAGGAGGCGCTCCTCGGGGTCCCCGGCGCGCTGCTCGCCGAGCACGGGGCGGTCAGCCCGCAGGTGGCCCGCGCGCTGGCCGACGGCGCCCGTGCCCGCTTCGGCGCCGACGTCGGGGTGGGCATCACCGGCATCGCCGGGCCCGGCGGCGGCACGGACGCCAAGCCCGTGGGGACGGTGCACCTCTGCGTCGTCGGGCCCGACCGGGTGGAGGAGCGCTCGCTCGCCGTCCCGGGCAGCCGCGCGGCTGTGCGGGAACGCTCCGTCACGATGGCGATGCACCTGCTCCGCTCCCTGCTGCTGGGCGGCCCGCCGGCCTGACGCGGCAGGTGTCCGCCCCGGCCGGCGCGGGCACCTCCCGGCGGTGACGACGCTGACCCTGCACGCGACCGGGACCGCCCCGCCGGCGGAGGTCTGGGAGCGCTACGCCGTCCCCGCCCGCTGGCCCGGCTGGGCACCGCAGATCACCGGGGTGGATCTGCCGGCCGACCGGCTGACCCCGGGCGTCGCCGGCCGCGTGCGCGGCCCGCTTCGGATCGCGGTGCCCTTCACGGTGGAGGGGGTGGACGAGGCCGCCCGCCGGTGGTCGTGGGTGGTGGCGGTGGGGCCGCTGCGGCTGCGGCTGCTGCACTGGGTGGCGGCGGGCCCCGACGGCGGGACGACGACCGGGCTGCGGATCTCCGGGCCGGCGCCGCTGGTCCTGGCCTACGCGCCCGCGGCGCGCCTCGCCCTCGCCCACCTCGTGCGCGCCTGAGCTCCGCCGG
Organism: Blastococcus sp. MG754426; assembly: GCF_021699055.1. Classification (GTDB taxonomy): domain Bacteria; phylum Actinomycetota; class Actinomycetes; order Mycobacteriales; family Geodermatophilaceae; genus Blastococcus. The sequence continues at coordinate 10,299 of NZ_SSXC01000099.1, read as the reverse complement.
CCGGTCGCGCGGCTCGATTACCGTGCCGGCATGGCCGCCACCCACGAGGTCACCAACCAGGTCCCGCCGCTGGTCGGGCACGACCCGATCGCCGGGGACGCCGCGCTGGCCGACGCCTGCCGCCGGCACGCCGACGGGACCACGCTCGCGTCGCTGGCCGAGCTCGGCCGGCTGGCCGGCAGCGAGCAGGCGCAGGAGTGGGGCCGGCTGGCGAACGAGAACCCGCCGCGGCTGCGCACCCACGACCGCTACGGCCACCGCGTCGACGAGGTGGAGTTCCACCCGGCCTGGCACGAGTTGATGCGCACGGCCTTCGAGCACGGCCTGGCGGGCGCCCCGTGGGCGGACCCGGCGCCGCACGCGCACGTCCGCCGTGCCGTCGGCTACCTGGGGTGGACGCAGGTCGAGATGGGCCACGGGTGCCCGACCACGATGACCTACGCGGTCGTGCCCGCGCTCCGGCGGGCGCCGGAGCTGGCCGCCCGGTACGAGCCGGGGCTCACCGCGCGGGCCTACGAGTTCGGCCTCGCCGAGCCCAGCGCGAAGCGGGGCCTCGTGGCGGGCATGGGCATGACCGAGAAGCAGGGCGGCTCGGACGTCCGGGCGAACACCACCCGCGCGGTCCCGCAGCCCGACGGCAGCTACCGGCTCACCGGCCACAAGTGGTTCACCTCCGCACCGATGAGCGACCTCTTCCTGGTCCTAGCCCAGCTCGACGAGGGGGTCTCCTGCTTCCTCGTGCCGCGGGTGCTGCCCGACGGCAGCCGCAACGTCTTCCGGCTGCAGCGGCTCAAGGACAAGCTGGGCGACCGCGCCAACGCCTCCAGCGAGGTGGAGTTCGACGGCACGACGGGGTGGCTGGTCGGCGAGCCCGGGCGGGGCGTCCCGGCGATCATCGAGATGGTCAACATGACCCGGGTGGACTGCGTGCTCGGGTCGGCCGCCACGGTCCGGGCGGCGCTGACGCAGGCCGGCCACCACACCCGGCACCGGCGGGCGTTCGGCGCGCTGCTGGCCGACCAGCCGCTCATGCAGAACGTGCTCGCCGACCTCGCCGTGGAGAGCGAGGCCGCGACCGCGCTGGCCATCCGGCTGGCCGCGGCGGTGGACGGCGGCGAGGCCGCGTTCCTGCGCCTGGCCGGCGCGGCCGCCAAGTACTGGGTCTGCAAGCGCACGCCGGGGGTGGTCGCGGAGGCGATGGAGGTGCTCGGCGGCAACGGCTACGTCGAGGAGTCCGGGCTGCCGCGGCTCTACCGGCAGGCGCCGCTGAACTCCATCTGGGAGGGGTCGGGCAACGTCATCGCCCTCGACGTCCTCCGGGCGCTGGGCCGCAGCTCCGAGTCGCTGGCCGCGGTCACCGCCGAGCTGGAGCTGGCCCGCGGCGCCGACCGGAGGTTCGACGACGCGGTGAAACGGCTGCACGCCGAGCTCGGCGATCCCGACCAGCTGCCCTTCCGGGCCCGCCGGATCGCCGGTTCGCTGGCGCTCTGCCTGCAGGGGTCGCTGCTCCTGCGCCACGCGCCGACGGCGGTCGCCGAGGCCTTCTGCGCCGCCCGCCTGGGCGGGGAGGCCGGCGGCGTCCTCGGCACCCTGCCCGCCGGCACCGGTGTGGCGGAGATCGTCGGCCGCTCCACGGTCGCCGCCCCCTGAGGAAAGCGTCGCGGGCTACTACTCTCGGGGACGGCTCCGGTGCTGCCCGTCGTCCTCGCGAGCGGTCCCTGCCCCCCGGCGTCCGCGGGAGCGGACCGGACGAACCACTGGAAACGAGAGCGGGCAGCGTGCAACCAGGCGACGACCGGCCCCCCGAGGGCCGGCCCGACCCGTTGAGCGGCGTCCCCGACGCGGTCTACCGCCTGGACGGGCAGGGGCGCTTCGCCTACCTGAACGCGGCCGCCGAGCGGCTGCTCGGGCACCGGGCCGAGGAGCTGCTCGGCCGGGACGCCCGCGACGCCTTCCCCGCCCTCCGCGGCTCCCTGGCGGAGGAGCAGTACCGCCAGCTGCTCGCCGACGGCCGGGCGCGCGAGTTCCAGTTCTTCTACGAGCCCCGGTCGCGCTGGTACGAGGTGCGGCTGTTCCCCGACCCCGCCGGGGCGGCGGTGCTGTTCCGCGACATCGACGTCCGCCGGCGCACCGACCAGGAGCGCGACGACCAGCTCCGCGGCCTCACCGCGGTGCTGGAGGCGCTGCCCTCGCCCACGGTGCTGGTCGGCCCCGACGGGAGGATCGTCTCGGCGAACGGGGCCTGGTTCCGCAGCGGCGAGGAGCTGCTGCCCGAGATCTCCTGGCCCGGCCGCCCGGGGGAGGACTACCTGACCGTCATGACGCGTGGCCTGGCGCCGGCGGAGCACGAGCGGCTCGCCGAGGGGCTGCGCGGGCTGCTGGCCGACACCGCGGCCTCCGACGGCCGGACGTTCGCCTTCGAGTACTCCTGCCCGACGCGCCGGGGGGTCGGCTGGTTCCACCTCCAGGCGACCCGCGTCGACCGCGAGGGCCGCGTCGTCGTCACGCACAACGACGTCACCGACCAGGTGCGGGCCCGGGACGACCTCCTGTGGAGAGCGCAGCACGACGACCTGACCGGGCTGCCGAACCGGGCGCGGCTGCTCGAGCTCACCGGTGAGGCGCTGGCCGACGACCACCACGGCGGCGTGGCGCTGCTCGTGGTGGACCTCGACGCGTTCAAGACCGTCAACGACTCGCTGGGGCACCAGGTCGGCGACGAGCTGCTGCGGCTGGTCGCCGGCCGGCTCTCCGAGCAGGTCCGCCCGGGGGATGCCGTGGCCCGCCTGGGCGCCGACCAGTTCGTCGTCCTCGCGCACGGCTGCGACAGCGCCGAGGCCGCGGCCCTGGCCTTCCGGCTGCAGTCGGCGTTCGGCCGCCCCTTCGCCGCCGGTGAGATCTCCGTGCCGCTCAGCGCCAGCATCGGCGTGGCGGTGGCGCGACCCGAGGTCCGCGACGCCCACCACCTGCTCAGCGACGCCGACGCCGCCATGTTCGCCGCGAAGAGCTCCGGCCGGGACCGGGTGCACCTGTTCTCCCCGGCGCTGCGCGAGGCCGCCCGCTGGCGGCTGGAGGTCGCCACCCGCCTGCGCGGGGACGCCATCGACCAGCTGGTGGTCCACTACCAGCCGGTCGTGCGCCTCGACACCGGCCAGATCGAGGGCGTGGAGGCGCTGGTGCGCTGGCAGCACCCCGAGCGCGGGCTGCTCTCCCCGGACACCTTCCTCTCCGTGGCCGAGGAGACCGGGCAGATCATCCCGATCACCCGCTGGCTGCTCCGGGAGACCACCCGCAAGGCGGCGGAGTGGGCGGCCGGGGGTCTGGCGCTGCGCATGTCGGTGAACGTCAGCGCCCGGCACTTCTCCGCGGAGACGCTGGTGCGCGACGTGCGGCTGGCCCTCCAGGACTCCGGCCTGCCGCCCGACCAGCTCGTGCTGGAGCTCACCGAGACCAGCGTGGCCGAGGACCCGACCCGCGCGGAGGACCAGCTCTCGGTGCTGCGCGGGTTCGGCGTCCGGGTGGCGATCGACGACTTCGGCACCGGGTGGTCGTCCCTGGCGCAGCTGTTCGCGCTGCCCATCGGGACGCTGAAGATCGACCGCTCGCTGCTCGCCGCCGCCGAGCGGGTCGCCGCTGGCGACACCGGCGCGGTGCTCGCCGCGATCGTCGGGCTCACCCGCACGCTGGGCATCCGCTCGGTGGCCGAGGGGGTCGAGACCCCCGACCACCTGCGGATGGTGCGCCAGGCCGGCTGCGACCTCGCGCAGGGCTGGCTGCTCGGGCACCCGATGCCCGCCGAGCGGCTGCCCGGGTGGGTGCGCGAGGTGCAGCAGGCCGGCGGGGACCTGTGCGCGCTGGCGATGGCGGGCCGCGCCGTCCCCGTGCGCGGGTGAACCTCCGCCGCCGCGCCACCGCGCCCGCCGGGCCGCCCCGCGCCGCCGAGCCCGCCGGATCCGGTGCGGTGCCGCCCGCGGGCGCAACCGTCGTCGTCCCCGGGCAGACTGTGCCCGTGCTGGACACCTCCGCGGCCGTGACCGAGCCCACCGAGCAGCCGGCCGGCGACGACCGGTCGCGTCCCGCCCTGGACCTGCTCATCTGGGACGCCCCGAACATCGACATGACCCTGTCGACGGTGATCGGTGCCCGGCCGACGGCGGCCTCCCGGCCGCGCTTCGACGCCATCGCGGCCTGGTTCGTCGAGGGCGCCGGCGATCCGTCCTCCTCCGACGCGCCGGACGTCGAGGCGTGCGTCTTCGCCAACATCCCGCCGCAACCGGGCTCGCTGCAGCGCTGGGTGGAGGCGCTGCGCGGCTTCGGCTACTCGGTCTTCGCCCGGCCGAAGAGCCAGCCCGACGACGACATCGACCAGGACATGCTCGACCACATCGCCGTCCGGGCGCACAGCCACCGGCTGCGGCGGCTGGTGGTCTTCTCCGGCGACGGTCGCAACTTCGCCGAACCCCTGGAGGACCTCGCCAGGCACGGCACGGAGGTCGTCGTCGTCGCCTTCAGCGAGGTCGCCGGCTACGCGATCGGCTCGGACCTGCTGCAGTTCATCGACATCGAGGACGTCCCGGGCGCCTTCGTCGAGCCCCTCGACCGGGTCCGCCTCGACGCGCTCCCGCCGGACGGTGCCTGGCTGCGGCCGACCCGCAGCCTGCGCGACTTCGTGGCCGGGTTCACCGCGCGCCGGGGCGGCTGACCCCGCCGCTGACCTGCGCGGATGCCACCTCCTCACCCCTACGGGTGGTCCGGGCCGCAACTGCTCAGGAAACCGGGCGGGGTGCCGATCGCAGAACCGTGCCGTTCTCGATCTCCCAGCGCCTGCTGGCCGTGCTGCGCCGTGGCGACGTGCTCCCGTCCCCGGGGCCCGTCGCCGCCGGGGGCCGGTCGCCACGGGGCCGTGCCGCCGTCGCCGAGCTGGCCGCCGCCGTCCCCGGGCTGGCCGAGGAGCGGGCCGAGCGGGCCCGGACGGCCGGGCTGCTCGTCGGCTGGGTCGCGGTGGTCACGGTGCCGCTGTGGGCGGTCGTCGACCTGGCCACCGAGAGCAGCAACGCCGGCACCTTCCTGGCGGTCCGGCTGCTCTGCGAGATCCCGATGCTCCTGGCGCTCGTCGCGCTCGGCCGGCTGCCGCTGGGCCGCCGCCGGCCCGAGCTGCTCACCTTCTCCGTCCTCGCCGTCGTGCAGGCGGAGGTGGCCTGGATGGTGACGCGCTCGGAGGACCCGCGCTACCACCTGCTCGGTCTCACCCTCGCCATCTACGGCAGCGGCTGCGTCATGGTGGCCCGCCCGCGCTGGACGGTCGCGCTCGTCGCCGTCTCCTGGGCCGCTCTCGGGCTGGCCTCGGTCAGCGCGGACGACGGCCTCTCCCCGGGCGACCTCCTGGCGGTCACGGTCTACCTCGCCACCGCGTCGGTGATCGCGGTCCTGGCCCACCTGCGGCGCTACGCCCTCGACACCCGCGAGCTGCACACCCGGGTCCGCCTGGAGCGCGAGCAGCAGCGGACCGGCGCGCTCCTGGCCCAGCTGGAGCGGCTCAGCCACGAGGACCCGCTCACCGGCCTGGCCAACCGCCGCCGGTGGGACGCCGAGCTGGCCGAGCTCTGCACGCGGACCCGCCAGCGGGGCGACGTCCTCAGCGTGGTGCTGGTCGACCTCGACCACTTCAAGGACGTCAACGACCGGTACGGGCACGCCGGCGGGGACGCCGCGCTGCGGACGGTCGCCGGGCTGCTGTCGGCCCGTGTGCGCGGCGGGGACCTCGTCGCCCGCCTCGGTGGCGACGAGCTCGCCGTGCTGATGCCCGGCGCCGACGCGGAGCGCGCGACCGCGGTGGCCGAGGAGCTGCGGCGCGAGGCGCGGCTGCTCCGCCCCCCGGGTCTCGGGGCCGCGCGGCTGAGCCTCTCCCTGGGCGTGGCGACGGCGACCGGCGCCGACGCCTACCCCCGCGAGCTGATGTCCCGGGCCGACGAGCAGCTGTACCGGGCCAAGACCACCCGCAACGCCGTCGGCGCCGGACCCGTGCCCCCCGGCACGCCGGAGCCGCGGCCGGAGCCGCAGCCCGCCGGCTGACCGGGACCGGTCCGGTCCGGCGCGTCGCCGGTGCCTGCCGCCGGACGCCCGCCCCGGCGGTTACCGTTCCCCGGCGGTCGGGCGGTGCCCGGCCGCGCACCACCGATGAGCGGAAGAGGACCATGAGCAGCGTTCCCGGCGCCGACCACCCGGCGGAGCAGACCGAGGTGGAGGTGCGGCTCTCCGGTACCGACGTCGCCGTCAGCGCCCGGGTGGAGGTCGTCCACGAGGGCGTGATCTCCGTCCGCCCGTCCGCGAGCGAGTTCGTCGACGGCTCGGTCGTGAAGCCCGGTGACGCCGTCGAGGTCTACTGGCGCAGCGACAACGGCCACCGCGTGCTCCCCGCCGACGTCCTGGACGTGCAGGAGGGCGCGGTCGTGCGCTGGCGGCTCACCGCCACCGGGCCGGCCGAGCACAGCCAGCGCCGGGCGGCGGTGCGGGGCCGCGTGGTCGTGCCCGTGGAGGGCGGCCTGGGCGCGGTCGAGCTCACGGGCGAGACCATGGACGTCAGCGAGGCCGGCATGCGCGTCCACTTCGAGGGCTTCGGCATCCTGCCCGACGTCGGGACGACGATGGCGCTGACCGTCCGCTTCGAGGACGGGCCCCTGGTGTGCCGGGGCGAGGTCATCCGCGTCCAGGCGCGGGGCGCCCGCTGGCTCATGAGCATCCGCTTCCTCGACATCGAGGAGCGGGAGCAGGACCGGGTGCGCCGGCGGGTGTTCCAGGCGCTGCGCGAGGAGCGCGCCCGCCTGGCCGAGTGACCGGTCGGGGGAACGGCGGGTAGCCGGGCGTGCCGCGGGGCAGAGGAGCAGGCGTGATCCCGTCGCCGCCCCGTCTGACCGAGGCCCTCTCGGCGCTCCGCGACCAGGTCGCCGCCGTCCCCCTGGCGCTGGTGACCGCGGGCCGCGACGACGCCGTCCGAACGGCCCGCGGCGTCACCGACCAGATCGACGACTACCTGCTGCCCCGGCTGCGCGACCTGGACGCCCCGCTGCTCACCGTCGTCGGCGGCTCCACCGGCGCCGGCAAGTCCACGCTGGTCAACAGCCTCGTCGGCGCCCCGGTCACCACGGCCGGCGTGCTCCGCCCGACCACCCGCGCCCCCGTGCTGGTGTGCGCCCGCGTGGACGCCGCCAGCTTCTCCGGGGACCGCGTGCTGCCGGGCCTGGCGCGGGTCACCGGCGGCGACGGCGGGCCCGGCACCCTGCAGCTGGTGGTCCGGGACGACGTCCCCGCGGGCCTCGCCGTGCTCGACGCCCCCGACGTCGACTCGGTGGTGACCGCCAACCGCGACCTGGCCGGCCAGCTGCTGGCCGCCGCCGACCTCTGGGTCTTCGTCACGACCGCGGCCCGCTACGCCGACGCGGTGCCCTGGGACCTGCTGCGCACGGCCGAGGAGCGGGGGACGGCGCTGGCGGTCGTGCTGGACCGCGTGCCCCCGGAGGCCGCCGCCGAGATCTCCGCCGACCTCGCGGCCATGCTGCGGGACGCCGGCCTCGCCTCGGCCCGCCTGTTCGTCGTCGAGGAACGCCCCCTCGAGGACGGCCGGCTGCCCGAGGACCAGGTGGCGCCGCTGCGGGGCTGGCTGCACGGGCTGGCCGCCGACCAGGAGCAGCGCGCCGCCGTCGTCCGGCAGACCCTCGCCGGTGCGCTGGACAGCCTCCAGCAGCGGACCGCCGCGGTCGCCGCGGCGGTGGAGGAGCAGCGGGTCGCGGCCGGGGCCCTGCACGACGCGGCGGCGGCGGCGTACGACGCGGCGCGCGACGGGGTGGACCAGGGGGTGCGCAGCGGCAGCCTGCTGCGCGGGGAGGTGCTGGCCCGCTGGCAGGAGTTCGTGGGCACCGGGGAGTGGATGCGCAGCCTGCAGAACCGGGTCGGCCGGGCGCGCGACCGCGTCGCCGCGGCGCTGACCGGGCGCCCGGCGCCGGCCGAGAGCCTGCAGGGCGCGCTGGAGAGCAGCGTCGAGCAGCTGCTGCGCGCCGAGGCCGACCGCGCCGCGGAGCGGACCGTCACCGCCTGGCGCGCGCTGCCCGCCGGCCCGGGGCTGCTGGGCGACCGGGAGCGGGAGCTCGCCGCCGCCTCCCCCGACTTCCCCGAGGCCGCCGCGGCGCAGGTGCGGGACTGGCAGGGCACGGTGCTGGACCTGGTGCGCAGCGAGGGCGCCGACAAGCGCTCCCGGGCGCGGCTGCTCTCCTGGGGCGTGAGCGGGACCGGCGCGGTGGTGATGGTGGCGGTGTTCGCCCAGACCGGGGGGCTGCTCGGCGGGGAGGTGGCCGTCGCGGGCGGCACCACCGCCGTCGGCCAGCGGGTGCTGGAGGCCGTCTTCGGCGACGCCGCGGTGCGCTCGCTGGCGGAGCGGGCCCGGGCGGACCTGGGCGAGCGGTCCGAGGCGCTGCTGCGGTACGAGCAGGACCGCTTCGACGCGCTGGTGGAGGCCGTCGCCCCGCCACCGCGGGCGGCCGAGGAGCTGCGGGCGGCGGCCGCTTCGCTCGTCGAGGCACGCGGCGCATGAGGCGGTCGGAGGTCGCGCTGGCCGACCGGCTGGCGGCGTTGCGGGAGGCCGTCGAGGTGGCCGACGGCCGGCTGGCGGCCCCGGAGGTCGCCCGCGCCCGGGCGGTGCTGGCCAAGGCCGGCGCACGCGAGGCGCTGGGCGACGCCACGGTCGTCGCGCTGGCGGGGGCCACGGGGAGCGGCAAGTCCACGCTGTTCAACGCCCTGTCGGGCAGCGAGGTGAGCACCCCGGGGGTGCGCCGCCCGACGACCGGCGTCGCGCACGCGACGGTCTGGGGGGCGGCCGACGACGGGACCGACCGGCTGCTGGACTGGCTGCAGGTGCCGCGCCGCCACCGCCGGGAGCCCGAGCCGTCGCTCGAGGGCCTGGTGCTCCTCGACCTGCCCGACCACGACAGCGTCCGGCTGGAGCACCGGCTGGAGGTGGACCGGCTGGTGGAGCTCGTCGACGTCCTGGTCTGGGTGCTGGACCCGCAGAAGTACGCCGACGCCGCCGTGCACGAGCGGTACCTGGCCCCGCTGGCCGGGCACGCGGGGGTGCTGCTCGTGGTGCTCAACCAGGTCGACCGCCTCGACGAGACCGCCGCGCGGGCCTGCCTGGCCGACCTGCGGGGGCTGCTGGACCGGGAGGGGCTGGGCGCGACCCCGCTGCTGGCGGTGTCCGGGCGCACCGGGGACGGGCTGGCGGAGCTGCGCGGCGAGCTGGCGCGGCGGGTGCGCGCCCGCCGGGCGGCCGGTGAGCGGCTGCTGGCCGACGTCCGGGGGAGCGCCGCGGAGCTGGCCGTGCACTGCCCGGAGGCTGCCCCCGGGCGGTCGCGGCGCCGGGGGCGGGCGGCCGGCGAGGACCCCGCCCGCGAGCCGGCCGACGACCTCACCGACGCCCTGGCCGCTGCGGCCGGCGTCCCGACCGTGGTGGCCGCGGTGGAGCGCTCGACCCGCCGCGAGGGCACCGGGCGCACCGGCTGGCCGCCGGTCCGGTGGACCCGCAAGCTGCGTGCGGACCCGCTCGAGCGGCTGCACCTCGGCGACGAGCGCGCCCGCACGTCCCTCCCGCCGGCGGGCGCGGTGGAGGGGGCGCGCATGGCGACGGCCGTGCGGGCGGCCCGCGACGCCGTCGGGGAGGGGCTGGCGCCGGCGTGGCGCGACGAGCTGCGGCGGACGGCGGAGGTCTCGGAGGAACGCCTCGCCGACGCGCTGGACCGCGCGGTGGGGGGTGCCGAGTTCGGGTCCGACCGGGTGCCGCTCTGGCAGCGGGCGGCCGCCGGGCTGCAGTGGCTGCTCCTGGCCACCGCGCTGGTCGGTGCGCTGTGGCTGCTCGCGCTGGTCGGGTTGGGGTTCCTCCAGCTCGACGACGTCGTGCCGCTGCCCCGGGTCGAGGGCATCCCGCTGCCCACGCTGCTGCTGGTCGGGGGGTTGCTCGCAGGGCTGCTGCTCGCGCTGCTGTGCCGCCCCCTCGTGGCGTGGCGGGCCCGGCGGCGGGGGAGGGCAGCCGAACGCCGGTTGCACGCGGCGGTGCGGGAGGTCGCCGACGAGGAACTGCTCGCCCCGATGGCGGAGGTGCGCGCCGACGCCGACCGGTTCTGCGCGGCGGTGGCCCGCGCCGCCCGCTGATCGGTGCTCGGACGCCGATCAGCGGGCGGCGATGCAGCAGGTGGGCGGCTCAGCGGCTCTTCGGGTCGGGTGGGGCTTCTTCGTCGGTCCAGGGTGGGTCGGGTT
>NZ_SSXC01000098.1 GCF_021699055.1 Blastococcus sp. MG754426 | reverse complement strand
CCGCCCGACCCCCGCCGCCCTGACCGGGGCGTCCCCGTACGACCCGGCGGAGACCCCGCTGGCCCGCACCCGCCGGGCCCGCCGGATGGCCCGCGAGCTGGCCGTCATCCACCCCGACGCGCACTGCGAGCTCGACTTCACCAACGCCTTCGAGCTGCTGGTCGCCACCGTGCTGTCGGCCCAGACCACCGACAAGATGGTCAACAAGGTGACGCCGGCGCTGTTCGCGCGGTACCCCGACGCGGTCGCCCTCGCCGGCGCCGACCGGGCGGAGCTGGAGACGATCCTCAAGCCCACCGGGTTCTTCCGGGCCAAGGCGAACTCGGTGCTGGGGCTGAGCCAGGCGCTGGTCGAGCGCTTCGACGGCGAGGTGCCGGCCCGGATGGCCGACCTGGTCACCCTGCCGGGCGTCGGGCGCAAGACGGCGAACGTCGTGCTGGGCAACGCCTTCGGCGTCCCGGGGCTCACCGTCGACACCCACTTCGGCCGCCTGGTGCGCCGGTTCGGGTGGACCGAGGAGGAGGACCCGGTCAAGGTCGAGGCCGAGATCGCCCAGCTGGTGCCGAAGAAGGAGTGGACCGACTTCAGCCACCGGGTGATCTTCCACGGCCGCCGGGTGTGCCACGCGAAGAAGGCCGCCTGCGGGGCGTGCGGCCTGGCGCAGTGGTGCCCCTCGTTCGGCATCGGCCCGGTCGACCCCGAGCTCGCCGTCAAGCTGGTGAAGACGCCGGCCGCCTCGGACACCGAGTGATGCGCCGCCTCGTGCCGGTCGCGGTCGCGCTGCTCGCCGTGGCCGGCTGCACCTCCGGTGGGAGCGGGACGGCCGCCGAGCCGTCGCCGACGGCGTCCCCGGCCGCGGTGCTGACCGCCTGCCCGGAGCAGCCCGCCGCCGGGGCGACCGGCGCCGAGCGCCTGCCACCGCTGGCCTTCGACTGCCCCGGGGGCGGTTCCCTGGACCTCGCCCGCGCCCCCGGCGTGCCCATGGTGGTCAACCTGTGGGGCAGCTGGTGCCCGCCGTGCCGCGAGGAGATGCCGCTCCTGCAGCAGTTCTCCGAGGCCGCCGGCGACCGGGTGCGGGTGGTCGGGGTGATCAGCAAGGACGGGCTGCCCCAGGCCGCGTCCTTCGCCCAGGACGCAGGCGTCACCTTCCCCAGCGCCTTCGACGGCGACGGCGAGCTGATGGCCGAGCTGGGCCTGAACGCGCTGCCGTTCACCTACTTCGTCGACGCCGCCGGCGCGCTGGTGCACACCGAGGCGGGCCCGGTGAGCTCGGTGGAGGAGCTCCGGGGGCTGGTCGCCGAGCACCTGGGGGTGCAGCTGTGACCGGCACCGACGGGCTGCCCGCGTACCTGCAGCGGCTGGTGGCGCGGGCCGACGACCTCCCGCTGCGCCACCGCATGCCGCAGCGGACCACCACCGCCCGCCGATCCGCCGTCCTCATCCTGTTCGGCGAGGGGCCGGCCGGCCCCGACCTGCTGCTGATCGAGAAGTCCCCGCACCTGCGCAGCCACGCGGGCCAACCCGCGTTCCCCGGGGGTGGGGTCGACCCGGGGGACGACTTCCCGGTGGGTACGGCGCTGCGCGAGGCGCACGAGGAGGCGGGCATCGACCCCGACGGCGTCCGCGTCGTCGCGACGCTGCAGGAGCTGTTCCTGCCACCGTCGGACCGGTTGGTGGTCCCCGTCGTGGGTTGGTGGGACGACCCGCGGGACGTCGCGGTCGGCGATCCGCACGAGGTGGCCCGCGTCGCGCGGGTGCCCCTGGCCGACCTCGTCGACCCGGCCAACCGCTACCGGGTGCGGCACCCGGCCGGCTACGTCGGGCCGGCGTTCTGCGTCGCCGACATGGAGGTGTGGGGCTTCACCGCCGGGCTGCTCGACGCGATCCTCGAGGCCGCCGGGCTGGCCCGGCCGTGGGACGCCACCGACGTCCGGCCGATCGACCCCGAGCGGCTCCGCCCGTACACCCTGCCCGGCTCCGGCGACGACGACCCGGCCGGTGACAGCGCCGCGCCGACGGTGGCCGATCCCGCGCCCGACGGGCCCGCGGCGCGTACGGTTCGGCCCCGATGAGCAGCAGAAGGACCCCGGCTCCCGCACCGTCCGCACGCTCGTGGCGATCCGCTGGACGGGGCCGGGGCGTGGCGCTCGCCGCCGCGCTGGTGCTGCTGACCGGCTGCGGTGGTGGCGGCGGTGGCGGTGCGGCGGAGCAGGCGCCCGAGGCGCCGGTCCCCGAGGGGCTCGGCGAGGTCACCGTCGCCGAGGACGGCGTGCAGGAGGTCACGCTCCAGACGCAGGACGACTACGTGTTCACCCCGGACACCTTCACCGTGGCGCCGGGGCCGGTGCGGCTGACCGTGGTGAACGTCGGCGAGGACATGCCGCACAACCTCGAGTTCACCGACGCGGAGCTGCCCGAGCCGATCGACGCCGGCATCTCCATGCTCGCCGCCGGTGAGGAGAAGACGATCGAGTTCGAGGTGTCGACGCCCGGCGACTACCCGTTCGCCTGCACCTTCCACCTCCAGCTCGGGCAGGTGGGCACCATGACGGTCAGCGGGTAGCGGTGTCCCTGGTCGACCTGCTGCTGATCACGCTCGCGCTGGTCTTCGCCCTCTCCGGGTTCCGGCAGGGCCTGCTGGTCTCCGCCACCTCGATCCTCGGCTTCCTCGGCGGGGCGGTGCTCGGGGCGCAGCTGGCCGGGCCCGTCGCCGACCGGATCGACGGCTCCAGCGTCAGCCGGGTCTTCGGCGCGCTCGTGGTCGTGCTCGCCGGGGCGCTGCTCGGCCAGATCCTGGCCGGCGCGGCGGGCCGGGCGCTGCGCTCGCGGGTCACCTGGGAGCCGGCCAAGATGGTCGACTCCGTGGCCGGTGCCCTCGTGTCGGCGGCTGCGGTGCTGCTGGTCGCCTGGATGGTCGCCTCCCCGCTGGCCAGCTCGCCCTTCCCCCAGGTCGCCGGCCAGGTGCGCCAGTCGGCGCTGGTGCAGGCCGTGGACCGCGCCGTGCCCGACGAGGTGCGCGCGGTCTACGAGGACCTGCGGGAGGCGATCGACCGGCGGGGGCTGCCCGACGTCCTCGACCCGCTCACCCCCACCCAGGCGCGGGAGGTCCCGGCTCCCGATCCCCAGCTGCGGAACAGCGCGGTCGTGGCGTCGGTGGAGGGGTCGGTGGTGCGGATCCGCGGGGTGGCGCCGTCGTGCTCGCGGCAGATCGACGGCTCCGGCTTCGTGTACGCGCCCGAGCGGGTCATGACCAACGCCCACGTGCTGGCCGGTGTGACGGACCCGGTGGTGGTCGCGGAGGGCCGGGAGTACGACGCGGTCCCGGTCGTCGTGGACGAGGAGGTCGACGTCGCGGTGCTCGCGGTGCCGGGGCTGCCCCAGGTGCCGCTGCGGTTCGCCCCCGCGACGGCGGACTCCGGGGACGACGCGATCATCATGGGCTACCCCGGCGGCGGGGACTTCTACGTCGGCCCCGCCCGCGTCCGCGACCGCGGCGAGATCAGCGGGCCCGACTTCCGCAACACGCGGACCGTCGTCCGCGACGTCTACGCCCTGTTCGGCCAGGTCCGCGCCGGCAACTCCGGCGGGCCGCTCTTCGCCCCCGACGGGAGCGTCCTCGGCGTGGTCTTCGCCTCGGCGATCGACGACCCGCAGACCGGCTACGCCCTCACCGGCCCGCAGGTCGCCCGGGCCGCCGAGGCGGGTAGCGTCGCGCGCACCGAGGTCCCGACCGGGCCCTGCGAGTAGAAGGACCCCGCTGCCCCCCACGCCTCGCTCCGCTCGGCGCGGGTCCCTGCAGCGGGGCCGTTCCAGCACGTCACCTGCCCCCCACGCCTCGCTCCGCTCGGCGCGGGTCCCTGCAGCGGGGCCGTTCCAGCACGTCACCGCGCCCAGTCGGCGATGGCGCGGGTGACCTCCTCGGGGGCCTCCTCCTGCGGGAAGTGGCCGATGCCGGGGAGCTCGCGCCACTCGTAGGCCCCGGCGACGTAGCGGCCCGACCCTCTCGCCGTCCGGGGGAGGACGTACGGATCGGCCCCGCCGTGCAGTTGCAGGGTCGGGGCGGTGACCGGGGCCGCCATGCGCCGGGCGTACCGGAGCCCGTCGGGCCGCAGCTGCGAGCGGCCGGCCCAGCGGTAGTACTCCATCGCGCCGTACGCCGCCTGCGGGATGCGGGCCGCCGAGCGGTAGCGCTCCACGGCGGCGGCGAAGTCCGCGGTGCGGGCCCACTCCGGCCCGGCCCAGCGCCGCATCAGGTCGGCGACCGGGTCGTCGTCGAGGCGGGTCAGCCGCCGCTCCGGCAGCCGCGGCACCTGGAAGCCCAGGGCGTGACGGAGGGCCCGCCGTTGCCCCCGGTCGGCCAGGCCGGCCCGCAGCAGCCGCGGGTGGGCCATCGAGACCACGACCAGCCGGCGCACCACCCGCGGGTGCAGCGCGGCCGCCGTCCAGCCCAGCAGGCCACCCCAGTCGTGGCCCACGACGACCGCGTCGCGCTCACCCAGCGCCCGCACGAGCGCCGCGACGTCGGAGGAGAGGGTGGGCAGGTCGTAGCCGCGGGGCGGCTTGTCGCTGGCCCCGTAACCGCGCAGGTCCGGCGCCACGACGCGGAAACCGGCCTCGGCCAGGCCGGTGAGCTGGGCGCGCCAGGTCCACCAGAACTGCGGGAACCCGTGGAGCAGCAGCACGAGCGGCCCGTCGCCGGCCTCCGCCGCGTGCAGCCGTACGCCGTTGGCGGAGATGTCGCGGTGGGCCCACGGACCCGGGAGCAGGACGCTGATCGCGTCGGGACGGCCGTCCGGGGGGACGGTCACCGGTCTCAGACCCGGTAGGGCTCGTTGCCGCGCAGCTGCACCTTGCCACCGCTCACGGTGGGCACGTCGCGGCGCCGGGCGCCGGGGGCCTCGCGGTGCATGACCTCGGGCAGCTCCCGCAGCGACTCGATCGTGCGCTCGGGCTTCTCGATCTTCTTGATCATCCGCTTGCCGATCAGCGCGAGCAGGCCGGCGACGAGGAGCAGCGCGACCCAGACGATGAGGTAGGACAGCCAGCGGGGCACGCCCAGCGCGGTGAGGCCCTCGGCGAGGGCGATGAAGAGGAAGAACATCGAGAAGGCGGCGACGACGCCGGCGGCCCCGAACATCCCGCCGCCGATGGCGCCCTTCTTCGCGGACGCGCCGATCTCGGACTTGGCGAGCTCCACCTCGCCGCGGATCAGCGTCGAGACGTCGGCCATCGCGCTCTGCACCAGCGTGCCGATCGAGGGCTCGGCCGCCGCGCTGCTGCCGTCGGTGCGGGTGGTCGACACACTGTGGGCCACGGGTGGCTCCTCCTCCGGTCGGGACGGTGCTGGTCAGGACGATGGTGCCCCATCCGTCCCGGGACCGCGTCCCGGTCCCTCGGAAAGGGGGGCACAGGAAGCTTCCCCTGCGGCGGGGACGCCCGCGACGCAGGGAGAGCTTCCTGTGCCTACGGGGGTCAGCCCTCCGCGGGGGCGGCGGGCAGCTTCTCCTTGATCATGTTCATCACCGACGAGTCGGTCAGCGTGGTGACGTCGCCCAGCTCGCGGTTCTCGGCGATGTCCCGCAGCAGCCGCCGCATGATCTTGCCGGAGCGCGTCTTGGGCAGCTCCTGCACGACCATGATCTGGCGCGGCTTGGCGATCGGGCCGATGTCCTTGGCGACGTGCGTCTTCAGCGCCTGCACCAGCTCGTCGCCGGAGTCCTCGGCGTTCCCGCGGAGGATCACGAAGGCGACGATGCCCTGACCCGTGGTGGGGTCGCTGGCACCGACGACGGCGGCCTCGGCGACGGTCGGGTGCCCCACCAGCGAGGACTCCACCTCCGTCGTCGAGATGCGGTGGCCGGACACGTTCATCACGTCGTCGACCCGCCCGAGCAGCCAGATGTTGCCCTCGGCGTCCTTCTTCGCGCCGTCCCCGGCGAAGTAGACGTCCTTGCCGAAGCGCGACCAGTAGGTGTCGACGTAGCGGTCGTCGTCGCCCCAGATGGTGCGCAGCATCGACGGCCACGGCTCGGTGAGCACCAGCAGGCCGGTGGAGTCGTCGCTGAGCTCGTTGCCCTCGTCGTCGACGACCTTCGCCGAGATGCCCGGGAACGGGTGCTGCGCGGAGCCCGGGGTGAGGCTGGTGACGCCGGGCAGCGGGGTGAGCATGTGCGCCCCGGTCTCGGTCTGCCACCAGGTGTCCATGATCGGGCAGCGGCCGCCGCCGATGTGCTCGTGGTACCAGAGCCAGGCCTCGGGGTTGATCGGCTCGCCGACCGACCCGAGCAGCCTCAGGGAGGTGAGGTCGAAGCCGGCGGGGATGTCCTCGCCCCACTTCATGAACGTGCGGATCACCGTCGGCGCCGTGTAGAGGATCGTGACGCCGTACTTCTGGATCAGCTCGAACCAGCGGCCGCGGTGCGGGGTCTCCGGCGTCCCCTCGTACATGACCGACGTCGCCCGGTTGGCCAGCGGCCCGTACACGATGTAGCTGTGGCCGGTGACCCAGCCGACGTCGGCCGCGGTCCAGAAGACGTCGGTGTCGGGCTTGAGGTCGAACGTCGCCCAGTGCGTGTAGGCCACCTGGGTCAGGTAGCCGCCGGAGGTGTGCAGGATCCCCTTCGGCTTCGCCGTCGTGCCCGAGGTGTACATGATGTAGAGCGGGTGCTCGGCGTCGAAGAACTCGCAGGTGTGCTCTGCGGACTGCCGGCCGACCACGTCGTGCCACCACAGGTCGCGGCCCTCGGCCCACTCGACGTCCTGCTCGGTCCGCTTGACCACCACGACGTTCCGGACGCCGGGGCTGCGGCCCACCGCGTCGTCGACGGCGGGCTTGAGCGCGCTGGGGGCGCCGCGGCGGTAGCCGCCGTCGGCGGTGATGACCAGGACGGCGCCGGCGTCGTCGAGCCGGCTGGCCAGCGCGTCGGCGGAGAAGCCACCGAAGACCACCATGTGGACGGCGCCGATGCGGGCGCAGGCCAGCATCGCGACGATCGTCTCCGGGATCATCGGCATGTAGATCGCCACCCGGTCACCGGCCTGCACGCCGAGCTCGACCAGGGCGTTGGCCGCCTTGCAGACCTCGTCCTTGAGCTGGGCGTAGGTGATGGTGCGGGTGTCGCCGGGCTCGCCCTCCCAGTGGTAGGCGACCTGCTCCCCGTGGCCGGCCTCGACGTGCCGGTCGACGCAGTTGTAGGCGACGTTGAGCTTGCCGCCGACGAACCACTTCGCGAAGGGCGGGTTGCTCCAGTCGAGGACCGTGTCCCACTCCTCCTCCCAGGTCAGCCGGCGCGCCGCGGACTCCCAGAACGCCAGCCGGTCGCGGGCGGCCTCGTCGTAGACGTCGGGGCCGACGTTCGCCTGGGCCGCGAGGGCCTCGGGCGGGGCGAAGCTCCGGCCGCCGACCTGGGTCGTTTCGCTCATGGGGTCCTCCCGAGAATCCGGCGCCGCGTGCTGTCGCGGCGGTGCGGCGTGTTCCACGACACACCGTATGGCCGTGGTGCCCGGTCGTCTGCCCCGTGCGCCCCGCGGAGCGACGACCGGCCACACTGGCCCGGTGAGCGGTCCGCAGGCGCAGGTCGTGGCCCGCATCCCGGGGGCCGCGGCCCTCGGCCTGGTGCCCCCGGAGGGGGCACCGGCGGTGCCGGCCGGCCGGCTCGCGGACCCGGCGTGGCTCGGCCGGGTCCTGGCCGAGCGCTCGGCCCGCGGCGGGGGGACCCCGCGGGTGCACGCGACCGTGTGGTGGTACTCGGCGTCGGCGGTGCTCATGGCCCCGGTGCTGGCCGGCCTCGCGGTCGGGCGCCCGCTGTCGGCGCGCCCGGCCGACACCGCCGTCGTCCTCGGACCCGGCGGGCTGCCCGCGGCCGCCGTCTCGGCCGCCCCCGCGGAGGACCCCGCCGCCGGGCTGCGGGAGTGCCTGACGGTGGTGGTCCCGGCGGTGGCCGCTGCCGGCCGGATGCGACCCCGCCCGCTGTGGGCGATCGCCACCGACTCGCTGGCCAACGGGCTGCTCACCCTCGGGCGGGCCCTCGGCGACGTCCCCGCCGTCACCGCCCTGGCCGCCCCGCTGGCCGAGGCGGTGGGTGCGCCGCTGCCGGCCCCCCGCTACGTCGACGTCGACGGGGTGCGCTTCACCGCCCGGGTGTCCTGCTGCCTGGTGGACCGGCTGCCCGGCGGGGGCACCTGCCTCTCCTGCCCCCGCCGCCCACCGGCCGAGCGGCAGGTCCTGCTCGAGGACGCGGCGGCGCGCGGCTGACGGGACCGCGCATGCCCTCGCACTCGGCCGTCGTCGGGGCGATGATCGCGGGGGCGACCGCAGTCGAGCGACCAGGGAGGGCCCATGCCCGTCATGCCTGCAGCGTTCTTCGGTCACGGCAACCCGATGAACGCCCTGGAGCAGAACCGCTACACGGAGGCCTGGCGCGCCTTCGGCCGCTCCGTGCCCCGGCCCCGGGCCATCCTGGTGGTCTCCGCGCACTGGTACGTGCAGGCCACCGCGATCACCGCCATGCCCCGGCCGCGGACCATCCACGACTTCTTCGGCTTCCCCCGCGAGCTCTTCGACGTCCGCTACGAGCCGCCGGGGCTGCCCGAGCTGTACGAGGAGGTGGCCGACATCGTGCACCCGACCTGGGTCGGCGCCGACCACGACAGCTGGGGCATCGACCACGGGACGTGGTCGGTGCTCATGCACGCCTTCCCGGACGCCGACATCCCGGTCGTGCAGCTGTCGATCAACGCGCTCAAGCCCTTCGACTACCACCTGCAGCTGGGCGCGGCCCTGGCGCCGCTGCGCGAGGACGGCGTGCTGCTGATCGGCAGCGGCAACGTCGTGCACAACCTCGGCGGCGTCAGCCGGGCACTGCCCGACGCGGGCTTCGACTGGGCGCAGCGGTTCGACGAGGCCGCCAAGGAGTGCATGCTCACCGACCCCACCGACGTCGGCCGGCTGGACGGGCACCGCGACTTCGACCTCGCCGTCCCGACGCCGGACCACTTCCTCCCGCTGCTCTACGTCGCGGGCGCGGCGGGGGCTACCGACGCCCCGGTGGACGTGCTGGTCGACGGGTACGCCTACGGCTCGCTCTCCATGACCGCCTACAGCGTGGGCATGGACGCCCCCGAGCTGTCGGGGTCGGGGGTCGCCGCAGCGCTGCCCGAGGGCCCGCCCCCGGACGGCGCCAACATCTGAAGAAGTTCCCCCACCGCAGCGGGGCCCGTTCCCGCAGGGCGGTGCCCGGGGGGTGCGGTCAGGCGGTGCGGGGGTCGTCCCGGGCCGGGCGGTGCAGGTCGGTGATCCGGGGGAAGGGGCGGGTCGAGAACACCGCCTCGACCGGGACGCCGAAGAACTCCGCGATGCGCAGCGCGAGGTGCAGGCTCGGGTTGTACTCGCCGCGCTCCAGGTAGCCGACGGTCTGGTAGTGGACGCCGAGGGCGTCGGCCAGCTCCCGCCGCGTCACCTGCTGCTCGGCGCGCAGGAGCGCGATCCGGTTGTGGACGGCGTCGCCGGTGCGGTCGTCAGCCACCGGTCAGTGCACCCACTGCAACGCCTGCTCCCGAGCCTCGGCCACCTGCGAACCGGACTGGCGCCGCGCCATCCGGCGGAGCACCCGCGGGGTCACCAGCAACCCGGCGACCGCCCACGCCGACAGTACGAGCACCGTCGTGCCGGTCCGCCACGACCCGGCCAGCTCGAACGCCAGCGCGGTGTCGGGCAGGAAGGCCGAGCGCATGCCCACCCCGATCCAGTAGATGGGGAAGACCTGCGCGACCGCCTGCACCCAGCCCCACAGCGCCTGGATGGGGAAGAAGATCCCCGAGATCGCGGTGAGCACGATGATCGGCAGCATCCCCCAGGTGCCGACCTTCTGGACGCCGGGCACCAGCGAGCCGATCACCATCCCGATGGGGAGGGTGGCGAGGAGCCCGAGCGCGAGCACCCACGCGACGGTGAGCCAGCCGGAGGTCCCGCGCGCCATCACGTCGTCGAAGAGCAGGAAGCTCGGCACGAGGATGACCAGCAGCATCGGCAGCAGGCCCAGCGAGTGGTACAGCACCTGGCCGGTCACGTACCCCTGCATGCCGTGGGGGACCGCCTTGTGCCGGAGCAGCGTGCCGTCCTCCCGTTCCATCGCCAGCGCGTAGGCCGGGCCGATCACGACCCCGAAGGCGAGCAGGGCGGCCAGGATGCTCGGCAGGGAGTAGGCCACCACCGGGACGGACTGCCCGTCGGCGGTGATCTCGCCGTTCCGGTTGAACCACAGGTAGAGCAGCGTGCCGCCGCCCATGAACAGGTAGAAGCCCTGGTCCTGCGGGCTGCGCAGGCTCAGGACGAACTCCGTCCAGCCGCGGCGCAGACCCAGGCCGATCGCGTGCCGGGTGGCGTTCACCGGGTGACCTCCTCGAGGACGGGCCCGGCCGGCCGGCCGGACTCGGCGCGCTGCACCATCGCCAGGTAGGTGTCCTCGAGGCTGGCGCGCCGGACCTCGAGATCGGTCAACCGGTCGCCGTGCTCCTCGAACAACCGGCGGACGAAGCCGACGACGTCGTCGGTCGGGTGCACGAAGCGGTCCGGGCCGCAGGCCCAGCGCACCTCCGCCGTGCCGGCGACCTGGCGGGTGAGCTCCTCGGCGCTGCCGGAGGCGACGATCCGGCCGTTGGTCAGGATGAGGATCCGGTCGGCCAGCTTCTCGGCCTCGGCCAGGTCGTGGGTGGTGAGCAGGATGCTCGTCCCCTCGAGGTCGGAGAGCCGGTGCACCAGTTCGTGGAAGTCCCGCCGCGCCTGCGGGTCGAAGCCCGCGGTGGGCTCGTCCAGGAAGAGCAGCTCGGGGCGGCCGATGATGCCGACGGCGACGTCCAGCCGCCGCCGCTGCCCCCCGGAGAGCCGGACGATCTTCTTGTCGGCGTGCTCGGTCAGGCCGACGGTCGCGATCAGCTCGTCGACCGCGTACGGGCGGGGCCGTCCGGGGGTCGACCACGGCTCGAAGTAGCCGCCCAGCTGGGTGAGCAGCTGGCGCGGGGTCCAGCGCGCGTGGTCGCGCCAGGACTGCAGCACCACCCCGACCCGTGCCCGCCAGGCGTCACCGGCGGTCGCCGGGTCCTCCCCGAGCACCCGTACCTCCCCGGCCGAGGGCAGCCGGAAGCCCTCGAGGATCTCGATGGTCGTGGTCTTGCCGGCGCCGTTGGGACCCAGGAGGCAGACCACCTCTCCGGGGTGCACCGCGAGGTCGACGCCGGAGAGGACCTCCTGACTGCCGTAGCTCATCCGCAGCCCGCGGGTCCGGATCACCGCTCCGCCTGACGCGTCCTGCCGAGGGTCCACGCTGCCCCACCCCTCCGTGCTGTCGTGCGACAGATAGTAGGAGTGCTACATCGAGAGCACAAGTGTCATCGCCGGCGCGCGGGTGGCTGACATCAGGCCAGAAGTCGGATACGTGGAGTGACGACGCTCCGGGAGGACGGACGGCTCCGTCACCGCCGTTCCCGGCCCTCGTTACTGCTGTGCAAGTGGCGTCACACGTAACGAGCTCCGGGAGGCCCCCTTGTCGTCGCGTTCCCTGCCCCGCCCCGGACGGCCGCGCGGCCGCCGGGCCCTGGTCGCCTCCGGGCTCGCCGCCGCGCTCGTGGGTGTCCCCGGTCTCGCGCGGGCGGAGGAGCCGGTGGCGTCGCCGGACCCGCTCCAGCCGGTGACCGACGTGCTGGAGGAGGTGATCGGCGACCCCGCCGCCCCGCCCGCGCTGCCCGGTGGGGGTGCGGGCGCGGACCCGGCCGCGGAGGGGGAGGAGCCCGAGGTCGTCCCCGTGCCCGCCGTGGAGGTCCCCGCCGAGCTGGAGGCGGCGCTCCAGCAGCTCGGCGCGGCGCTGCAGCTCCCGGAGAGCTGCGTTGCCGGGATCGTCGCGTCCGTCGAGCTCGTCGTCGCCGGCCTCGTGGCGGTGCCCGTCCAGCTGGTCGGGGTGGTCACCGAGCTGGGTGCGGCGCTCGAGGGGGTGGCCGGCGGTGGCGGGCTGGAGGGGTTGCTCGGGCTGGGGGAGGAGCTGCAGGGGGCGTTCGACCCCGCGGTGCTCGCCGATTCCTCCGTCGTCGAGGGGCTGCAGCTGCTGGCCGAGACCCTGCCCACCTGCGTGCCCGCGCCGCCCGCCGGGGAGGAGCCCCCGCCCCCGGCCGAGCCCGAGCCGCACGTCCCCGCGCCGGGGGTGCCCGCGCCGGTCGAGCACCCGGTCGCCCAGCCGGTGTCCTACCCGGGCTACGCGCCCACCGCCGGGGACGCGGAGGGCGACGGGCTGCCGCCGGCGGTGGCCGGCCTCGTCGTCGCGCTCGCGGCCGGTGCGGGGAGCGCCGGCTGGCTGAGGTCCCGCCGTGCGGCCGACCCGGGGGCCTGACCTCCGCACCGCCGCGGCCTTCGTCGTCGTCCTGGCGGCCGGGCTCGCGGTGCTGTGGGTCGTCACCGCCCGCCCCCCGGCCGGGGAGGACGTGTTCGCGCTGTCCGAGCAGGCGGCCGCCGGGCCGGTCGAGCCGGCCTGGCTGGCCATCCCGGCGATCGGCGTCGACGCGCCCGTCGAGCACCGCGGGACGGTGACCTACGAGAACCCGTTCACCGGGCGCACCGTCGAGGGCTACGGCGTCCCCGAGTCGATGCTGACCACCTCGTGGTGGTCCGACGGCCCGGCGCCGGGGTCGGGGCGGATGGCGGTGGTCCTCGGGCACCAGCAGGACGGGGGTGACGCCGTCTTCGACCGGCTGCACGAGCTCCGCCCGGGCGACGAGGTGGTGCTGCGCGACGCCGTCGGCGCGGCGCTGCGGCTGACCGTGCTGGCCGAGCCGCTCACCGGGCTGGACAAGGCGACCCCGGCGCTCTCCGACGCGCTCAACGGGCACCCGGCCGAGGCCGACCTCGCCCTGGTGACCTGCGGTGGCGAGTTCGACGACGCCGCGGGGACCAGCACCGACAACACGGTGGTCTTCGCGACCGTGACCGGTGGCCCCTAGCCCTCCGCGGTGAGCCCCGCGACCTCCCCGACGACCCAGACGGCGGGGGGGCGGACGGCGTGCTCGGTGAGGGTGGCGGGCAGGTCGGCCAGGGTGGTGCGCAGGGTGCGCT
>NZ_SSXC01000097.1 GCF_021699055.1 Blastococcus sp. MG754426 | reverse complement strand
CCCACGGAAGAAGGCCCCCATGGCAACCACCCCCGTCGTGCTCGTGACCGGCGCCTCCAGCGGCATCGGCCGCGCCTGCGTCGACGCCTTCCTCGCCCAGGGCGCCCGGGTCGTCGCCGCGGCCCGGCGCACCGACCGCCTCGAGGAGCTCCGCGCCGAGCACGGCGACGCCGTCCTGCCGGTGGCCCTGGACGTGCGCGACCGGGCGCAGGTCGACGAGGTGCTCGGCTCGCTGCCCGACGGCTGGTCGCCGATCGACGTGCTGGTGAACAACGCCGGCCTGGCCCGGGGGAAGACGCCGCTGCACGAGGACGACCCGGACGACTGGGACCGGATGCTCGACACCAACGTGCGCGGGCTGCTCAACGTGTCCGGCGCCGTGCTGCCCGGCATGGTGGAGCGCGGCTCGGGCCACGTGATCAACATCGGGTCGAACGCCGGGCGGGAGGTCTACCCCGGCGGCACCGTCTACTGCGCCACCAAGGCAGCGGTCGAGCGGATCACCCGCGGCATGCGCATGGACGTGCTCGGCAGCGGCGTCAAGATCAGCGAGGTCGACCCGGGCATGGTCGAGACCGAGTTCTCCGAGGTGCGCTTCCACGGCGACAAGGACGCCGCCGCCGCGGTGTACGAGGGCGTCACGCCGCTGGTGGCCGCCGACATCGCCAACGTGGTCACCTGGGTCGCCAACCAGCCGCCGCACGTGGTCATCGCCGACGTGCTGGTCTACCCGCTGGACCAGGCGGGCTCCGGCAAGATCGCCCGCCGGAAGTGAGCGCACGCTGAGCCGGGGCGGGTCCACCCTGCCGGTCGCGCGCCGCCGCGACTTCCCCGGCTGGCGGATGGTCTGGGCGCTCGCCGTCACCGAGACCGTCTCCTACGGCGTCCTCTACTACTCCTTCGCCGTCTTCCTCGTGCCGATGCGCGAGGAGCTCGGCGCCACGACCGCCCAGCTCTCCGGGGCCCTGACGCTGTCGCTCGCGCTCAGCGGGCTGGGCGCCGTCGTCGTCGGGCGCTGGCTGGACCGGTGGGGCGCGCGGTGGGTGATGACCGCCGGCAGCCTGCTGGGCGGCGCGTCGGTGCTGGCGTGGTCGCAGGCGGGGGACCTCGCGCAGCTGTACCTGGCGTTCGCCGGCATCGGCCTGGCCAGCGCCGCGGTGCTGTACGAGCCCGCGTACGCGGTCATCAACACCTGGTTCCGCCGCGACCGCCCGCGCGCGCTGCTCACGCTGACGGTGGTCGCCGGGTTCGCCTCGACGATCTTCCTGCCCACCTCCCAGCTCCTCATCGACGGCGTGGGCTGGCGCCCGGCGCTGGTCGTCCTCGCGGCGGTCGTGGCGGCGTGCGCGCTGCCGCACGCGCTGGTGCTGCGCCGGTCGCCGGCCGACCTGGGCCTGGTGCCCGACGGCCGTCCGGACGACGGCCCGCGCCCCGCCGCCGCGGCCCCCGCGCCCGACGTCGACCTGGCGCCGTACCGCGGCCCGGCCGCGGCCTACCGGCGACCCGCCGTGCGCTGGCTGACGCTGGCCGCGGCGCTGCAGATGGTGGCCAACGCCGCCGTGGCCGTCTTCCTCGTGGCCTACCTGCTCGAGGCCGGCGCACCGGCGGGGCTGGCCGCGCTGGCGGCCGGCGGGCTGGGCGCGCTCTCGGTGACCGGACGCATCGTGCTGACGGTGCTGGCCGCGCGGGTGGGGATCGGGCGCGTGACGGCGGCGATGCTGCTCGGGCAGGCGGCCGGGGTGGCGGCGCTGTTCCTGCTCCCCCAGCCGGCGGCGACCGTGGTGTTCGTGCTCCTGTTCGGCGCGGGGTTCGGCGTCCTCAACATCGCCCGGCCCGCGCTGCTCGGGCAGGTCGTGCCCCAGCCGGTGTTCGCCGCGGTGTCGGGCCAGCAGGCGCTCGCGGTCCAGTTCGGCCGCGTGGTGGCGCCCGTCGCCGTGGGGGCGCTCATCACGGCCGTGGGCTACGGGGCCGGGTTCACCGCGATCGCGGGCTGCGTGCTGGCCGCCGCCGTCCTGCTCGCCCTGGCCGATCGCGCGGCGGGCTCGTCGCCGTAGGAGCTGCGGGTCAGGCGGGTGGGCCGGCGTGCGGCTCGCCGGCGGGGTGGTGCGGCCGGCCGGTGGCCGCCCGGATGGCGTCGTCGTCGAGCCCCACCGACCGCAGCACCGGGCCGGAGTGCTCCCCGAGCGCGGGCGCGCCGGGCAGGTGCGGCGCGCCGCTGCGGGAGAACGTCCAGGGCAGGCGGGCGTGCACCAGCGGCCCCTCGGAGGGGTGCTCGACGTCCTCGAACAGCCCCACCGCCGCGAGGTGCTCGTCGGCGAAGAGGTCCTCGATCGTGTGCACCGGCATCGCGGGGACGGCGTGCGCGCGCAGCAGCTCGATCCACTCCCCCGTCGTCCGCTGCGCGAGCGCCTCCTCCACCAGCGCGTACAGCTCGTCGATCCGCCTGGTCCGCCCCCGGATGCCGTCCAGCTCCGGGTCGTCGGCGAGGTCCGGGCGGTCGATCAGCCGGAAGAAGGTGCGCCACTGGCCGTCGGTGTAGAGCAGCACCGAGATCATGCCGTCCGCGGTGCGGTAGGGCTTGCGGTGCGGCGAGGCGGTGCGCGCGTACCCGGTGCCACCGGTGCGGCCGGCGTAGACCCGCTGCCCCTGCTGCTCCATGAGCAGGAAGGTCGCCATCGACTCGAACATCGGCACCTCGACGGCCTGGCCCTCGCCCGACACGTCGCGCTCGTGCAGCGCGGCGAGGATCGCGGCCAGCGCCATGACCCCGACGGTCTTGTCCACGACCTGCGTCCTCACGTACTGCGGCTCCGCCGTGCCGCCCTGCACCGCCGCGATCCCCGACACGCCCTGGACCACGTCGTCGTAGGCGGGCTCGTCCCGGTACGGCCCGGCCGAGCCGTAGCCGACGGCGTGGCAGTAGACCAGCCTCGGGTTGCGCGCCCGCACCGCCCCCGGGTCGATGCGCAGCTTGCGCATCGCCCCCGGGCGCATGTTGTGCAGGAAGACGTCGGCGGTGTCGACCAGCCGGTCCAGGGCGTCGCGGCCGGCGGTCGTCGTCAGGTCGAGGACGACGGACTCCTTGCCGCGGTTGAAGGTGAGGAACGCCGGGCCCAGTGCCGAGTGCCGCTCGTCGGCCACGTACCGGATGATGTCGCCCTCGGGCGGCTCGACCTTGATCACACGGGCACCCATCTGCGCCATCAGCTCGGCGCAGTAGGGCCCGAGGAAGGTCGAGGTCAGGTCCAGGACGGTGACGTCGGCCAGCGGACCCCGCCCGGCGACCACCCGCTCAGACCGCGCGGGTCAGCGCCGGCCAGAGCTGGTCGGGGCCGCCGGCCAGCAGCCCCGCGGCCAGCACCGTCGACCACGCCAGCTCGCTGCCGGCCTCGTCCCGCCAGGACCACAGCCGCCGCGTCAGGTGGTGCAGCTTGTGCTCCTGGGTGAACCCGATCGCGCCGTGCACCTGGTGCGCCAGCCGGGCCACCACCTCGACGGCGGCGCCGGCCCGCACCTTCGCCGCGGCGGCGGCCAGGACGACGTTCTCGCCCCGGTCCAGCGACTGGACGGCGGCGTCGGTCAGCGCGGTCACCGCCGTGACCTCGCCGGCCATCTCCGCGAGCTCCATCTGGATCGCCTGGAACTTGCCCAGCGGCCGGCCGAACTGGTGCCGCTCGCCCGCGTACTGCACCGTCCAGGCCAGCACCTGCTCCAGGGCGGCGGCCAGCTGCACCGACCGCGCCAGCGCGTAGCGGGCCCGGATCTCGCCGGCCTGCGCCTCGGTGAGCAGCGCACCGGCGGCGGCGACCTGGTCGAGCACCAGCGCCGCGCGCGGCTCCCCGGCCAGGTTGGCGGCGTCGTCCGCCGGCAGCGACGAGGCGTCGACCAGCGCCAGCACCGCCCCGCCCATCCCTGCCGGGGCCGGGGCGAGGAGGACGACGTGCCGGGCCGCACCTGCCCAGGGCACGTCGGCGACGGTGCCCGAGAGGGTGAACCGCCCCGGCCCGTCCCCGTTGTCGACCGGGTGCACGGTGACGCCGGCGGCGACGGCGAACGTCGTCGGCTGCTCCGGCGAGGGCAGCTCCAGGTCCGCGGCCAGCAGCGCCGGGCCCGCAACGAGCAGCTGCTCGGCCACCGGCACCGCTCCCGCACCGGCGGCGAGCGTCCGCACGATCGCCACCGCGTCGGCCAGCTCGCCGCCCGAGCCGCCCGCCTCCTCGGGCAGGCCCACCCCGGTCAGCCCGGCGTCGGCCAGCGCCGACCACAGCCCGGCGTCCCAACGGCGCTCGGCGGTGAGCACGAACGGCTCGAAGCGGCCCAGGATGTCCTTGACCGTCTCGACCACCAGGTCCTGGTCGCTCATCAGCGCAGCCCCAATCCACGTGCCACGATCCCGCGCAGGATCTCGTTGGTCCCGCCGCGCAGCGTGAAGCCCGGCTGGTGCAGCTGCGCCTCGGCCAGCGCCCGCGCCAGCGGGTCCGGCGAGGCCAGCGACGGCGTCACGTCGACGACCTTGCGCACCTCCTCGACGACGTCGGCCTCGAACGTCGTCCCGACGTCCTTGACCAGCGCCGCCGGGATGTTGGGCAGCTCGCCGCGGTCCAGCGCCGCGGCGATCCGCAACGACATCTGCCGCAGCGCCAGCAGCCGTGCCGAGAGCCGGCCGAGCGCGGCCAGCTGGGCGGCGTCGCCGGTCTCGGCCACCCGGCGGCCGAACTCGGCGATCAGCGGGTAGGTCGACAGGAACCGCTCCGGGCCCGAGCGCTCGAAGGCCAGCTCCGCGGTCACCTGGTGCCAGCCGTTGCCCTCCTCGCCCAGCAGCATGTCGCCGGGGACGACGACGTCCTCGAAGACCACCTCGTTGAAGTGGTGGCCGCCGTCGAGGATGCGGATCGGGTTGATCGAGATGCCCGGCAGCGAGAGGTCGACGAGCAGCTGCGACATGCCGGCGTGCCGGCTGGACGGGTCGGCCGGCGAGGTGCGCACCAGCACGATCCCGTAGTGCGAGTGGTGCGCGTTCGACGTCCACACCTTCGCACCGTTGACCACCCAGTCGCCGTCGCCGTTGCGGGTGGCCCGGGTGCGGATCGAGGCGAGGTCGGAGCCCGAGTCCGGCTCGCTCATCCCGATGACGAAGAAGCACTCGCCGGCGACGATCCGCGGCAGGATCTCCCGCCGCTGCTTCTCGGTGCCGTAGGTGAGCAGGTTGGGCCCGGACTGCCGGTCGGCGATCCAGTGCGCGGCCACCGGGGCGCCCGCGGCCAGCAGCTCCTCGGTCACGGCGTAGCGCTCCATCGCCGAGCGCTCGTGCCCGCCGTACTCCTTGGGCCAGGTCATGCCGAGCCAGCCGCGCTCGCCCAGCTTCTTGGAGAACGCCGGGTCGACGCCGGACAGCCAGGTGTCCACGTGCGTCTGGAAGGTCCCGGCGGCGAGCTCGGCGGCGAGGAACTCGCGCACCTCCGCCCGCACCTGCTCGGCTGCCTCGGACCGCGGTGCGGGCGCCAGTGTCAACGAGTTGCTCATGCGACTCCCTCGGGTGGCCGTGCTCACACCCGTTCTACAGGGCGCCCGCACCGCCGCGCCCGGCAGCCCCCCGTTGCGCCCGGCTCACCCGCGGGAGGGATCGCCGGGCGGGCCCTCGTCCGGGTCGCCGCGGGTCAGCTGGCGCAGCTCCGTGACGACGTCGGAGGCGACCGAGCCGAGCGAGACCAGCGCCCCGGAGACCAGCCGCCGCACCCCGTGCACGTCCAGGCCCAGCGCCGCGCCGATGCCCGATCCGGCGTCCAGACCCCCGAGCTCACCGGTCGCCGGTCTCCGCTCGGCGAGCTCGGGCGACCAGCGCATGGCGTCCCCCGACAGCGTCCAGTCACCGGTCGCGCCGTCGATGGCGTCGGTGACCGGGTTCCCACGAGCCGACGAGTCCATCACCGCCTCCTCCCGAGGTCGCGCTCCCCATGGTGACCCCGAACCGCGGGGTCCGGTAGGTGGTCGGTGCCCGCGGTCAGGTGCGGGTCAGCGCCAGCAGGGCGATGTCGTCGGCGCGGTGCTCCCCGGTCAGCTCCGACAGCAGCCGGTCGCAGAGCTGCTCGGGGTCCCCCGACCACGTCCGCGCCACCACCTCGACCAGCCGGGACAGCCCCGCGTCCAGGTCGGCCCCCCGGCTCTCCACCAGGCCGTCGGTGAACAGCAGCAGCGCCGCTCCCTCCGGGAGCACACCGCTCCACTCGACGGCCGGCGCCGGCGGCGCCCCGAGCATGCGGGTCGGGCGCACCGGCAGCAGCTCCGCCCGGCCGCCGGCGCACAGCAGGGGCGGCAGGTGCCCGGCCGAGGCGATCCTCAGCTCCCCCGTCGCGGGGTCCAGCGTCGCGAACAGCGCGGTCGCCATGCGCTGGAGCTCGAACAGCTCCCAGTTGCGCTGCAGCCGGTCGACGAGCACGGCCGGCGAGGGCCGGTCGACCGACATCGCGCGGGTCACGCTGCGCAGCTGCCCCATCGTCGCCGCCGCCGTGATGTCGTGGCCGACGACGTCGCCCACCACGAGCCCGACCCGGTCCCCCGGCAGCCGGACGACGTCGTAGAAGTCGCCGCCGACGTCCACCCCCTGGGTCGCCGCCAGGTACCGCACCGCCGTCGCGAGCCCCGGGACGGCCGGGGGCGACGGCGGCAGCAGGCTCGCCTGCAGGGTGTGGGAGGTGCGCTCCTCGAACTCCAGCCGCAGCGCCTTGTCCACCACCTGCGACAGCTGCAGGGCCAGCTGCTCGGCCACCTCGACGTCGGCGGCGGTGAACGGCGCGCGGTGCCGGTCGGCGCCGAACGTGACCACGCCGAGCCGCCGGCCGTCCACGATCATCGGCACGCCGACCACGCCCACCAGCTCCAGGTGGCCGACGGCCTCCCGGAACGCGTCGTCGGGGGCGACGGCGTCGAGCACCGCCCGCGCCTCGTCCAGGTCGCGGATCCACTGCGTCCGCCCCTCGCGCAGCGCGCGCACCGAGGGGTGCAGCGGGGACCGCGCCGTCGGGTGGTTCCCGCGCAGCCGGTCGAGCACCGGCTGGCGGTCCGGGTCCCGGTGCCTGGCGACCGGCTGGTGCAGGCCGTGCTCGGTGACCATGTCGATCACGCACACGTCGGCCAGCCGGGAGACCACCAGCCCGGCCAGCCGGTGCACGGTCTCGGTGACGTCGCGGGCCTCGCTCATCAGCCGCGCGGCCTCGAGCAGGAACGCCGCCCGCTCGCCCTGCTGGCGGGTCTCCTCGTGCAGCCGCACCCGCTCCAGCGCCTGACCCGCCTGCCGGCCCAGGGTCCACAGCAGGTCGACCTCGGCCGGGGTGAGCGGCCGGTGCTCGCCCGGCTCCTCGAGGCTGATCAGGTCGCCGCGCGCCGCCGTACCGCGGGCCAGCACCAGCACCCCCAGCCGCTTGGAGTCGGCCGACACCGGGACGACGACGAGATCGGTCAGCCCGTCGGCCGCCATCGCCGCCGCCAGTTCCGGCTGGTCGGCCCGCAGCCGGTCGTCGAGCACGATCGAGCGCAGTCCCTGGGCCAGCTCCAGGGCCAGCCGGCTGCCGGCGGCGTCACGCAGCCGCCGCAGCAGCTCGCGGGAGACACCCTCCGAGCGCACCGGCCGCAGCGCCGGCAGTTCCTGCGGGTCGTCCGCCTCCCCCTCCACCAGCACCAGCGCGGCGCCGCCGGCCCGCAGCGCCGCACGCCCGCGCTGCACGATCACCGTGGCCACGTCCTCCGGCGTCGCCGCGGCCGCCAGGTCGAAGACCACCTTCTGCACGACCCGCGAGCGGGCCTCGGACTCCTCCGCCAGCCGCTGCGCCGACAGGAGCTCCCGCTCGTAGCGGCGCCGCGCCGTCGCCTCGAACAGGGTCGCCCGCACCAGCAGGGGGGTGCCGTCGTCGTCGCGCACCTCGACGGCGTTGAGCAGGCACGGCAGCAGCGAGCCGTCGATCCGCGTGATGTCGATGGCGATCTCGCGCACGAAGCCCTGGAGGCGCAGGAGCGGCAGCAGGTGCGTGTTGTAGAAGACCCGGCCGCCGACGCTGAGCAGGTCCTGCAGCCGGTGGCCGAGCAGGTCCTCCGGCGACCGGCCGGTCCATGCGCAGAACGTGCGGTTGGCCTTCACGATCTGCCCGTCGGGCAGCGTGGACAGGTACCCCATCGGCGCGTTCTCGTAGAGGTCGGCCGGGTCCTCGTCGAGCAGGCGCTCCAGCGGGTTCCCCGCGTCCCCGAGGCCGGTCACCGCGTGCCGTCCGGGGCGGTCACGGCGGTCACGGCGGTCACGGCGTCAGGAACGCGCGGATGGCGGCCGTCGTCTCCTCCGGCGCGGACAGCTGGGGGACGTGCCCCGTGGCCCGCATGCGCACCAGCACGCTGCCGGGGATCTGCCGGTGCACGTACTCGCCGACGGCGTCGGGCGCGATCGCGTCGGCGCTGCACTGCAGCACGAGGGTGGGCACCCGGACGCCGGGCAGGTCGGCGCGGTTGTCCGACAGGAAGGTGACCCGCGCGAACTGGCGGGCGATGTGCGGGGCGGTGCGGCAGAAGCTGTTGGTGAGCTCCTCGGCCAGCTCGGGCCGGTCGGGGTTGCCCATGATCACCGGGCCCATCTGCGCCGACCAGCCCAGGTGGTTGCTGTCCAGCGCGTCGAGCAGCCCGGCGACGTCGCTGCGGCTGAACCCGCCGACGTAGCCCTCCTCGTCGACGTACCGGGGGCTGGGCCCGACCATCACCATGGCGCCGAAGAGCTCGGGGGCCCGGTGGTGGGCGAGCACGCCGATCATCGCGCTCACCGAGTGGCCGACGAAGACGACGTCGGTGAGCGCCAGCTCGCGGCAGATCTCGACGACGTCGCTCGCGTACCCGTCCAGCGAGTCGTACTTCTCGGGGTCGTAGGCCGACAGGTCCGACTGCCCCGACCCGACGTGGTCGAACAGCACGACCCGGTGGTCCACGGCGAAGTCCGGGGCGACCAGCCGCCACAGCGTCTGGTCGCA
Source organism: Blastococcus sp. MG754426 (assembly GCF_021699055.1). Classification (GTDB taxonomy): domain Bacteria; phylum Actinomycetota; class Actinomycetes; order Mycobacteriales; family Geodermatophilaceae; genus Blastococcus. The sequence goes on along the minus strand of NZ_SSXC01000097.1, from coordinate 12,645 downwards.
GCCGAAACCGTGCGCGAACACCATCGGCCGTCCCTGGGGCAGGCCGCTGACGTTGACCCGGTTGCGCGGAACGACGCTGCCCACGGGCCCGACCGTAGTGGAACGGACGCCGCCTGTGGTCGATCCGCGCGCCTCAACCGGAACGGTTCCGGCCGCTCCGCTCCCCCGCTCCGTGAGGCCGGGGCGACGCACCGCGCTGCGCCGCCGGGGCCCCCGCACAGCCGGCGGACCCGCCCGGAGAACCGCTGCCGCCCGGTGGGCGGCCGCCCGGCCGTCGCCGCCACCGCCGCGGGGTGGACCAGCGCCTGCGCGCACGCCGACGCCGGGCTGCGCGACCTGGAGACCGCGGCGCGCCAGTGGTCCTGCTCCGGCAGCGGCCGGGCGCGGGAGACCCTCGCCCGCGCCTGCCGGCGGCTGGCCGACGACGTCGACGCCCAGACCGCCGACGAGGAGGCGACTCTCCTCCCGCTGCTCGACGCGCACCTGCCCGATGCCGGGTGGGCGGCGATCACGCGCACCGCGCGCTGCGGGCTCTCCGGGCTGGGGCTCGCCCTGGAGGACTGCGGCGCCGCCGACCGCGCCCGCCTGCTCGGGGGCCTGCCGGCCGGTACCCGGCTGGCCTGGCGGCTCCGGGCGGCCGCCGCTACCGCGCCGCCGTCGTCCGGCTGCGCGGCGCGCCACCCGCCGCCTGAGCCACCGGGGACCGGGGCCGGGTCAGCAGCGGGACGTCCCGCAGTCGCGGCAGCGCTTGCGCGCGCTGAGCTCGCGCCCGTGGCAGTTGTCGCAGACCCACGTGGTGCGCTCCTTCGTCGCGGTGCTCATGGCTGGTCCTCCCCTCGTCGTCGTGCCGACGACGTTAGGGAACCGGTGTGTCCAGGAGGTGTCCGCCGAGTTGCGATGGAACGCGAACTAATCCGGCACCGGGCTACCGGCGGCCCGGGGCGAACGGGCCGCGCAGCGCCGCCCACTGGAGCAGCATGATCGTCTTCGCGTCGGCGATCCGGCCGTCGTCCACCATCCGCAGCGCCTCGTCGAACGGCAGCTCCACCACCTCGATGTCCTCCCCCTCCTCGGCGAGCCCGCCGCCGCCGGCCGTGCGGTCGGCCGCCGTGTAGGGGGCGGCGTAGAAGTGCAGCCGCTCGGTCACCGAGCCGGGGCTCATCCAGACGTCGAAGACGTGCTCGAGCTCCCCCACCACCACGCCCAGCTCCTCCTCGGCCTCGCGGCGGATCGCGGTCTCGGCGTCGTCCTCGTCGAGCAGCCCGGCGGCGGCCTCGAGGAGCATGCCGTCGGGGTGGCCGTTCACGTACACCGGGAAGCGGAACTGCCGGGAGAGCAGGACGGTCCCGCGGGCGACGTCGTGCAGCAGGACGGTCGCCCCGTTGCCGCGGTCGTAGGTCTCCCGCGCCTCGGTCACCCAGGTGCCGTCCGCGCGGCGGTACTCGAAGGTGGTCCGGCGCAGCACGTGCCAGGCGGTGGCCACGAGCTCGACGTCGGTGACCCGCACCCGCGGGTTGCCGTCGAGGTCGCGGCCCGCGCGGTCCAGGCCGGTGCGGCCGCGGGTGTCGGGGACGTCGATACCGGGAATCTGCGCCACCCCCGCGACGCTAGTGCGCGAGGCACGGCGCCCGGGCGGGTCCGCGTGCGCAGAATGAGCAGCTGCCCGGGCGGCACGCGCCATGCCCAGCGCACCCAGCACCAGAGAGCGAAGAGGTTGTGACGACAGTTCGTGCGACCGGGTCCCGCGACGACGGGATCGCGGCCGAGCAGGCCTACGTCAGCGCGCTGCACCGGCGGCTCGACGAGGTCCGGGCCCGCACCGTCGCCCGGCTCGACGAGGCCCTGGCCACCGTGCCGCACAACCCGCAGGCGGTCGGCGAGCGCGAAGCCGCGGTCGAGCTGCACACCCAGCGGATCGTCGCGCTCGACGCCGCCGACAGCGGGCTGTGCTTCGGCCGGCTGGACCGGCACGGCACCGACGTCCCCCGGTACGTCGGCCGGATCGGCCTCTTCGCCGAGGACGGCGGCGAGGAGCCGCTGCTCGTCGACTGGCGCGCCCCCGCGGCGCAGCCCTTCTACACCGCCACGCCCCTGCACGACCTCGGCGTGCGCCGCCGCCGGCACATCCGCACCCGCGGGCGCACCGTCGTCGGCGTCACCGACGAGAGCCTCGACCTCTCCGACCCCGACCTCGCGCAGCGGTCCGGGTTGGCCGGCGAGTCGGTGCTGCTGGCCGCGCTCAACGCCCACCGCACCGGCCGGATGAACGACATCGTCCGCACCATCCAGGCCGAGCAGGACCGCATCATCCGGGCCGACCACCGCGGCGTCCTGGTCGTGCAGGGCGGCCCCGGCACCGGCAAGACCGCCGTCGCCCTGCACCGCGCGGCCTACCTGCTCTACACCCACCGCGAGCGGCTGGCCCGCAGCGGGCTGCTGATCGTCGGCCCCTCCCCCACCTTCCTGGGCTACATCGCCGACGTGCTGCCCTCCCTCGGCGAGACCGGCGTGGTGCTCACCGACATGGGCGGGCTGCGGCCCGGGCTGCAGGCGCACGCGGCCGAGGCCCCGGAGGTCGCCGTGGTCAAGGGTCGGCTGGCGATGGTCGACGTCGTCACCGCCGCCGTCCGCGACCGGCAGGCCGTCCTCGACGCCGCGACGACCCTCACCGTCGACGGGACGCCGCTGCGCTTCACCAAGGCCGACGCCGCCCGTGCGCGCAGCCGCGCCCGGGCGGTCTCCCGGCTGCACAACGAGGCCCGGCCGGCGTTCGCCCGCGCGGTCGTCGACCTGCTCGCCGGCAAGTACGCCGACAAGCTGGGCGCGGACGTGCTCGACGGCGGCAACCTGCTCGGCCGGGCGGATCGGGCCGCCCTGCGACAGGAGGTCGCGAGCGAGCCCGCCGTGCACGAGCTGGTCGACCGGCTCTGGCCCCGGCTGACCGCCGAGCGGTTGCTGCGCGACCTCTTCGCCGACCCCCGGCGGCTGGCGACGGCGACCCGCGGCTGGTCCGAGGCCGACCGCGAGCTGCTGCGGCGGCCGGCGTCCGCGCCGTGGACCCCGGCCGACGTGCCGCTCCTGGAGGAGGCCGACGAGCTGCTCGGGGTCGACGACAGCGCCGAGCGGGCCGCCGCCCGCCGGGAGCGGCAGCGGCGGCTGCGGCACGCGCAGGAGACCCTGGACCTCCTGCACGGCTCCCGCTCGACGGACTGGGAGACCGAGGACGAGTCCGAGGAGCTGTCCGCCGGCGACCTCCTCGACGCCGAGGGCCTGGCCGAGCGGCAGGAGGTCGGCGACGTGCGGTCCACGGCCCAGCGGGCCGCCGCCGACCGCACCTGGACCTACGGGCACGTCATCGTCGACGAGGCGCAGGAGCTCTCGGCCATGGCCTGGCGGGTGCTGCTGCGCCGCTGCCCCACCCGGTCGATGACCCTGGTCGGCGACGTCGCCCAGACCGGCTCGGCGGCCGGCGCGAGCAGCTGGGCCGAGGTGCTCGAGCCGGCGCTGGGCCCCCGCGACCTGCGCGGCTGGCGCCTGGAGGAGCTCACCGTCAACTACCGGACGCCCGCGGAGATCATGGAGGTCGCCGCCGACGTGCTGGCCGCGGGCGGGGCGGGGACCTCGGCGGCCCGGTCGGTGCGCTCCACCGGCGAGCAGCCGTGGGCCCGCGCCGTCGCCGAGGAGGAGCTGGTCGCGGCCCTCGCCGAGGCCGCGGCCGAGCTCGACCGGGAGGAGGGGACCCTCGGCGTCGTGGTGCCCCGCAGCCGGCTGGCGGCCGTGACCGACGCCGTCCGCGCCCGCGTGCCCGCCGCCTCGGCCGACGGCGACCTGACCGCCGGGCCCGTGGTGCTCACCCCCGAGGGCAGCAAGGGCCTGGAGTTCGACTCGGTGCTGGTCGGCGACCCGGTCGGGATCCTCACCGAGGGCGCGCGCGGCCACAACGACCTCTACGTCGCGCTCACCCGGGCCACGCAGCGGCTGGGCGTGGTGCACGCCGGCGAGCTCCCCCCGGAGCTGAAGCGGCTCGATCCGCGCTGACCGGTGCTGCTGCCCGCGCATCCCGCGCCGGGGTCGGCGGCGACGTGACCGGTTCCCCCTGGGGTCGAGCCGTTCCACTGCCGCTGCAACGACTGCCCGCGGGGGCCTCAGGTCGCGCCGCGCACCCGGAGGACCACGCCGCTCCTCGGCTTCGCCGGGATGCGGTGCAGCGCGATCGCGAGGTCCTGCTCCGGCACCTCGTACTGCAGCCGCGCCAGGCGGACGGCGAGGGCCGAGAGCAGCGCGACGGTGATCTGCTCCCCGGGGCAGCGGTGGTTGGTCCGGGGGTCGCCACCGCCCTGCGGCACCAGCTCCCACTCCCCGATCTCGCGACCGAGGAACCGCTCGGGGTGGAAGGCGTAGGGGCTGTCCCAGAGCTCCGGGTCGTGGTTCTGGCCGTACAGGTCCAGCAGCACCATGGCGTTCTCCGGGATCTCCTCCCCGGCGAACTCGTTTCGCCCCGGCGAGCGGCCGCCGATGAACGGCGCGAAGGGGTAGAACCGCCGCACCTCGTGCGCCCACGCCTCGGCGAACGCCGGGTCCCCGCTGGCCAGCTTCTCCCGGTTGCCCGGCCAGCGGATCAGCGCGTGCCCCGAGAACGCCACGAACCAGGCGACCGCCGTCGTCGGCCGGATGACGTTGAGCAGCTCGACGGCGGCCACGTCCGCCGGCAGCTGGGTGCCGTCGGCGTCCCGGTGCCGCGACACCACGTCGACCGCGGAACCCTCCTCGACCTCGGCCTGCCCGCTGCGCACGTCCCGGACCAGCTGCGTGAGCCACCTCTCCCGGCGGCCGCGGGCCCGGCGCGCCCGGAAGTGCCGCGGCCCGCCGGTGGCGAAGCCGTCGACCATGGCCACCATGTCGCGGGCGAGCTCGGGCACCTCGCCGTCGCGCACGGGGACGCCGGCCCACCGGGCCACGGAGCCGGCGAGCACGCGGCTCGCCTCGTCGAACAGCACGATCTCCGACCGGCGGGACCACGCCGGCACCGCGGCGTCCCAGGCCGCGGTCGTCCGCTCCACCAGCGAGGCGATGCCGTCCTCCCGCATGAGCAGCGCGACGAACATCGCTTTGCGCACCCGGTGCATCTCGCCGTCCAGCGTGTGCACCGCCCCCTTGCCGAACAGCGTGCCCTGCACCGGCTCGGGGATGGCGTGCGAGCGGCGCACGTGGTCCTCGTCGTAGAGGAAGCGCGCGGCCTCCGGGCCCTCGATGCCGACGGCCGGCATCCCGCCCAGCCGCACGCCCACCGCGTGCCTGCCCGCCCGCCGGCGCTCGTCGGGCAGCCAGGCGTAGCCCTTGGACAGCAGTTTCAGGCTGTTCTCCAGACGTGGCATGGGGGCTGCCGTGCCCACCCGCGCCGGTGCGCAACCGCTCAGCCCGGCCGCTGCTCCTGGGTCCGGTCGTCGCGAGGCCGGGTGGCGACGTCGGCGGGCGGCTCCGCCCCGTCCCCGCCGCAGCTGCCGTGGCCCAGCCGGCGCAGGAGCCCGGCGACCTCCTGGCCGACGGTGGAGGAGGCGTCCCGGGGCAGCGCGGCGGGAACCGCGGCCAGCGCGTCGGCGAGCACCCGCTCCTCCTCGTCGAGCAGCCCCCGGTAGGCGGGGTCGAGCAGGTAGCCGGTGGGTGGGGTGGAGAGGCAGCCGATGAGGTCCAGCAGGACCTCCAGCCGCCGGGCGGCCTCGGCCGGTGCGGCCTCCGCGGGGCACATCGCCACCGTCTCGACGTCCTGCTCCCACAGCCGGGCGCGCGCCGGGTCCTCCTGCAGGGCGAGCACGGTGCCCGTGCGCCGGGCCGTGCCCGACCCCTGGGTCTGCAGCGCGGTGCGCACCTGGTGGGCGATCCGGATCAGGTCGTCGTCCAGCATCGAGGTGCCGACGAAGAGCACGTGCCGGGTCAGCAGCAGCGAGTGCAGGACGCCGGCCAGCGCGGCCCCGGTGTTGCCGAACTGCAGGTACTCCTCGCGGGTCAGCACCACGCTCTCCGGGTGCGCGGCGTCCCCGTGCAGCTTGAGCAGCCACGGCGACCCAGGCCGGGCCTCGTCGTGGGGCAGCACGGTCACCTGCCGGCCGATGTCCCCGGCGGCGAGCTCCACCAGCGGGTCGTAGTTCGTGGTGACGAACTCCTGAACCGGGAGGTCGGCGATCAGCGCGTGCGCCAGGGCGTAGGGGCCGGGGCCGAACCGCCTCTCGACGAAGGCGGCCAGCTCCTGGGCGCCCAGCTCGCGGGCCAGCAGCGCCGCCGCGTCCTGGGCCGGCAGCCCGGCGAGCCCCGCGCGGAGCGCGTCGTCCAGACCCGACCGGGTCGCCAGCTCGTCCACCAGCTGCTCCCACGTCGGCAGCCCTGCGGCCGCGCTGACCCCCGCCCCGATGAAGACGGCGAGCTGCCCCCGGCGGGCCCGTTCGCCGAGGTCCACGGCCAGCTCCCGCAGCTGCCCGGGCAGCTCCCAGCCGCCCTCCTCGCCGCGCCGCACGCGCTGGGCGGCGGCGAGGTCGCTGGGCCGCCGCAGCACCAGGGCGACGTCGAAGCCGTGCTCATCGGCGGCCTCGCGCAGCACCGGCAGCAGCTGCTGCAGGAGCGCTCCGCGCTCGCCGGCGGCCCCGCCCCAGCCCGTGCCCAGCGCCGGCAGCCCGACCAGCCGCCGCGCGCGCCCGTGCACCGGCTCGTGCACCTCCCGCCGGGCGACGGCGGCCAGCGCCTCGCGGGCCCCGTCGAGCAGCCAGGACAGCCCCCGGCTGCCCGTCCCGTCGGGGCCGCCGTCGACGGTGTCGACCAGCCAGGCTCGCCGCGGGCCGTCCCCGGGCACCTCGAGCACCCGCTCGTCGCCGGTCCACGACATGGCGACGCAGTCGCCGTCGGCCTGCCGGTCGGTGATCAGCTCGTCGGGCAGCACGGAGCACCAGCCGCGGGCCACCCGCAGCGAGCGGTCGGTGGGCACCAGGACGTCGTCGCAGGCCAGCCGGGTCAGGTCCGCCCCGACGACGAAGACGTGTCCGCTCACGGGCGGGCCCATACCCAGGGCCCGCCGGCCATGCGCGCGCGGTCAGGCGCCGCAGCCCCCCGCGCCGCAGGCGCAGCCGCCGCAGCCCTGCCCGGCCGGGGCCGGCGCGGGCGCCGCGGCCACCGAGCGCAGGTTGGCCGCGCCGATCAGCAGCGGGACGCCGAGCACCGCGACGGCCAGCGCGGCCACCACGGTGGCGACGTCGGCGGCCCGGTCCCAGCTCTGGAACAGCCCGGTGACGACCAGGAGGCCGGTGACCAGCACCGACCAGACCAGCAGCGCCTGCCCGCCGCGCCGCGCGGGGCCACCACGGCCGAGCAGGCCCAGGGAGGTGCCGAGCAGCAGCAGGGGGACGCCGACGAGGAGCACCGTCGAGGAGAGGGATGCCGAGGCCACGGCGACGGCCAGGCCCGCGGCGCCGGCCACGACGGCGGCCGTGCCGAGGGAGCGCGCCCGCCCCGCCACCTCGTCGGGGACGGCTCCGGAGCGGGCGCCGCGGAGCAGGACCGATCCGCGCGCCGCCAGGAAGAGCCCCACGGCGCCGAGCAGGAGGCGGGCGCCGGTGTCCCAGACGACGGCGACCACCGCGACCGCGATCATCGCCAGGCCCAGGGCCAGCCACCGCGGCCAGGTCCGCCGGGCGACCTCGGGGGTCGCCGCGCTGACCGTGCCGGCCGAGAGGATTCCGGTTCCGTTCGCCACGGGCCCAGTGTCCCTCACGCCGCGCGCCCGGCGGGGAGGCACCGGGACGTGGGCCGTGCCACGCTGATCATCTCCGCGAACCGCGGGAGGACCGAGGTCAGGAAGGCACGGACATGAGCGTGCAGGACAGGGCCGGGGCGGCTGCCGGCCGGGCCGGGAACAGCGACGCCCTGGAGCACCTGGCCCGGGTGGGGCTGGTCGCCTACGGGTTGGTGCACCTGCTCATCGCCTGGCTGGCGCTCCAGCTGGCGTGGGGACGCGCGGGGCAGGAGGCCGACCAGTCGGGCGCGCTGGCCACGCTCGCCCAGCAACCGCTGGGCACGCCGCTGCTGTGGGTGCTCGCGGTCGGGCTGGTCGCGTTGGCGCTCTGGCAGGCCGCCGAGATCCTCCGCTGGCGGCACGGCTGGTCGGCGTCGGGCGAGGCCCGCAAGAGGGCGGTGGAGAAGACGGTGAAGGCGGCGGCCAAGGCGGTCGTCTACGCCGCGCTCGCCGTGCTGGCGATCCGCTTCGCCACCGGGGGCGGGCAGTCCGGCGGCGGGTCGCAGCAGCAGGCCACCGCCGGCGTCTTCGGCTGGCCGGCCGGCCGCTGGCTCGTCGGCGCCGCCGGGCTGGTCGTCGTGGGCGTCGCGGTCTACCTCGTGCACAAGGGCGTCACGAAGCGGTTCCTCAAGGAGATCGACCTGAGCGGCTGCTCCACCTCGGCCCGGCGGCTGGTCACCCGCCTCGGCCAGGTGGGCTTCCCGGCCAAGGGGGTCGCGCTCGGGCTCGTCGGCGGACTGCTGGTGTGGGCGGCGGTCACCTTCGACCCCGCCAAGGCCTCGGGCCTGGACGGCGCCCTGCACACGGTGCTGACCGCACCCGCCGGGCCGGTGCTGCTCACGCTGATCGCCGTCGGGATCGCGGCCTTCGGCGCCTACTGCTTCGTCCGCGCCCGCTACCCCGAGCGGACGTGAGCCCGCCGGCGCCCTCGGTCCGGGCGCTGGGCCACCGCCTCCACGACGTCGTCGTCCGGGTCCGCCGGGTCACCGACCACCCGGTGCTGGTGCACCTCGCCCGCGCGGGCCTCGTCGCCTACGGCGCGATGCACCTGCTGATCGCCGTGCTGGCGCTGCGCATGGCGATGGGGCTGCGCGGTGCCGACCCCGACCAGACCGGTGCGCTGCTCACCGTCGCCGGCGGGCCCGGCGGGCGGGTGCTGCTGGTCGCGATCGGCACGGGCATGCTCTCGCTCGCCGTCTGGCAGGCCGCCGAGGTGCTGCTCTGGTGGCACGGGCTGCTGGACGGCGAGCACCGGCTGCGCACCGCCGTCGTCTGCGTCAAGTGCCTGGCCAAGGGTGCGGTGTACGGCGTCCTCGGGCTCACCGCGCTGCTGTCCGCGCTCGGCCTCGACTACGAGGCGGACGAGCGGCTGCGCGAGCTCACCGGCGAGACGCTGGCGATCCCGGGCGGCGCGCTGCTCGTGGGCGCGGTGGCGGCCGGGGTGGTCGGCGTCGGCGTCTACACCTTCGTGCGCGGCTGCACCGCCGGCTTCATGCGCGACATCGACCTGCCCGCGGCCCCCGACCGCTGGGAACCGGCGATCGAGGTCCTCGGCCGGGTCGGCTACCTGGCGAAGGGGATCGCCTTCGCGCTGGTCGGCGTCCTGCTGTGGCAGGCGGCCGCCTCCCACGACGTCTCGACCGCCACCGGCCTGGACGGCGCGATGACGGCGATCGCCGGGGTCGGGGCCGGGCCGTGGCTGCTCGGCGGGGTCGCGGCCGGTTTCGCCGCCTTCGGGGTCTACGCCCTCGCCCGCGCGCGCTACCCCGACCGCGACCCCTCGTCCTAGACCTTCGGCCCGCCGGCGACGTAGACGACCTGACCGGAGACGAACCCGGCCCCCTCGCTGACGAAGAACGACACGGTGTGCGCGATGTCCTCGGGCACGCCGGCGCGGGCCACCGGGATGGCGGCCGCGCGCTTCTGCACGTAGGACTCCCACTCCTCGCCGATCCGCTCGGCGGTCGCCTTGGTCATCTCCGTCTGGATGAAGCCCGGGGCGATGCAGTTGGCGGTGACGCCGAACTTGCCCAGCTCGATGGCGAGGGTCTTCGTGAAGCCCTGCAGGCCGGCCTTGGCGGTGGCGTAGTTGGCCTGGCCCCGGTTGCCGAGCGCGGAGGTGCTCGACAGGTTGACGATCCGGCCCCACTTGGCGTCGATCATGTGCTTCTGGGCGGCACGCGTCATGAGGAACGAGCCGCGCAGGTGCACGTGCATGACGATGTCCCAGTCGGCGTCGGACATCTTGAACAGCATGTTGTCCCGGGTGACGCCGGCGTTGTTCACCAGCACCACCGGCGGCCCGAGCTCCGCGGCGATCCGGTCGACGGCCGCCTGCACCTGCTCGGCGTCACCGACGTCGGCCCCCACGGCCAGCGCGCGGCCGCCGGCGGCCTCGATCGCCTCGACCGTGCCGCGGGCGTCGTCCTCCTTCAGGTCGAGCACCGCGACGGCGAAACCGTCCTGGGCCAGCCGCAGCGCGGTGGCGGCACCGATGCCGCGGGCGGCTCCGGTGACGATCGCGACGCGGGCGGAACCGGTGGGGGACGTGGTCATGCGGCAGCGCTCCTCGGTGCGGTGGGACGACGGTCGGACGGAGTCTCGCTCACACCCGCTCGAACAGCGCGGCCAGCCCCTGGCCGCCGCCGATGCACATGGTCTCCAGCCCGTAGCGGGCGCCGCGCCGGTCCATCTCGCGCAGCAGCGTCGCCAGGATCCGGCCCCCGGTGGCGCCCACCGGGTGGCCCAGGGAGATGCCCGAGCCGTTGACGTTGGTGCGCTCCCAGTCGGAGTCGGTGAAGCCCCACTCCTTCGCGACGGCGAGCACCTGGCTGGCGAACGCCTCGTTCAGCTCGATCAGGTCGACGTCGGAGAGCTTCAGGTCGGCCTGGGCGAGCGCCTTCGCGGTGGCCGGGACCGGGCCGATGCCCATGGTCTTCGGCGGCACGCCGCCCACGCCGAAGCTGACCAGCCGCGCCAGCGGGCGCAGCCCGAGCTCGGCGGCCTTCTCCGGGTGGGTCACGATGGCGACCGCGGCGCCGTCGTTCTGGCCGGAGGCGTTGCCGGCGGTGACGGTGGCGTCCGGGTCGTTCTTGCCGAGGATCGGGCGGAGCTTGGCCAGGGTCTCCACGCTCGAATCGGGGCGGATGTGCTCGTCCCGGTCGACGACGGTGTCGCCCTTCCGGCCCCTCACCGTGACCGGCACGATCTCGTCGGCGAACCGGCCCCCGGCCGTTGCGGCCGCGGCCCGCTGGTGGCTGCGGACGGCGTACTCGTCCTGCTCCTGCCGGCCGATGCCGTAGTCGCGGCGGAGGTTCTCGGCGGTCTCCAGCATGCCGCCGGGCACGGGGTGGTTCTGCCCGCCGGCGGTGACCCGGCCGCGGGCGAGCCCGTCCTCCAGCAGGACACCCGGCCCGGGCTTGACGCCCCAGCGCATGGCGGTCGAGTAGAAGGGCGCGTTGCTCATCGACTCGGCACCACCGGCCAGGACGACGTCGGAGGCGCCGGACTGCACCTGCAGGGCGGCGTAGATGACCGCCTGGAGGCCCGAGCCGCACCGGCGGTCGACCTGGATGCCCGAGGCGGTCACGGGCAGACCCGCGTCGAGGGCGGCGACCCGGCCGAGGGCCGGCGCGTCCATCGTCGGGTAGCAGTGGCCGAGCAGGACGTCGTCGACCGACTCCGGCGGCAGCCCGGTGCGCTCCACGAGCGCACGGATGACCGTCGCCGCCAGCTCCTGGACGGGGACGTCGCGGAGCGACCCCCCGAACCCGCCGACCGGCGTCCGCAGGGGCTCGCAGATGACCGCATCGCGCACGGTGGTCCTCCTCGTTCGTCCGCTCCCGGCACCCGGTCGGGACCCGGGCGTCGCCACCCGAGTCTGCCCCGCGGGCAGCCGCGGCGCGCCCCCGGCCCCCGGGAGGTGGCTGCGGGCGGGATCAGGAGGCGGCGCCGCCGACCTGCTCGCCGCCGAACAGGTCCCACAACCCGGTGATCTGCAGCGGCCGGACCACCGCCCGGGTGGCGGCCAGGACCCGCAGGCGGCCGCCGGCGGCGAGGGCCTTGCGGTGCGCCGAAGCCAGGGTGCAGAGCCCGGCGGAGTCGAGGAAGGTGACGGCGGTCAGGTCCACGACGACGTCCCGCGGCGCGGCGGCGAGCACCTCGTCGAGGGCCGCGCCGACCCGGGGGGCCGAGGTGCAGTCGACCTCACCGGCGAGCACGAGGCGCGGCAGGGCCGTGGTCCCGGTCACCTCGAGGGCGAGGGGTGCCGACGGCAGGGCGTCCGGCGCGAGCGGGGCCAGGACGGATGCGGTGAGCGAACGGTCGGGCGAGGGAGCGGTCACGGGTTTTGCCTCTCGGGCGGGAACCGGACCAGTGAGCCTGCGGACGCGAACGACACGACGACCAGCACTGGGATGGCGGCTGCTGCTTGAACCGCACCCCGACCGTAGGCACCGGCGGAGCGGGGCGCAAGGGTCGCCGCCGGACGGTGCCCGTCCGGCACCCCCGGCCGCGGGGACGCTCCGCCACCACTGCGTCCCGGCGTCGGATACTGGTCCGGTGACCGAGCCCCGCCCCTCGTCCCGCCGCCCGTCCCCGCTGCTGGTCGTGGGTGGCCTCGTGGCGCTGGCCGTCGCGGTGGGTGCCTTCGCGCTGCTCGACCCGATCCTCGCGGCCGCCGTCGCCATCGGTGCCCTCACCCTGCTCGCCCTGGCGGCGGCCGCGCACGACTGGGAGTCGCACGCGACGTTCGAGGAGCGGGAGTTGGCCCGGGCCCGCCGCCGCAAGGAGAGGTGGGAGCGCAACGCCGGCGCCCGGGCGCGCGACCGTGCGCGCTGGGAGGCCCACCAGGCACGCAAGGCGGCGCG
>NZ_SSXC01000096.1 GCF_021699055.1 Blastococcus sp. MG754426 | reverse complement strand
ACCAGGACCGTCGTCGGGACGGCCGCGCCGGTGCAGGACTTCCTGGCCGACCAGCTCGCCGGGCTCGGCGCGGCCGTCCCGACGACGGTCCTGGTGCACGGCACCGACGTCGCCGCCGCGCGCGCCGCCGTCGCCGCGACCGGCATGCGCACCGTCACCGAGTACGAGCGCATCGGGGTGGTGGTCGCCTCCGGGACCGCCGGGCAGGTCGAGGCCGCGCGAACCGAGCCCGGCGTCACCTACCTCGAGGGCAACACGCCCATCGAGTTCGCCCAGGAGACGTCGAACCTCGCCACCCGCGGCGCCGAGGCCGCGGCCACGCTGACCGGCGCGAACGGGCTGCCGCTGGACGGCAGCGGGGTCTCGGTCGCGGTGATCGACTCCGGGGTCGACCCGAACCACCCCTCCTTCCGCGAGCCCGGTGGCGGCAGCGCCGTCGTCGCCAACCTCAAGAGCCTCTGCCTCGTGGAGACCACGACGACGCCCGACTGCGTCGTCCGGGTCCCGTCGGTGGCGGACACCGACACCCTCTCCGTGGGCGGCCACGGCACGCACGTGAGCGGCATCGTGGCCGGCCGGCCGACGACGCTGGCCGACGGCGGGCAGGTGCAGGGCGCCGCGCCGGGCGCGAGCCTGGTCTCCATCTCGACAGGGGCGGTGCTGCTCATCGTCGGTGCGGACTCGGCGCTGAACTGGGTGCTCGAGAACCACGAGGCGCCGTGCGGTGCGGGGGTGCCCGCCGACGTCTGCCCGCCGATCAAGGTGACCAACAACAGCTACGGCCCCTCCGGCGGCGGGGAGTTCGACCCGGACTCGGCCACGGTGAAGCTGCAGCGGGCGCTGGCCGCCGAGGGCGTCGTCACCGTGTGGGCGGCCGGCAACGACGGCGGTGACGGCTCGGCCTCGCTCACCAACCCGCCCGGTCAGGACCCGACCGGCGGCATCCTGTCCGTGGCCTCCTCCTACGACCGGGACACCGGCACGCGGGACGGCGTCGTCAGCGACTACTCCTCGCGCGGCGCGGCGGCCGACCCCTCGACCTGGCCGGACCTCTCCGCGCCCGGGGAGAGCATCACCGCGGCCTGCCGGCCCTACCTGCCCATCTGCGCCACGGGGCTGGACTTCCGCAACGGCCCGGGCCTGCTCGACCTCGGCACCTTCAACACCATCAGCGGGACGTCCATGGCCGCCCCGCACGTGGCCGGCATCGTCGCCCAGCTGTTCCAGGCCGACCCGACGGCGACCCCGGCGGAGATCGAGGCGGCGCTGAAGAGCACCGCGCACCGCTTCGCCGACGGTGCGGCCTACGAGACCGTGGGCGGGTACGCGACCTCGTTCGACAAGGGCGCCGGCCTGGTCGACGCCGTCGCCGCGGTGGAGGCCCTCACCGCCGGCTGACCGCCCCGCGGTGGCCGCGACGACCACCTGACCTGATCGTCGCGCGTCCTCCCTCACGGCGGGCGGTGAGGGAGGACGCACCGCGGTGAGGGAGGACGCCGGTCCCGGGCTCCGCGCGTTCCACGTGGAACAGGCGTGAGGTGGGCCACGATCGGCCCCCTCGGGGTGACCCCACCCTGCAGGCCGGGCGCCGCAGGAGTTAGATCGTTGTGCATGTGCGGCCTCTGCGGCGAGATCACGTTCGACGGGACCACGGCCGACACGACCGCGGTAGCCCGCATGGTCGAGGCCCTGATCCCCCGCGGCCCGGACGGGCAGGGATCCTGGAGCAACGGGCGGGTGGCCTTCGGGCACCGCCGGCTCTCGGTGATCGACCTCTCCACCTGCGGCTCCCAGCCGATGGTGGACAACGAGCTCGGGCTGACCGCGGTCTTCAACGGCTGCATCTACGACTACCAGGAGCTGCGGGCCGAGCTGGAGGGCCACGGGTACCGCTTCTTCTCGCACAGCGACACCGAGGTGATCCTCAAGGGCTACCACCACTGGGGCACCGACGTCGTCTCGCACCTGCACGGCATGTTCGCCTTCGTCATCGCCGAGCGGGACACCGGTCGGGTGGTCATGGCCCGCGACCGGCTGGGCATCAAGCCCCTCTACCTCTCCGAGACGCCGGGCAAGCGGCTGCGGTTCGCCTCCACGCTGCCGGCCCTGCTGCGGGCCGGCGACGTCGACACCTCCATCGACCCGGTCGCGCTGCACCACTACCTGTCCTGGCACGCCGTCGTCCCGGCCCCGCGCACGATCCTCAACGGCGTCCGCAAGCTGCCCCCGGCCACCGTCCGCGTCATCGAGGCCGACGGCACGAGCACCGAGCAGCGGTACTGGGAAGCGCGCTACGAGCGACGTCCCGAGCACGCGGGCTGGAGCGCCCGCGACTGGGAGGACGCGATCGAGGACGCGCTGCGCGTCGCCGTCCGCCGCCGGCTGGTCGCGGACACCCCGGTCGGCGTGCTCCTCTCCGGCGGCCTGGACTCCAGCCTGATCGTCGGGCTGCTTGCCCAGGAGGGGCAGGCCGGCCTGGCCACGTACTCCATCGGCTTCGAGTCCGTCGGCGGCCGGGAGGGCGACGAGTTCGTCTACTCCGACGTCATCGCGGAGCGGTTCGGCACGAACCACCACCGTATCCGGGTGGCCTCCGACGAGCTCGCCGGCGCGCTCGGGCACGCGATCGGCGCCATGGCCGAGCCGATGGTGAGCCACGACGTCGTCGCCTTCGACCTGCTCTCCGAGCGGGTGTCCCAGTCCATCAAGGTGGTGCAGTCCGGCCAGGGCGCCGACGAGGTCTTCGCCGGCTACCACTGGTACCCGCCGCTGGCCGGCGTCGGCCGCGAGGAGGCGGTGCAGACCTACGCGCGGGCGTTCTTCGACCGCGACCACGCCCAGATGCGCTCCGTCGTCTCCGACCGCTACGCCCTCGGCGAGGACCCGAGCCTGGAGTTCGTCCGCCGGCACATGTCCGCGGCCGGCGCGGAGACGGCGGTCGACGCCGCGCTGCGCCTGGACAGCGAGGTCATGCTCGTCGACGACCCGGTCAAGCGGGTGGACAACATGTCGATGGCCTGGGGCCTGGAGGCCCGCGTGCCCTTCCTGGACCACGACCTGGTCGAGCTCGCGGCGATGTGCCCGCCCGAGCTCAAGCTCGCCGACGGCGGCAAGGGGATCCTCAAGGCGATCGGGCGCCGCATCATCCCGCCGGAGGTCATCGACCGGCCCAAGGGCTACTTCCCGGTGCCGGCGATCACCCACCTGCAGGGCAAGGTCCTCGACCTGGTCAAGGACGCGCTCTCCAGCGAGGCGGCGGCCGACCGCGGGATGTTCCGGCCGGAGTACGTCCGCGAGCTCCTCGCCGACCCCAACGGCGAGCTGACGCCGCTGCGCGGGAACAAGCTCTGGCAGCTGGGGCTGCTCGAGCTGTGGCTGCAGACCAACGCGGTCTGAGGCGGTGGCGATGGCACCCCGGCTCGCCGGTCACCGCCGCCGCACGGCGGTGACCACCACCCCGGCGATCACCAGCCGGTCGTGGAAGAAGCCGTCGGAGCACCAGCTCAAGGGCATGGCCTCCGACGTCGTCCTCGACCTCGGCTGGGGCCGGCTGGTGTTCGGCCAGACCTTCGCCGACCTGCGTGGCATCGTCACCGCGCTGCGGGCGGAGGAGACCGGCGAGCGGGACATCTGCATCTACCCGCGCGACCCGCACGTGCTGGTGGGGCTGGCGCCCGACGAGCTGTTCATCGACCCCAGCTACACCTTCCGGCTCGACCTGCACCGGTACCGGCCGCGCCACGACCTCATCCGCGGGGTGTTCGTCCGGACGGTCACCTCGCGGGCGGAGATGGAGGCGATCAACGACATCTACGCGCTCAACGGGATGGTCGTCGGGGACGCCGACGTCATGTGGGACAACCACCGCACCCGCTGCTTCACGTACCTCGTCGCCGAGGACACCCGCACCGGGAAGATCGTGGGCACGGTGACCGGCGTGGACCACGGGCTGGCCTTCGACGACCCCGAGGGCGGCACCAGCCTCTGGTGCCTGGCCGTGCACAACCAGGACGCCCCGCCCGGTGTCGGTGAGGCGCTGGTGCGGGTGCTCGCCGAGCGCTACGTCGGCCGCGGGCGCTCCTACCTCGACCTCTCGGTCATGCACGACAACGAGGGCGCCATCAAGCTGTACCGCAAGCTCGGCTTCAGCCGGGTCTCGGCGGTCTGCGTGAAGCGGAAGAACCCGATCAACACGCCGCTGTTCGCCGCCCGCCCGCCGGGCCTGGAGCGGCTCAACCCCTACGCCCTCATCATCGCCGAGGAGGCGCTGCGCCGCGGCGTCCGCGTCGAGGTCACCGACCCCGAGTGGGGGGAGATGCGGCTGTCGCTCGGCGGCCGGACGGTGGTCACCCGCGAGTCGCTGTCGGAGTTCACCACCGCGGTGGCGATGAGCCGCTGCGACGACAAGCGGGTCACCCGCCGGATCATGGAGCGGGCCGGTGTCCGCGTGGCCCGCGGCGCGCTGGCCTGCGAGGGGCAGCTCGACGAGGCCGCGGCGCTGCTGCGCGACGTCGGGCAGGTGGTGGTCAAGCCGGCCCGCGGCGAGCAGGGGCGCGGCATCACCGTCGGCGTGCGCGACGAGGACGGGCTGGCCCGCGCGGTCGACCACGCGCTCGCCTTCTGCCCGGACGTGCTCGTGGAGGAGCTCGTCCCCGGTCAGGACCTCCGGGTGGTGGTCATCGACCGGGCGGTCGTCGCGGCTGCGGTGCGGCGGCCGGCCGAGGTGGTCGGCGACGGCCGGAACTCGGTCACCGACCTGGTGCGGTCCACGAGCCGCCGCCGGGAGCGGGCCACCGGCGGGGAGTCCCGCATCCCCCTGGACGGCACCACGGCCGAGGTGGTGGCCGACGCCGGCTACTCGATGGACGACGTCCCGCCCAACGGCGAGCGGATCCAGGTGCGCCGCACGGCGAACCTGCACACCGGCGGCACGATCGAGGACGTCACCGACCGGCTGCACCCGGAGGTCGCCGCCGCCGCGGTGCGGGCCGCCACGGCGCTGGACATCCCGGTGACCGGGATCGACTTCCTCGTGCCCGACGTCGCCGGCCCCGACTACGTCTTCATCGAGGCCAACGAGCGGCCGGGGCTGGCCAACCACGAGCCCCAGCCGACCGCCGAGCGCTTCGTCGACCTGCTGTTCCCGGAGACGCAGCGGCGCACCTGACGCCGGTCAGGGCCGGCGCCCCACCCGCTCGGCGGTGAGGGCGAGGGTGGGGCCGGGGTCGCGGCGGTCCCACACGCTGGTGACCGCACCGGGGAACCGGCGCAGCACCGAGGCGCAGTCGGCGAGCACGCCGCCGCGGCGCTCGACGGTGGCCCGGCGCAGGTCCCCCGCCGTCCAGAGGTAGCGCACCCCGGTGCTGCCGTCGGCGAGGGGCGGCAGGGGCAGCCCGAGCGCCTGGCGGGCCCAGGCGTCCGGGAGGTTCGGGCCGGCGGCGGCGGCCAGGGCCATCGAGCCGAAGAAGCGGCCGTTGAGGTCGATGAGCCGCAGCGCGCCGTCGTCGTCGCGCAGGAACTGCAGCTGCACCAGGCCTGACCAGCCCAGGCCGGCCAGCAGCCGGGTGCTGGCCCGGGCCAGTTCCTCCTCCACCGGCACGGTGACCGCCCGGCTGGTGACCCCGCTCGGGGTCGGCCACAGTCGCAGGGCGCGCTGCTGCACCCGGCCGAGCAGCCGGCCGTCGTGCACGAGCCCGATCAGGGCCTCCATCTCGCCGTCGACCGGCTCCTGGAGAACGGCCTGGAGACCGGCCTCCTCGAGCAGCCGCACCCGGGCGCGGGCGCGGTCGGCATCGGGGTAGCGGCGGGCCTCGATGCGCAGCTGCCGGCGCAGGCCCGGCTGCCAGTGGGCGCGGCACTTCACGACGACGGGGCCGGCCCAGCCGTCCAGCGCCTCCGGGGTCGCCAGGCAGGTGCGTGGGACCGGCAGCCCGGCGTCGGCGGCGCGCTCGGCGAGCCCGGCCTTGTCCAGCGCGGCGAGGGCGACGTCGGCGGGTGGGTGGGCCACCACGGTGGGCACCGCCTCGGCGCAGTGCGCGAGCGCCGCCATCCAGTCGTCACCGCTGCCGAAGACGACGTCGTAGCCGCCGCGGGCGACCGCCTCCTGCACCGCCGCGACGAAGTCGCCGAGGTGGCCGCGCGGGCGCGGGACGTCGTGGGTCTCCCGGCAGGACCGGGAGGCGGCCACCATGCCGTCGGCGTCCGGCGAACCCACCCCCACGTGCCAGCCCGAGCGGTCCAGCGCCCGGACGGCGGCGAGGGCACCGCGGTCGCGGCTCGAGGTCAGCACGAGCGCGCGTCCGGAAGAAGGCATCGAACAACCTTATGGCGTCCCGGCCGTGTTACGGCACCCGGCGGTGCCCACCGCCCCGGGAGGGGGTGCCGGGTCAGCGGGCCGGACGGCGTGCCCCGCGCCTGGCCAGGCCCCGCAGGTCGGCCAGCTCCGGGCCGCGCAGCACGGCGAGGACGGCGACGTAGACGACGGCCCCCACCGACGCCCCGACGGCGATCTGCGCCGCCGCGGTGAGCGTGCCGGTCGCCCCGCTCCCCCAGACCCACGCCAGGACCGCGGCGGCGGTGAGCCCGCCGGCGGCCGCCGCGACGGAGCCGCGCGCGGTGGTGGCCAGCAGCGTCCGGGGGGTGACGGCGCCGTGCCGGTGCCCCAGCAGGGCGACCCCGAGCGCCGCGGCCAGCACCAGGGAGAGGCTGGTCGAGGCGGCGAGGCCGGGGATGCCGTAGGCGACGCCCAGGGTGAGGTCGCCGGCCACGTTGACGACCATCGCGGCGAGGGCCACCAGGGTGGGGGTGCGGGTGTCGCCGACCGCGAGGCTCGCCCGCGAGGTGGTGGACCGCAGCGCGATGCCCAGCACGGCCGCGGCCGAGAAGGCGACCGCGGTGGCGGTGGCGGTCACCGCGGCCTGGTCGAAGTCCCCCCTTCCGTAGAGGAACTGCACGATCGGCCGGGCCAGGACGACCAGCGCGGCGACCACGGGCAGCAGCAGCGCGACGAGCAGCCGGGACGTGCGGTCGACGAGGGCGCGCAGGTCGGCCCGCCGGTCAGGGGCGCCGACGGCGCTGAAGGCCGGGTACAGCGCGGCGACGACCGTGGCGACCAGCAGCGCGTCGACGAGGTGGATGACGCGGAAGCCCAGGCTGAGCGCGGTGATGACGCCCTCGCCCTGGGCGGAGCCGACGGCGCGGTCGACGAGCGTGTTCACGTTGAGCACCGCGCTGCCGACCAGGAGCGGCGGGGTGAGCCGGAGGACCTCCCGGACGTCGGGGTCGCGCAGCGCCAGGCGGGGCCGCAGCCGCATCCCCGCGGCACGCACGGCGGGGAACTGGACGAGCATGCGCACCGCGGAGCCGACGACGAAGCCGGTGGCCAGCGCCTCGATGCCGAAGCGCTCGCCGGCCCAGAGCGCGGCGCCGATCATCACGAGGTTGAACGGGACGCCCTGGAACCCGGAGGCGAAGAAGCGGCCGTGCGCCTGGCAGGCGGCCGCCAGGATGTCGGTGGCGGCGATGAAGAGGGCGGCGACGAGCACGATGCGGGTGAGCCGGACGGTGAGCGCGGCGGTCGGTTCGTCGAAGCCGGGGGCCAGCACCGCGACCACCTGCTCGGCCGAGACGAACACCAGCACCGACCCGGCGACCAGCACCAGCGTGCCGATGGTCAGCACCGTGCGCACCGTCCGATCGGCGCGCACGCCCTCGCCCGCGGCCACCGCCCGGCTCACCGGGGGCACCACGGCCCGGGCCAGCGCCGTGGCGACCAGCGCCAGCACCAGGTTCATGACGCCCTGGGCGACGAGGTAGGCGTCGAGCTCCGCGCCGGCCCCGAACACGGCCGCGATGACGGCGTCCCGGACGAACCCGAGGAGCTGGCTGACGGCGGTGAGCGAGATGAGCAGCGTCGCCGCGCGGGCGACCCCGCCGCGCAGCGGTCCCCGCCGGGTGGCCGGAGGTGTCCCGTCGCGCGTCACGGGGTCCGATCATGACGGTCGCCGTCCACCCGCGGGCACCGGACCCGCCGCCGCGGGACGACCCGGCCCCACCCGCCGAGGCGGCCATCTGCGGCACAGGAGGCCCTACCTGCGCGATCGGGCCCGCCGACGCGGGTAGAGCTTCCTATGCCCCCGCGTGCAGGCCGGTGGTCGGCGCCGGTCAGAGCCCGAGCTCGGCGCGGATCTCCTCGCCGTGCTGCCCCGGTCGGGGCACGCGGCCGACGGCGCCGGGCGTGCGCGAGAACCGCGGGGCGACGTCGGGCTGCCGCACGCCGTCGACCTCGACGAACACCCCGCGCTCCACGTTGTGCCGGTCCTCCGTCGCCTCCACCAGCGACCAGACCGGCGCCACGCACGCGTCGGTGCCCTCGAAGACCGACCACCACTCGGCCCGGGTGCGGGAGGCGAACGCCTGCGTGAACCGCTCCCGCAGCGCCGGCCACTGGCGCGGGTCCTCCCGCCGCGGCAGCGTCTCGTCGCCGGTCAGGCCCAGTCCCTCCAGCAGCGCCGCGTAGAACTGCTCCTCCAGCGCGCCGACGGCGACGAACTGCCCGTCGGCGCAGCGGTAGACGTCGTAGAACGGCGCGCCGGTGTCCAGGAGGTTGCGGCCGCGCCGGTCGGTCCACACGCCGGCGTCCAGCATCCCGTGGATCATCGTGGTGAGGACGGCGGTGCCGTCGACGATCGCGGCGTCCACCACCTGCCCCTCCCCCGTCGCCCGCGCGCGGACCAGCGCCGCCAGCGCGCCCAGGGCCAGGAACACCCCGCCGCCCCCGAAGTCGCCGAGCAGGTTCATCGGCGGGGCCGGCACCTCGTCGGGCCGCCCACTGGCGCCCAGGGCGCCGGTCAGCGCGATGTACCCGATGTCGTGGCCGGCGCTGTGCGCGAGCGGACCGGTCTGCCCCCAGCCGGTCATCCGGCCGTAGACCAGCGCGGGGTTCTCCCCCAGCAGGTCGTCGGGCCCGAGCCCGAGCCGCTCCATCACCCCCGGCCGGAACCCCTCCAGCAGGACGTCGGCCCGCCGTACCAGCGCGCGGACCACCTCCAGGTCGGCGGGGTCCTTCAGGTCGAGGGCGATCGAGCGCTTGCCGCGGTCGAGCAGGGACGTCGCGCCCAGGGAGCCCAGCAGCCCGCCGCGGCTCCCCTTGCGGTCGATGCGGACGACGTCGGCCCCGAGGTCGGCCAGCAGCATGCCGCAGAACGGACCCGGCCCCAGCCCGGCGAACTCGACGACCCGCACGCCCTCCAGCGGTCCCACGGCGTCCTCCCCTGCTCCGGGCCGCGTGCGTGCGACCCTCCCGGGGGCATGCTGCCCGACGTCCGATCCCGGAGGAGAGCCAGGTCACATGGCCTACCTGCTGGCCGCGCTGGGCGGTGCGCTGGGCGCGCTCGCCCGCTGGGGGCTGGCCGAGGCGTTCCCGCACTCCCCCACCGGCCTGCCCTGGGCGACGCTCGCGGTGAACCTGACCGGCTGCCTGCTCCTGGGTCTGCTGACGGCGGTGCTCGTGGCCCGCGCCCCCGGCTCCCCGTGGGCCCGGCCGTTCCTGGGCGTGGGCGTGCTCGGAGGGTTCACCACGTACTCCACCTTCGCGGTGGAGGTGGTGCAGCTGGCCGACGCCGGCGCCCCGGGCACCGCCGTCGCCTACGGCGTGGCCTCGGTGCTCGGGGGCATCGCGGCCGCCGCTGCCGGGACGCTGGCCGGCCGTGCCCTCGCCGGGAGCTCCCGGTGACGCCGTGGCTGGTCGTCGTCGGTGCCCTGGTGGGGGCCCCGTTGCGCCTGCTGGCCGAGCGGATCGCGGTGAGCCGACGAGGACCGGGCAGCGTCGCGGGCACGCTGGCGGTCAACGTGGCCGGGAGCGCGGTGCTCGGGTTGCTCCTGGGCGCAGCCGCCGCCCCGGCCTGGGCGACGGCGCTGGTGGGCGTCGGCCTCTGCGGCACCCTCACCACGTTCTCGACGTTCGGCACCGAGGTGGTCCGCCTGGTCGAGGGGCGCGCCCGCGGCCGCGCGGCCGCCTACGTGGCCGGGACCGTGCTGCTGGGGCTGGCGGCCGCGGCGGGCGGGTTCCTGCTCGGCCGGGTGGTCTGAACCGGCCCCGTCCAGCGGAGCCGCTACCTGCTGGATAGGGTCGGGGGCGGTATGGCCGACAACGCGGATCAGAAGGTCGGGGCGGACAGCCCCGTCGTCGTGGTCGCCAACCGGCTGCCGGTCGACCAGGTGACCGATCCCGACGGCAGCACGCGGTGGCAGCGCAGCCCCGGTGGGCTGGTCACCGCGCTGGAGCCGTTCGTCGCCGGGCGGGGCGGGGCCTGGGTGGGCTGGTCGGGTTCTGCCGGTGAGGCCCCCGAGCCGTTCGAGTCCGGGGGCATGTCGCTGATCCCGGTCGAGCTCAGCGAGGAGGAGGTCGACCGCTACTACGAGGGCATGTCGAACGCCTCGCTGTGGCCGCTCTACCACGACGTGGTGGAGAAGCCGGAGTACCACCGGCACTGGTGGGACACCTACGTGCAGGTCAACAAGCGGTTCGCCGAGCGCGCCGCCGCCGTGGCCGCCGAGGGTGCCATCGTCTGGGTGCACGACTACCAGCTCCAGCTCGTGCCGGCGATGCTGCGCCAGAAGCGCCCCGACCTCACGATCGGCTTCTTCCTGCACATCCCGTTCCCGCCCTACGAGCTGTTCACCCAGCTCCCGTGGCGGTCGGCGATCGTCGAGGGGCTGCTCGGCGCGGACCTGGTGGGCTTCCAGCGGCCGTCCGCGGCGGTGAACTTCGTCCAGCTCTCCCGCCGGCTGCACGACCTGCACTGCCGGCGCGACCAGATCGAGTACGACGGTCGCACGGTGGTGGCCAAGGCATTCCCGATCTCCATCGACGTGCGGGCCTTCGACGAGCTGGCCTCCTCCCCCGCCGTGCGGGCCCGGGCCGAGGAGATCCGCGCCGAGCTGGGCAACCCGGCCAAGATCATCCTGGGCGTCGACCGGCTCGACTACACCAAGGGCATCAGCGTCCGGCTCAACGCGTTCCAGGAGCTGCTGGAGGACGGCGCCCTCGAGGCCCCGGACACCGTGCTGGTGCAGGTGGCGACGCCCAGCCGCGAGCGCGTCGAGCACTACGTGCACATGCGCGAGACCATCGAGCAGCAGGTCGGCCACATCAACGGCGTCTACGGCTCCATCGCCGGCCCCGCCGTCCACTACTTCAACCAGTCGATGCCGCGCGAGGAGCTCGCCGCGCTCTACCGGGCCGCCGACGTCATGCTCGTGACGCCCTACCGCGACGGCATGAACCTGGTGGCCAAGGAGTACGTCGCCGCGCGCGGTGACCTCCGCGGGGCCCTGGTGCTGTCGGAGTTCGCCGGCGCCGCGGCCGAGCTGCGGCAGGCGTTCCTGGTCAACCCGCACGACATCGCCAGCGTCAAGAACCAGCTGGTGCGGGCGCTGCGCATCGAGCCGGACGAGGCGGCCAAGCGGATGCGCACCATGCGCCGGCACCTCTTCCGCAACGACCTCGACCACTGGGCGAGCTCCTTCTTCGAGGCGCTGCGGGGGCAGGCGTGAGCTCCGCGGGGCTCGACGAGGCGCTGACGGCGTTCGCCGTTCGCCGGCCCCTCCTGGTGGCGAGCGACTACGACGGCGTGCTGGCTCCGCTCGTCGACGACCCGTCCGCGGCCGTGCCCCAGCCGGGGGTCGCCGAGGCGCTGTCCCGGGTGGCCGCCGCCGACGGCGTCACCGTCGCGCTGGTCAGCGGCCGCGGGCTGGACGACCTCCGGCGCACCAGCGGGATGTCCGGGGACTTCCGCTGGATCGGCAGCCACGGGGCGGAGTTCGACGGTCCGCTCGCCGGCGCCGACGCCGGGCGGCGGGACGAGCTGGCCGGCGTGCTGGCGCCGCTGGTCGAGAGCACGCCCGGTGCCCGCCTCGAGGTGAAGCCGGCCAGCGTCGCCGTCCACGTGCGGCAGGTGGCCGACCGGGCCCGGGCCGCGGAGCTGCTGGAGCAGGCCCGCCGGGCGGTGGATCCGTCACTGACGCTGAAGCCGGGCAAGGACGTGCTCGAGGTCGCGGTGACCGACGCGCACAAGGGTGCGGCGGTGCAGCGGCTGGTCGAGGAACTCGGCGTCGCCGCGGCGCTCTACCTCGGGGACGACGTCACCGACGAGGACGCCTTCCGGGTGCTCGGGCCCGAGGACCTGACCGTGAAGGTGGGTGAGGGCGAGACGGTGGCCCGGCACCGCGTGGCCGGGCCGGAGGCCGTCGTCGGCCTGCTCCGGGCGCTCGCCGACCGGCTGGGCTGACCGCTCCTCCGGCGCCGTGTCGGGCGGGGGCCCGGACCGACCGGACCGCCGTGGGCCGGTCACCCCCCGCTGCGCTGTCGACAACCCGGCGAAATGTGCACAAATGGCACGGGGCGGCGGCGGTGAGCGGTCCGGTGGTGTCGTCTTGTCCCCCGTCCCGCAACGCTGACCGGGTGGTTGCGTCACGATTCCCGCAGCAACGTTTGGAGCGGGTCCGGGGTGATCGGTGGAGTCACCACACTGAGACCAGCGCCACACCGGCGTCTCCTCTCCCCCAGGACGGTCTCCCGTGCACGCTCCCCCCTCCTCCCCCGTCGACCGGCGGCGTGCCGGGTGGTTCGCCGACCGCCGCCTCGCCACCAAGTTCGGCATCCTGATCGCCGTCGTCGTCACCGCCTTCGCCGGCCTGCTCTCGGCGGTGCTGGTCGGCAACGCCTCGGTCCGCGACGCGAACACCGAGCTGGCGCACCTCAACGCGGCGGAGAAGCTGGTGCTGCAGCTCGACACCCGGGCCAGCGAGCTCAAGGTGGACGGCTTCAAGACGCTCGTCCGCGTGGACCCGGAGGCGCAGCTCGCCGAGCTCGCCGAGGACATCGCCACCCCCGAGGCCATGCTCGACGAGCTGGCGACCGTGCCCCTGACCGGGCGTGCCGCCGACTCGGTGGCCGGCCTGGCCGACAGCTTCGGGGCCTACACCACCGCCATCACCGCCTGGGTGGAGCTCGCGGTCGCCGACCCGGCGGCGATGCGCGGTCGCTGGGAGGAGATCCAGGCGGCCAACGACCTGTCCGACGGCGCCGTCAGCGAGGCCAAGGACGTGCTGGCCGCGGAGAGCGACGCCGCCCAGGGGCGCCTGGACGACGCCCTCGCGCAGGCTGCGACCGTCTCGATCGTCGCGGCCGCCGCCGGCATCCTGCTCATCATCGGTCTGAGCGTGCTGACCATGCGCTCGGTCACGCGCCCGGTCGAGCGCGTCAAGCGGTCGCTCGAGGCCCTCGCGGAGGGCGACATGACCGTGCCGACGGGCGTGCGCTCGGCCGACGAGGTCGGCCGGATGGCCGCTGCCCTCGACACCGCGCGGGTCAACCTGCGCGAGGTCCTCGGCTCCGTCGCGGCCTCGGCGGACGCGGTGGCGGCCTCGTCGGAGGAGCTGAGCGCCTCCTCGGCGCAGATCTCGGCGTCGGCCGAGGAGACCAGTGCGCAGTCGGGTGTGGTGTCGGGTGCCGCGGAGGAGGTCAGCCGGTCGGTCTCGACGGTGGCGGCGGGTGCCGAGCAGATGGGGGCGTCGATCCGGGAGATCGCCAGCAACGCCGCGGAGGCCAGCGAGGTGGCGGCGCGGGCGGTGACGGCGGCGGAGACGACGACGGCGACGGTGGCGAAGCTGGGATCGCCTCGGCGGTGGAGGAGCAGACGGCCACGACCAACGAGATGGCCCGGTCGGTGCAGGAGGCCGCCGGTGGGACCACGCAGATCGCGGAGAACATCACCGGTGTCTCCACCGCGGCGGACTCGACCACGCAGGCGCTGACCCAGACCCGCACGGCGGTCGACGAGCTGTCCCGGATGGCCGCCGACCTGCGCACCACCGTCGGCCGCTTCACCTACTGACTGACGCACCACACCGCGGATCCCCGAGGCGGGGGTGCCCGGCCATCCCGGTCGGGTGCCCCCGCCTCTTTCTCGCTTTGCACGGTCGACATGTCGGCGGACGGAGGAATGGTGACGCGGCTATTTCGTGCGATGTCTGCGACACGGGTTTCTCAGCGCTAAGGAATGGTTCGGGACGGGCGACCATCCCCGTGTACGAGCACCATTCCGGAAGGCACGGGCGGGGCACGCCGGCCCACCCGCACGAGAACGGGGACACCACATGTCCGCACGACGGCACTGGTATCGCGATCGCGGGATCGGGACGCGCATCTTCGCGGTGAGCGCGGCCCTCCTCATGGGCATCGTGGCCGCCACGGTCACCGGCATCAGCGGGACCCAGCGGGTCGCCGACCTGCACGCCGAGGCCCGCGACGCCGTCGCCGCCCAGCGCGCCGTGGAGGCGGCCCGCTACGACCTCCTCTGGGCCGCGAACTGGCAGAACATCACCGCCTGGAAGGCTCGCGTGGAGGGTGGCGCCACCGCGGCCGCGCCCGACGGGGACAACGTGGCTGCCTACCGCGACGGCGCCGCCGGCTTCGAGGCGCTGTTCGACCTCGACCGCAGCCTGCTCGACGCGGACGCGCGGGCAAGCCTCGACGTCATCCAGCAGAACTGGACCGTCATGAGCGACTACAACGAGCAGATCTTCCAGCTCTGGGCGCAGGGCCGGCTCGACGAGGGCGACGCGCTCTCCACCGGCGAGAAGTGGGACGTGTTCTACGTCCTCGACCAGGCGATGGTGGAGCTGGTCGAGTCCGTGGACACCCGTGTCGCCGTCACGGAGGCGGCGGTCGCCGACGCCCGCAGCGAGACCCGCCTCGTGTCGGTGCTGGTCGCGCTCGCCGCGGCGCTGCTGGGTGCCGGCCTCGCCTTCCTGGTCTCCCGCGGCATCGTCCGCGGCATCCGCGAGGTGCAGGGCGCGCTGCAGCGGCTGGCGGAGAACGACCTCACCGTCCGCCTCCCCGTCCGCGGGCGCGACGAGGTGGGCCAGATGGCCGAGGCGCTGAACACCGCGGCGGGGGGCATGGCCGAGACCGTGGCGCAGATCGTCGGCTCGGCCGGCGCCGTGGCGGCGTCGGCCGAGGAGCTGAGCGCCTCCTCGGCGCAGATCGCGTCGTCCGCCGAGGAGACGAGCGCCCAGTCCGGCGTGGTGTCGTCGGCGGCCGACACGACGGCGACGGTGGCGAAGCTGGGGGAGTCCTCGGCGGAGATCGGCAACGTGGTGAAGGTGATCACCTCGATCGCGGAGCAGACGAACCTGCTGGCGCTGAACGCCACGATCGAGGCCGCCCGCGCCGGTGAGGCCGGGAAGGGTTTCGCGGTGGTCGCGAACGAGGTGAAGGAGCTGGCGCAGGAGACGGCGAAGGCGACCGAGGACATCGCCAAGCGGGTGCTGGCCATCCAGGGGGACACCACGGACGCGGTGGCCGCCATCGAGGAGATCTCCCAGATCGTCGCGCAGATCTCCGACCGGCAGACCACCATCGCCTCGGCGGTGGAGGAGCAGACCGCCACCACCAGCGAGATGTCGCGCTCGGTGCAGGAGGCGGCGGGCGGCACGACCCAGATCGCCGAGAACATCACGAGCGTCTCCACGGCGGCCGGGACGACGACCCAGGCGCTGAGCCAGACCCGCAGCGCCGTCGACGAGCTGTCCCGGATGGCGGCCGACCTGCGCACCACCGTGGGCCGGTTCAGCTACTAGAAGGACCCCCGTCCCCCTCACCCCTCGCAGGCTCGGGGTGAGCCTCTGGACGGGGGCCGCCCGTCCCCCTCACCCCTCGCAGGCTCGGGGTGAGCCTCTGGACGGGGGCCGCCCGACCGGGGTGCCGGGGGGCGCCCGACCTGCTGGTCGGGCGCCCCCTGCCGCCTCCACGGCGGTGTCGACATGCGGGGAGAGGTGACCGCGAATGCATTGTCGACACGTCAATTCCGTACCCGAATCGTTGTCCTGCACCAATTCCCGACACGCCGTGGAATGGTCGACAGGGTGTGGCTGCGCCCCTAGCTTCTGCGCCGGAGCCGGGTCGACGACCCCGCCACCCAGAAACTGCGCCGCCGGTCGTCCGGGTGCGCAGGAATCCACCTCGAGAACGGGACACACCAGTGGCACTCAGCGCCCGGCGCGCGACCGGCGGGATGTCGGTATCCGGCAAGATCCTCAGCTCTGTCTCCCTGGCGGTCCTCGCCGGCGTCGCGGTCGGCGCCGTGGGCGCCGTCTCCCTGGGCGACGCGGCCGGCAAGGCCGACGCGAGCTACCGGGAGAGCACCCAGGCGCTGGTCCAGGTCGAGGAGATGCGTGCGCAGCTCCTCACGCTCCAGCTCAACCAGACGGCCCTGCTGCTGCCGAACGTCAGCCCCGAGAACTCCCGGACGTGGGCGGAGGGCGCCGTCGCGGCCGGCGAGGCGTTCTCGGCGGCCGGCGCCGGGTACCTCCGGACGGCTCCGACCGCGGCGCAGGAGGGCCTCGCCCAGGAGGCCCTGGGCACCTACGACGCCTGGTCGGAGGTCTACGCCCAGACACGCGCGGCCTACAGCGCGGGTGACGCCGCAGCGGCAGGCACGCTGTACGCCCAGTCGGCCCAGCTCATGGACCAGCTGACCGGTGAGATCGCCCAGCTGCTCGACTCGGAGATCGTCGAGGCCAAGGCCGCGGCCGAGGACGTCAGCGCCACCAACGACCAGGGGCGCACGCTGCTCGTCGTCCTGCTGGCGATCGGTTCCGCCATCGCGCTGACCGTCGGGTGGCTGGTGGCGCGCAGCATCCGGCGCAACCTGCAGAAGGTGCAGCACGTCGTCCAGGGGCTCGCCGAGGGTGATCTCACCCGGGAGACCGGCATCCGGCAGAGCGACGAGATCGGTGCCATGGCCACGGCCCTGGACGCCGCCCAGGAGAGCCTGCGCACGGTGATGGCGTCGGTCGTCGCCTCCGCGGACGCGGTGGCGGCCTCCTCCGAGGAGCTGAGCGCCTCCTCGGCGGAGATCTCCTTGTCGGCGCAGGAGACCTCGGCGCAGTCCGGTGTCGTGGCCGGGGCGGCCGACGAGGTGTCGCGCAACGTGCAGACGGTCGCCGCGGGCGCCGAGCAGATGGGGGCGTCGATCCGGGAGATCGCCAGCAACGCCGCGGAGGCCTCGGAGGTGGCGGCGCGGGCGGTGACGGCGGCGGAGACGACGACGGCGACGGTGGCGAAGCTGGGGGAGTCCTCGGCGGAGATCGTCGCGCAGATCTCCGACCGGCAGACCACCATCGCCTCGGCGGTGGAGGAGCAGACGGCGACGACCAACGAGATGAGCCGGTCGGTGCAGGAGGCCGCCGACGGCGCCGGTCAGATCGCCGCGAACATCGCGAACGTCTCGGGTGCGGCGGACTCGACCACCCAGTCGCTGACCCAGACCCGCCAGGCCGTGGACGAGCTGTCCCGGATGGCCGCCGACCTCCGGACGACGGTGGGCCGGTTCAGCTACTGACCGCGGGCGGGGGTGCACCCCGCAGCCCCCGAGGGGCGGTGACCGGTTCGCCGGGCGCCGCCCCTCGGCCGTTCGCCGGCCGGCTCCGCTCGCGGCCACCTGGACCCGGCCCCACCCGGTGCACACCGCGCATGCGCGCCGATCCGACCGGGCGCATCAATCGGTCGCCGAGTCGACACGGAAAATGCGTCTGCCGACAATTCTCCGGCGCGCACCGCGACACGGTAGGAATTCCGCCCGTCGCTCATCCGTGGCGCTCTACCTTCCTGGCGTCAGAAGGACGGGCGCACCGTTTCGGCCGAGGAAGCCCGAGCCGAGCGCCATTCACCACCACCGCCCGGGAGTAATGCCATGTCCGCCGCCACCACCGCACCAGGCGCCGGCCGGGCCGGCTGGTTCGCCAGCCGGCCCGTCGGGCTGAAGATCGGCGCCGCCCTCGCCGTGCTGGTCGTCGTCGCCGTCTCGATGACCGTCATCGCGGTCACCCGGATCGGCAACCTGAACACAGCCGCCGACCGGATCAACGGGAACGTCGTCTCCCTCGCCGAGCTCGCCAACATCCAGCGGTCGTGGCAGGGCGACCGGTCCCGCTACAACACGTACCCCCTGGCCGACGCGCAGACCCGGCAGGCGCTGCGGGCGGACCTGGCCGAGCGCCGGACCACGATCGACGGCCAGCTGGACGCCTACGCCGCCGTGACGGTCAACCGCGAGGCCTTCGACGAGTTCCGCGCCACGGTCGAGGACTACTACGCGATCGCCGACGCGCAGCTGCTGCCGGCCGCCGACGCGGGTGACATCTCGACCACCACCCGGGTCATCACCGGCCCGCTGCAGGACCGGTCGGACGTCCTCATGGACCAGTACAACGAGATGCAGGAGCGCCGGGTGGCCGCCGGGCAGGCCGACACCGACGAGGCGCACTCCATCGCCTCGGCCGCGGTCGTCGTGCTGTGGACGGCGCTCGCCATCGGGGTCGCGCTCGCCGGTGCGCTCGCGCTCTACGTCGTCCGGCAGATCGTCCGCACGGTCCGCTCGGTGCAGACCTCGGTCGAGGCCCTCGCCAACGGCGATCTGACCGTGCGCCCGGACGTGACCTCCGGTGACGAGCTGGGCCGGATGGCGCAGGCGCTCGCGGTTGCCCAGGACAACCTGCGCGACGTCCTGGCCTCGGTGGCCGGCTCGGCGGACGCGGTGGCGGCGTCCTCGGAGGAGCTGAGCGCCTCCTCGGCGCAGATCTCGGCGGGTGCGGAGGAGACCAGTGCGCAGTCGGGTGTGGTGTCGGGTGCCGCGGAGGAGGTGTCGCGCAGCGTGCAGACGGTGGCGGCGGGTGCGGAGCAGATGGGGGCGTCGATCCGGGAGATCGCCAGCAACGCCGCGGAGGCCAGCGAGGTGGCGGCGCGTGCGGTGACGGCGGCGGAGACGACGACGGCGACGGTGGCGAAGCTGGGGGAGTCCTCGGCGGAGATCGGCAACGTGGTGAAGGT
>NZ_SSXC01000095.1 GCF_021699055.1 Blastococcus sp. MG754426 | reverse complement strand
CTCGAACTCCGGGACGGGCCGGGCGTCGGCCTCCTCGACGGTCTCGGCCTCGCCGTTCTCCGCGATGTCCTGGATCAGCCACTCCATCTCGGCGATCTCGGCGTTCTGGCTGTCGCGGATGGACTCGGCCAGCGCGAGGGCCTCGGCGTTGCGGCCGTTCGCGGACAGCTCGGCGGCCATCTCCACCGCGCCCTGGTGGTGGACGATCATGCCGGTCAGGAAGAGGCGGTCGAACTCCGGACCGGTGGCGGACATCAGCGCGTGCATGTCGTCCGGGGACATCATCCCGCCGTCGCCGTGGTCCATGCTGCCCATGCCCTCGTCCATGTGGCCGCCGTCGGCTCCCCAGTCCCGCAGCCAGCCGGTCATCGTCTCGATCTCGGGGCCCTGCGCTGCCTGGATGCGCGAGGCCAGGTCGAGCACGCGGGGGTCGGCGGCGCGGCCTTCGGCCAGCTCGGCCATGGCGATCGCCTGCCGGTGGTGCGGGATCATCTCGCGGGCGAATGCGACGTCGGCGTCGTTGAACTCGGCCTGCGCGGCCGAGGAGCGGGCCGAGGAGGAGCCGTCGTTCATCATCGAGCCGTGCCCGGCCGCGTCGGGGCCGTCGCCGGCGCAACCGGCGAGGACGAGCGAGCCGGCGAGCAGAGCGGCGGCGAGGCCGGTCAGGCGTGCGGTGCTGCGGGTCATGGTGGGTCTCCTGGAGCTGCTGACGTGGAATGTGGGCGTGCGCGTGCACCGCCGCCGGGTCAGCGCGGTCGCTGGGGCGGGGCGGTGGAGGCGGTCGGCCTAGATCCGCAGCAGGCAGAGGGAGTGCAGGTCCGGCGGGCGCAGTGGCGCCAGGCCGGGGGAGACGTGCGTGCGCAGCCGCGCCCATGCCGCCGGCAGCAGCGTCAGCAGGCGGGGCAGCACCAGGGTGAGCAGTACTGCCAACCCGGCGGCGAGCACCGCCAGGCACAGCGCCCACAGGTGGCCGCCGGCAGCGGCCGGTGCGCCGTCGTGCCCGGCGCCGAGCAGGCCGGCCGGCGGGGCGGTCGCGACCGTCGCGGCGGTGCTGTGGACGCTGCCGTGGTCGCTGCTGTGCGCCGAGAGGTCAGGGCTCACCGCGCCTGTGTGCAGACCGCCCTCGGGTGGGCCGGGAAGGGCTGCGGCGATGGCAGCGGCGCCGTGGCCGGGAGCGTGCTCGGTGGCGGCAGTGGTGCACTGCAGGCCGTGCATCGCGAAGACGGCGGCCAGCAGCAGCAGCGCTGTCCATCCTCGTGCCGCCATGCCCACCCCCTTCCTCTGCGAGGCTACGACGCCCGCGGTCACCGGCCGCCGGGCACGGTGCCCGGCGGCGCGGAACCGGTCAGTGCCGGCCGGCGGTGACCTCGGCGACGCTGGCCTCCGGGCGCAGGTCCAGCCGCCGCAGCAGCTGGGCGTTGGAGGCCACGACGACGGTGGACAGGCTCATCAGCAGCGCGCCGACCTCCATCGGGAGGACGAAGCCGACCGGGGCGAGCACACCGGCGGCCAGCGGGACGGCGACGAGGTTGTAGCCGGCGCCGGCCCACAGGTTCTGCTGCATCTTGCGGTAGCTGGCCCCTGACAGCCGGATCACCGACACCACCGCGCGCGGGTCGGAGGAGGCCAGGATGATCCCGGCGGAACCGATCGCGACGTCGGTGCCCGCACCGATCGCGATGCCGACGTCGGCCTGCGCCAGCGCAGGGGCGTCGTTGACACCGTCGCCGGTGAAGGCGACGGCCCGGCCCTGGCGCTGCAGGGCGGCCACCTTCTCGGCCTTGTGCTCCGGGCGCACCCCGGCGAACACCTCGTCGATGCCGAGCTCGGCGGCCACCGCGCGGGCGACCGGCTCGGCGTCACCGGTGATCATGACGACGTCGAGGCCGAGCGCGTGCAGGGCCTCGACCGCCTGCCGGGACTCCGGGCGGACCGCATCGGCCAGGGCCAGTGCGCCGGCGATCTGCCCGTCGACGAGGACGTGCAGCACCGTCGCGCCCTCCTCGGCCCACGGGCGGGCGTCGGGCAGCGGGGCCAGGCCGTGCTCGGTGAGCAGGTTGGGGCCGCCGACGGCGACCGTGCGCCCGTCGACGGTGGCGGTGACCCCGACTGCGGCCGACGCGCGGAACTCCGTGGCCGGCGGCACGGGCAGGCCCTGCCGGCGGGCGGCGGCGACGATGGCGCGGGCCAGCGGGTGCTCGCTGTCGGCCTCCGCCGCGGCGGCCAGCGCGAGCACCTCGTCGTCGGTCCGGCCGAGCCCGGTGACGTGGGTGACCGCCGGCTCCCCCTTGGTCAGCGTGCCGGTCTTGTCGAACAGCACGGTGTCCACGGTGCGCATCCGCTCCATCGCCCCGCGGTCCTTGACCAGCACGCCCCCGCGGGCGGCTCGCTCGCTGGAGATCGACACGACCAGCGGGATGGCCAGGCCCAGCGCGTGCGGGCAGGCGATGACCAGCACCGTGATGACCCGGACCAGCGCGCTGTCCGGCGCCCCGTAGAGGCTCCACACGACCGCGGTGATCGCCGCCGCACCGACGGCGAACCAGAACAGCCAGCCGGCGGCCCGGTCGGCGAGCAGCTGCGCCCGGGTGGTCGAGGCCTGGGCCTCGGCGACCAGCCGCTGGATGCCGGCCAGCGCGGTGTCCTCCCCGACGGCGGTGACCCGCACCCGGATGGCGGTGTCGGTGGCCACGGTGCCGGCGACCACGGTGTCGCCGACCCCGCGACGGACCGGCTTCGATTCGCCCGTGATCATCGACTCGTCGACGTCCGCGGTGCCGTCGGCCACCTCGCCGTCGGCCGGCACGCGCCCGCCCGGGCGGACGACCACCACGTCGCCGACGGCCAGCTCGGCCGGCGGCACCGTGATCACCTGGTCACCGACGACCTTCTCCGCCTCGTCGGGCAGCAGCGCGGCCAGCGAGTCCAGCGCCGAGGAGGTCTGCGCCAGCGAACGCATCTCCAGCCAGTGCCCCAACAGCATGATCACGACCAGCAGCGCCAGCTCCCACCAGAAGTCCAGGTCGTGGGAGAGCACGCCGACCGTGGCGCCCCAGGAGGCGATGAACGCCACGGTGATGGCCATGCCGATGAGCAGCATCATCCCGGGTCTGCGGGCCTGGATCTCACCCACGGCGCCGGTGAGGAACGGCCGGCCACCCCAGACGTAGATCACCGTGCCGAGCACGGGGGAGACCCATCCCAGGCCCGGGAGGTCGGGCAGCGGATAGCCGACGATGCCGGCGAACATGTCGCTGAGCAGCACCGTCGGCACCGCCAGTGCCAGCATGAGCCAGAAGAGCCGGCGGAACATCGCCACGTGGTCGCCGTGGCCGTGCCCCATCCCGTGGCCGCTGTGGTGACCGTGGTCGGGGCCGGCCTCGCGGTGCCCGTCAGGGGCCGGGTGCGCGGCTGCGCGCAGTGGGTCCTCGACGGTGGGGCGGAGGCTGCCCGCGTCGTCGATGTCGGGCACTCCCTGCCCGTGGGTCCGGTCGTGGCCGTGCACGGGCGCCACCGCGCCGGCGCGTGCGTGGTCGGAACGATCCAGGGGATCTGACATCGCCTGCGACCTCCTGCGTCGAGTGCCTTCGTCGACTCCGGGGATGCCGTTCGGCTGCTCGGGTCGGCGCTGCTGACGTACGCGGTGAACATACCCCCCAGGGGTACCGGTCGCAACGGTCGGTGCGGGGGTGGGCGTGCGCCCGGGCGGGTCCCGGGTGTCACCGACCTCCGTCGGGGGCTGTCGGGGCGCCGGGCGCGGTGGCGTGATCGCTCCCGGTCTGCCCGTCGCGCGAAGAGGGCGGCGTGGTCCCGGTCGCCACCGGGAACGGGAAAGGCCCTGGTCAGCGAACTGACCAGGGCCTCTCCCGTGGGGTGAGTGACGGGGCTCGAACCCGCGACACCCAGGATCACAACCTGGTGCTCTACCAGCTGAGCTACACCCACCGTGACTCCGCCCGGGCGCACCGGCCCGGGGGAACGCGACAACGATACCGGAGGCCGCCACGCGACCTGCCGGGGGAGTCGCCGGGCTCAGGCGGTGCCGGCGTCCCCGGCCGCGAGCAGCCCGGCGAAGGAGCCGATCACGTGGTCGGCGGCCTGCTTGGCCTGGTCGCCGCTGGGGCCGGGCGCCGGCACGAAGAGGGTGCGCCGGTAGTAGGCCAGCTCGCGCACCGACTCGATGATGTCGGCCAGCGCCCGGTGCGCCAGGCCCTTGGGCGGCTGGGCGAAGTACACGCGCGGGAACCAGCGCCGGGCCAGCTCCTTGACCGAGGAGACGTCGACCATCCGGTAGTGCAGGTGGTCGTCGAGCTCGGGCATGTCACGGGCGAGGAAACCGCGATCGGTGCCGATCGAGTTGCCGCACAGCGGGGCGGTGCGCCGCTCGGGGACGAACCGCTTCACGTAGGCCAGGATCTGCTGCTCGGCCTCGGCGACGGTGAGCGTGGCGGCCCGGACGGCGTCGGTCAGCCCCGACTTCGCGTGCATCTCGGCCACGAACTCGGTCATGCCGTCCAGGTCGGCGTCGTCGGCGGAGATGATCAGGTCCAGGCCCGGGTCCAGGACGTTGAGCTCCGAGTCGGTGATGAGCACCGCGACCTCGATCAGCTTGTCCCTGGTGAGGTCCAGCCCGGTCATCTCGCAGTCGATCCAGACCAGGTGCCCTGCGCTCTCCGCCACGTCGCCCGACAGTACGCACCGCTCGCCACGACCGCCCCGATCACCCCTCGTGTCGACGCGCTTCCCAGCCGCTGCGACGGCGCGGCGCGGGCGGCCCGGTTTCGGTGCACGCGCCCGTTAGGGTCGCCCGAACGCCCGCCGTCAGGAAGCCCCCCCGTGTCCTCTGCACCCGCACCCGCCGCCACCCCCGTGCCCCAGGCGCCGGGCACGCTCCGCGCGGGCCTGGCCCACCCGATCGCCCTGGTGCGGTGGCTGTGGGCGGCCTACGTGACCCCGGGCCGGCCCGGGCGGCCCACCGGGCAGATCGAGCTGCGCTGGATCTACACCGCCTGGCTGGCGGCCTTCCTGCTGAAGATGCTCGGCTCCTCGTGGGACGTCTCCTGGCACTTCAAGTGGCTGCGCGACGACCTCGCGCCCCCGCACCTGCTCAACACCGTGGGCACCGCCGTCGTCGTCGCCCTGGTGCTGTTCCACAGCTACACCGGATACGGCGTGGACCGGCGCGCGCTGCGCTGGATGCAGGCCGGCACCGCGACCTTCCTGGTCGCCATCCCGGTCGACCTGGTCAACCACCGGGTCAACGGCCTGGACATCACCAGCTGGAGCCCCAGCCACGCGCTGCTCTACCTGGGGACGGCGATCATGCTGGCCGGCGCGCTCCGCGGCTGGTGGCTGTACGCCGCGCCGGGCCGCACCCGCGACCTCGTCTCGCTGGGGCTCTGGCTGTTCTTCGTCGAGAACGTGCTCTTCCCGAACCAGCACCAGGAGTACGGCGTGCTGTCGCTGGAGGCGTACGACGCCGGGCGGACGACGGCCGAGCCGTCGCTGCTGGACTTCGCGGCCGCGCAGGGCCAGTCGCCGGCGATGTTCATGCTGCCGGTGCCGTCGTGGGTGCACCCGGCGTGGCTGGTGTGCGCCGGCCTGCTGGCGCTGCTCGTCGCCCGCCGGGTCGTGGGGGTGCGCTGGACGGCGACGCTCGTCGCCGTGGGCTACCTGGGCTACCGCGGTGCCATGTGGCTCGGGCTGGTGGCGCTGGACTTCCCGCCGTCGGTGCTGCCGGTGGTGCTCCTCGTGGGCGCAGCGCTGGTCGACGTCGCCGTGGACCGGCGGGTGCCCGGCTGGCTGGCCGGCCCGGCGGTGGCCGCGGCGGTGTACGCCGCCGCTTTCCCGCTCCAGCAGCTGGGGCTGCTGCCGCCGTGGAACTGGTGGTCCGTGCTGCCGGTGGCGGTGGCGTCCGCCGCGCTGTGGGCGGCGGTCGACGCGCTGGCCGGCAGCACCTGGCTGGCGCGCTGGCGCACCGCCGAGGAGCCGGCCGCCACGGCCGTCCCGGCCTGAACCCGCCGCCGCTCCGCGCGCCGCGGAGCCGTCGCGCCGATGACGTAGCGTCGTCGTCGGCTGCCCGCGGGGGTCGCCGCCGGCCGGCGGTGGCACGGCCCCGACCGCAGAACCCGACCGCCCGGAGGACGACGTGCTGGTCCTGACCCCGGCGCCGCTGGAGACGGCGGGTGAGCGGGCGTTCTTCGGGGAGCTCGCCCGGTGGGACACCGGCCCGTCGGTCCGCGCCGCGGTCGTGGCGTCGCTCCCGCTGGTCGACGAGCCGCTCGGCCGACGCCAGTGCGACGCGGTCCTGCTGGTGCCCGAAGGCCTCGCGGTGATCCGCGTGGTCGAGGTGCTCCGGCAGTCCGGGGCGGTGACGGCGAAGCCCGAGGGGCCGTGGACGATCGCCGGCGGGTCCGGCCCCGAGCAGGTGCTGCACCTCGCCGGCGGTGGCTCCTCACCGCTCGACGGGCTGATGGCCGCCGGCATGGACACCGCCCTGAAGCTGCGCCGGGCCGGGCTGGAACCCGGCCGGATCGCCCGGCTCACGGTGCTGGTCGGCGAGATCACCGGGCTGGTCCCGGCCGACGGCGATCTCGGCGAGGGCGACCTGGTCGCCACGCTCGACCCCCGCTCGCTGCTGCTGGCCTTCGCCCGCGCCTCGCGGCACGCCGGCGTCGGCAACCCCCGGCTCTGGACCACCGCCGACGTGCGGGCGGCCCTGGCGGCGCTGGAGCTGCCGGGCCGCGGCCCCAGTGTCGAGGACCTCAACGGCGAGGCCTTCCCGTACTCGCCCTACGTGCTGCGCCGCCCCCAGCTGCTCACCCCGGCGGCGATGGCCGCCGCACCGGTGGTCGCCCCGCCGCCGCTCGACCCGCCGGACGCCGGCGAGCCCGGAACGGGTGCCGGCGAGGGCTCCGAGGGGCGCGCGGGCGAGGCGCTGAGCGCCACGGCGGTCGCCCGGGCGGTCGCCGCCTCGGTGGCCTCCGCGCACGCCGCCGCCGTGGCGGCCGCCGCGCCGACGGGGCAGCGCGACACCGTGGAGGTCGGCGGTGCGCCGGCCCCGCCGCGTACCGGTACGGGCGCGCCCGGCCGCCCCGACGCCGGGGATGCCGAGCCGCCG
Source organism: Blastococcus sp. MG754426 (assembly GCF_021699055.1). GTDB lineage: Bacteria > Actinomycetota > Actinomycetes > Mycobacteriales > Geodermatophilaceae > Blastococcus. Next base: position 6,632 of record NZ_SSXC01000095.1, on the reverse strand, counting down.
GTGCCGACCGGGCCGCGCACGGCGGTGCTCCCGGTCGCGTCGCCGGCCGACCGGCCGGCGGCCGGGGGACCGCCCGCCGAGCCGTCCGCGCGGCCGCCGCTCTCCCCGGCGTGGGGTGCCACCGCCTCGGGTCGGGGAACCGACCGGACGCCCGCCGACCGCCGCCGGACCGCCGTGCTGGCCGCGGCGGTGGCAGCGGTGCTGGTCGCCTGCGTCCTCGGCGCCTGGCTGCTGTCCGGCGACGAGCCGGCCGGCGACGAGGCCGCGGGTGGCGCGACCGCCGAGGTCCCCGTCGCCGCCCCCACGCCCGGCGAGGTGCGCGAGGTGGACGGCACCGCCTTCACCGTGGAGGCGGTGCAGGTCGACGACACCTGCGTCCGGCACTCCTACGGGGAGGTGGCCGGCTTCTTCACCGCGAGCGACTGCGTCGGGCTCTCGCGGGCGCTGTACTCGGCCCAGGTGGAGGGGATGCCGGTCGTGGTCTCGGTCTCCCGGGTGGCCATGGCCGACGACGCCGCAGCCCGCGCGCTGCGTGCGCTCACCGACCGGAACGGCAGCGGGAACGTCAGCGACCTGCTCCGCGAGGGGGTCACGTTCGACGGCGCCCCGGCGGCGCTGCGGTCGGCGCAGTACGCGAGCGCGGTCTCCGGCTCCACCGTCACCGTCGTCGAGAGCGCGTGGTCCGGAGCGGGCGCGGGCAGCACGGCGGCGCTGGACGAGGCGGCCTCCGACGGCCTGGCCCTGCCGGTGCCGCCTCCCGGGTGAGCGGGGCCGGGTCCTGCGTCAGGCGGTGGCCGCTGCCCAGGCCATGGCGCGGAGCAGCTCGCCCATCGCGGGCCGGTCGAGCCGGCCCGCGCTGTGCGGCGTGGAGTTGATCAGACCGAAGACGGCGTGGGCCCGGGCGCGGCAGGCCGCCGCCTCGGCGTCGGGGTGCACCCGCGCGAGCACGGCCACCCACACCTCGACGTAGCGACGCTGCAGCCGGCGCACCTGGGCCGCCTCGGCATCGGGCAGCGAGGTGAGGTCCCGGTCGTGCACGACGATGAGCGCCGGGTTGTCCAGCGCGAACTCGACCTGGAAGCCGATGAGCGCGCGCAGCTGGCCGGCCGGGTCGCTGCCGGCGGCGGCCACCCGCTCGCGCCCGCCGTCGGCGAGCCGCGCGCTGATCCGCAGCAGCATCTCGGCGAGCATCGCGTCCTTGCTGGCGAAGTGCCGGTAGATCGCCGGCCCGGTCACCCCGACCGCCGCCCCGACGTCGTCGACGCCCACCGCGCGCGAGCCGCGCTCGGCGAACAGCCGGGCGGCGGCCTGCAGGATCTGCTCGCGGCGCGACGGGCGGGTGGCGTCGGCGTGCAGCGCGCTGTCCTGGGCGGGGGAGCCCGGCTCCAGGCCCGTGCCGGCCGACGTCATGCCGGCGATGCTAGCCCGACCGTGAACACGCGTTAACCCCTCGACCCGGAGGGGTGGACCGCGACCGTGAACCGTGGTTAACCTCTGCCACGTGGATGCACCGGTGCTCTCCCACGCCTCGCCGGCCGACCCGGCGAGCGCCGCCCGCAACGCCGCGGCGCACGCCGATCTCGTCGCCGACCTGGCCGGCGAGCTGCGGAGCGTCGCGCTGGGCGGCGGTGAGCGGGCGCGCGAGCGGCACACCGCCCGCGGCAAGCTGCTGCCCCGCGAGCGGGTCGACGCGCTGCTGGACCCCGGCAGCCCGTTCCTCGAGCTCTCGCCGCTGGCCGCCCACGGCATGTACGACGGCGACGCACCGGCCGCCGGCATCATCACCGGCATCGGCCGCATCTCCGGCCGCGAGTGCGTCGTCGTCGCCAACGACGCCACGGTCAAGGGCGGCACCTACTACCCGATGACGGTGAAGAAGCACCTGCGGGCCCAGGAGGTGGCGCTCCAGAACCGGCTGCCGTGCATCTACCTGGTCGACTCCGGCGGCGCCTTCCTGCCGATGCAGGACGAGGTCTTCCCCGACCGGGAGCACTTCGGCCGGATCTTCTACAACCAGGCGAACCTCTCGAAGGCCGGGATCGCGCAGATCGCCGCCGTCCTCGGCTCCTGCACCGCCGGTGGCGCCTACGTCCCCGCCATGAGCGACGAGGCGGTGATCGTCCGGGAGCAGGGCACGATCTTCCTGGGCGGGCCGCCGCTGGTGAAGGCGGCGACCGGCGAGGTGGTCACCGCGGAGGACCTGGGTGGGGGAGACCTGCACAGCCGGGTCAGCGGGGTCACCGACCACCTGGCCGACGACGACGCGCACGCCCTCCAGATCGTCCGGCAGATCGTGTCGACGCTGGGCCCCCGCGAGCCGCGGCCGTGGGACGTCGAGCCGGTCGAGGAGCCGGTGCACGACCCGGCGTCGGTCTACGAGGTCGTGCCGCCGGACCCGCGCACGCCCTACGACGTGCGGGAGGTCGTCGCCCGGCTGGTCGACGGCTCCCGCTTCGCCGAGTTCAAGCCGCTCTACGGGCAGACGCTGGTCACCGGCTTCGCCCGGCTGCACGGGCACCCGGTGGGGATCGTCGCCAACAACGGCGTGCTGTTCGCCGAGTCCGCGCTCAAGGGGGCGCACTTCATCGAGCTGTGCGACCGCCGGAAGATCCCGCTGCTCTTCCTGCAGAACATCACCGGGTTCATGGTGGGCCGCGACTACGAGGCCGGCGGGATCGCCAAGCACGGCGCGAAGATGGTCACCGCCGTCGCCTGCGCCCGGGTACCGAAGCTCACCGTGGTCATCGGTGGCTCGTTCGGCGCGGGCAACTACTCGATGTGCGGCCGGGCCTACTCGCCCCGGTTCCTCTTCACCTGGCCCAACGCGCGCATCTCCGTCATGGGCGGGGAGCAGGCCGCCTCGGTGCTGGCCACCGTCCGCCGCGACGGGTTCGAGGCCCGCGGCGAGCAGTGGCCGGCCGAGGAGGAGGAGGCCTTCAAGGCGCCGATCCGCGAGCAGTACGAGTCGCAGGGCCACCCGTACTACGCGACCGCCCGGCTGTGGGACGACGGCGTGATCGACCCCGCGCACACCCGCACCGTGCTCGGCCTCGCGCTGTCCGCCTGCGCGAACGCGCCGCTCGAGGAGGTCGGCTATGGCGTCTTCCGCATGTGACCGCCCCGGCCATTCGTGCACATCCGGCCGCGTGGTCGGGGAGGGGTGAGCCGGGTGTTCGACACCGTCCTGGTCGCCAACCGCGGCGAGATCGCCGTCCGCGTCATCCGCACGCTCCGCGCGATGGGCATCCGCTCGGTCGCCGTGCACAGCGAGGCCGACGCCGGCGCGCTGCACACCCGGCTGGCCGACGTCGCCGTCCCCATCGGGCCGGCCCCGGCCGCGCAGAGCTACCTCTCCGTCGAGCGGGTGCTGGACGCCGCGGCCCGCACCGGCGCGCAGGCGGTGCACCCCGGCTACGGGTTCCTGTCGGAGAACGTGGAGTTCGCCCGGGCCTGCGAGGCGGCGGGCATCGTCTTCATCGGCCCGCCGGTCGCCGCGATCGAGGCGATGGCCGACAAGATCCGCGCCAAGCAGACGGTGATGGCCGCCGGGGTGCCGGTCGTGCCGGGCCGGACCGAGCCCGGCATGAGCGACGCCGAGGTCACCGACGCCGCCGTCGCCGTGGGGTTCCCGGTGCTGCTCAAGCCCAGCGCCGGCGGCGGCGGCAAGGGCATGCGGGTGGTGCGGTCCAAGGACGAGCTGCCCGACGCGATCGCCGGGGCGCGGCGCGAGGCGAGCGGCTCCTTCGGCGACGACACGCTGCTCGTGGAGCGCTACGTCGGCAACTCCCGGCACATCGAGGTGCAGGTGCTCGGCGACGCCCACGGCACCGTGATCCACCTCGGCGAGCGCGAGTGCAGCCTGCAGCGGCGGCACCAGAAGGTGATCGAGGAGGCGCCGTCCCCGCTGCTGGACACCGCGATGCGCGCCTCGATGGGGCGCGCCGCGGTCGAGGCGGCGAAGGCCGTCGGCTACACCGGCGCGGGCACGGTCGAGTTCATCGTGGACGCCGACCGGCCCGGCGACTTCTTCTTCCTGGAGATGAACACCCGGCTGCAGGTCGAGCACCCGGTCACCGAGATGGTCACCGGGCTGGACCTCGTGGAGCTGCAGGTGCGGGTGGCCGCGGGGGAGCCGCTGCCGATCGGCCAGGGCGACGTCTCCCTGGACGGGCACGCCATCGAGGCCCGGCTCTACGCCGAGGACCCGGCCCGCGGCTTCCTGCCCCAGGCGGGCACCGTGCTCGGGCTGGCCGAGCCCACCGGCCCCGGCGTCCGCGTCGACAGCTCGCTGGCCGTCGGCGGGCGGGTGGGGACCGACTACGACCCGATGCTGGCCAAGGTCATCGCCTGGGCGCCCGACCGGGAGACCGCGCGGGCGCGGCTGGTGGGGGCGCTCGGGCACACCGCCGTCCTCGGGGTGACGACGAACGCCGCCTTCCTGCGCGCGCTGCTCACCGACCCCGACGTCGTCGCCGGCCGGCTGGACACCGGGCTGATCGAGCGGCGCGGCGAGGAGCTGACCGCCGCCGGGGAGCCGCCGGCGCACGTCTACGCGGCCGCGGCGCTCGCGCTGCTGGTGGAGTCCGAGCCGGCCGGACCCGTCGTCGACCGCTGGGACGTGCCCGACGGCTGGCGGCTGGCCGAGCCCGCGTGGACGGTGCGGCGCCTCCAGGTGGCCGGCGCCGACCCGGTGACCGTGCGGGTGCGCGGCCGGTCCGCCGACGCCGAGGTGGCCGTGGGTGACGCGGCCCCGGCCCCGGCGCGGGCGGTGCGGGACGGCGACCGGCTGGTGGTCACCTACGGCGGCGAGTCGTCGTCCTACGTGCTCGTGCACTCCGGCGGCACGGTGTGGCTGGCGGCGGGCGGCCGGGTGACGGCGCTCCGGGAGCACGAACGCCTGGCGAGCTCCGCCGGGCAGGCCGGGGGCGACGGCGCCGTCACCTCGCCCATGCCGGGCACGGTGACGGTCGTGCGCGCCTCCGTCGGTGACGCGGTCGAGGCGGGCACCCCGCTGCTCGTCGTCGAGGCGATGAAGATGGAGCACGTGCTCACCGCCCCGATCGCGGGGACGGTGGCCGAGCTCGGAGTGACGGCGGGCCAGACGGTCGCGCTGGACGAGCGGGTGGCCCTGGTGACCCCGGCGGCCGGCGCTCCCGATCAGCAGGAGAACTGATGTTGGACTACCGGCTCAGCGACGAGACCGAGGCGCTGCGGAAGACCGTGCAGGAGTTCGCCCACGAGGTGATCGCCCCGCAGATCGGGGAGTTCTACGAGAAGGACGAGTTCCCGACGGAGATCGTGCGGCAGATGGGGGAGATCGGGCTGTTCGGCCTGCCCTTCCCGGAGGAGTACGGCGGCGCCGGCGGGACCTACTTCGACCTGTGCGTGGCGCTCGAGGAGCTGGCGCGGGTCGACAGCTCGATGGCGATCACCGTGGAGGCCGGCGTCTCGCTCGGCGCGATGCCGATCTACCGGTTCGGCACCGAGGAGCAGAAGCGGGAGTGGCTGCCCCGGTTGTGCACCGGGGAGGCGCTGGGGGCGTTCGGGCTGACCGAACCCGGCGGCGGGTCCGATGCCGGCGCGACACGCACCACCGCGCGCCTGGAGGACGGTCACTGGGTGATCAACGGCTCCAAGGCCTTCATCACCAACTCGGGCACCGACCTGACGGCGCTGGTGACGGTGACCGCGGTGACCGGCACCCGGCCGGACGGCGGCAAGGAGATCTCGGCGATCATCGTGCCGTCGGGGACGCCGGGGTTCACCGTCGGCCAGCGGTACTCGAAGGTCGGCTGGAACGCCTCGGACACCCGCGAGCTCTTCTTCGACGACTGCCGCGTGCCCGAGGGGAACCTGGTCGGGGCCCGGGGCCGCGGCTACGCGCAGTTCCTGTCGATCCTCGACGAGGGGCGGATCGCGATCTCCGCGCTCTCGGTCGGGCTGGCCCAGGGGTGCGTGGACGAGTCGGTGAGGTACGCGGCGCAGCGGGAGGCGTTCGGCCAGCCGATCGGGCGCAACCAGGCGGTGCAGTTCATGATCGCCGACATGGAGGTGCGGGCCTCCACCGCGCGGCTGGCCTACTACCGGGCGGCGGAGAAGATGCTGCGCGGCGAGCCGTTCAAGCGGGAGGCCTCGATCGCGAAGCTGTACAGCTCCGAGGTCGCGATGGACAACGCCCGCTACGCCACCCAGGTGCACGGCGGCTACGGGTTCATGAACGAGTTCCCGGTGGGCCGCTTCTACCGTGACGCGAAGATCCTCGAGATCGGCGAGGGCACCAGCGAGGTGCAGCGGATGCTCATCGCCCGGGACCTCGGCGTCGGCTGAGTCGACGGCCGCAGGCGTGCCGCGGCGTCAGCGCACGGCCGTCGATCCGGCGCCTGCGCGGCTCAGCGCGCGGGCGGTCTCCCACACCGGCCAGCCGAGCAGCCAGGTGACCGCGACGATGCCCACCGGGGCCAGCGGGCCCCACAGCGGGGAGTCGTCCACGCCCGGCCCGGTGACCGCGGCCAGCCCGGCGAGCACCCCCGCGGCGACGGCGGCGCCCAGCAGGAAGAGGCCGTAGTCGCGCCACTCCTTGCGCACCCGGGCCGACGTGCCGGACGGCGGCGCCGGGTGCGCAAGGAGTGGCG
>NZ_SSXC01000094.1 GCF_021699055.1 Blastococcus sp. MG754426 | reverse complement strand
GACCATCGGGCTGGACGACGTCGAGGAGGCGTTCCACAAGATGCACGCCGGCGACGTGCTGCGCTCCGTGGTGGTGTTCGGCGAGTGAGCGCCCGCATCCGGCCGGTGCCCGCGAGCCGCGGCCGGGCCGGCGGGACCGGCACCCGGCGCCGGGTCCCCGCAGTCTGACGACGCGTCGCCCCCTCGGAGCGGACGGGATCGGCTCACACCTCGACGGCGGCGCCGCAGACGCCGCACACCTCCAGCTCCCGCCGCTTCCAGCGGGCCACCGGCACGAAGAACAGCGAGAACTGCCGGTACTGCCGGACCCGCGACCAGCGGCTCGTGGTGTGGCAGTTCGGGCAGGTGCGGGTCGCGCCGGGGCCCAGGTGCTCGCGCTTGGTGCCGAAGCCGAGGAGCAGGAACACCACGCCACCCCCGGGCCGGTCAGCCGTCGGCCGAGCGCTGCCGCTCGATCCGGTCCAGCACCGTCGTGCGTCCCTCGCCGAGCTCGCGCTCGGCCCGCTCCGCCCGGTCGAGCTGCGACTCCCCGTGCAGCTCGGCCACCCGGCGGCGCGCCTCCGGGGCCTTCATCCCGATGAGCTCGGCGGCCGCGCGGGCCTCCCGGGCAGCGTCGGTGTTCGCCACGTGCTGCTCCCGGCCGGCCTGCTTCTCCCGGTCGGTCGCCCGCCGCTCCGCCGGGGTGAGCAGCTGCCAGGCCGCGTCCGGCAGGTACCGGCGGGTCGTCCCGTCACCGGTGCGGGCGTCCGCGTCGCCGTCGGCGGTGTGCCAGTCCTGCTCGGTCCACTCCTCGAGGTGCCGCTGCGACGCGGTCCGCTCGCCCTCGTGCCGGTAGCCGCCGCCGTGGCCCTCGTACTCACTGACCAGGAGCTGGCTCTTGCGCGCGCTCCACTGGCCCGGCCGGCCGCCGCGGTCGCCGGCCCTGATCTCCTCCTTGAGCCGGGCGCGCAGCTCCGGGTCGGTGTAGTCGTCCGCGTAGTCCTCCGCCGATCGGCCGCTCATGGGGCCGCCGGTACCCCGGGGCGGCCCCCTCGACTCCGACCAGGTGTCACTCCCCGGGGTGCGGCGGGACGTCGTCGGCGACGACGGCGCCCCGGCTCCCCGCAGGCCGTTCCGGACCCACCGTGGAGTCGCGCGTGGTCTGCCGCTCCGCCTCGGCGTTCACCGCGGCACCGAAGAAGATCAGCAGCACCGTCGTCCAGAGCCAGAACATGCTGATCGCCACGCCGGCGAGCGAGCCGTAGGTGGACTGGTAGCTGCCCAGGCTCTGCACGTAGGAGAAGAACCCGTAGGTCACCGCCAGCCACACGACCGTCGCGAGGACCGAGCCGGGGGTGAGCCACCGCCACCGGGCGCGCGCCCGGGCCGGCCCGAAGCGGTAGAGCACCGCGAGCGCCACGGCCATGAGGGTGGCGAGCGCCAGCCACGAGAGCACGCGGGCGGCGAGCTGGACCGGGCTGGAGGACCCGGCGACCCCGGCCGCGGCGAGCCCCGCGACGGCGAGCAGCGCCGCGAGCAGCACCGCGCCGCCGAGGACGAAGACCAGCGCGAGCCCCACCCGGCGCAGGAAGCCCCGCGTCTCGGGCTGGTGGTAGGCGATGCCGAGCCCGTCGAGGAGGTACACCGTGGCGGTGGTCGCCGTCCACAGCGCGACGACCAGGCCGGTGAGGCCGCGGAGGGTGAGCACGTCGCCCGATGCCGCCGTGATGGTGGTGAGCTGGTCGGTCACCACCGCGTCGAGGTCCGGGGGCAGCACGTCCGCCAGCCCGGAGAGCTGCCGGCGGGCGGTCTCCGGCGTGTTCACGAACCCGTAGATCGACAGCGCCGTCACCAGCACGGGGGCGACCGACAGGACGGCGAAGAACGAGACGCCGGCGCTCTGCACCATGAGCCGGTCGCTGAGCACCTGGCGCGCCACCCGCCGCAGCACCCGCCGCCACCCGGCAGCGGGGATCAGGTGCGGGGAGTGCGCCTCGTGCCCGCGCGCCCCGCCGCGGCGGCCGCGCACCCTCCCGGAGGGGCGCTCACCCCGGACGACGGCCATGACCCATCCCACCCCCGGCGGCGGACGGCCGCAACGGTTCCACCCGCCGGCGCCCGGCCACGGGTTGTGGCCGGACCGCGGAGCCACCAGGGGGGGGGGGGCACGTTTCCCCGGACCCTCGGCGCGACCGGTCCCGACGGACCGCACGGGACGGAGGCACCGTGTCCCCCGACGTCATCGGACTCAGCCTGCTGGTGCTGGGGGTCCTGCTCCTGGTGGCCAAGCTCATCCGGATCCGGTCGCGGATCGCCCAGAAGCTCTTCCTCCCCAGCTCGATCATCGGCGGCTTCCTGGCGCTGGTCATCGGTCCCGAGGTGGTCGGCGCGGTGGCCGAGGCCATCGGCGGGGAGGACGCGCCGCTGACCGGCGGCCTCTGGCCGGAGGAGTTCCTCGACGTCTGGGCCTCCCTGCCGGGTCTGCTCATCTCGGTGGTGTTCGCGACCCTCTTCCTCGGTGAGCGCATCCCCAAGGTGAAGGAGGCCGCCGAGCTCGCCGGGCCACAGCTGGCCCTCGGCGTCACCATGGCCTCCGGCCAGTACGTCATCGGGCTGCTGCTCGACGTCCTCCTGCTCGTCCCCTTCCTCGGGCAGGACCCCATGGTCGGCGCGCTCATCGAGGTGGGCTTCGAGGGCGGTCACGGCACCGCGGCGGGCCTGGGCACCACCTTCGCCGACCTCGGGTTCCCAGAGGGCCAGGACCTGGCGCTCGGGCTGGCCACGGTGGGGGTCGTCTCCGGGGTCGTCGTCGGCATCGCCCTGATCAACTGGGGCGTGCGCACCGGCCGCGCCCAGGTGCTGGAGGACGACGCCAAGACCTCGTTGGCCGAGCAGCGCGGCCTCTACGAGCGCGAGGAGCAGCCACCGGCCGCGCTGATGACCGTGCGCACCGCCTCGGTGGAGCCGCTCGCGATCCACTTCGCGATCGTCGCCGTGGCGATCCTGCTCGGGCTCGGCCTGCTCGAGGCGCTCCAGGCGCTGGAGGCGGCGCTGTGGGCGGACACCGTGGAGCTCTTCGAGTTCGTACCGCTGTTCCCGCTGGCGATGATCGGTGGGGTCGTGGTGCAGAAGGTGGTCGACCGCTTCGACCGCACCGGCATCGTGGACCGCCGGATGATGCTGCGCATCCAGGGCATCGCCCTCGACCTGCTGATCGTCAGCGCCCTGGCCACGCTGTCCATCCAGGCGATCGCGGACAACTGGGTGACCTTCCTCCTCCTCGCGGTCGCCGGCCTGGCGTGGAACGTGGGGGCGTTCGTCTTCCTGGCGCGCCGGATGATCCCGCGGTTCTGGTTCGAGCGCGGCATCGGCGACCTCGGACAGTCCCTGGGTGTCACGGCGACCGGGCTCATCCTCATCCGGGTCGCCGACCCCAACGCCGCCACCCCGGCCATGGAGGCCTTCGGGTACAAGCAGCTGGCGTTCGAGCCGTTCTTCGGCGGTGGGCTGGTCACCGCGGCAGCGCTGCCCCTCATCGCCCAGTTCGGGCCGGTGCCGCTGCTGGTCGTCATGGCCGTGGTCCTGGCGCTGTCGCTCGGCACCGGCATCCTCTGGTTCGGCCGGCGAGCCCCGGCCGAGGAGGCGGCACGGGCCCCGGACGGCTGACCCCGCGTACGCCGCCGGGTTGATCTCCCGGCGACCAGGGCGGAGCCTCGGGCCATGGCGCAGGGCGGCACGACCTTCGGCACCGTCGTCCGGTGGGACGACGACGGCGCGGTCATCGAGGCACCCGACCTCCCGGGCGGCTGCTGGGCCGACGCCGCCGCGGTCGAGCAGAGCACCACCGGCTCGGGCGGCCTGCGGGCCGGCCAGGTGGTGGAGGTGGAGTGGGCACGCCCCGGCGCGCGAGGCCTGCCCTTCCGCGCCCTCCGGGTCGTCCCGCGCAACGACCTGCAGGCGACCGTCGGGGGTTGAACCGCGGGTGCCGCGGCGGCGCCCCGGCCGCCGAGGCGACACGGGGTCTACTGTGGGAGCCGGACCGGCCGCGGGCCAGCATGCCCTCGCCCCTGGCGAGGATGCCCGCTGGTGCGACCGGTGCCCCCGCCGTCGTCCGGCGGGCTGACGGTCCCGAGGGGCCACCGGGGCGCGCGGCCCGGGACGTCGTCCTCCCGCGCAGCCCCGGGGCGGGGCCGGATCGCGGAGCAGCGCACGCCGCGGGGCGGTCCCGCGGCCTCCGCCGTCCGGCCGAGGGGGCCGTGTGCGCGTCCTGCCCGGCAACCGTGCCGGGCAGTGCAGAGGAGGAGTCTGTGGCTCGACCAGCACGGCGCTCGACGGGCGCCCGGCGCGGCGCCCCGCGCGCCCAGCGGCGCGTCCGCGAGGGCGACGTCATCGCGGTGCTCGCCCGCGCCGTCCGCGACGTCGAGGCGGCGGTCAAGCGCGACCGCGTGACGCCGTCGGTGCGCGCCGAGTTCCAGGCGATCGCCCTGGTGCTGCGCGAGGAGCGCGCCCGGGTGCAGGCCGACCAGAGCACCGGCGAGGGCCGCCGCGCCGAGCAGCTGAAGCGGCTCGACGGCATCGCGACGATCCTCGCCACCACCGCCGTCCGGAACTCCGGCCTGCTCGCCCTGCTCGCCGACGACGCCGTCGCCACCGAGGCCGCCCGGTCCCACCGGCGGGAGCTGCTCGCCGCGGCCGGCATCGAGGCGCCCGAGGAGGTAGCCCCGCAGCCGGTGCAGGCCGCCCCGGTGGCCGCCTCCGCCGAGCGCCAGGTGGTGCCGCAGTCGGTCATCTCGCGGCAGCTGGCCAACCCCTTCCTCGCGCCCGACTTCGACGCCGTGCGCCCCACCGCTGTGCGGCCGCGCCGGCTGGCGGGCTGGGAGGTGCTCGAGCCGCTGTTCAACTCCTTCGAGCGGGCCGGTGGCGGCGCCCCGGCGTGCATGCCCCTGCCCTTCCCGACCTCGCAGTTCACCCCGGCGGGCCTGGAGCTGATGCCGCACCAGGGACAGCTGGTCGCGGCGGCGGCGAACGGGCACCGCACCTTCCTGCTCGCCGACGAGCCGGGCCTGGGCAAGACGGCGCAGTCGCTGCTCGCGGCCGAGGCCGCGCAGGCGTTCCCGCTGCTCGTCGTCGTCCCCAACGTCGTGAAGACCAACTGGGCCCGGGAGGCGGCGCGCTGGGTGCCCCAGCGCCGGGCCACCGTGATCCAGGGCAACGGCGAGAACGCGGACGCCTTCGCCGACATCGTCGTCGTCAACTACGAGGTGCTGGACCGGCACGTGGGCTGGCTGGGCGACTTCGGCTTCGGCGGGATGGTCGTCGACGAGGCGCACTTCATCAAGAACAAGAGCTCGCAGCGCTCCCAGCACGTGCTCGAGATAGCCCAGCGCCTGCGGCTGCGCACCGCGCGACCGCTGCTGATGGCGCTCACCGGCACCCCGCTGATCAACGACATCGACGACTTCCGGGCCATCTGGCAGTTCCTCGGCTGGATCGACGAGGAGAAGCCGCTCGGTGAGCTCATGGAGTGCCTGGAGGCCACCGGCCTGACCCCGGCCGACCCCGCCTTCTACCCGGCGGCCCGCCAGTGCGTCATCGACCGGGGCATCGTCCGCCGGCGCAAGGTCGACGTCGCTGCCGACATCCCCGCCCGCCGCATCGCCGACCTCCCCGTCGAGCTCGACGACAAGGCCGGCCGCTCGATCCGCGCCGCCGAGCGCGAGCTCGCCCGCCGCCTGGTCAAGCGCTACGAGAGCGCGCTGGCCGCCCGCGAGTCGGCCACCGTGGTCGAGGGCATCGACCACGCGCTGGTGCGCAAGGTCGCGGCCTGGGAGCTCAAGGACTCGACCTCGGGCACCGGTGGTGACAACGTCTTCACGATGATGCGGCGGATCGGGCAGGCCAAGGCCGGGCTCGCCGCCGACTACGCCGCGCAGCTGGCCCGCAGCGCCGGCAAGGTGGTCTTCTTCGCCAAGCACATCGACGTCATGGACGTGGCCGAGGAGACCTTCGACGGCATGGGGCTGCGCTACTCCTCGATCCGCGGCGACCAGACGCCGTCGGTCCGCCAGCGCAACATCGACGCCTTCGTCAACGACCCGGACGTCGCCGTCGCCGTCTGCTCGCTGACCTCGGCCGGGGTCGGGATCAACCTGCAGGTCGCCTCCAACCTGGTGCTCGCGGAGCTGTCGTGGACCGACGCCGAGCAGACCCAGGCCATCGACCGCAGCCACCGCATCGGCCAGACCGAGCCGGTCACCGCCTGGCGGATCATCGCCGCGCAGACCCTCGACGCCCGGATCGCCGAGCTCATCGACAGCAAGGCCGGCCTGGCCGCCCGGGCGCTCGACGGCTCCGACGAGGAGATGCAGGGCTCGGCCGACGTCCAGCTCGAGGCGCTCGTCGCACTGCTCACCGCCGCACTGGAGGACCGATGAACGCCGAACCGCTGCTCACCGAGGCGACGCGCGTCGCCGACCTGCTGCTCGAGGTGCAGACCCGCGTCAACCGGCGGATCGACGGCGAGCTCGCCGAGCTGCTGCCCGTCGTCCAGCGGCAGCTCGGTGTCTCGCCCGGCGGCGCGGCCGACCTCTCCGACCTGGTCAACACCCGGATCACCGGCTCCAGCGTCGTCGTGACCCCCGCCGCGGTCGCCGCCGTCGTCCCGGTGCCGGAGGCCTCGGCGGTCACCACGCGGGCCGCGCGGCAGGCGGTGACCGGCATCCTCACCGGTGCCGACCAGCGCCTCGCGGTCATCGCCGGGCCCTGCTCGATCCACGACCCGGAGGCGGCGCTGGAGTACGCCGCCTTCATCGGCCGGATGCGCGAGCGGCACGGCGCGGACCTCGAGATCCTGATGCGCACCTACACGGAGAAGCCGCGCACCGAGGTCGACTGGAAGGGGTTCGCCTACGACCCGTTCCTCGACGGGTCGAGCCGGATCAGCGTCGGGCTGGTCGCCACCCGGATGCTGATGTGCCGCATCACCGCATCGGGCGTGCCGGTGGCCGCCGAGCCGCTGAACGCGCTGACGCCGCAGTACGTCAACGGGCTGGTCACCTACAACGGCGTCGGGGCGCGCAACGTGACCGACCAGACCGCCCGCGAGCGGGTGTCGGGCTTCTCGTCGGTGGTCGGGTTCAAGAACTCGCCCGAGGGCAGCGTGGACTCCGCCATCCAGGCGGTGATGACGGCACGGGCGCCGCACCAGTTCCTCGGCGTCGACGCGCACGGCGTCTCCGCGCAGCTGTCGACGACGGGCAACGGCACCGGCCACGTCATCCTGCGCGGCGCCAAGGACGGCCCCAACTACTCGGCCGCCCACATCGCCGACGCGCGGCGCCGGCTGGCCGCCCGCGGGCTGCCGGAGGTGCTCGTGGTCGACGCCTCGCACGGCAACAGCCAGAAGAACCACCTGCGCCAGATCGACGTCGTCCGCGACCTGGCCGGCCAGATCGCCGGCGGCGAGCAGGCGATCCGGGGCGTGATGGTGGAGAGCAACCTGCTCGCCGGCAGGCAGGACCTCGACCAGCAGCGGCCCGGGGACCTGGAGTACGGCAGGAGCGTCACCGACGCCTGCGTCGACCTGCCGACGACCGAGCAGCTGCTGGCCGAGCTCGCCGAGGCGGCGCGCGCCCGGCGCGGCTGAGACCGAGGCCGGGACGGGACGCGCTCGTACGGTGCTCCGACCGGCGGCTCCAGACCGGCGGCTCCAGAACGGCGGCGGGGCCTCCGTCGGCGCCGCCCGGGGTGGTGCGGGGAGCGCCGGTTGGGCGGTCAGGTCGCGGAGGCCGGGGGGCCGGGTGGTGCGGGTGACCCCGCTGGGCGTGGTGACCCGCAGGGTGCCGTCGGGCAGCAGCTCGAACCGCCAGCCGCGGGCGAAGGTCTTCAGCCGGTGGTGGGTGCGGCACAGGCAGCAGAGGTTCCTGGCGTGTCCTTACTATGACTCCCCATGTCGACGCCCCGGTCTGCCGCGATCTACGCCCGCATCAGCAGCGATCAAGCGGGGGAAGGGCTCGGCGTGCGTCGCCAGGTGGAGGACTGCCGGAAGCTCGCGGCCAACCTCGGCTGGGACGTCGGACAGGAGTACGTCGACAACGACCTGTCTGCCTACTCGGGAAAGCCCCGCCCGGAGTACCTGCGCATGCTGGCGGACCTGGCCTCCGGCGTACGGGACGGCGTGCTGGTCTACCACCTGGACCGACTGACCAGACGCCCACGAGAGCTCGAGGACTTCCTCGAGGTGCTCGACGCGGCCAGGGTCCGGCACGTCAGGTTCGTCGCCCGGGACGCCGACCTGGGCAGCGGGGACGGGCTGCTGGTTGCGCGGATCATGGGAGCGGTGGCCGCACAGGAGAGCGCGGCGAAGAGCCGCCGCGTGAAGCGCAAGATGCTGCAGAACGCCGAACTCGGCCTGCCTCACGGACGCTCCCGCCGCCCCTTCGGCTTCGACGACGATGCGATCACCCACCGCCCCGACGAAGTGGCGATCATCCGGGAACTCGCGGAGCGCTTCGTCGCCGGAGAGTCCCTGCGCTCGATGTGCACCGACCTCGACGATCGCGGCATTCGCAGCGTGAAGGGTGTGCCCTGGCAGACCCACAGCCTGCGACAGGTGCTCTCCAACCCGCGCATCGCAGGCCTGCGCAGGCACAACGGGCAAATCATCGGCAAGGCCGCGTGGGAGCCCATCATCGACGAGGACCTGCACCGCCGGGTGTTGGCGACCATCGACTCCCGCAAGGTCTCTGGCCGTCGAACGCCGCGCACCTACCTGCTGTCTGGGCTGCTGCAGTGCGGCAAGTGCGGCCGCACCCTCTACTCCTCCCGCCGCGTGGACTCCCGGCGCTACGTCTGCCTGTCCGGCCCCGACCACCGCGGCTGCGGTGCCCTCACCGTCGTCGCGCCTCCGTTGGAGCAGCTGGTCACGGACTACGCGCTGTTCCGCCTGGACAGCCCGGCCGTGGCCGATGCCATTGCCGGGCGTGGGAACGCCGATGCTGAGGCGTCAGCGCTGGCGGCGGAGCTGGCGGACGAGCGGGAGACGCTTGACTATCTCGCCGAGCAGTTCGGGACCCGACGCATCGACCGACGGCAGTGGGAGAAGGCGCGCGTCCCCGTCGAGGGCCGTGTGCAGACCCTGGAACGACGCCTGGCGCAGATCACCAGGACCGACGCCCTGACCGGACTTGGCAGCGGGGAGACCCTGCGCCGCAACTGGTCGGCGCTCAACCTCGACCGCCAAGCGGCGATCCTCCGCACGCTCGTCGCCTCGATCACCATCGCCCCCGGAACCCGAGGAGCCCAAGCCCTCGACCCCGACCGCGTGCAGGTGTCCTGGCGGCTGTGAAGCACGCCGGCCGGCCACGCGCTAGACCCTTCGGGCCTGCGCGCGCGACCGATCCGCCGGCACCCGCAGCAGGACAGCGATACGCGCGACGACGGCCGCATCCTCGACGTGCACGGGCACCCCCGACGCGGCGCAGGACTCCGCCACCCGCCGGGCCAACTCCTCCCGGTTCACCGCCAGATCGCCCACAGCGCAGGCGGACCCTGCCAGGCCAGTGACTGATCCGAGGTCCACACCTCGTCCGGATCGCCACCCATCGCCGCGGCCGCCTGAGCCATGACGTCCTCAAAGGTGCGCCCGCGCAGCCGAACCGTCTCCGGCTGGAAGCGCTGGGCCACCTCGTAGCGGTGCAGCCCCGGGATACGCCGGGCGTCAAAGCCTTTGCGGACGTACTTGGACAGGTAGCGGGCCGCGATCCGCGCTTCGTCCCGGGCCAGACCGGCCGCCGTCGACCCAGACGGGGCGGACAACCGCTTGATATGTACGAACCCGTGACCCCAGGCCCGTTCGATAAGGCCCCGGGCGACGAACCGGCCGACCGCAAAGTGCACGTGCAGCCCGTGGTCGGTCTTGTGCCACTCCGGCACCCACAGGTACGCGAACGGAGTGCCGCCGAGCAGCTTGCGCAGCACCCGGAAGAACTCCGACAGATCCCGCCGTAGGAGGCGAGGATCGTGGCAGCCCGACCCCCGATAGGTCAGCGTGCCCAAGCGGTTCAGGCGATTGTGGGCGCAGTACCGGCGAACCTTCCGCGCCGCCCGCCGCGCCGCCTCCTCCTTCGAGCGCTCGGGATCCCCGCCACCAGGCGACCGCTGCACCGGCACCGAGTAGCGGAACGACCCACCGACCTCTCCGGCTCCGGGGTACAACGTGACGAACCAGCCCGCGGGACTCAACGGGGACAGCGGTGGGGCAAGCAAGAGGGCCTCCGGGGCAACCGATCAGCAAGTGATCGGCCCCGGCGCCTACGCCCTCGGAATGTTTACTGCTTCAGCACCAGCAGTCTGCTGCCCACGCGACAAGATGATCTCGGCTCGCAGGAATCGAGGCCTTACCCTGGCCGTGAGAGCGTGGGCTACACGAACCGTTTATCTGCGAACGCCGGGCAGCATGACCCAGCAGTCACGTACCGGTCAAGCCCGCGCGGTGGCGAAGGCGTCCCCTCCGGCCAAGCGTGCGCCGCACCCGACCACGGTCAAGGGCCACAGACCGACGTGCCACCGACCCGCGACGGCCCTTGACCGCGCCCGGCCACGGCAAGGGCGTGATCCTGCGGAGCCGCCCGGAGAACGGTCCAGGCCTAGCCCAGCGGCTCCCGAGTTACGTTGCTACTTCAAGTCAAGCAGCGGGGCTTCGCCCCGCTGCCGCACCGCCCGCCCTCCCAGCGCCGCCTAGGACGAAGCACCATGCCCGCGAGGCCTGCCGCCAGAAGCAGGAACTCCTCGTGCGCGGACGTTCTCCACGTCCTCCGCCAAGGCCCGACTAGTTTCCGGCCAGGCCCAAGGTAGGTCTTCGTCTCCAAAGCCACGCCACTGTCGGTCTAGATACGCCTGGAAGCGACTAACCCGCTCTAGGCGCTCGGGAAGGGTGAAGGCGTCAACGATTGTTCGCCGCACCTCCGCATCCAGGATTGGCGTATCTACAACGATGGCGTCGTAGTAGGTGAAGTATCCGAGCAGCGTTCTCAGGCTGTAGGCCCCTACCGTCGTGATGCGGTATTGCAGGGTAGTACGCGGTCCGGAGGTCCTGGGCGTGGCCTGGACGAGTCGGCTCCTGGCGGCGCGATCAAGGGCCGCGGCAATTTGGCTTTCTTCGAATCCCAGGTCATGGGCGAACCGGTGAATTGCGTCCGCTGCAACATACCCGTCGCGAGCGACCTTCTCCCCCAGCGATTGCACCTGAGCCAGCAGAAGTGGCAACAAAAAGTGCTCCCGGCCGTCAGCTGAGTGGATTCGCAGAAGGTTTGGTATCGCAGACGAAGCCGGGTCGTAGTAATTCCCGTCTCCGAACATTAGGGATCGCAAGAACTCGTGGACCGCGACGGTGTACCGACCGTAGGCCTTCTGGATTTCGATCATCTTTCGCGTGTCGATATGCCCGCTACCGATAAAGTCGGTGACGAACCCGAGCGCCAGGCGCATATTTCCGCCCGCAAGGTTTTCAATGAGGGCCAGAAGAGGACGATTGTTGCGGAAGTTGTCGGACAGAATATCAAGGAACGTGCGGAGACTGTCACTGTCGACGGTGACACCGACGGGATAGGAGCCTAGACGGCCCGTCTCTTCCAACTGATTCAGCGCGAACTTCACGCGACGCTGCAGCATGACGTCAGCTCTAGGAGGAGAAATCGTGAAGACGCGAGGGTGATAGCCCGAAACGGCACCATCGCGACTCGACTGGTAGAACGTTTCTGGCCTAAGGGTTACAAAGACAGTCGCGGGCCAGGTGCTTGCAAGCTCGTTGGCAATCAAGAACACCTGGTTCTGATCGTCAGCACTCCGCTGGTCAATATTGTCAAGAAAAACGACTACTTGACGGTGCCACGTGGCAGTGATGTGCTCAAGGCTCTTTCGAAGATGAGTTGGCCTTGCTTCCACCAGGCGCTGAAGGAGACCCACCCTCTCCCGCAGGTAGCCGGTGGGGTCTGTGTCCTTGAGGGCGCCTACAACCCCGGACTCGAAGCGCTTCAGCTCCCGCCTGTAGACCGCCTCCACAAAGGAGGCCTGCTCGATATCTATACCGTAGCGGTCATTCAGTTGATCAATGGAATTATCGACTACGTGTGCATCAAGGGCGCCAAGCGTGGAAGATGAGCCGAAGTCAATGTAGAGAGAAATTGCTTGATCGAACAGCTCGGGCGCCTCGACGTGAACCAAGCGTTGGATGAAGGTGCTTTTTCCTGAACCTACATCGCCCAGCAGAATGATGGGTCGCCGAGATGTCGCAGCAGCAAGCATGTCTTGTGTTAGCTCGGGGGACAGACCTTTCTTGCGCTCCACCGGCATTGCGTCAATTCCGGAGTCGCTACCTAGGAGAGCGTATCTAGTTTGGAGTATCTGCTTGCTAACTTGCGCGTACTGAGAGAGGGCTCCACTGGTCGAGTAGCACTCGCGGAGGAAATCTTCACGCAACTCTTCGAGGCGCGATACGTCCTCGAGGAAGAGTTCGCCTAGAATCTCGAGCCCGGCCTGCAGGTCATTGCGCCGCTTGGTCCCCGGATAGTTCGGCAGGTGGGCAGCTAGCGCATCCGGGATCGCAGGCGACGCCGAGCGCAAGGTCTTGAACAAGGTTCGGTCCTGGAGGCCAAGCGGAGACGCGTTGTCCCAGAGGAGGCGGAAGCTCGAACGCATGTCCTCCAAGCTGGGAAAAACCAGCGCCTGACCTTCCATCGGAGGCGTTCCGTCAGTCCGAACTGCTAGGAAAAGCACAAGCTGACGGCCATTGCACACAGCAGCAGGGCCGACTCCCGTGCGTGCGGCATACCCTGCCACCTGTTCCATGGCGGCCTTCAAGGGCTTTCCCTCCTGCCCAGCTGCCAGGTTGGCAATCTTGTGAATGCCGACCGTGGTTCCAACCGGCAGTGAGAAGTGGACGCCTTCCTTCTTCGCCTCCAAGACCAGCTGTGGTCCAGGATCTCCCAGGGCGTAGTCGATGAACCCCTCGCCGGTGAAGCTTTCGACGTGAATAGAGTCCCGGGTCCAGCGGAGAACATCTACGAGAAGACTGTCGATCAGATGGAAGCGTGTCTCGGCCTCATTCATGAGGTCATCGCTCCTGGCCTCTGACCAGCTCAACAGCTGGTCGAGCGCCGCCGCCCCGGAGTCAAAGTCACTTGGCACGGGAACTCCTTAGGCGGGGCTATGGGCAGGTCGGACCCTACCGATCACGCGGCGCCCAGAGGGAGTGCCTTGGTGGGGGTGTCCTGATGACTAGGCAGGTTCTCGCAGGCGGTGCGCCCGCCGCGGTCGTGGGGCACCACGTGGTCGGCGTCGGTGCGGGCGGCGGGCCGGCCGCAGCCCGGGTGCCGGCAGGTGCGGTCACGGAGCCGGATGAACCGTTCCTGGGCGGCCGAGGGGTCGTGCCCGGCCACGGCCGCTGGGCGGCCCAGCAGCGGGCAGGCGCAGTCGGCGACCGCGCCGTGCTCCGGGCAGCCGCGGGCGGCGAGCCGGTGCAGCTCGGCGGCGGTCGCGGTGGCCAGGAGCGCGCCGTCGTCGCCGGTGACCGCCACCGCCAGGCTCCCGCCGGGCGGGGCCTGCACGCCCAGGGCGCCGAGCCGGGCCATGAGCTCCCGGAGGTGGCCGGCGGTGATCGGGGCGCCGTTCACGCTCGGCCCCGTCCCGCTGCCGGTGCCGCCCCGCGGGACGCCTCCCGCGGCAGCCGCCGGCCGGCCCAGGGCCCCCAGCGGGGCCACCACCGTGACGTGCCCGGTCATCGCCGGGCGGGAGGTGTCCCACGGCCGCAGCACCAGCGCGGCGTGCGCCTCGGCCCGGAGCACCCCGATCGGGCGGTCGTCGCCACCGGTGCGGGCCAGCTGGGCGGCCTGGTCGATCGCCGACCACATCGCCGCCGCCACCGGCGAGGGCAGCTCGGTGGTCAGCGCCGACAGCCCGTCGGCGGTCCCGCGCACCCGCACCCCGGCCCGCGCCTCGGCCTCGACCCGCCGCCGCTGTTCCGCGAACTCCTCGTCCGCGGCGATCGCGGCGGCCACCAGGCGGGCCCGCAACCGGCCGGACGACATCCCCGCCGCACCCGGCAGCAGGGCGGGGACCACGGCCGCGAGCACCTCGTCCGAGGCGTGCCCGAGCACGCCGGCGAACACCCGCGCGCGGAACCAGTCCAGCTCGCCGGCCGCGCAGGCCGCCCAGACCGCGGGCATCCGC
>NZ_SSXC01000093.1 GCF_021699055.1 Blastococcus sp. MG754426 | reverse complement strand
CTTCCGGACCCACCCCCCCGCTGCACCGGCGGTGCAGCACCGCCCGACCAGGAGGCAAGCCGTGCCGAACGTCGTCTACCCGCTGGACTCGTCCAAGAAGTTCACCGACCAGAAGTACGTGGGCCACAACCGCTGGCACCCCGACATCCCGGCCAACGTCACCGTCCGCCCCGGTGACACCTTCCGGGTGCACTGCCGGGAGTGGTTCGACGGGGCGATCCACAACGACGACTCCGCCGACGACGTCCGCGACGCACCGCTGTCCACCGTCCACGTGCTCAGCGGCCCGATCGCCGTCGAGGGCGCGCAGCCCGGCGACCTGCTGATCGTCGACATCCTCGACGTCGGCCCGATCCCGCAGGAGGACTCCGGGCCGCTGGCCGGGCAGGGCTGGGGCTACACCGGCATCTTCGCCACGCAGAACGGCGGCGGCTTCCTCACCGAGCAGTTCCCCGACGCCTACAAGGTGATCTGGGACTTCTCCGGCCAGACGGCGACCTCCCGGCACGTCCCGGGGGTCTCCTTCACCGGCATCGTGCACCCCGGTCTCATGGGCACGGCGCCCTCGGCGGAGCTGCTGGCCCGCTGGAACCGCCGCGAGCAGGCGCTGATCGACACCGACCCCGACCGCGTCCCCCCGCTGGCGCTGCCGCCGCTGCCCCAGGACGCGATCCTCGGCACGCTGGAGGGCGCGGAGTACGACCGGGTCGCCGCCGAGGCCGCGCGGACGGCGCCGCCCCGCGAGAACGGCGGCAACCAGGACATCAAGAACCTCACCAAGGGCAGCCGCGTCTTCTACCCCGTCTTCGTCGACGGCGCCAAGCTCTCGATGGGCGACCTGCACTTCTCCCAGGGCGACGGGGAGATCACCTTCTGCGGCGCCATCGAGATGGGCGGGTTCATGGACCTGCACGTCGACCTGATCAAGGGCGGCATGGAGACCTACGGCGTCGGCGAGAACGCCATCTTCATGCCGGGGAACGTCGACCCCCGGTACGAGCGCTGGCTGGCCTTCTCCGGGACGTCGGTCACCCTGGACGACGAGCAGCGCTACCTGGACTCGCACCTGTCCTACCAGCGCGCCTGCCTGCACGCGATCGACTACCTCACCAAGTTCGGCTACACGCCGGAGCAGGGCTACATGATCCTCGGCGCCGCGCCGATCGAGGGCCGGCTGTCCGGGGTGGTCGACATCCCGAACTCCTGCTCGACGGTGTACCTGCCGACCGGGATCTTCGACTTCGACGTGACCCCGTCGGCGTCGGGGCCGGCCCGCATCGACCCCGGCATGGGCGTCCCGCGGTCGAGCTTCTGACCCGCTGACGCCGCGAGCCCCGCACCCGGGCGGGTGCGGGGCTCGCTGCATGCGCCGGTCAGTCGCCGGTGTAGGCGGCGACGCCGAAGTGCTGCTCGCCGTCCTCGTCGGTCTGGACGAGCACGGTGTAGGCCTGGCCGCCGACGATCGCCGCGCACGTGTCGCCGTCGCACTGGATGCTCTCGACCTCGCCGCCCTGCTCGGCCAGTGCCCGGGCGACGGCGGCCTCGGTGGCGGCGTTGTCGTCGTCGATGCCGCCGCGCCACAGGATGAGCCCGGCGATGGCGATCGCCGCGACGACGACCGCGACCAGCGCAGCGGTGATCAGGCCGCTGTTGCGCGACGCCCAACCGGGCTCGCTCCCCTGCTGCCCGCCGGGTGCGGGTGCCGCACCACCGGGGACGCCCGCGCCCGGGACCACCCCGCCGGGGAGGACGCCGGTGCCGGTGCCGTCGGTGGGCCCGGCGGCGGCCGGCACGGGCGGGACGACCGTCGGGTACGGCTCGCCCGGGCCCGCCGCGGGGCCGGTCGGGCTCGGGTTGTCGGTGCTCATGGGGTGACGTCCTCCATCTGCGGGTGCGGGTGCCCGGGTCCGCGGCACGCGACCACCGGGGAGCCGGCGGCGGAGGGCCCGGCCGGCTGACCCCGGGAACCCTGCCACAGCCGAGCGGCCGCACCGCGGCACGGCCGGCGGTGCGCGGGGAACCGGCAGCGGACGCACAGCGCCCCGGACCTCGCGGAGGTCCGGGGCGCCGGGGTGGTGCGGGGTCAGACGGTGGTCGGCGTCCGGTCGGCCGGGCGGCGGCGCACCGAGCGCACCGTGCGGACGGCGGCGTTGCGGGCGAGCTCGCGGATCGGGCCGGTGTCCCACAACTGGCGGGGCGCCTCGGCCGGCTCCTCGACGGCGGGCGCCTCCGGCTGCGACCGCGCGGCCCCGGTGCGGGCGGCGACCTCGGCCAGCGCTGCCCGGCGGCGGGCCAGGATCGCCTCCTTCTGCCGGTCGACCCGCTCCCGCTCGGCGAGCACGAGCAGCTCCTCCTTGGCCCGGGCCACGGTGCGCCGCGACTCCTGCGCCATCTCCTCGAGCTCGACGTCGCCGGAGTCGCGCAGCTGCACGAGCCGGTCGTAGGCGGTCGGCGGGCTGAAGTTGAGCAGCAGCTTCATGAGCACGGGCAGCACCTCGACGCACATGAACAGCAGCGAGAGCATGAACTGCGCGGCGGCGAGCGTCGCGTTCCGGTCGCCCAGGCGGTCCAGCGCCTCCAGCCGGAGCAGGATGCCGCCGGAGCCCTCGTTCTCGGCGTCGAAGGCGGCCTGCTGCCGGTCCAGCTCGGCGGTCAGGCGGGTGAGCTCGGCCCGGTCGGCGTCCAGGGACGAGCCGGCGAGGGCGGCGCTGCGCCCCTCGGCGGCGGCGACGGCGGCGACGGCGGCGTCGAGCTCGGTGCGCGCCGCGGTGACGACGCCGGCCTGCGCGTCGGCGGCGGCCCGGGCCTGGTGGTAGGCCTCCCCGGTCCCGGCGTCACCGGTACCGCAGGTGCCGTCCAGCTCGCACTGCGCCTTGGCGTCGAGCTCCCGCTGCAACGTCACCGCCCGGTCGTAGGCGGCCTGCTTCTCGGTGACGCCGTCCCGCACCACCGCCAGCCCCGGGTCGGCCGCTCCCCCGCTGGCGACGACCGCCTCCTGCGTGGCGATGCGCTCGCGCAGCCCGGGGAGCCCGGCGAAGCGGCTGTCGGACTCCAGCGCCACGCGGTGGGCGTCCGCGGCCTCGGCCTGCATGGTGACGATCTCGGCGTCGATCTCCTTGGCGAACACCTGCAGCGTCAGCGGGGTGGCGACGACGACGCCGAGCACCAGCGCCAGCCCGGCACGGGGCACCGCCATGACGAGGTTGCGCTTGACGGAGGCGTCGTGCGCCATGCCGACCAGCAGCATCCGGTCCAGGTTGACCACCACCGCGCCCCAGCCGAGCCCGACCAGCACCGCCAGCGGCCACCAGACGTTCAGCGCCATGGCGACGGCGAACGCCGCGGAGACCGCGGCCAGCGCGCCGGTGCTCAGCAGGACGCCGCCGAGCGCCACGAACCGCGGGCGGGCTCCCGGCGCGGCGGCCAGCACGTCCGGCCGCGCGCCGGCCAGGACGGCCAGCCCGTCGCCGATGCGCCGTCGTCGCTCGCTCATGCAGTGCACCCCCGGGCGACGGGGATCGCTGAGGACCGTCACCCACGGGTGCTCATCGGCAGGCGGAGCCCGTCACGGCACCGTGATCGATCTCGCGAGCGGCGCGGGCGGCGCCGGGTGGTCATCCGATGTCGCTCGTGCCCCCGGTGCCGGCACCACCGTCCACGCTGCCGGCGTCGTCCTCCCCGGTGTCGTCGTCGATCCCGGTGTTGTCGTCCTCGTCGATGCCGCCGGTGCCGCGGTCGATGCCGTCGGCGTCCTCCTCACCGCCGTCGACCCGGTCGGGGCTGCCCACCTCCTCCTCGTCGAACACCGCCGGGACGCCGGTGCCGTCCGTGGCGGGCTCGTCGCTGCCGAAGGAGCAGCCGCTCAGCCCCAGCCCGGTGGTGAGCAGCGCGCCGGCCAGCACGCGCGTGGTCCTGCGCATCGAGTCCTCCTGTCCTCCGTGGGCCTCCTCCACCGGTGCCCGGCCGCGCCGACCCGGACGCGGCGGGCACCGCGGATGACACGGCTTCGACATGTGGGCTCAGCCGGGCGGGCGCCACCCCGGGTCGCGGCCGGTGCGGCCGAGCAGCCGGTGCAGGGCGGGGGCGTCGTCGGGCACCGGGACCGCCGGCCCGAACAGCCCCTCGGGCTCGCCGGCCGGGTCGCTGCGGTCGCCGACGAACAGGGTGCACGCCTCGACCGCGGCCGGGTCCGGGCGGTAGGGCTGGCCGGTGGCGGCGGCGAGGTCCCAGCCGTGCACGACCACCTCGTCCAGGGCCACCAGCGCCATCGCCGCGGCAGGCATCCGGACGCCGGCCACCTCGGCCTCCCCCTCCCGGGCGTCCGGGCGCCGCCACGCGGCGGCCAGCGCCTCGAGCCGGGCAGGCAGCAGGGTGCGCCAGTCCGGGGCGAGGGCGGCCGCGTCCGCGGACGGGCCGCCGTCGGACGGTCTCTTCTCCGCGGCCAGCCGGAACGCCAGCGACAGCCCGAGCAGGTGGTCGAGCAGGCCCGCCACCGGCATGCCCGGGCACGGGGTGGGGTCGCCCAGCTGCTCGTCGCGCACGCCGGCGACCACCCGCGCCAGCTCGTCCGCCGTCGGTCCCAGGTCCAGGGTCGTGGTCTCCATGCGGATCGGACGGCCGGGGGCACCGGAACTCATCGCGTGCGGGAGGCTGGACCGGTGAGCGACCCCTTCGACCTCCGCCGCTTCGTCGACGCCCAGGCCCAGACCTACGACCAGGCGCTCGCCGAGCTGCGCGCCGGCCGCAAGCGCACGCACTGGATGTGGTTCGTCTTCCCGCAGGTCGAGGGCCTGGGGCGCAGCGGCATGGCCCAGCGCTACGCGGTCTCCGGGCTGGACGAGGCGCGCGCCTACCTGGCGCACCCGGTGCTGGGGCGGCGGCTGGTCGAGTGCGCCCGGGCGATGACCGCGCTCGACACCGAGGACGCCGACGCCGTGCTCGGCCCGGTCGACGCCCAGAAGCTGCGCTCCTCGATGACGCTGTTCGCGCATGCGGACCCGGACCAGCCGGTGTTCCGCGAGGTGCTCGACCACTACTTCGGCGGCGCCGAGGACGACGCGACGACCAGCCGCCTCTGAGCCCGCGCGTGTGAGCCGGTGCGGCACCGGGCAGGCTGCACCGGTGAGTGAGAACAAGAGCGGGTCCGGGTACGTCGAAGCCGAGTTCACGCGCGACTCCAAGTACATCGCCGACCGCATCACCGCCGACGGCTCCAGCCCCTGGCCGGTCGAGCCGGGGCGCTACCGCCTCGTCGTTGCGCGCGCGTGCCCCTGGGCGAACCGGGCGGTCATCGTGCGCCGGCTGCTGGGCCTGGAGGACGTCATCTCGATGGGGCTGTGCGGGCCGACCCACGACGAGCGCAGCTGGACCTTCGACCTCGACCCCGGCGGCCGCGACCCGGTGCTGGGCTACGAGCGGCTGCAGGAGGCGTTCTTCGCCCGCGACCCGGAGTACTCGCGGGGCATCACGGTGCCCGCGATGGTCGACGTCCCCAGCGGCGCCGTCGTCACCAACGACTTCCCGCAGATGACCCTGGATCTCTCCACCCAGTGGACCGCCCACCACCGCGAGGGCGCCCCCGACCTCTACCCCGAGCACCTGCGGGACGAGATGGACGAGGTGATGGAGCGGATCTACCAGGAGGTCAACAACGGCGTCTACCGGTGCGGGTTCTCGGGCTCGCAGCGGGCCTACGACAAGGCCTACGACCGGCTGTTCACCGCGCTGGACTGGCTCAGCGAGCGGCTGGAGCACCGCCGCTTCCTGATGGGCGGGCAGGTCACCGAGGCCGACGTCCGGCTGTTCACCACCCTGGCGCGGTTCGACACCGTCTACCACGGCCACTTCAAGTGCAACCGGCAGAAGCTCAGCGAGATGCCGGTGCTGTGGGCGTACGCGCGCGACCTGTTCCAGCTGCCGGGGTTCGGCGACACGATCGACTTCCCGCAGATCAAGGAGCACTACTACGTCGTCCACGCCGACATCAACCCGACGCAGATCATCCCGCAGGGCCCCGACACCTCGGGCTGGCTCATGCGGCACAGCCGCGACCAGCTCAGCGACCGGCCGTGGGGCGACGGCACCCCGCCCCCGCCCCCGCCGCCGGCCGAGCAGGTGCCGGCCGACCACGGACCCGGGGGCATCGGCCACCGCTGACCTGTGGACAACTCCGTGACCGGCCCCCGCGACCTGCCACGGTGTCGGGCATGACGACCTCCCCCCTCGCCGATGCCCGCGTCCGCTCCGCCGCCGAGCTCACCGACCGCTGGCGCTCGGTGCTGCACCCGGCCACCTTTCCCGCCCGCAGCCTGTGGCTCACCTGGTTCGCCGCCGACGGCCGCCAGCTGCCGGTCGTCGTCCCCGTCGACGACCTGCCGGCCCTCCCGGAACCCGCCCTGCTGGTGGGGGTCCGGGAGGTGCACGGCTCGGTGGTCGACGACCAGCTCGGCGGCGCCGGCCACCTGGCGCTGGCGCTCTGCCGGCCGGGCGAGCCGGTGGTCACCGCGGAGGACGAGACCTGGGCCGCGGAGCTGCGGTCAACGCTGGACGACGGCGCCGTCGCGGGCACCTGGAGCCTGCACCTGGCGGCCGCGGGCTCGGTGCTGCCGCTGGTCGACCGGTCGGGCCGCTAGACCTGGTGGCGCGCGATCCACTGCGCGGCGATGACCGTCCGCTGGATCTCGTTGGTGCCCTCGCCGAGGATCATCAGCGGCGCGTCGCGGAAGTACCGCTCGACGTCGAACTCCTTGGAGTAGCCGTAGCCGCCGTGCACCCGCATGGCGTCCAGGGCGACCTGCATGGCGGCCTCGGAGGCGAACAGCTTCGCCATCCCGGCCTCCATGTCGGCGCGGGCGCCGCCGTCGAGCTTCCCGGCGGCGTCGGCGGTCAGCAGCCGGGCGGCCTGCACCCTGGTGGCCATGTCGGCCAGCAGGTTGCCGACCGACTGGTGCTTCCAGATCGGGACGCCGAAGGACTCGCGCTCCTGCGCGTACCGGGTGGCCGCGGCCAGTGCCGCCTGCGCGACCCCCACCGCGCGGGCGGCGACCTGCACCCGCCCGACCTCGAGGCCGCGCATCATCTGCACCCAGCCGCGGCCGGGCTCCCCGCCGAGCACGGCGTCGTCCGGCACCCGCATGCCGTCGAAGGTCAGCTCGCACGCCTCGACGCCGCGGTAGCCGAGCTTGGGGATCTTCGCGGAGATCTCCAGCCCCTCGCCGGGCTCGACCAGCAGCACGCTCATCCCGGTGTGCGGCGGGACGGCGTCCCGGTCGGTGCGGCAGAGCAGGCCGATGAGCCCGGAGTGCTGGGCGTTGGAGATCCACGTCTTGCTGCCGCTGACCGCCCACCCGTCGTCGGTGCGGACGGCGTGCGTGCGCATCGCCTGCAGGTCGCTGCCGCCGCCGGGCTCGGTGAGCGCCATCGTCGCGCGCACCTCGCCGGTGGCCATGCGCGGCAGGTAGCGGGCCCGCTGCTCGTCGGTGCCGACCGTGGCCAGCAGGTGCGAGATGACCGAGTGGCCGCCGATCGCGCCGGCCAGGCTCATCCAGCCGCGGGCGAGCTCCTCGGTGATGCGGGCGAAGCAGGCGGTGCTCACGCCGCTGCCGCCGTGCTCCTCGGGCACCAGCAGCCCGAAGAGGCCGAGCGCCTTCATCTCCTCGACGAAGTCCTCCGGGTAGCGGTCCTCGGCCTCGAACTCGGCCACCCGCGGGCGCACCCGCCGGTCGACGAACTCGGCGGTGAGCGCGACGAACTCCTGCTCGTGGGCGGGGAGCGCCGTCACGCCAACGCCTTCAGCGTCTCGATCGCGCGGAGCCGCTCGCCGTGCTCCGCGGCCAGGGGCGTGACGTTCAGCGTGGTGACCCCCGCCTCGCGGAAGGCGGCGAGCCGCTCGGCGACGTGCCCCCGCGGCCCGACCAGCGCGACCCCGCGGACGAACTCCTCGGGCAGCGCCGCGGCGGCCTCGTCCTTGCGCCCGTCGAGGTAGAGGTCCTGCACCGTCGTCGCCTGGTCGGCGAAGCCGTAGCGCCCGGCCAGCTCGTTGTAGAAGTTCTTGCCGCGGGCGCCCATGCCCCCGACGTACAGGGCGAGCTTCGCGCGGACCCGGTCCAGCGCGGCCGCCTGCTCGTCGGCGTCCTCGCTGATCAGCAACTGGCTGTCGGCGACGACCTGCAGCGGCCCGAGCTCCGGGTCCCGGCGCGCGGTCCCCTCCGCGAGGGCCTCGCCGAACGCCGCCGCGCTGCCCTCGGGGAGGAAGAACGCCGGCTGCCACGCCTCGAACAGCTCGGCGGCCATCGCGACGTTCTTCGGCCCGATGGCGGCCAGCAGCATCGGGATGCGCTCGCGCACCGGCTTGTTGATCAGCTTGAGGGGCTTGCCGAGGCCGCTGCCGCCGCGGTCGGGGGTCAGCGGGATGTCGACGTGCGCGCCGTGGTGGTCCATCTTCTCCCGCCGCCACACCGCGCGGCAGACCTCCACGACCTCGCGGGTGGTGGCCAGCGGTGCGGTGTAGGGCACGCCGTGGAAGCCCTCGACCACCTGCGGCCCGGAGGCGCCGATGCCGAGGGTGAAGCGGCCGCCGGAGAGGAAGTCCAGGCCGGCGGCGGTCATGGCCAGCAGCGTCGGCGTCCGGGAGTAGATGTTGAGGATGCCCGAGGCGATCTCCACCGTCGTCGTCCGCGCGGCCAGGTAACCGAGGTGGCTCACGGCGTCGAAGGAGTAGGCCTCGGCGACGTAGACGGTGTCCAGGCCCGCCTTCTCGAAGTCGGCGATGACGGCCGTGGTGCGGTCGTAGCCGCCGTCGTAGGAGATGGGCATGCCGATGCGCACGGGGGTGCTCCTGTCGCCGAGAGGTCGGGCCTCCCGCAACGTAGCGCTACCGGGGGACGGCCACCCAGCCCTCCGCCTCGCGCAGCGGGGCCTTGAGCACCTTGCCGCCGGCGTTGCGCGGCAGCGGGCCGTCGATGACGCGGACGAACTGGGGGCGCTTGAAGTCGGCCAGCCGCTCGCGGGCGAACGCGGCCAGGCCCGCGACCAGCTCGCCGGCGTCCGTGCCGGGCTTGGGCAGAACGACGGCGCCGACCTTCTCCCCCATCACCGGGTCGGGGACACCGACGACGGCGACCTCGAGGACGTCGGGGTGCTCGGCGAGGGCGTTCTCCACCTCGACGCTGTACACGTTCTCGCCGCCGCGGTTGATCATGTCCTTGGCGCGGTCGACGATCCGGACGATCCCGTCGGTGATGGTCGCGAGGTCGCCGGTGTGCAGCCAGCCGTCGACGAACGTCTCGGCGGTCCGCGCCGGGTCGCCCCAGTAGCCGGCGACGACGTTGGGCCCGCGCACGAGCAGCTCGCCCACGCCGGTGACCGGGTCGGGGCGGTCGAGGCGCACCTCGTCCACCGGCGTCGGGAAGCCGACGGCGTCGGCGTGGGTCTCGGCGTGCTCGTGCGGCAGGAAGGTGGCCAGCGCACTGGTCTCGCTCAGGCCGAACCCGTTGCCGAGCCGTGCGTTCGGGAACGCCGTCCGCAGGCGGTGCACGAGCTCCGGGGCGATGGGGGCGCCGCCGTAGCTGAGGGTGCGGACGGTGGACACGTCCGTCGTCGCCAGGTCGGGGTGGCGCAGCACCAGCTCGTAGATGGTCGGGACGCTGGTCAGGAGCGTGATGCCGTGCTCGGGGATGGCGGCCAGGAACGCCGTCGCGTCGAACTTCGGCATCAGCACGCTCGTGCCACCGAGCGCGATCTGGGTGAGGAACTGGGAGTTGCAGCCGGTGACGTGGAACAGCGGGACCGAGATCAGCGTGGCGTGACGGATCTCGGGGTCGCGGCTGAGCTCGCGGCAGCGGACGACCGACTCGATGTTGCTGAGGAAGTTCTCGTGGGTGGTCATCGCACCCTTGGGGCGGCCGGTCGTGCCGCTGGTGTAGAAGAGCGCGGCGACGTCGGTGTGCTGCGGGTCGGGCACCTCGCCCGGCTCGCCGTCGGGCAGCGCTTCGCCCGGGCGGACGACGGCGGCGGCGCCGCAGTCGGCGAGGATGAAGTCGGCCTCCGCCGGGGCGAGGCGGGTGTTCATCGGGACGACGACGGCGCCGGCGAGCTGGGCGCCCCAGAAGGCGAGCACCCAGTCGACGCCGTTGGGCAGCTGGACGGCGACCCGGTCGCCGGTGGTGACGCCGGCGTCGCGCAGGCCGCCGGCGACGCGCATCGCCCGCTGCCAGAGCTCCGCGTAGGTGAGCCGGCCGCCGCCGAGCTCGACGATGGCGGTGCGGTCGCCGTGCTGCTCGGCTTGCGCGGCGAGGACCCGGACGACGTTGCGCGGGAGGCCGGTGTAGCGGCGGATGCCGTCGGCGCCGACCTCGATGCCGCTGGTGTCGAAGGGGCTGGTGCCCGTCGTCTGCTCCGTGCTCATGCGTCCCCCGTCTGCGGCTGGTCCCGGCTGGGGATTGTGCGCCGGTGAGTCAGGTCTCCTGCGCGGGGGCGTCACCCGATCCGGCGGCACGCGCGGCGCTGTCCACAGTTACGGAACCGGATACCGCAGAACTCTGCGTAGTCTCCCGCTGTGCGTGATCTCCGTGGGGGCCTGATCCGGACGACGCTCGGCTGCGTGCTGGCCAGCACCGTGCTCCTGACCGGGTGCGCGGAGAAGCAGCAGGCCAGCACGAGCCTGCCGACGACGGAGCCTGCGCCGACCACCGAATCGCTCCCGCCCTTGGGCCCGGCCGACCTGCCCATGCCGAACGAGGCCCGGACGCAGGACGCCGCAGGCGCAGAGGCCTTCCTCCGCTACTGGATCGACCTCCTCAACCACCAGCGCGCCATTCCAAGCGGTGAGGAAATACGCGCTCTCGGGCCGGAATGTCAGGACTGCCTACGGATCGCAGGCAACTACGACGACGCAGCCTCCGCCGGCAACCGCTACGAGGGCGGGGAGTTGAGCCTCAACGACGTCACGGCACCGCTTATCGACAGGGACGAGGTGATGATCGCCTTCGGCGCCCGACGAGAAGCAGTTTCGTTGCTCGATGCGAAGGGGGCCCTTCTTGAGTCCCGCGCCGAGCCGGCCCCGAACCTAAGCTCGGGCATAACGCTCGTTTGGTCTTCGGCGGACCACTCCTGGCTCGTCAAGGGATTCACCTTGGGATGAGAAGCCTCGGCACGCGCGCGCTCACAGTCTTCGCCTTGATGCTGGCGCTGCTGTGCGGCAAGAACGCGACGGTGCTCGCTTGCTCGTTCGACGACTGCGGCAGCACCGACGTTGGCGACGGTTCAGTTGACGTTGGGTACTCGGGACCCGGCGTCGGCGAACTTGTCGCCGGCGGTCCGGAGCAGATGGCGAACTTCGCCTGGCGACTGCGGCATCTCTGCGCGCTCTCAGACGAACGCCAGGGCGGCTGCTCGGCCATGGATTTCCGCGAGTGCCCCCAAGAGCCGGGGCGGGTCGTTCAGTACCTGGTCGTTCAGCAGCGTCGCGTCGTACGATCCGATGGCACTGTACTGCCGCTCGGAGACGGCACTCCTGTTCCCGTACCCGCTGGGCTGGAACCCGGCGACCCAGTGGGCGACTGGATCGATGTACGACAGGGCTGCCTGGACATCACGCCGCTCAATCCGCCGCCCTCCGCGGGGGAAGTCCTCTCCTACTTTCAGCGCCTGCCTCTTCCCCAGCTCACGACCCGGCACCAGCCGCCTGGCACCGGCCTGACGGGGTTGCCGGTCATCTTCTACACCGACTCCCCGACCACCCAGACGTTCACGGTCGACATCCGCGGATTCACCCTCGTCATCGAGGCCACCGCGGAGCAGTTCACCTGGCACACCGGCGACGCCACCGGCCAGATCACGACCACCGACCCCGGCGCCCCCTACCCCGACCACACCATCGAGCACAGCTACCGGTCGGGCACCTACACCGCCCACCTGACCGTCACCTGGGGCGCCACCTTCACCGTCGACGGCAGCGCCGAAGCTGATGTCCCCGGGACCACCACGACCGACGGCCCACCGGTCACCTTCGACGTCCTCCAGGCCCGGACCGTCCTGACCAACCCCTACGACTGACTCGGACTGCGGCCGGTTCTGGTGTTGGCCGCCCGCCGTGCCTCGTCGGGGGTGCAGCCGTACGCGGCGCGGAACGCCCGGCCGAAGGTGGCCTGGTCGCGGAAGCCGCACCCGTGCGCCACCTCCGCCACGGTCACCCGCGTCCCGGCCCGCTCCAGCGTCCGTCGCGCGGCGGCGAGCCGGAGCCGGCGCACGTAACGGGCCGGCGTGTCATCCCGGGCCGCGAAGAGCGCGTAGAGCGACCGCAGCGAGACGAACCCGGCCGCGGCCATCCGCGCCGGGGACAGCTCCGGGTCGGACAGGTGCTGCCGCACGTAGGCGCTCACCCGCACCCAGGTCGCGGCCGTGGGATCGCCGGGGACGGCGTCGACCGGCAGCGCGCCGGTCAGGAGGTCGACGGCGGCGTCAGCGATCGGGAGGCCCATGGCGTCGTCCAGGGTGCTCGCCGACTCCAGCGTCGTGCCGAGCAACCCGATCAGGAGCCGGACGCCACTGCCCTCGATCAGCCGCACGCCGGGCCTGGCCAGCGCGGGAACTCGCATCGCCGGCAGGAGGAGCGTCCACTTGTGCAGCGGACCGGGTACGACGAACCGGACGGCCTCGCTGCTGCGCCACACCAGCGCCGAGCCGGGTCGGACGATCACGCGCTCGTCGCCGGCCTCGATCAGCTCCTCTCCGTCCCGCACGAACAGGATGCCGAGGGTGTCCGTGTCGGTCCGCGCCTGTTCTGCGCGGCCTCGGTGCCCGGCGCACGGCCCGCACCGGCAGTCGACCAGGGCGAGGTCGCCGACGCGGTAGTCGACGAGGCTCTCGGTCGGCCCACGTCCGTCCGACTGCCCGGGCCGCAGGGCCCACGGCAGGTGGGTGGCGCTGATCGCCTCCTGCCAGGCGTCCACCCGGTCGACCGCCGGCACCCCGGCCGGGCTCCACGACACCGCCTGCAGCGCCATCGCCGTCGTCCTCCCGCCGCCGTGCCGGCATGCAACCGCGTCGGGACACCGCATGCAAGGCCGCACGGAACGACCGTCGGGCTGCACGCATCGTCGCGATCGGCGCAGAGGGATCGGCGACCGTCGGGGGGAGCGGCCACGACGGCCGCACGAGGAGGCGACATGCGCGAGGACGTGGAGTTCCGGACCGAGGACGGCGTGACGTTGCGCGGGTGGCACTACTCCCCCGACGGCGTCGACGGCCCGGCACCGCTCGTGGTGATGGCCCACGGCTTCTCCGCCGTCAAGGAGCACCTGCTCGACGACTTCGCCGAGCACTTCGCCGCCGGCGGGCTGGGCGTGCTGGTGTACGACAACCGCAACCTCGGCGCGAGCGACGGCACGCCGCGGGGTGAGATCGACCCCTGGCAGCAGGTGCGCGACTACCGGACGGCGATCACCTGGGCGTGCGGCCAGCCCTGGGTGGACCCGGACCGGGTCGGCATCTGGGGGTCCAGCTACAGCGGGGGCCACGTGCTCGTCGTCGCAGCGCTCGACCGCCGGGTGAAGGCCGTCGTCTCGCAGGTGCCGCTGGTCAGCGGGCTGCAGAACGCCCGCCGCCTGATCCGCGCCGACGCCTTCGCCGGCCTGCGCGCCGCGTTCGACGCCGATCGCGCCGCCCGATACGCGGGCCAGGACCCGGCCATGATTCAGGTCGCCTACGAGAAGGACCCGGCCGAGATGGCGGCCCTCCCCACCGAGGACACCCACGACTTCTTCTTCGGACCGGTCCAGGACCGGGCGCCGTCCTGGCGGAACGAGGTCACCCTGCGGTCGGTGGAGATGTTCGTCGAGTACGAGCCGGGCGCCTACATCGCCGACATCTCTCCCACGCCGCTGATGGTGGTCGTCGCCGCGAAGGACCACCTCACGGTGGCCGACCTGACGCTCGAGTACTACGAGCGCGCGAGGCAGCCCAAGGAACTCGTCGTGCTGCCGGTCGGGCACTTCGACGCGTACGTGGGCGACTCCTTCGCCGTCTCCGCGCCGGCCCAGCTGCGCTGGTTCCGCACCCACCTGGGCTGACGGCGACCCGACGCCCAGGCAGCTCGAAGACGGCGGTGTGCCCGACGGCGGGGGCTCTCGGGCCCGGTGGCTGCGTGGGCAGCACCCTGCCACCGAGTCGCTGACCAGCAATAACTGTCAGTGGCTCGCTCTACGGTCCGGGTGTGTTCATCGGTGAGCCACCCCGCGCGCCGGAAGAGGGCGACCCGGTCCCCTGGGTGCCCGACACCGACGCCTGCGGGCTGAGCGACCTGGAACTGGTCGCCGACATCTGGGCCGCCGACGCCCGCGAGGCCCGGCACGCCGCCCAGCGCGCCGAGGCCATCGCCGCGCTCGCCCGCCGCCGCTCG
>NZ_SSXC01000092.1 GCF_021699055.1 Blastococcus sp. MG754426 | reverse complement strand
CGACCGCGACCGGAAGGCGGGGCGACGTTGACCGACACCGTGACCCGGGAGGACGCCGACGGCGTCGCGACCCTCACCCTGCTGCGCCCGGGCCTGACCCACGCCTCCCGTGCCGACCTGCTGGCCGCGGTGCAGGACGTCGCGGCGGACGGATCGGTGCGCGCGGTGCTGCTCACCGGTACCGGGCGCGCCTTCTGCGTCGGGCAGGACCTGGGCGAGCACCTGGCGGAGATGCAGGGTGGCGCGGAGGCCCCGCTGTCGGTGGTGGAGCAGGAGTACAACCCGCTGGTGCTGGCCCTGGCCGGCCTCCGGGTCCCGGTCGTCGTGGGGATCAACGGCGCCTGCGCCGGGGCGGGGCTCGGGCTGGCGCTCGCCGGCGACCTGCGGGTCGCCGCGGCCGGCGCGAAGTTCACCACCGCGTTCACCGGCATCGGCCTGTCCAGCGACTCGGCGCTGGCCTCCAGGCTCGTGCACAGCGTGGGCGGCTCGCGCGCCGCCGAGCTGCTGCTGCTGCCCGAGCCCTTCCTCGCCGAGACCGCCGCCGAGTGGGGGCTGGTGCACCGGGTGGTGGCCCCGGAGCAGGTGCTGCCGGAGGCGCAGGCGCTGGCGTCCCGGCTGGCCGCGGGGCCGACCGCTGCCTACCGGGCGGTGAAGACGGTGCTCGCCACCGCGGCCACCGACTCCCTGGAGGAGACGCTGGCGCTGGAGGGGCGGCTGCAGAACGAGGTCGGGCAGTCCGCGGACCACCGCGAGGCCGTCGAGGCGTTCCTCGCCAAGCGCGCCCCGCGGTTCACCGGCCGCTGAGGAGCCGCGTCGCAGCGGTCGTGCACCTGCCGCCGGGCGGGCGGATCCGGCCGGCGGCAGGGCGTCAGGGGATCACCGTTCCCGGCGACCGGGTCACCCGCGTGATCGCGGTGCACGCGGGGCAGACGTCGGAGGCCCGCGGCGGCCAGGGCTGCTCGGTGGTGACCCGGGCCAGGGCGCCGCAGACGGTGAGCTCGCAGGCGCTGTCCACCTCGGCCGGCGGCCGGTGCAGCTCCACGGCGTGCCACAGCGCGGCGGTCGGGCCGTGGGCGCGGCTGCGGGCGGCGGCGAACGCGGTGGTCTGCACCATCATGGGGACGACGTCGGCAGCGCGGCCGCCGCGGGTGACGGCCCGCGGCCGGGAGCTCACCCCGACGGGTGAGGCCGTCGGGCGGGGTGCAGGATCGGGGCATGGAGCTCACCAAGCACGGGCACGCCTGCGTGGTCCTCTCCGACGGCGAGCGGCGGCTGGTCATCGACCCGGGCGCGTTCACCGACCCGGTGGCGCTCGACGGCGCGACGGCGGTGCTGGTCACGCACGAGCACCCCGACCACTTCGTCCCCGACCGGCTGCGGGCGGCGCTCGAGGCCACCCCGTCGCTCGAGGTGTGGACCAACCGCTCGGTGGCGGCCGCCCTGGAGGGGGCCGGGAGCCGGGTGCACGTGGTCGGGGCCGGTGACGCGGTCACGGTCGCGGGCTTCGAGGTGCAGGTGCACGGCGAACTGCACGCCGAGATCCACCCCGACCTCCCCCGGGTGGCCAACATCGGCTTCCTCGTCGAGGGGCAGGTGTTCCACCCCGGCGACGCCTTCACCGTGCCGGGGGCGCCGGTGCCGACCCTGCTGCTGCCGCTGCACGCACCGTGGTCGCGCACGGCCGACGTCATCGACTACGTGCGCGAGGTGCACGCCGACCAGGCGTTCGCGGTGCACGACGGGCTGCTCAACGAGACCGGGCTCGGCGTGCTGAGCGGGCTGCTCGGGGAGCGCGGCCCCGGCACCCCGACGCCCTACGCGCGGCTGTCACCCGGGGAGTCCGTCGAGCTCTGAGCCCGGCGGCCTCCCCGGGGCGCGGTCAGCGGACGGCGCCGCGCTTGTTCTTGCCGGCGATCCCCTCGGCGACGCCGATCAGCAGCACCGCGGCGACGACGGCGAGCACGAAGCCCAGCACGTTGAGCTCCCAGATGTCACCGGTGCCGAAGAACTGGGCGATCAGGCCGCCGATCAGCGAGCCAACGAGGCCCAGCGCCAGCGTGGCGAAGATGCCGAGGTTCTGCTTGCCCGGGACGATCAGCCGCGCCAGGGCGCCGATGATGAGGCCGGCCACGAGAAATCCGATCATGCTGCTCTCCTCCGTTCGCCGGCGTCGCCGTCGTCCCGGCATCGGACCGGGGCGCGACGCCGGAGCGCTGCGGAGTCCTCTACCCGCGCAGTTTGCGGTGATGCGTCATTCCCTCGATAGAGGTGGCGGTCACTGCCGGGCACGAGGTAAGGACGAGCCGCCACCGGCGCAGGTCAGCCGCGCCCGCTCGCCTGGGCGACGTGCGCGGGCACCTTGGCCAGCTCGGCGTCGACGGTGCGCTGCACCAGCCGGCGGACGGCGTTCCGCGTCAGCCGGTGGAACACCCGGCTCCCACCCGTCGGCTCGTGCCCCACGGTGATCGTCACCCGGGTGCCGCCTCCGGCGGTGTCGGCGAGCTCGATCTCCGTCGTCCACGTCTCCGGCGTGAGCTCCAGCCGGGTGCCGACGCGCGACCGCGGCTCCCAGGTCACGATCTCGCCGCGGGGTGCGCCCGGTCGCGGTTCGGCGCCCGCGAGCTCGCCGGGCGCGCAGATGAAGGTCGTGCCCACGCGGGGCGGTCCGGAGCGCTCCAGCACGTAGGAGACGTCGCAGACGGCGCAGTAGGGCTCGAGCACCGCCAGCGCCCGCCAGACCTCCGCACGGCGCTGCGGCACCTCACGGCTCCCGGTCGCGGTCGTCAGCACCTCAGCGGCCTCCCACCGAGACCTCGAACTCCACCTGGCTGACGTCGGGGCGCAGCCGGGAGAAGCTGTGCACCTGCGGCCGCCCCTCGCTGTCGCGCACCGTCGTCCGCACCACCAGCAGCGGCGAGCCCGCGACCACGCCCAGCGCCTCGGCCTCGTCCGGCGCGGCGGTGCCGACGTCGACCACGATGCGCGCGTGGGCGAGGTCCGCGGAGTACTCCCGGCGCAGGTAGTCGTAGAGCGAGCCCTCGCTGAAGTCGGCGTCGACCGCCCCGGGGTACGCCTCGGCCGGCAGGAAGCTGTGCGCGACGTGGTTCGGCGTGCCGTCGACGCTGCGCAGCCGCACCAGCTCCACGACGTCGGACGCCGGTTCCAGCCGGAGCTCGGTGGCCACGGCCGCCGGCACGGGGACGACCCGCTGGGTGAGCACCGTGGTGCCGACCTGGGCCCCCTGCTCGGTCATCACGGAGTTGAACCCGGCGATGCGGTGCACGAAGCTCTCGCGGTACTCGTGCCGGATGGCCGGGCGGGTGACGTAGGTGCCCCGGCCCTGCTCCCGCACGAGGTGCCCGTCGGCCACCAGCCCGTCCACCGCCCGCCGCAGGGTGATGCGGCTGACGCCGTACTCGGCGCAGAGGACCGGTTCGGGCGGCAGCAGCGTCAGCTCGGGCAGGGCGGCGACCCGGCGCCGCAGGTGCTCGCGGACCGAGAGGTACTTCGGTCCGGCCACGGGGTTCACCACGGGGTCAAAGGTACTGGCCGGAGAGACGTCTGGTCGTCATGTCGTATGAGACGTCACGTCCACGTACCCCGGACGGGTCGGTAACGGCCGGATCTCAGCTGGGGGCCGCGGCTGGCGACCACCGGACCGGCGACCGATGATCGCCGGGTGACGGACGCACCGGACTGGCGAAGGCGCAGGTGGGAGGCGACCCACGAGCGCATCTTCCAGACCGCCGTGGGGCTGTTCGAGACCCACGGCTTCGACCAGGTGAGCGTGAGCCGCCTGGCCGAGGCGGCGGGCGTGTCGGTGCCGACCTTCTACGCGCACTACCCGAGCAAGGAGCACGTGGTGATGCGCCTCGTGGCGCCTGAGCAGGTCGCCGCGCTCATCTCCGCGCAGCCGGCCGAGCTGCCCCTCGCGGTGCGCATCCGCCGGGCGGCGGTCGAGTCGCTGACGGGGATCGGGGCGGAGGCGCGCGACCAGCTGCACAAGCGCTGGCAGATCATCGCCGGGAGCAGCACGCTGCGGAACCGCGCCGGGGAGTTCGACCGGATCACCGCGACGATGGTCGCCCACGCCTGCGCCGACGGGGACCGCCCGCGGCCGGCCGACCTCGTGGTGGCCAGCGCCTACCTCGCCGCCTACACGACGGGGTTGCTGACCTGGGCCGACGGCGACGGCGAGCACACCCTGGAGGAGTGCATCGAGGCCGCTTTCGACGTGCTCGCCCAGGCCTGATCCCGCGGCACGACCGCCCCGCGGGTCCAGCCGCGCCGGGGGACGTCGAACCGCGCGCGCACGCGGCTCCACGTCGTCCGGAGCGGCTCGACGTCAGCGTCCGGGCGCGCGGAGCTCGACGACCGTGATCTCCGGGCGGGCCCCGATGCGCATCGGCGGGCCCCAGTAGCCCGCTCCCGAGGTGACGTACAGCTGGGTGTCGCCGTGCCGCGACCAGCCCTCGACCGCGGGCTGGTCCAGCCGCACCGCGTAGTCGAAGGGCCACAGCTGCCCGCCGTGGGTGTGCCCCGAGAGCTGCAGGTCCACCCCGGCCGCCGCGGCCTGCGCCACCTGCACCGGCTGGTGGGCCAGCAGGACCACCGGCGTGCTCTCGTCCCGCCCGTCCAGCGCCGCGTCCAGGTCCGCGCCGTGACCCGGCAGCCCCGAGGAGGCCGCCGTCCGGTCGTCGATCCCGGCCAGGTCGAAGGAGGCGCCGCCGCGGCGGATCGCCACCCGCTCGTTGCGCAGCACGTCCACGCCCAGCGTCGGCAGGTGCCGCATCCAGGCCTGGGTGTCGACGAAGTACTCGTGGTTGCCGGTGACGAAGTAGACGCCCTGCTCGCTGACCAGGTCGGCCAGCGGGGCGACGTCCTCCCTCAGCTCGTCGACGCCGCCGTCGACCAGGTCGCCCACGATGGCCACGACGTCCGGGCGCTGCTCGTTGACCAGCTCCACCACCCGCTCGAACCGCCGGCCGCCGTAGGTGGCCGACAGGTGGCCGTCGG
Organism: Blastococcus sp. MG754426; assembly: GCF_021699055.1. GTDB lineage: Bacteria > Actinomycetota > Actinomycetes > Mycobacteriales > Geodermatophilaceae > Blastococcus. The sequence continues at coordinate 10,059 of NZ_SSXC01000092.1, read as the reverse complement.
AGAAGGTGACGATCCGGAGCCCGTCCAGCGCCGGGTCCAGCCCGCGCAGGGTGATCGGGACCCGCCGCACGACCGGCGCGGAGTTGGCGAACCAGGCGCCCGTCCCGGCGGTGCCCAGCGCCACCGCGCCGGCGGTGACCGCCAGCCCCCGGGCCAGGAAGCGGCGCCGGTCGACGGCAGCGCCGCCCTCCCCGGCGGCCCCGCGCTGCCCATCGCCGTCCTCCCGGACGGCACCGCGGCCAGGTGCCGTCCCCCGGTCGACAGGAGCCGCTGCCTCGTCCCATCCCGGACCCCTCCGGGGCCCGCTCGGGACGGCCTGGCGTGCGACTACCCCGTCACCGCGCCGGATCCGCAGGTTCCCCAGGAGGCGGACCGGCTCCAGGATGACCAGCGCGAGGACGGCGTACAGGGCGACGCCGAGCCAGCTGTAGCCGATCCAGCTCAGCGGTGCGGCGGCCTCGATCGGGAGGAAGCCGCGGGAGAGCACCGCCGCCACCGGCAGCACGGCCAGCACCACGGTGAGCACCGTCAGCAGGCGGCGCAGCCGGCCCGGCGCCGTGGTGCTCCGGACCAGCCGGAACCACAGGTAGGCGTGCAGCAGCGCCACGGCCAGCAGGACGACGGTCCCGAAGCCCAGCAGGCCGATGAGGGACAGGGGGACCTCCGGGCTGGGAAGGAGCGGGGCGGGTCCGGTCGGTGCGCGCGCCGGTGCAGAGGATGGACGACCGGCTGCGGCGCGGCGTTCCCGGGGGTGGGGTCAGCCGCCGCCCAGCCGGGAGGAGAGCGCGAGCGCCAGCTTCGATGCGCGCGGTGACGGGCGCGCACCGGCGGCGAGCAGCACCTCGCCCACGGCGGCGAGGACCGCTTCCGGGCCGTCGACGAGCTCGACCTCCAGCTCCCGCCAGCTGCGCACCTCGGGCGCCGCCCCGGCGTCCCCGGGCACCGTCGCCGTCACCGCGTCGTCGGCCAGCTCGGCCAGCACCCGGCCCGCGTCGTCGCGCAGCACCGTCACCACCCGCCGGGTCCGCATCGTCACGACCGGTGCGGGCAGCTCCCCGGCGAGCAGGCCGTCCACCACCTCGAGGAGCTCGGCCGGCGCCACGTCGGTGCCGGCGGCCAGCGGCGCGTGCAGCTCGCGGCGGGCCGCGCCGGCGGGCAGCTTGAGGTGCCAGCCCTCGTCCGGTCCGCCGGTGCGGCGGCGCAGCGTGACCCGGGCGCGCACCAGCCGGAGGTCCGGGGTGTCGTGGTAGACCGCCGCCAGCTCGTGCACCACGGGTCCGCCGACGGCCGCGACGCCGGGGACCCCGTCGAGCCGGGGCACGGCGAACCCCGCGTCGACGTCGAACTTCCGCTCGATCTCGAGCTGCTCGGCGACCACGCGCCGACGGTAGGGCACGGGGCCGGGCGGCGGCTCCCCGGTGCCCTGGCTAGCGTGGCGGCCATGGCCCCGACCTCCGCCCGCCGGTGGGCCGTCGCGGCGGCCACGCCCTGGGCGGTGTGGGCCGCCCTGCGCCGCACCGGCGGCGAGCGGGGGTTCCCGCTGGTGCCCGCGCTGGCGTTCACCCCCTACGCCGCCGGCACCTCCGTGCTGCCGCTCGTGGTCGCCCTGCGCGCCCGGTCGCGGGCAGCGACCCTGCTCGCCGCGGGCGCGGGTGCGGTCCTCGTGGGCGCGGTGCGCTCGCACCGGGGCCGCCCCCCGGCCGCACCCCCGCCGGCCGGCCGGCGGGTGCGGATCGCCACGGTGAGCCTGCGGCGCGGGCTGGTCCCGCCCGAGCCCGTCGTCGACCTGGTCCGCCGGCACGCGGTCGACCTCCTCGCCGTGCAGGAGCTCACCCCCGAGGCGGAGCAGCGGCTGCTCGCCGCCGGGCTGGCGGAGCTGCTGCCGCACGCCCACGTCGTCCCGGCCCGCCCGGGCAGCGAGCCGGCGGCCTCCGGAGCGGTCTGGAGCCGCCTGCCGCTGGGCGCCCGGACCGTGGTGCCGGGCGGGTTCGAGCAGCCCGCGGTGCGGCTGCCCGGCGGGCCCGGGCCCGAGCTGGAGGTGGCCTCGGTGCACACCCGCCCGCCGGCGACGTTCCCGGACGCCGTCCGCGGGTGGGCCGAGGACCTGGCTGCGCTCCCCGGCCCGGAGCCCGCGGTCCTGCGGGTGCTGGCGGGCGACTTCAACGCCACGCTGGACCACGCGGCACTGCGCGCGGTGCTGCGCCGCGGGTACCTGGACGCCGCGCGCGCCGCCGGCCGCGGGCACCTGCGGACGTGGAGCCCGCTGCGCTGCCCCGTACCGCGGCTGGGCCTGGACCACGTGCTGGTCGACCCGCGGCTGGCCGTCGCCGGCTGCGACGTCGTCCCCGTCGCGGGTAGCGACCACCGGTCGGTCGTGGTCGACCTGGTGGTGCCCGGCGGCTGACCGCTGACCGGCGATGTTCACCGAGCCCGCCCGGTGGGCAGCCCTGACGGGGTGGCGCGCGGCCGAGCGCGCCCCACGGAGGGGAGCCGACCCATGTTGAGCCAGCACGAGGTCACCGCCGCGATCGGCAGCACCGCCTACGGCGACGGCGGGGACAAGCTGGGCACCGTCGAACACTTCTTCGTCGACGACCGGACCGGGGAGCCGACCTGGGTCGCCGTGACCACCGGGCTGTTCGGCACCCGGCAGTCGATCGTCCCGGCCCGCGAGGCGTCCTGGGAGGACGGCCGGTTGCGGGTGCCGGTCACCGCGGAGGCGGTGACGAGCGCCCCCGCCATGGAGGGCACCCACCTCGACCCGGGGGACGAGGCCGAACTGCGCCGCCACTACGGCCTGGCCGGGGAGCCGGCCGGGGCAGCGGGGGGCCGGCAGCGGGAGCGCGACGGCACCGGGGCAGCCGGCACCGGGGCACCCGGCACCGCGGGGCACACCCCTGGTGCCATGACCCGCAGCGAGGAGCGGCTCCAGGTGGGCACCGAGCAGGTCGCCGCCCGGCGGGTCCGCCTGGTCAAGTACGTCGTCACCGAGGAGGTGCAGGTGACGGTGCCGGTGCGGCGCGAGGAGATCCGGCTGGAGGAGGTGCCGATGGAGGGCACCGGGACGGCCGCCGACGACACCGCACGGGACCACGGCGTCGAGGAGTCGCTCGTGGCCGAGGGCACCGCCACCAGCGGGCTGCCGGACGAGATCGTGCTGCACGCCGAGCGGCCGGTGTTCGGCGTCGAGGTGGTGCCGGTCGAGCGTGTCCGGCTGCGGACCGAGGTGGTCGAGGGCCGGGAGACGGTGACCGAGCAGGTGCTGAGGGAGCAGATCACCGTCGACCGGGAGGACGCACCCCGGGCCTGACCGGCTCAGCCGCGCCGGTCGGCGAGGAACCGCAGCCGGTCGCGGGTGGCCGCCACCTCCGCGGCGTCGACGTCGGCGAGCACGATGGTCTCGCTGCCGGCGGCGGTCGCCAGCAGCTCGCCCATCGGGCTGATGATGCGGCTGTCACCGGTGTGCTCGGTGCCGTCCCCCGCAGTGCCGACGCGGTTCACCCCGACCACGTAGGCCTGGTTCTCGATCGCCCGGGCCTGCAGCAGGGTCTGCCAGTGGTGCCGCCGGGCGGCCGGCCAGTTGGCCACCACCACGTACAGGTCGGTCTCCAGCGCGGCGTGCCAGAAGACGTCGGCGAAGCGCAGGTCGTAGCAGATGAACGGGGTGATCCGCAGGCCCCCGAGGGTCAGCGTGACCGGCCCGTCGCCGGCGCGGAACCGCTCGTGCTCGCCGCCGTGGGTGAACGGGTGCAGCTTGCGGTACCGGTGCGTGGCGCCGTCCGGCCCGGCGAGGACGAAGGAGTTGTAGGGCAGCTCCTCCCCGGGTGCGATCTCCGGGCAGCTGCCCCCGATCCACACCCCGTGCTCGGCGGCCTGGGCGGCGAGGAAGGCCGCCGAGGGCCCGTCCTCGGGCTCCCCGATGCCCGGCGTCATCGAGAAGCCGGTGGAGAAGGTCTCGGTGAGCAGCACGAGCTCGGCGCCGGCCCCGGCGGCCCGGGCCACCTGGCGGGCCAGCCGCGCGAAGTTCGCCTCGCGGTCCTCCCAGACGATGTCGTGCTGCACCGCAGCCACCCTCATGCCAGCCTCCTCAGCCGCTCGACCGCCTCGGCGAGGACGGCGTCGCTCTTGCAGAACGCGAACCGGACCAGGTGCCGCCCCAGGACGGCGTGCTCCGGCGTGTAGAAGACCACGGTCGGGATCGCGACGACGCCCGCCCGCTCCGGCAGCGCCCGGCAGAAGGCCAGCCCGTCGCCGTCCGGCTGCACCCCGCGCACGTCCACGGTGGCGAAGTAGGTCGCCTGCGGGCTGATCACCGGCAGGCCGGCGTCCCGCAACCCGGTGACCAGGACGTCCCTCCGGTACTGCAGGTCCCGGGCGATGCCGGTGAAGTACGCCTCCGGGAGCTGCAGCCCGGCGGCCACGGCCGGCTGGAACGGCCCGGCGTTGACGTAGGTGAGGAACTGCTTCGCGGTGCGGACGGCGGCCACCAGCGCTTCCGGGCCGCACACCCAGCCGACCTTCCAGCCGGTCACGTTGAACGTCTTCCCCGCGCTGGAGACGACGAGGGTGCGCTCGCGCATGCCCGGCAGGGTGGCCAGGGAGACGTGCCGGGCACCGTCGAAGACCAGGTGCTCGTAGACCTCGTCGGTGACCACCGTGAGGTCGTGGCCGGTGGCGAGGTCGGCGAGCACGGCCAGCTCCTCGGGCGTGAGCACCGTGCCGGTCGGGTTGTGCGGGGAGTTGACCAGCAGGATGCGGGTGCGCGGGGTGACCGCCGCCCGCAGCTCGGCCTCGTCGAAGCTCCACGGGCCCACCCCGTCCACCGGCGGGTGCAGCGGCACCGGGCGCACCACGCCGCCGGCCATCGCGACCGAGGCGCTGTAGCTGTCGTAGATCGGCTCGAAGAGCACCACCTCGTCGCCGGGCTCGAGCAGCGCGAGCATCGCGGCGGCCAGCGCCTCGGTGGCGCCGGCGGTGACCAGCACCTCGGTGTCGGCGTCGTACGCGGTGCCGGTGCACCGCTCCCGGTGCGCGGCGACGGCGGCGCGCAGTTCGGGGATGCCGGGGCCGGGCGGGTACTGGTCGGCCCCGGTGCCGATGGCGGCGCGGGCGGTGTCGAGCACCTGCGGCGGGCCGGGGTAGTCGGGGAAGCCCTGCCCGAGGTTCACCGACCCGGTGGCGACGGCGAGCGCGCTCATCTCGGCGAAGATCGTCGTCCCGAAGCCGCGCAGCCGGGACGCCAGCGGTGCGGTCATGCGGCTCCCTCCCGGGGCGGTTCCACGTGGAACCGGTTACCTGATGCGGACGTCCTCGTGCCCCTCGATGGTGACGACGTCGCCGGAGCGCAGCTGCCGGCCGCGCCGGTCCTCGGGCTCGCCGTTGACCGTCACCGCACCCGAGAGCAGCACGTCCTTCACCTGGGCGCCGGTGGGGACGGCGTCGACGAGCTTGAGCAGCTGGCCCAGCCGGATGCTCTCCTCGCCGGGGCGGAGGTCGACGGTGTGCACGGGCTCAGTCTGCCGTCCGGCGCAGCTCGTCACCGACCCGGACCCGACCCGGGGTGACGACGGCGGCGCGCACGGCGAGCAGGCCCTCCCGCTCGCGGAGCACGGTCTTGAGCACAGAGGTGTCGCGCGCGATCCCGCCGGGCTGGGGCCGGGTGGTCATCACGCAGCGCGGGATGCCGGTGCCGAGCCGCAGCCGCGCCCCACCGAGATCGGCCTCCGTGCCGCGCAGCGCGTCCTCCCCGGCGCCGTCGAGGACCACGTTGGCCCGGAAGCGGCGGCGGTCCCAGGTGCCCAGCGTGCCGGTGGAGACCAGCGACAGCCGGATCCGCGGGCTGTCGTGGAAGGGGCCCGGTGCGCCCTCCCACTGCCGCCACTCCGCCGGATCGGGCTCGTCGTCGTCCACCGCGGACTCGTAGGTGGGGACGTCGGCGTCGTCGTCCGGTGCCGACCGCAGCTCCACCCGGCGGCCCAGCCAGCGCGACAGCACCGCCTCGTCGGCGGTGACGGTGCCGTCGGGCAGCACCACCTCGACGCCGCCGTCCGGCCGCAGCCGGGCCGCACCGAACAGGAGCTCGGGCACCCGGCGGGCGGTCAGCCCCAGGCCGGTGTCGCGGTCGAACAGCGCCCACCGCCGGTCGCCCGCCAGGCCGAGCGGGCCCACCTCGGCCTCGGTGATGCGCTCGCCCTGCAGCGACTTCACCGGGTAGCGCCACAGCTCGGCGACGCGCACCTCAGCCCACCGGGGTCCAGGCCAGCGACCAGGTGCCGGCCCACTCCGCGCCGGGCTCGACCACCTGGAGGTCCACGCCGTCGGCCAGCGCGTTCGGCGGGCAGGTCATCGGCTCCACCGCGATGCTGCGCCGCCGCTGGCCCTCGGGCAGCGTGTCCCCGGTGTAGACCTGCAGCCACGGCCAGGCGGTGTCCGCGGAGACGGTGAGCTCGCCGGCACTCCCCCGCAGCCGCACGTGCCACCAGCCGTCCCCGTCGCGCGCCAGGTCGGTGAGCGGCGTGTCCAGCGCGCGGTCGCCGATCCGGCCGACGTCGCCGTCGTACGGCCGTCGTTCCCCGGTCGGGAGCCCGCCGTCCAGGAGCAGCTCGGTGCGCGCCGGCACCGTCAGCTCCGCCTCGCCGATGTCACCGTCCTCGACCGCCCCGACCGAGAGGTAGGGGTGGAAGCCGGCCCCGACGGGCGCCGGCCGGTCGCCGGTGTTGCGCACCCGCAGCGTGCTGGTGAGCCGGTCGGCGGCGAGGGCGTGGTCCACCGCGACGGCCAGCCGGAACGGGTAGCCCGGCTGCGGCTCGACCGTCGTCCCGACCGTGACGGACCCGTCCGCCTCCGCGAGCACCGTCCAGGGCTGCCAGGTGACCAGCCCGTGGATGGCGTGCGGCTCCTCGGGCGAGCGCACGTCGAGCTGCAGCTCGGCCCCCTGCCAGCTCCACCGGCCGTGCCGCAGCCGGTTGGGCCAGGGGACGAGGGTGGCGCCGCGCCAGCCGGGCAGCACCTCACCCGCCGGGTAGCCGTCGAGCACCTCCCAGGTGCCGACGGCGAGCCGGCGCAGCGTGCCGCCGCGCAGGTCGACGGCGAGGACGGCATCGCCGGCGGTGAGCTCCACCTCGGTGCGGTCGGTCTCGGGCCAGGCGTCGGGCATGCGGTCACCTCACCACACCCGGCGACGTGACCGCGCGCCGCGACGAGGTGCGCCGGATCGGGGTGCCCGGCGTCCCCGGAACCCCGATCTCGCGCCTCTCGCCACGTCAGGGGGGTCCCGGCACTCGGCGCCCCGGCTCAGGCGCAGTTCTCGTCGCCGTAGCCGGAGACGGTCCCGGCCGCGGTCAGGAACTCCTGGGCGTCCTCCTCGCTCAGCTCGCCGCTGGTCACCGCGCCCTCCAGGTCGCCGTCGGCCGGGAACATCTCGGCCATGAGGTCGACGGCCTCCTGCACCTCGTCCCCGGCCTCGTCCGGGACGACGTCGGCCAGCTCCTCGAGCTCGGCCTTGGCCCGGTCGGTCTCGTCCGACTGGATCTGGTCGATCGCCTGGTACTGCTCGCAGAAGTCCTCGATGCTCGCGCCGCCGCAGGCGGACAGCGAGAAGGGCAGGGCGGCCGCGACGGCGGCCACGGCGAGCGGGCGGATGCGCATGGGGGTCCCTTCGGCGATCGATCGGATCCCGGCGCCCGACCGCGTCTCCCCACCCTCACACAGCCGGCCGCGATCCCCCGTCAGCCCGGCGCGGGGAGGCCCGGTGCGGCGACCGCCCGCTCGAAGAAGAGGGAACCGGCCGCGTCGGGGTCCCCCACGTAGTGGCCGAAGGCCGCGATCGGCCGGTAGCCGGCACCCGCGTAGAGGCCGACCGCCTCGGGCTGCAGCGGGCCGGTCTCCAGCCGCAGCGTCGTCCAGCCGCGGGCCGACGCCGCGTCCTCGAGCGCGGCGAGCACGGCCTTGGACACCCCGCGCCCCCGTGCGGCCGGGACGACGTACATGCGCTTGACCTCCGCCACGCCCTCCCCGAGCGCACGGAGGGCCCCGCAGCCCAGCGCCGTCCCGTCGTCGTCACGGGCGAGCAGCACCACGGCGACGTCGGCCGCCGACGGGTGGGTCCCCGGCTCGTCCTTGCCGCCGTAGCGGGCGCGCACCTCGGTCTGCTGGTCGGTGGTGAGCCGCCGGACGTCGGGGTCGTCCCAGGCAGCCGCCTCGATGATCACGGGGACCGATCCTGCCAACGGCCCGCGCCCGCTCCCGGAGGTACCGTCCGCTGGACGCCCCGATGCGAAGGAGCACCGTGCCGGTCGACCGCGAACTGCCCACGCCCGAGGCCGAGGACCTGCTGGCCCTCACCCGGGAGATCGCCGATGCCGAACTGGCCCCGAAGGCGGCGGTCCACGAGCGCGAGGAGCGCTTCCCCCGCGAGGTGTTCCGCCTCCTCGGGGAGGCCGGGCTCATGGGGCTTCCCTTCCCCGAGGAGGTCGGCGGCGGCGGGCAGCCCTACGCCGTCTACCTGCAGGTGCTCGAGGAGCTGGCCGCGCGCTGGGCCACCGTGGCGCTGGGCATCAGCGTGCACACCCTGGCCTGCTCCCCCATCGCGAACTTCGGCACCGAGGCGCAGCGCCGCGACCTGCTGCCGGAGATGGTCGGCGGCACCCTGCTCGGCGCCTACTCGCTCTCGGAGGCGCACGCCGGCTCGGACGTCGCCGCCATGCGCGCCAGCGCCACCCCCGCCGACGGGGGCTGGGTGGCCCGCGGCGAGAAGGCCTGGGTGACCCACGGCGGGCACGCCGACTTCTACTCGACGTTCCTGCGCACCCCCGCGGACGGCGAGCGGGCCATCTCCTGCTTCCACCTCACCCCCGACCTGCCCGGCTTCGGCGCCGCGCGGCCCGAGGAGAAGATGGGGCTGACCGGCTCGACGACCGCGGCGATCCGGCTCGACGACGTCCCGGTCCCCGCCGACCGGCTGGTGGGCGAGCCCGGCCGCGGCATGGCCATCGCCCTGGGTGCGCTGGACTCCGGCCGGCTGGGCATCAGCGCCGTCGCCGTCGGGCTGGCCCAGTCGGCCCTCGACGTCGCCGTCGCCTACGCCGTGGAGCGGGAGGCGTTCGGCCGCCCGATCGCCGAGCACCAGGGCGTGCAGTTCCTGCTCGCCGACATGGCCGCCGCCGTCGAGTCCGCGCGCGCCACCTACCTCGTGGCCGCCCGCCGCAAGGACGCCGGCAAGCCGTTCTCCCGGCAGGCCAGCATCGCCAAGCTGGTGGCCACCGACGCCGCCATGAAGGTCACCACCGACGCCGTCCAGGTGCTCGGCGGCGCCGGCTACACCCGCGACCACCCGGCCGAGCGGTACATGCGCGAGGCGAAGGTCATGCAGATCTTCGAGGGGACCAACCAGATCCAGCGGATGGTCATCGGCCGGCACCTCACCGCCGGGGCGGCGCCGCCCGCGGGCTGACGGGTTCCACGTGGAACCGGTGACAGCTGTCAGTGGTCCTGGCGAGGGGCCGCGGCCCAGACTGGTGTCCCCGAACGAGGAGAGCACCGTGGCCGAGCCCCACCTGCGCGCCGCCGATTCCGACCGCGCCGCCGTCGCCAGCACCCTCGGCCGCGCCATGTCGGAGGGCCGGCTGACCGTCGCCGAGTACGACGACCGGCTCGCCCGGGCGTACGCGGCCCGCACCTTCGGGGAGCTCGCCGAGCTCACCGCCGACCTGCCCGCGGCCCCTCCCCGCCCCGCGCCGGTGCGGTCGGGGCACCCGGCGCCGGTGTGCGGCGGCCGCGGGTACGGGCGGCTCCAGCAGGTCCACTGGGGCTCGTGGGCGAGCACCGCGGTGATCGTGCTGATGGTCTGGGCCGTGTCGTCGCTGGCGTCGCGCGAGCTCCTCTACTTCTGGCCGTTCTGGGTGATCGTGCCGTGGGGCGCGGTCCTGCTCCTGGGCCGGATCGCCGGCGGCGGCCGCGGCACGCGGCCCGGCGGCGGACGCGACCGGCAGGCGGTCGACGGCCGCTGAGCGGCACCCGGGGCCGGATCCGCCACGCGACGACGGGTGGGCGGGGCACGAC
>NZ_SSXC01000091.1 GCF_021699055.1 Blastococcus sp. MG754426 | reverse complement strand
ACCTCGTCCGAGGCGTGCCCGAGCACGCCGGCGAACACCCGCGCGCGGAACCAGTCCAGCTCGCCGGCCGCGCAGGCCGCCCAGACCGCGGGCATCCGCCCCACGAGCGCGTAGGCGTCGTCCAGCACACCGCTGGCGAACGGCCGGGAGCAGTTCAGCACCGCCGCGAGCTCGTCGGGCAGGAACTCGCTCGTCCCCGGCACCGGCGAACCCGGCCCGCGGCGGCGCGCACCGGGGTGCCCGGGAGGCGGGTCGTCGGCGTCGGGCCGGTCGGCGGCCAGCCCCATCACCAGCTCCGCCTCGTAGGCGGCGTCCATGGCCCGGCGCGCCTGCAGCCGCCGCAGCTCGGCGGCCTTCTCCGCGTCGGAGAGCGCCGCGACCGGCAACCGCGCGACCGTCGGCCGCAGCTCCAGCAGCCACCCCACGAGCGCGGCCTCGAGAGGGCTGCGTCTCAGCTCGGCGGTGGGCACGGCTCGAACATACGTACGAGCTGCGACAGTTCTGCGCCCAGCCCCGAGGCGTCGACTGGTCCGGCCCCCCGGAGGCGGGCCGGGGACGAGCTGAGCGATCTCCGTCCGGGGCGCTGGGAGGGGTGTGCGGTGCGGCCAGTACGGTCAGCCGTCCGTCCGACCAGGCAGGAGGCCCGATGTCCGGGAACCCGGAGATGCTGCTCGTGGTGAACCGGGCGGCGGGGACCGCCCAGGACGACCGGGTGGAGGCGGCGGTCGCCGGGTTGCGCGCGGGCGGCGAGGTCGCCGTCGCCGCGACCGCCGACGCCGGTGACCTCGACGAGGCGCTGGCCGCCCACCCCGGCTCCCGTGTCGTGGTGCTGGGCGGCGACGGCTCGGTGCACGCCGTGGTCGCCGCACTCGACCGGGCCGGGCGGCTCTCGGCCGACGAGCCGGTCGGCATCATCGCGTGCGGCACGGGCAACGACCTGGCCCGCACGCTCGGGCTGCCGCTGGACCCGGCCGACGGCGCCGCCGCCGTGCTGGCCGGGGTGCCGCGGCGGCTGGACCTGCTCCGCGACGACGCCGGGGCCGTGGTGGTCAACGCCGTCCACGCCGGGGTGGGCGCGGAGGCCGCGGCCGAGGCGCACCGGCTCAAGCAGCGGCTCGGCGCGGTCGCCTACCCGGTCGGCGCCGCGATCGCCGGGCTGGGGGACACCGGCTGGCCGCTGCGCGTGGAGGTCGACGGGCGGGTCGCCGTCCACGAGACGGAGGGCTGGGCCGCCGACGGCGACCAGCCCGTGCTCATGGTCGGGGTGTGCAACGGCGCGACGATCGGTGGCGGCACCGCGCTCGCCCCGGACGCGCGGCCCGACGACGGCCTCGCCGACGTGGTGGTCTGCGCGGCGACCGGGCCGGTCGCGCGAGCGGCCTATGCGGCGGCGCTCACCGCGGGGCGGCACCTCGACCGGCCGGACGTGCTGCTGCTGCGCGGTCGCGAGGTGCGGATCTCCGGCGGACCGGTGCCCGTCGACGCCGACGGGGAGCTCGGCGAGGTGCCCGGGGCCGGTGGCTGGCGGCTCGCGCACCACGCCTGGTCGGTGCTGGTGCCGCGGTAGCCCGGAGCTCAGCCCCGGCCCTCCAGCCGGCGCCGGACGACGGCGGCCTGCTCCGGGGAGCCGATCAGCGCGCCGATCTCGGCCTGCTCGGCGGCCAGCCCCTCGGCGAGCGGCACCCGGCCGGCGAGGTCGACCAGCCGCTTGACCGCCCGGGTGGCGCTGCGGCCGTGCCCGGCGATCTCGGTGGCCAGCTCCAGCGCGGCGGCGAGCGGGTCGGCGGCCTCGCGGGTGGCCAGGCCGAGCCGCACCGCCTCGGTGCCCGACACCCTCCGCCCGGTGAGCGCCAGCTCCTTGGCGACGTCGCGGCCGACCAGCTCGGGCAGCAGCTGGGTGCCGCACATGTCGGGCGCGATGCCCCAGAGGACCTCCATCAGCGCCAGCTGCGCGTCGGGGGCGACCAGCCGGATGTCGGCGCCCAGGGCGATCTGCAGGCCACCGCCGAACGCCACGCCGTGCACCGCCGCGATCACCGGGGCGGGGACCAGCGACCACACGTGCACCACCTGCTGGGCCAGCGCGCGGGCCGCGCCCAGCGGCTCCGGGGCGGTCGCCTCGCGCTCGCGGGTCCGCTCCTGCCCACGCTCGGCCATGTCCGCGAAGGAGCCGAAGTCCAGGCCGGCGCAGAAGGCCCGGCCGGCGCCGGTCAGCACCACCGCGCCGACGTCGTCCCGGGTCATCAGCTCCTTGCCGGTGGCCAGGATCGCCGCGAACATCGCCGGGTCCAGCGCGTTCATCTTCTCGGGCCGGTCCAGCCGGACGGTCGCCACGCCGTCGGTCACCGTGAGCGCCACCCGGCGCGAGACGTCGTCAGCCATGATCGCTGTCTACGGGCGGCCGGCCCCGCCTGTCAACGCGCGGTCCGGTCCCCGGGGCTACCGTCCGGCCATGAGCTCCGCCGCCCGCACCGCTGCCCGCCTGCTGCTCGGCGCGGTCATGGTGACCGCGGGCGTGCTGCACCTGACCACCCACCGCGAGGAGTTCCGCGCCCAGGTGCCGGCCTGGTTCCCGGTCGACGAGGACCTCACGGTGCTGGGGTCGGGCGTCGTCGAGATCGCCCTCGGGGCGTCGTTCGTCGCGCTCCCGCGCAAGCGTCGGCTCGTCGGCGCGCTGCTCGCGGCGTTCTTCGTGGTGGTCTTCCCGGGCAACGTCGCGCAGTACGTCGAGGGCACCGACGCGTTCGGCCTCGACACCGACCGCAAGCGGCTGGTGCGGTTGTTCTTCCAGCCGCTGCTGGTGCTCTGGGCGCTGTACGGCGGCGGCCGCCTGCGGCGGCGCCGACGGGGCTGAGCCGCCGGCGAGCGGTCGCCACCCGGCGCGTCGCCCTCAGCCCCGGGGGAAGAGCGCCCAGACGTGCTTGCAGTGCTCCTCGGGGACCCACCCGTACGCGGTGGCGTAGGCCGCGATCATGAACAGGCCGTAACCGCCCTGGCCGGCCGGGCGGCCCGGGCTCGGGGACGGTGGCATGTCGGAGGCTGCGTCCGTGACGTCGACGAGCCAGTGCCCGGGGAGCGTGCACACGCGGAGGCCGACGGGCTGGCGACCGTGGCGCAGGCCGTTGGAGGTGAGCTCGTCCAACCCCAGGACCATGCGCTCGGCCGCCTCCTCGTGGTCCGCGGGATCTCCGAACGCTGCGGCGTCGGCCAGCCGGCGGCGCACCTCCGAACGCGCCCGGCCCACGTCCCGCAGGGTGCCGAGGACGCGCTGCCAGCAGTCGTGGGCGTGCGGCAGGGCGCTCTGGCCCCACGCGACCGACGACATCGGGGACGCCGGCGTGGCGCGCCGGCCGACCCGCCCAGCCACGGGTGAGCGGGGCGCGGGGAGGTCGGTCACGGTGAGGGCTCCGCTCTCGGTCGGGTCGAGCACGAGCGGGCGGTCGCCCCACCCAACCAGGCCGGCCGACCCACCGCACCCCGTCCCCGTCGACGCCCCGGTCGGCGGAGCTAGCCGAGGACGGTGCCGGGGGGCACCGCGGTCGGGACGTCGCGGGCCAGCTCGTCATCGCGGGGCGGGCCCGACCACTCGACCATCAGGAGCGATGCGTCGTCCGAGGTCCGTCCGCCGCGTCCCCGGAGCAACGCGTGCGAGAGCAGGCGGACCGTCTCGGCCGGCGGGAGCTCGTGGACGGCGTTGGCCTCGATGAACTCCCGCAGCCGCCGCTCACCGAACTGGGCGCCGCCCTCCAGCCGTTCCTCGACCACGCCGTCGGTGAAGAACAGCACCCGGTCCCGCGGGCGGAGCGTGGTCGAGTGGACGTGCGGCCGGGCGTCGCCGAACCCGACCGGCCGGCTGACCCGTCCGGCCAGCTCGCCGATGACCCGGCCCCCGCGGATGAGCAGGCCGGGCGGGTGGCCGGCGTTGACCCAGGTCAGCCGTCCGGTCGCTGTCTCCAGGCGCCCCACGAGGGCCGTCGCGAACCGGCCGGGGAAGGAGGTGCCCATGACCGCGTCCATCTCCGCGTAGATGTCGGGCAGGTCGCTGCCGCTGAGCCGGCCGTGGCGGTAGGCGGCGATGAGGAGGGTCGCCATCGTCGCCGCCTCGACCCCGTGACCCATGGCGTCGAAGACCGCCAGGTGCAGCGTGTGCTCGTCCAGGGAGTAGTCGAAGCTGTCGCCACCGACGTCGTAGGCCGGTTCGAGGGCGCCGGCCAGGGCGATGTCCGGTGTCGTCATGACCAGCGGCGGGAGCATCTGCCACTGCAGGTGCGCCGACAGGCTCATGGGGGAGGACATGCGGGTGCGGGCGAAGGTGTCGGTGTAACCGGACTTGGTCACCACCAGGTCGGCCGTCAGGCCCGCGATCCGCTGGGCCAGCCGGCGGTCGTTGTCGTCGACCTGCGGGAGCGTCAGCCCCAGCACCCCGACCCGGTCGGAGCCGTCCAGCATCGGGATGTAGAGGCGGATGCCGCCCCCGGGCAGCGGCACCTCGCACGGGCTGTCGGTGCGGAAAGCCGTTCCCGCGTAACTGCCGTCGATCGGTTCCGGTCGCCCGCCGAGGCCGGCGCCCCGCAGCGGCCGCAGGACCGCGTGCTCGAAGTCCTGCAGGTAGATGGCGACGTCGCTCCCGCCCATCGCGGCGATCTCCTGGGCGACGAGCGGCCCGACCAGCCGGGGCGGCATGAGGTGGGCCCGGTCGAGGAGGGAGCCGAGGAGGCGTTCGCCGAGGCTCTCCCCCCGGGACCTCCCGTCCGGATCCGCGAAGCCGAGCCCCGTCAGGGTGCCTTCCGCCTTGCCCGGTGCGTACGTCTGAGCCGCTTCGTCCTGCGTCATCCCTCGCCCACTGCTCGTGGCCGCGGTGCCGCGACCCGGCCGACTCTTCCGGATGGGGTACGGCGGGGCAAGGGACCACCGGTGATCGTCGTCTCCTCGTCCTACCGGCCGGTAGGCGGTGCCGCCCGCGACCACGGGATAGGTTCGTCCGGACGACGGCACGGCAGGGGAGTGGCACGTGGGCAGATCGGTGCTGGTGACAGGCGGCAACCGGGGGATCGGGCTCGCCATCGCCCGCTCCTTCGCCGAGCAGGGGGACTCGGTCGCGGTCACCCACCGCGGCAGCGGCGCCCCTGACGGGCTGTTCGGCGTGCGCTGCGACGTCACGAGCGCCGAGGACGTCGACCGCGCCTTCACCGAGGTCGAGGAGCGCCAGGGCCCGGTCGAGGTGCTGGTGAGCAACGCCGGGATCACCCGAGACGGGCTGCTCATGCGGATGAGGGAGGAGGACTTCACCGACGTCCTCGACGCCAACCTCACCGCCGCGTACCGGGTCTCCAAGCGCGCGGCCGCCAAGATGGTGCGTGCCCGCTCCGGCCGCATGGTCTTCGTGTCCTCGGTCGTCGGGCTGCTCGGCTCGGCCGGCCAGACGAACTACGCCGCGTCGAAGGCGGGGCTCGTGGGGCTGGCCCGCTCGATCGCCCGCGAGCTGGGCAGCCGGGGCATCACGGCCAACGTCGTCGCGCCCGGGTTCGTCACCACCGACATGACCGCGGAGCTGCCCGAGGCCCGGCAGAAGGAGATCCTCGGGCAGGTGCCGCTGGGCCGGTACGCCGACGCCGAGGAGATCGCCGGCGTCGTGCGCTTCCTGGCGAGCGATGCGGCGGGCTACATCACCGGGGCGGTCGTCCCGGTCGACGGCGGACTGGGAATGGGGCACTGATGAGCGGCATCCTCGAGGGCAAGAAGGTCCTGATCACCGGGGTCCTCACCGAGGCGTCGATCGCCTTCGCCACGGCCCGGCTCGCGCAGGAGCAGGGGGCCACCGTCGTCCTCTCCAACTTCGGCCGGGCGCTGTCGCTGTGCCAGCGGATCGCCAAGCGACTGCCGCAGGAGGCCGCCGTCGTCGAGCTGGACGTCACCGACACGGAGCACCTGGCCACGCTGGCCGACCGGCTGCGCGAGCAGGGGTTCGACTCCCTCGACGGCGTCGTCCACTCGATCGGCTTCGCGCCGCAGGAGGCGATGGGGGAGGGGTTCCCCGAGGTCGCCTGGGAGCACGCCGCGACCGCCTTCCAGGTCTCGTCCTGGTCCTACGCCTCGCTCACCCAGGCCTGCCGGCCGCTGCTGGCCGACCCCTCCTCGGTCGTCGGCCTCACCTTCGACGCCTCCGTCGCCTGGCCGGTGTACGGCTGGATGGGCGCGGCCAAGGCGGCGCTGGAGTCGGTGAGCCGCTACGTGGCCCGCGAGCTCGGCCCCCAGGGCGTGCGGTCCAACATCGTCGCCGCCGGGCCGCTGCGCAGCATGGCGATGAAGTCCATCCCGGGGAGCAAGCAGTTCGAGGAGGCGTGGGAGGGGCGTGCCCCGCTGGGCTGGTCGGTCACCGACACCGAGCCCGCCGGCAAGGCCGTCGTCGCCCTGCTCTCCGACTGGTTCCCCGCCACCACCGGCGAGATCGTCCACGTCGACGGGGGCTTCCACGCCGTCGGCGTGTGAGTGCATCCGGCGACGCCCCGCAACAGGAAAGAACCCACGTGCCCCGCGCCATCGTCGACATCACCCCGGCCGGCCAGCGTCCCGACGAGGACCCGTCGCTGGCCGTCCGCAACAACGGCGGCGTCCCGCCGTCGGCCGAGCCCGCCCCGCCCGGGCGGCGGGAGGCGCTGCTCCTGCTCTCCTTCGGCGGCCCCGAGGGCCACGACGACGTGATGCCGTTCCTCGAGAACGTCACCCGCGGCCGCGGCATCCCGCGCGAGCGGCTGGAGGAGGTCGCCGAGCACTACCACCACTTCGGCGGCGTCAGCCCCATCAACGACCAGAACAAGGCCCTGCTGGCGGCGCTCGAGGCGGAGCTGCGCGCAGCCGGGATCGACCTGCCCGTCTACTGGGGCAACCGGAACTGGGCGCCGTACGTCGAGGACGTCTGGCAGCAGATGGCCGACGACGGCATCCAGCACGCCTACGTGCTCGCCACCTCGGCCTACGCCTCGTTCTCGGGGTGCCGGCAGTACCACGAGGACATCGCCCGGGCCCGCGCAGCGCTGACCGGCGATGCCGCCGCGCCGGGTGGCCCGACCGCGGAGAAGCTGCCGCACTACTTCGACGCCGACGGCTTCGTGCGGGCCAACGCCGACGCCCTCGCCGCCGCGCTCGCCGAGCTGCCGGCCGACGTGCGCGGCTCCGCCCGCCTGGTCGCGACGGCGCACAGCATCCCGGACACGATGGCCGCCGTCGCCGGGCCGGAGGGGCACGCCTACGAGGCGGAGCTGCAGGCCGCCGCGCAGCAGGTCGTCGCCCTCGCCGCCCCCGGCCGGCCCTTCGACCTCGTGTGGCAGAGCCGCAGCGGCCCGCCGTCGGTGCCGTGGCTGGAGCCCGACGTCAACGACCACCTGGAGGCGCTCGCCGAGGCGGGGGAGCAGGCGGTCGTGCTCTTCCCCGTCGGCTTCGTCAGCGACCACCTCGAGGTGATCTGGGACCTGGACAACGAGGCGAAGGAGACCGCCGAGCGGCTGGGCCTGGCCTTCGCGCGGGCGGCCACCGCCGGCACGCACCCGGCCTTCGTGACGGCGCTCCGCGAGCTGCTCGAGGAGCGCCGGGCCGGCGGGGAACCGCGGCTGGGCACCAACTGCCCCGCGTTCTGCTGCTACACCCCGCCGCGTCCGGCGCGACCGGCGAGCTGACCCGCCTCCTCCCCGGGCGTCCTGCCGGGGTGCTGCAGCCCCCGGGGAGCGCGAGTCCGGCCCGGGGAGCGTGCGCCGGCGGGTCGACGCCGCCGCGCGGGGACGAGGTGCGGCGTCACCGCGGGACCCGGTTCGCGGGCGGCGGAGCCGGCCCCCGTCACCGCGGGATCCAGTTGCAGGCGGCGGTGAGCGCCTCCCGCACGGCGGTCGACAGCGGCCGCAGCGCCTCGTCGCGGGCGGCGGCCTGGCGGTGGGTCACCGCCCCGCCGGGGGCGTCGGCGAGCGCCAGGTCGAGCACCGCGGCCAGCCGCATGCCCCGCGCCAGCAGCGACAGCGCCAGCGGATCGGTGTCGTCGGGCAGCGCCACCCCGCGCACCGGCCGGCCGAGGTCGGCCAGCAGCGCGGGCACCTCGGGGTGCCACCGGGCGAGGTCCAGGTCGGCCAGGGTGCGGGCGGCGTCGCCCATGGCCAGGTCCAGCGCCCCGGATGCCGCGCGCAGCGTCCCCTCCACGGCCGGCGGCGCGGCAGGGGCGCCGTCCAGCGGGAACGCCGTCCACTGCAGGACCTCGGGGCCGATCGGCTCGGGCACCAGCACCACCCGCTCGCCGACGGCGACCTGCCCTGCCTCCAGCCCGAGCGGCGCGAGCCCTGGCACGGCCGGCAGGCCGCGGACGTCGCCGGGGGCGGGGAGCACCAGCCGCAGCCTCCGCTCGCCGAGCCCCCGCAGCGCGGTGAGCGCTCCCCCAGCGGGACGGCGGCCCCCGTCCCGGGCAGGCCGGTCACCCGGTGGGCGGCGTCGCCGGTGATCGCGTCGAGAGCTGCGTCGTAGGAGGCGCGGCCACCGAGCCAGGCCGTGGCCCAGACCGCGAGCCGGCCGGCGGGGAAGTCGTGCACCGGTCGAGGCTACGACGGCGCGGTGGCTCCGCAGGCGGGCGTCCGGGGCCCGGGGCTCTGCCAGACTCGGTGCATGGCGTGGTTGCTGTGGTTGATCGGGGCCGGGGCGCTGGCGGTCGGGGAGATGCTCACCCTCGACCTGGTGCTGCTCATGCTGGCCGGCGGGGCCGTCGGCGGGATGACGGTCGCGCTGCTCGGCGGTGCGCTGTGGCTGCAGCTGGCCACCTTCATCGTCATCTCGGGGGTGCTGCTGGTGGCGGTGCGGCCGATCGCGAAGAAGCACCTGACCGACCGCACACCGCTGCAGCTCGACGGCGTCGACACGCTCATCGGCCGGACGGCGGTGGTCACCGCGGACGTCGACGCCTCGGGCGGCCGGATCCGGATGGGTGCCGACGAGTGGAGCGCGCGCAGCCAGCACAGCGCGGAGTCCTTCGCCGTCGGCGAGACCGTGCGCATCATGCAGGTCGACGGCGCGACGGCGGTCGTGGGGGACGCGCTGGAGTGAACGTCGTCCCCCCGGGTGCTGACCCGGGTGGACCCGGCAGGGCAGGATCGACGGTGACCCCCGACTAAGGGAGCCAGCCGTGGATGCGGCGCTCATCGCACTGATCGTCGTCGCCGTGCTCGTGATCATCGTGATCGCGAAGAGCGTGACGATCGTCCCCCAGGCCCAGGCCAAGGTCGTCGAGCGGCTCGGCCGGTACAGCCGCACGCTCTCGCCCGGCCTCTCGGTGCTCGTCCCGTTCGTCGACCGCGTGCGCGCGACGATCGACCTGCGCGAGCAGGTCGTCTCCTTCCCGCCGCAGCCGGTGATCACCGCGGACAACCTCCAGGTCGGCATCGACACCGTCGTGTACTTCCAGGTCACCGACCCGCGACTGGCCGTCTACGGCATCGCCAACTACATCACCGGCATGGAGCAGCTGACGACGACCACGCTGCGCAACGTGGTCGGCGGGCTGAACCTCGAGGGCGCGCTCACCGGGCGCGACGGCATCAACAGCCAGCTGCGCTCGGTCCTCGACGGCACCACCGGGCCCTGGGGCCTGCGCGTGGCGCGCGTGGAGATCAAGGCCATCGACCCGCCGCCGTCGATCCAGGACTCGATGGAGAAGCAGATGCGGGCCGACCGCGACAAGCGCGCCATCATCCTGCAGGCCGAGGGTGCCCGGCAGTCGGCGATCACCACCGCCGAGGGTGAGAAGGCCGCCGCGATCCTCTCCGCGGAGGGCAAGAAGCAGTCGGCGATCCTCGAGGCGGAGGCCGAGCGGCAGAGCCGCATCCTGCGCGCGGAGGGTGAGCGGGCCGCGCTCTACCTGCAGGCGCAGGGCCAGGCGAAGTCGATCGAGACGGTCTTCCAGGCCATCCACGACGGCAAGCCCGACCAGGGTCTGCTGGCCTACCAGTACCTGCAGACGCTGCCGCAGATCGCGCAGGGCGACGCCAACAAGATGTGGATCGTGCCCAGCGAGTTCAGCAAGGCCCTCGAGGGGCTGGCCAACCTGGGCGGTGCCCAGGAGGGAACGTCCTGGATGGACGTCGAGCCCTCCGGCGACGGCGGCGGCGGTGCCAAGGAGGGCGGGCTGGACACCAGCTCCTGGTTCGAGTCGCAGCTGCCCCGGGCCGCCGACCAGCCGGAGGCGAAGATCGAGCTGTCCAGCATCAGCGACACCGCGCCCGCGGTGCCGACCCCGCCGCCCCTGGCCCAGGTCACCCAGGACGTGCAGGACAGCGGGCCGGCGGCCGATCCGCGCAACCGGGTCGGCAGCGACGACCCGGACGCCCCGGACGGCCCGCCACAGCTGCCCCCGCGGTCCTAGCTCGCCGTGGTGGTCCGCGGCACGGGGGCCGGAGGCCTCCTGCCGCGGACCACGCAGCGGCTCAGCGGCGGCCGGGACGGTACCCGGCCGCGGTGTCGTCCGGAGGACGACGAGGTGCTCAGTCCTTGAGCAGGCCCTCGCGGAGCTTGGCCAGCGTCTGGCTGAGCAGGCGGGAGACGTGCATCTGCGAGATGCCGATGTCGGCGGCGATCTGCGACTGGGTCATGTTGCCGAAGAACCGCAGGATGAGGATGCGCCGCTCGCGGGCCGGGATCGTGGCCAGCAGCGGCTGGAGCGACTCGCGGTACTCCACGCCCTCGAGCGCGGCGTCCTCCTCGCCCAGCGTCGCCGCCAGGGTGGGGGAGTCGTCCTCGCCGGAGAGCCGCTCGTCCAGCGAGCTGCTGCGGTAGGCGTTGGCGACCGCCAGGCCCTCCAGCACCTCGGCGCGCGGGATGCCCAGGTGCTCGGCGAGCTCCGACGGCGTCGGCGCGCGGCCGTTCTTCTGCGCCAGTTCGCCCACCGCCGCGTTGAGCGACAGGTGCAGCTCCTGCAGGCGCCGCGGGACGCGGACCGACCAGCCCTGGTCGCGGAAGTGCCGCTTGATCTCACCGGTGATCGTCGGGACGGCGAAGGACAGGAACTCCACGCCGCGGGTCGGGTCGAACCGGTCGATGGCCGCGATCAGCCCGAGGGTGCCCACCTGGAGGAGGTCGTCGAAGGGTTCCCCGCGGTTGCTGAACCGCCGGGCGAAGTGCCGGACGAGCGGCAGGTGCTCCTCGACCAGGATCTCGCGCAGCCGCTCGCGGCGCGGGTCGTCCTTGTCGAGCGTGGCGAGCTCGGCGAAGAGCGGGGCCGTCCGCTCGGCCCGGCGCCGGTTCTCCGACAGCGGAGGGGCGTCCGGCTCGGCGGCGTCCTCGGCCGGCCCGCCCGGGGCGGCCGGCGTGGGCTGCTCGGGGGCGTCGACCGGCTCGCCCGCCGCAGGGGCGACCGGCGTGCCGTCGGTGGCGTCCAGTGGTTCCTCCTCGACGGAGTCGGCGGCGGCCGACCTGCTCATCGGGCCACCGAGAGGTTGTCGTCGCTGCCCACCCCGGCCGGGTGCTGGCCCGGCAGGTACTTGGCGAGGGAGATGACGGCGACCGGCTCGTCGCCGCCGGAACCGCCCGGCATCTCGCGCTCGGTGGCCCGGCGGCCCTCGACGGAGTCGACCAGCGCGGCGAGCACCGCCCAGCCGAAGCCGTCGGTGGGGACCTCGGTGCCGTCCGCGGTGGGCACCCAGGCGCTGATGTGCAGGCCGGCCCGCGTGGTCTCGAAGACGACGGTCAGCGGCGCGTCGCCCAGGACGATCGTCGACAGCGTGGCGCAGGCCTCGTCGACCGCGAGGCGGAGGTCCTCCACCGCGTCGAGGTCGTAGTCCATCCGCATCGCCAGGTCACCGGCCATGGCCCGCACCGCGGGCAGCTGGGTCGGTGTGGTGGGCACCCGCAGCTCCAGTCGTTCCGCGCGCCGTCCGTCCTGCGCGAGGGGGCCCCTCGAGTCGACCATCCGTCGTCCGCTCCTTCGTTCCCGGCGCGCTCGACCCTCGAGCCGCGGCGGTGCTCCGTGTCGCGCCGCCCGGCCCCGGAGGGCCCGGACCAGGCGCCCGGTCGGTGCACAAGGTGCTTGGTTACCCGGTGCTGGCCGACCGCGAAACGTGGCCCGGGCCACGGGTTCCACGGCCCCGGCACGCGGTTGCCGCCGCCCGGACCCTGCGGTTTGCTGGCCCGAGATGAGCACCGGTCCCGGCAGTCTGCCACCTCCCGTCGACAGCGCCCTGGTCGAGGGCTCCGCCGTGGTGCTCGCTGCCCTGGAGTCCGCGCCCGACGCCCTGTTCTTCCTCGCGGCCGACGCAGCGGAGCCGCTGTGGGCCAACGCCCGTGCCCGCGGGCTGGACACCGGCCGCGGCGGCCTGCCCGAGCTCTCCGGCCGCCCGCTGGCCGACCTGGTGGACGCCGCGGTGCGCGCCGGGCAGGTCGAGACCCTCAGCGGCGCCCTCGGTCCCGGGGGTCCCCTGGCGACGGCCACGGCGCGGCCGGTGGCGGTCGACGGCCGGCCGGGTGCCTTCCTCGTCATCGAGGCGCTCGCCGCCGACGACGTGCAGCGCGCCCAGCAGGCGCTGCTGCCGCCGGCGTTGCCGATGCTGCCCGACGTCGTCCTGTCCGGGAGCTACCACCGGGCCGCCGAGCTCTCCGCGGCCGGGGGCGACTGGTACGACGCCGTGCCTCTCGGGAAGGGGCAGATCGCCCTGGTCGTCGGGGACGCCGTCGGCCACGGGGTGGCCGCGGCCGGTGCGATGAGCCGGCTGCGCGGCGCGCTCCGCTCGACCCTACTCGGCGACCCGGAACCGGCGGCGGTGCTCGGCGCCCTGGACGCCTTCGCGGCCCAGATGGAGGACGTCGAGGGGACGTCGGTGTTCTACGGTCTGCTCGACGCCGCCACCGGCCGCCTGGTCTACACCGCGGCCGGGCACCCGGCACCCCTGGTGGTCCAGGGGGACGGGAGCAGCGCCTTCCTGGCGGTGACGCCCCGGCCACCGCTCGGCAGCCTCCCCGGTGCCCCGGCCCCGGTGCACGAGATCCACCTCGCCCAGGGCGACACGCTCGTGCTGTTCTCCAACGGGGCGGTCACCGGCCTCGACGAGCCGCCCGCCGCGGCGCTGGAGCGGCTCGGGGCGGCCGCGCGCGCGGTGCTGGACGAGCCCGGTGCCCTCGACGTCGAGGCGGCGGCCGGGCTCGCGGGCGCGATCGCCGAGGGGGCGCGCCGGCCGCACGGGTGGCTGGACGACGTCGCCGTCCTGGTCGCCCACCGGCGGGCGACGACGCAGGAGGCGCTGCGGCTGGAACTGCCCGCGGTGCCGTCGGCGCTGCCCGGCGTGCGCCGGCGGCTCAACGCCTGGCTGACCGGGCTGGGCATGGGGGAGCAGGACCGGGTGGGCGTCATGGTCGCGGTGGGTGAGGCCTGCGCCAACGCCGCCGAGCACGCCTACCGCGGCGTCGAGCCCGGCCCGATGACGGTGACCGCCCAGGTCGACGTCGACGGCGTCCTCACCGTGACGGTGCACGACGAGGGCACCTGGCGCCCGCCGGACCGCGACCCCGGCGACCGGGGACGCGGGCTGCTGATCATGCGGCAGCTGGTCGACGGGGTCACCCTCATCGAGGACCACGGCACGACGGTGACGCTGAGCTTCCGGCTGCGGCGGACCCCCGACGAGGAGACCGACCCCCACCGCGCCGTCGAGGGCGCCGACGTGGTGGTCGACCGCGACGGCCCGCGCCCGGTCGTGCGGGCCGCGGGGGCGATCGACGCGACCGCCGCCGAGCAGCTGCGCATCCGGATGCTGGAGGCCAGCCACGGTGGTGCCACACCGATGGAGCTCGACCTGTGCGAGGTCGGCCTGTTCAGCAGCGCGGCGGTCCGCGTGGTGCTGGCCATGGCCCGCATCGCCCGGGACGAGTCGTGGCGGCTGGGGGTGCTCGCCCCCGAGGGCGGCGTGACCCGCCACGTGCTCGAGATCAGCGGCCTCGGCGGGCTGGTGGACCTCCGCTGAGGTGTGACGGTCCGTACCGCGGCGTTTGCGGACCGCCCGCGGTGCCCATGGACGGCCCGTGAGACTGCGGCGCAGCGACGTGTACGGCCCCGGTTACCGGCGTCGCAAGGCCGGGCGGGGGTTCGCCTACTACGACACCGACGGCAGCCTGATCAAGGACGACCGGCTGGACCGGATCCGCGGGCTGGCGATCCCGCCCGCGTGGAAGGACGTCTGGATCTGCCCGTGGCCGAACGGCCACATCCAGGCGACCGGGGTCGACGCCGCCGGGCGCCGGCAGTACCGCTACCACGACGAGTGGCGCGCCCGGCGCGACGCGGAGAAGCACGAGCGGGTGCTGGAGATCGCCCGCCAGCTGCCCGACGTCCGCGACGCGGTGCGGGCCGGCCTGCGCACCCGCGGGCTCACCCGCGACCGGGTGCTGGCCACCGCCATCCGGTTGCTCGACCTCGGCGCCTTCCGCGTCGGCAGCGAGCAGTACGAGGAGGAGAACGGCACCTACGGCCTGGCCACCCTCAAGCGGGCGCACGTGTCGGTGCGCGGCGAGCGGACGTTCTACTCCTACGTCGCCAAGGGCGGGATCGAGCGCGAGGTGGAGATCACCGACCGGCCCACCGCCACCGTCGTCCGCCAGCTGCTGGAGCGCCCGGCCGAGGCCGGGGAGGACCTGCTCGCGTACCAGGACGAGGACGGCGGGTGGCGGGACGTGACCAGCGCGGAGATCAACGCCTACCTGAAGGAGATCAGCGGCGCGGAGATCTCCGCCAAGGACTTCCGCACCTGGACGGCGACGGTGCTGATGGCCGCCGCGCTGGCCGAGTCGCCCCCGCCGGCGTCGAAGACCGCCCGCAAGAAGGTGGTGACCGCCGCCTACAAGCGGGTCAGCGAGCAGCTGGGCAACACGCCCGCGGTCTGCAAGGCCAGCTACGTCGACCCACGCGTCGTCGACCGGTTCGAGCACGGGGAGACCGTCGCCGAGGCGCTGCAGGAGGCGGACGAGGCGGACGCCGACCGGGACACCCAGAAGGTGCTCGAGCAGGCCGTCTGCCGGCTGCTCTCGGCCTGAGCACGACGAGGGCCCCCGCCGCTGTGCGGCGGGGGCCCTCGTCGGGACTGGGTGCTCTACCGGGCGTCGGCGATCGTGAACAGGTCGATCAGGCCGGTCACCTCGAGCGGCCGGGTGACGGCGCGCGTGGTGGCGATCAGCCGGAGGGCGACCTCGCGGCTGCGGGCGGACTTCTGCGTCTCGACGAGGACGGCGAGACCGGCGGAGCCCAGGAACTGGACGCCGGACAGGTCGATCACCAGCTCACGCGGCTGCTGCTCGAGCTGGCTGTCCAGGGTCGAACGGAGCACGGGAGCGGTGAAGGTGTCCACCTCGCCGACGACCGTGACCGTGACAGCGCCGTCCTCGTCGGTGGAGGTCGACAGCGTGATCACGTCGTCGAAGGGTGCCTCGGTGCCCTCGGTCGACACGTCGGGCTGCCCCTCGGCGGGCAGGTCGGAAGTGGTCACGGACAGTGGCTCCTCTCGGCGGACCCGGACGACGGGCCGCCCGGACAATCTACCGCTGTGCGGCGCCGGGGACGCGGGCCCCCGGCTCGCGGTGGTCGAACGTGTCGCGCACCGGACCCGGGGCCCGGCACGTCGCGGCTGCCTGCTGAACCGCGGCCCCAACGTAGACAACCTGCCGGGCGCGCGCCAACCCGCCCCCCGGGGACCACCCGGTGGGGGCGGCGGGGGGC
>NZ_SSXC01000010.1 GCF_021699055.1 Blastococcus sp. MG754426 | reverse complement strand
CCCCGCAGGTGGCCCCGCAGGCCCCCTCGGCGCCGGCCCCCTCGGGCGACGGCGGTGGCGGGCAGTACGTGACCCCGCTCGTGCGCCGCCTGGCGTCCGAGCACGGGGTGGACCTGGGCTCGATCTCCGGCACCGGCGTGGGCGGTCGCATCCGCAAGCAGGACGTCCTGGCCGCGGCGGAGCAGGCCTCGCGCCCGGCCGAGCCCGCTGCCGCCCCGTCGGGCACCGGTGCCGCGCGCACCCCGTCGCCGGCCGCGACCCCGGACACCTCCGTCCGCGGCCGCACCGAGAAGCTGTCCCGCCTCCGCGGCGTGATCGCCCGCCGGATGGTGGAGTCGCTGCAGGTCAGCGCGCAGCTGACCACGGTCGTCGAGGCCGACGTGACCCGCATCGCGCAGCTCCGGCAGCAGGCGAAGAAGGACTTCGAGGCCCGCGAGGGGGTGAAGCTCTCCTTCCTGCCGTTCTTCGCCAAGGCGGCGGTCGAGGCGCTGAAGCAGCACCCGTCGGTGAACTCCTCGATCGACCTCGAGGCCGGCACGGTGACCTACCACGACAGCGAGAACCTCGGCATCGCCGTCGACACCGAGCGCGGCCTGCTCGTGCCGGTGATCCACGAGGCCGGTGACCTCAGCCTGGGTGGGCTCGCGCGCAAGATCAGCGACCTGGCCGAGCGGACCCGCACCAACAAGGTGACGCCCGACGAGCTCGGCGGCGGGACGTTCACGCTGACCAACACCGGCAGCCGCGGGGCCCTGTTCGACACCCCGATCATCAACCAGCCGCAGGTGGCCATCCTGGGCACCGGCTCGGTCGTGAAGCGGCCGGTCGTGGTGCAGGACGCCGAGCTGGGCGAGGTCATCGCGGTCCGCTCGATGGTCTACCTGGCGCTCACCTACGACCACCGGATCGTCGACGGCGCCGACGCCGCCCGCTTCCTCACCACGGTGCGCGAGCGCCTGGAGGCCGGCCAGTTCCACGGCGAGCTCGGTCTCGCCTAGTGCACCTCCGCTCGGGGCCCCGGTGACCAACCGGGGCCCCGAGCCCTTTCCGCAGCCAGCACGAGTGCCCGTCGGGGAGTGCCGCATGAAGATCGCCGTGTCCGGTGGGTCCGGGATGATCGGCAGCGCCCTGCTGCCCGCGCTGCGCGCGGACGGGCACGAGGTGATCCAGCTGGTGCGGCGCACCCCCCGGACGGCCGACGAACACCGCTGGGACCCCCAGCACCGGCGCATCGACCCGGCGCTGCTCCGGGACGTGGACGCGGTGGTCAACCTCTCCGGCGTCGGGGTGGGTGACCGGCGCTGGAACGAGCGACACAAGCAGGCGGTCCTCAGCAGCCGGGTGGACAGCACGGCCACGCTCGCCGAGGCGCTCGCCGAGGCCGCCACGGCCGACCCCGACCGGCCCCGCGTGCTGCTGAACGGCTCCGCGGTGGGTTGGTACGGCGACACCGGTGACCGCGTCGTCGACGAGTCCGCGCCTCCTGGCGACGACTACCTCGCCCGGGTCTGCGTGGCATGGGAGGGCGCGACCGCGCCGGCCGCCGACGCGGGGGTGCGCGTGACCACCCTGCGCACCGGGCTGGTGCTCGGCCGCGGCGGGCTGCTCGCACGGATGCTGCCGATCTTCCGCGCCGGGCTGGGCGGGCGGCTGGGCTCCGGCCGGCAGTACGTGCCCTGGATCAGCCAGGAGGACGAGGTCGGCGCGATCCGGTTCCTGCTCACCCACCCCGTGCCCGGGCCGGTCAACCTGTGCGGGCCCGAGCCGGTGACCAACGCGGAGTTCACCGGGACGCTGGGCCGCGTCCTCCACCGGCCGGTCATGCTGCCCGTCCCCGGCCCCGCGCTGTGGGTGGTGCTCGGCGAGTTCGCGCAGGTCGGCGTCCTGGCCGGGCAGCGCGCGGTGCCGTCGAAGCTGACCGAAGCCGGCTACCGGTTCACGCACGGGGACGTCGAGGCCGCGGTGCGGGCGGCGGTCGGCCGGGGCTGAGGCGCGCATCGCTGGGCGCCGTGATCCCGCGAGTGCCCCCCACGCTGTCCGCAGGCGGCACCGCCTGGTCCCACAGCCACCCACCGCGTGCTGGACACGGGACCACACCGCCGGGATACGCCTCACTGCGGTCAGCACGCGCAGGAGAACCGCATCCGTGCGCACGAGCGCGGCGATGCGCCCGGGCACGGCGGCGCGGTGTCCCACGAGCCGCGATGCCGCCCGGTCAGGCGACGCGTTCGGCGCGCTCGATCCGCCAGCCCTCGGGGGTCCGGAGGAGCACCATCCGCACCTGCGCGTCGGGGCGCCCCGGGACGGTGCGCACCGCGGGACCGAGCGGGTCCTCGGCGCGGACGACGCGGTAGCCGGGCCAGCGGTCGATCAGCAGCAGCTCGGCCCGCTCCCCCGGCGTCCCGACGACCTCGACGTCGACCACGACCGGCGCGAAACCGCTCAGCACCTCGCCTGCCTCCGCCAGCGCTCGGGCGTGCTCCTCGTCGGCCGCCAGCAGCGGGCTGCCGGCCAGGTGGACGCCGCGCAGCAGGCCCGGGGAGCCGCTGAGCCCCTCGGCCCGCCGCGCGTAGAGCTCGCCGACCAGCACCCGCCAGCCCTCGGCGTCCACGGGCGTCACGCTCCCGCCGGGCACGGGCTCGGCCACCGGGGCCGCCGAGGACGTCGGGGACGTCGGGGACGTCGGGGACGTCGGGGATGTCAGGGACGGGGACGGGCTCGCCTGCCCGGCGGGTGTCGCGGCGACGGCTTCCCCGGGGGCGTCCGGGCCACCACCCCACCGGGTGCCCAGCCACGCGGTGACGGCGAGCGCCGCGACCACCAGGGCGGTGACGAGCAGCCCGCGGGCGAGCGGGGCCGAGCCCACGAGCGCGCGACCGGACCACCTCCGCCGGGCCGGCGGCGCCTCGGCCATCGCCCCGGGCCGGGGAC
Organism: Blastococcus sp. MG754426; assembly: GCF_021699055.1. GTDB lineage: Bacteria > Actinomycetota > Actinomycetes > Mycobacteriales > Geodermatophilaceae > Blastococcus. Next base: position 64,037 of record NZ_SSXC01000010.1, on the reverse strand, counting down.
GGCGTCCCGGGACGACGTGGGTGAGGGCCGCCCGCGTGCCCGGCCGGCCGTGGCCGCCGGTCGGCGCCCCCGCCTCCAAGAGCACGGGCTCGGCCCGGCAGGCGTGCCGCAGGTCGAGCGCGAACTCCGCCGCAGTACCGCGCGCGTCCGGGTCGGCAGCGAGACCCCGCGCGATGACCTCGACCAACCGCGCGGGCGCCGCCGGGGCGAGCTCCGCCAGTTCCGGCAGCTGACCGGCCGCCGCCACCGCGAGCGTGCCGGCCGGCGTCGCCGCGTTCCACGGCGCGACGCCCGTGAGGGCGTGGAAGGCCGCCGCCGCGACGCCGAAGACGTCGGAGGACGGACCGGGGGCAGCGCCCCGGGCGACCACCGGGTCGACGTAGGCGGGGGTCACCTCCGCCGCCGCCGTCTCGCCGAGCAGCCGCGCGACCCCCAGGTCGGTGAGCACCGGGCGCCCCTCGTCGGTGAACAGGATGTTCCCCGGCGCCAGGTCGCCGTGGACGACGCCGCGCTCGTGGGCGTGCGCCAGGGCCGCGGCGACCGGCGCGATCGCCGTCACGACCTCCCCGGGGTGGAGTCGGCCGCGGCGGGCCAGCAGCGCGGCCAGGCTGCCCCCGGCCAGCAGCTCCAGCACCAGCGCGACGCGGGCGGCCGCACCCCGGCGCGGCTGGTGCACGACCTCCACCAGGCGGACCAGGTGCGGGTGGTCGAGCTCGCCCAGCAGCTCCGCCTCCCGCGCCTGGCGGGCGGGGTCCCCGGCGACCAGCACCTTGACCGCCACCGGGTCGCCGCCCGCCCGCGGGACCGCCTGCCACACCTCTCCTGTCGCACCGCGGCCCAGGAGGGACTGCAGGACGTAGCCCGGCACGACCGGGGGCGGCTGGGTCCCCGGCGTCGCGGGCGGTTCGGCGGTCGGCACGAGGCGGAACGCTAGGCGGACCCGGCTGCCCCGCGCTGCCGCCGTCCACAGGCCAGGGCCGCGCGGACCTCCGCTCCCCGTTACCGTCGGGCGGTGTCCACGTCGCCCCGGGCCGAGGTCCTCGTCGTCGGAGCCGGCCTGGCCGGGCTCTCCGCCGCCACCCGGCTGGCCGCGGCCGGCGTCGACGTGCACGTGCTGGAGGCCTCGGGCCACACCGGTGGGCGGCTGGCCACCGAGCGCGTCGACGGCTTCCTGGTCGACCGCGGCTTCCAGGTCTTCAACACCGGCTACCCGCGGGCGGCCGACCTGGACCTCACCGCCCTCCGGCTCGGCTGGTTCGAGCGCGGTGCGGTGATCCGGGTGGACGGCCGGGCGCACCGGGTCGTCGACCCCCGCCGGCAGCCCACCGCCCTCGTCGGCACCGCCGCGGCGCCGCTCGGCTCGCTCCGGGAGAAGGCGGCCCTGGTGGCCTTCTCCCTGCGCGCCGGCTACGCCCCCGTCGAGCGCCTGCTCCACGCCCCGGAGACGGCGGCGGAGGAGTCGCTGCGCGCCGCCGGCGTGGGCGGGGCGGCGCTGGAGCGCTTCCTGCGCCCGTTCCTCGCCGGGGTCCTCCTGGAGGACGAGCTCGCCACCTCCAGCCGCTACCTGGACCTGCTGTGGCGCAGCTTCGTGCGCGGCTCGACCGGGCTGCCCGCCGCCGGGATGCAGGCGATCGGCGAGCAGCTGGCCGGGCGCCTGGAGAGCGGGCGGGTGCACCTGCGCACCGCGGTGCGGTCGGTCTCGCCCGGATCGGTGACCACCGACGCAGGCACCTGGTCGGCCGGCGCCGTCGTCGTCGCCACCGACCCGGCGACGGCGTCCCGGCTGCTGCCCGCCGTCGAGGCCGACGCACCCCGGGAGGTGACCACCCACCTGCACGTGCTGCCCGCGTCGCCGTGGTCCTCGCCGTTGATCGTCCTGGGGCAGCCGCGCGGACGGGTGGTGAACAGCGCGGTCGTGTCCGACGCCCAGCCGCGGTACAGCCCCGACGGCCGGGCGCTGGTGGCGAGTTCCACGCTGGACCGCAGCCGCGAGGACGAGGTCCGCGGCGAGGTCGCCGCCGCGCACGGCGTCTCCCCCACCGATCTCGAGCACCTGACGTCGGTCACCGTGCCCGGCGCGCAGCCGGCCGCGCTGCCGCCCCTGCAACTGCGGCGCCCCGTCGACCTCGGGGACGGGCTGTTCGTCTGCGGCGACCACCGGGACACCCCCTCCATCCAGGGTGCGATGGCCAGCGGCGCCCGGGCCGCCCGAGCCGTGCTGCGCCGCCTCCGCCCGGCCGGGGCCGCCTGATGCCCGCGACCGCGCCGACGATCCTGGCCACGAGCACGGGCTTCATCCCGGGCGGGCGCGGCCCGGCCGACTGGCGGCCCGGCCCGGTCTTCGACCTCGCCGTCGAGCTCGCCGGTGCGCCGGAACGGCCACGGCTGTGCTACCTGGGCACCGCGACCGGCGACGACCCGGCCGGCGTCGCCGCCGTCTACGGCGCCTTCGCCGGGAGCCACGTGGAGGTCAGCCACCTGAGCCTGTTCCCGATGCCCACGGTCCCCGACCTGCGCGCCCACCTGCTCGCGCAGGACGTCGTGTGGGTCGGCGGCGGCAGCGTGGCCAACCTGCTGGCGGTGTGGCGGGTGCACGCTCTGGACCAGGTGTTCCGGGAGGCGTGGGAGGCCGGGGTGGTGCTGGCCGGCGTCTCGGCGGGTTCGCTGTGCTGGCACGTCGGCGGCACCACCGACTCCTACGGCCCCGATCTGCGGCCGGTGACGAACGGGCTCGGGCTCATCCCGACGTCCAACGGCGTCCACCACGACTCCGAGGAGCAGCGCCGCCCGCTCTACCACCGGCTGGTGGCCGACGGCACGCTCCCCGGGGGCCACGCCACCGACGACGGGGCGGGCCTGGTGTACCGCGGCACCGACCTGGTCGACGTGGTGAGCGACCGACCGGGCGCCGCCGCCTACCGGGTGGAGCCGGGCCCGGGAGGCACCGCCGTCGAGACCCGCCTGGAACCCCGCCGCCTCGCCTGACGCGGGCATAGGCTGGCGGGCGTGAGCGAGCTGCGCATCATCCGGGCGGGCACCGTTCCCTACGAGGAGGCCTGGGCGCAGCAGCGCGAGCTGCACGCCCGGCGGGTGGCCGGCGAGGCCCCCGACACGCTGCTGCTCCTGGAGCACCCGCCGGTGTACACCGCCGGCAAGCGGACCGAACCGCACGAGCGCCCCTTCGACGGGACACCGGTCATCGACGTCGACCGCGGCGGCAAGATCACCTGGCACGGGCCCGGCCAGCTGGTCGGCTACCCGATCGTCGCGCTGCCCGACCCGGTCGACGTCGTGGCCTACGTCCGCCGGCTGGAGGAGGCGCTGATCGAGGTCTGCGCGGGCTTCGGGCTGGCGGCCGGGCAGGTCGAGGGCCGCAGCGGTGTCTGGGTGCCCGCGGACGAGCCCGGCCAGGGCCACCGGCCGGAACGCAAGGTGGCCGCGATCGGCATCCGGGTCGCGCGCGGCGTGACGATGCACGGCTTCGCGCTCAACTGCGACCCCGACCTGAGCTTCTTCGCCAACATGGTGCCCTGCGGCATCCCCGACGCCGGCGTCACCTCGCTGTCGGCCGAGCTGGGCCGGGACCTCACGACGGCCGAGGCGACGGCGCCGGTCGAGGCGGCGATGACCCGCGTGCTGGCCGGGGCCCCCGCACCGGCCTGACCCGCGGACCTGGCCGCAGAGCTCAGCCGAGGACGAAGTTGACGAGCCGGCCGGGGACGGCGACGACGCGACGGACGGTGGCGCCCTCGAGGTAGCCGGCGATCTTCTCGTCGGCCCGGGCGGCGGCCTCCAGCGCGGCGGCGTCGGCGTCCGCGGGCACCTGCACCTGCGCCCGCACCTTGCCGTTGACCTGGACGGCGACCTGCACCGTGTCCTCGACCAGCCACCGCTCGTCGGCCACCGGGAACGGCGCCCACGCCGAGGACCCGTCGTGACCCAGCCGCGACCACAGCTCCTCGGCCAGGTGCGGCGCCAGCGGGGCGACCATCAGCACCAGCGGCTCGGCGACCGACCGGGGCACCGGGCGGTCGGCCCCGTAGGCCTGGGTGAGGTGGTTGGTCAGCTCGGTGATGCGGGCGATCGCGATGTTGAACCGCAGGGTCGCGTAGCCGTCGCGGACGCCGTCGATCGCCTTGTGCAGCGCGCGCAGCGTCTCCTCGGCCGGCTCGACGTCGGCGGCCCGCACCGCGCCGCTCTCCTCGTCGACGACGACCCGCCAGATGCGCTGCAGCAGTCGCTGCGAGCCGACGACGGCCTTGGTCTCCCACGGGCGGGACTGCTCCAGCGGGCCGGTCGACATCTCGTAGACGCGGAAGGTGTCGGCACCGTAGGCGCCGATCATCTCGTCCGGCGTCACCATGTTCTTCAGGCTCTTGCCGATCTTCCCGTACTCGCGGTTGACCGGCTTGCCCTGGTAGGAGAACCGGCCGTCCTTCTCCTCCACGTCGGCGGCGGGCACGTAGAACCCGCGCTCGTCGGTGTAGGCGTAGGCCGAGATGTAGCCCTGGTTGACCAGCCGGCGGAACGGCTCCTCGCTGGAGACGTGGCCCAGGTCGAACAGCACCTTGTGCCAGAAGCGGGCGTAGAGCAGGTGCAGGACGGCGTGCTCGACGCCGCCGACGTACAGGTCGACGCCGCCGGTGTCCCCGGGCTCGCGCGGCCCCATCCAGTACCGCTCCAGCTCCGGGTCGACCATCCGCTCGTCGTCGCCCGGGTCCAGGTAGCGCAGGTAGTACCAGCAGGAGCCCGCCCAGTTGGGCATCGTGTTGGTCTCGCGCCGGTACTTCCTCGGCCCGTCACCGAGGTCCAGCTCGACCGTCGTCCAGTCGGTGGCCCGGGACAGCGGCGGCTCGGGCGCGGAGTCGGCGTCGTCGTCGTCGAAGGTCTTCGGCGAGTAGTCGTCGACCTCGGGCAGCAGCACCGGGAGCATCGCCTGCGGGACGGCCACCGGGCGGTCGTTCTCGTCGTAGACGATCGGGAACGGCTCACCCCAGTAGCGCTGCCGGCTGAACAGCCAGTCGCGCAGCTTGTAGGTCGTGGTCGCCTCGCCGGCGCCCTTAGCCACCAGCCAGTCGGTGACGCGGGCGATCGCCTCGGCCTTGTCCAGCCCGTCCAGCGAGATCTCGTCGTTGGCGGAGTTGATCATCCGGCCGGGGCCGCTGTACGCGCCGCTCTCGTCGTCGAAGCCCTCGGGGCGCTCGACGGTCGGGACGACGTCCAGGCCGAACTCCCGCGCGAACTCCCAGTCGCGCTGGTCCTCGCCGGGCACGGCCATGATCGCGCCGGTGCCGTAACCGGTGAGCACGTAATCGGCGATGAACACCGGCAGCTCCCGGCCGTTGACCGGGTTGACGGCGGTGACGCCCAGCCAGACACCGGTCTTCTCCCGGCCGGTGTCCTGCCGGTCGAGCTCCGAGCGCCGGGAGGCCTGGCGCTGGTACTCGCGCACCGCCTCGGCCGGCGTGGCCCCGCCACCCGTCCAGCGGGGGTCGGTGCCGTCGGGCCAGGCCGCGGCGGTCAGCCCCTCGACCAGCGGGTGCTCGGGGGCCAGCACCATGTAGGTGGCGCCGAAGAGCGTGTCCGGCCGGGTGGTGAAGACCTCGATCGTCTGCTCGCCCGCGGCGAAGCGGATGCGCGCACCGGTCGAGCGGCCGATCCAGTTGCGCTGCATCAGCTTCAGCGAGTCCGGCCAGTCCAGCCGGTCCAGATCGGCCAGCAGCCGGTCCGCGTAGGCGGTGATGCGCATCATCCACTGCTTGAGCGGGCGCCGGAACACCGGGAAGTTGCCGCGCTCGGACCGGCCGTCGGGCGTGACCTCCTCGTTGGACAGCACCGTGCCCAGGCCCGGGCACCAGTTGACCGGCGCCTCGTGGAGGTAGGCCAGCCGGTGCGCGTCGACGACCACGCCGCGCTGCACCTCGTCCAGCTCGGCCCACGGGCGGCCGTAGGGGTTGGTGCCCGGGCCGGGCTCGCGGACGCCGGCGTCCAGCTCGGCGACGAGCTCCTCGATGCGGCGCGCCTTGCCGGCCTCCGGGTCGAACCAGGAGCCGAAGATCTGCAGGAAGATCCACTGGGTCCACTTGTAGTAGCCCGGGTCGATCGTCGCGAAGGTGCGGCGCTGGTCGTGGTCCACGCCGAGCCGGCGCAGCTGGGCGCTGATCGCGGCGATGTTGGCCTCGGTGGTGATCCGCGGGTGCTGCCCGGTCTGCACGGCGTACTGCTCCGCCGGCAGGCCGAAGGCGTCGTAGCCCATGGGGTGCAGCACGTTGTCGCCGTCCATCCGGCGGAACCGGCTGGTGACGTCGGTGCCGAGGTAGCCCAGCGGGTGCCCGACGTGCAGGCCGGCGCCCGAGGGGTACGGGAACATGTCCATCGCGAAGAACTTCGGCCGGTCGGCCACCCGCTCGAAGCCCGCGCTCAGCCGCCCGACCGGGTTGGGCGTGTGGAAGGTGCCCTCGGCCTCCCAGCGGTCCTGCCAGGCCAGCTCGATCTGCTGGGCCAGCGCCGGGGTGTACCGGTGGGGCGGGACGCCGTCGCCTGCGGCCTCGGTGCTGCGGCTGTCGGTCTGGCTCATCGTCTCGTGCTCCCGGATCGTCGTGCGCGGTGCGGTACCGGTGGTGGGCAACAAAAAACCCCTCACGCAGGAGGGGTCGCCGTGCTGGTCGCGGGGGATCTGGTCAGCACGGCCGGAGAAGCAGGAGCCGCCCGGTCACGGCCCCGAGCCTACCGCCTGGCCACCCCGGGAGCGGCCACGGGCGCCGGGAGCCGGGGGGCCACCCTTCGGGGTCATACCGGACGCATTCGTCTCGACACCCTCCTCGCCGCGGTCGATGACCGGACCGTGGACCCTCTCGACGCGCGCACCGGCCGGAGCCGCGCACCCCGGACCGGCGGGCTGACCCTGGCCTGCCTGGTCGCGGTCGCCGCCTACGCGGCCGGTGAGCTGTGGCGCCCGTCCGGGAACGCCCTGGCGCTCACCTACGACCTGGTGGTCTACGACGCCGTCTACCTGCTCGGCGCGGCCGTCTGCCGCCGGACCGCGCTGCACCGCCGGGACGACCGGCTCATCTGGAACGCGCTGGCGGTGGCGCTCGCCGCCGTGGCATCCAGCACCACCCTGTACGCCCTGGTCCTCGAGCCCGCACTCGGCACCGTCCCGGCCTGGCTGACCCTCGTCCTCTGGGCGCCCGCCTACCCGGCGATGGGCATCGCCCTCCTCGGCGTGGTGCGGTCCCGGGTCGGCAAGCCGCACCCGAGCATGTGGTTCGACGCGCTGACCGGGGCCTGCGGTGCCGTCATCTTCGCCGTCACCCTGCTGCCCTCGATCGCCTCGCCCCCGGCCGACGGCCGGCTCGCGGTCGTGCAGCTGTACCCGATCGCGGACACGCTGCTCCTGGCGGCCGTCTCGGCCGTCTGCGCCGTCATGGGTCTCCGCCGGGACTGGCCGCTGGTGCTGATCACCGCCGGCCTGCTGTGCACGCTCGCGGCCGACGCCGTCCTCGTGAACCGGGTGGTGGCCGGTGCGCCGGCCGTCGACGGGCCGCTGACGCTCACCTGGCTCAGCGGCGCGGCGTGCACCGCCCTGGCCGCGCACGTCGCCGGGCGCACGCCCCGCATCCAACCGGCCGACACCGATCCGCTCGCCCGCCTGGGCTGGCGGGTCGCCGTCGTCCCCCTGGGGGCGAACGTGATGAGCGTGGCCGTCCTGGTGTCGACGTGGGGGACCCCCGGCCTGGGCATCCCCGGCTGGGCCGCGGTCACCTGCCTGCTCTCCACCCTGGCGCGCACGGCCATGTCGGTCCAGGAGCTCCGCGGCCTGCACGAGATCCAGGAGCAGGCCCGCACCGACGAGCTGACCGGGCTGCCCAACCGGCGGGCGCTGCTGGAGCGCGCCCGGACGGCGCTCACCCCGGGCACGGACCGGCCGGTCGCCCTGCTGCTGCTGGACCTCGACGGGTTCAAGGAGGTCAACGACAGCCTCGGCCACGCCGCCGGCGACGACCTGCTGCGGCAGATCGGCCCGCGGCTGGAGCCGGAGCTGCGGCCTGGTGACCTGCTGGCCCGCCTCGGTGGCGACGAGTTCGCCGTCCTCCTGCCCGGGACGGGGGTGGACGGCGCCACCGAACGCGCCGGGCGGCTGCGCGGGCGCCTGCTGGAACCGTTCGTCGTCCTGGGCGAGCGGCTGCACGTGGGGGTCAGCGTCGGCATCGCCACCGGGCCGGTGCCCGCCGCAACCGTGACCGAGCTGCTGCGCTGCGCAGACGTGGCGATGTACGCGGCCAAGAACGCGCGCGAGGGGGTGCGCTCCTACGTGCCCGACCCGCGGAGCGGCTCCGGTGACCGGCTCCGGACGATGGAGGACCTCCGGACCGCCCTCGACGAGGGACAGCTGGTCGTGCACCTCCAACCCCAGGTCGCACTGGCGCGCGGGCAGGTGGTCGGGGTCGAGGCGCTCGTGCGGTGGGAGCACCCGGGGCGCGGGCTGCTCTCCCCCGGCGTCGTCCTGCCCGCCGCCGAGCAGGCCGGGCTCATGCGCCCGCTCACCGACGCCGTCCTCGACCTCGCGCTGGCCGCGGCGGCCCGCTGGTGGCCGGAGCGGGCGGTGCCGGTCTCGGTCAACCTGTCCGCCGCCAACGTCACCGACCCCGACCTCCCGGCCACCGTCGCGGCGCTGCTGCGCGCGCACGGGCTGCCGGCGCGGGCGCTCACCCTCGAGCTGGTCGAGGACACCCTCATGGCCGACCCCGACCGCGGTCGCACGGTGCTCGGCGAGCTGCGCCGGCTGGGCGTCCGCACGTCGATCGACGACTACGGCACCGGGTACAGCTCCCTGGCCTACCTGCGCCACCTGCCGGCCGACGAGCTCAAGCTCGACCGCAGCCTCACCACCGACGTCGGGCGGGACCCCCGGGCGACGGCCATCGTCCGGCACACCGTGGCCCTGGCCCACGACCTGGGCCTGACCCTGGTCGCCGAGGGCGTGGAGGACGACGACACCGCGGCGGCGCTGGCCGAGCTGGGCTGCGACGTCGCCCAGGGGTACGCGGTCGCCCACCCCATGCCGGTCGAGGAGCTCCTCGCCTGGCTGGACGACCGCACCCGGCGGGGCACCTCACGGCCGGCGCTCCCCGCTCCCCGCACGCCGGGGGAACGGGCCCGGGTCTGAATGCGCGCGTCGGACCCGGGGTTCACCCTCCCCTCAGCCGCTGGTGTGCCAAGGTGCGCGCGTGCGCGCTGACCGGGCCGGGGAGACGAGAAGCGGCTGGTCGGAGACGGGGTGGCGGCTGGTGGTGGCGACCACCCTCGCCAGCACGGCGGTCTTCGCCCTCGGCGTGTCCCAGCCGCCGGGGACACCGGCGGCCGTCCTCGTCGACTCGGGTGCGCTCGCCGTCGCGGCCCCGCTGCTGGCGGTGGCGGTCTGCCTCCGGGCGGCGCGGCGGGTACGCGCGGAGCGGTACGTCTGGTGGGCCGCGGCCGCTGCCTGGATCTGCAACCTGGCGGGCGACCTGGCCCACCGGCTCGTGCTCGCTGGGGACGCCGACCCGCCGTTCCCGTCGGTCGCGGACGCGTTCTGGCTCGCCTCCTACCCGGCGCTGTTCGCCACCCCGCTGCTGATGGTGCACGCCCGGCTCGCCCGCCCGCGTCCCGGCACGTGGCTGGACGGCCTGGTCGGAGCCCTCGGCGCGACCGCCGTCGCCGTCGCGGTCCTCGACCCGGACGTCGCGGCCCCGGGCATGTCCGGCCTCGGGGTGGCCGTGAACCTGGCCTACCCCGTCGCCGACGTCGTGCTGCTGGCGCTCGTGGGTGCGGTCCTGGCGATGATCGGGCACCGGGCCGACCTGGTCCTCTCCACCGTCTGCCTGATCGTGGCCGTGAAGTTCGCCGGCGACCTGCTGCTGGCCCGGGAGCAGGCGGCCGGCGGGTACGTCCCGGGCGGCCCGCTGGACCTGCTGTGGATGGTCAACGCCAGCCTGACCGCTGCGGGCGCGTGGCTGACCAGGCCCCGCCGGCGCGACCCGGACCTGCTGGAGCACCGGCTCCGCTGGCGTTCGCTCGCGATCCCGCTGGCGTGCGCGGTCGGCTCGCTGGTCGTGCTCGGCGTCCAGTGGGGTGACGGCCGCACCGGCCCCGGCGAGATCTGCGCCCTCGCCTGCCTGGCCGCCTTCCTCGTGCGCAGCACCGTGACCTTCGCGGAGGGCCGGGCCCTGCAGGAGGCCCGCCGCCAGGCCGGGACCGACGACCTGACCGGACTGCCCAACCGCCGGTCGCTGGTGCGCCGCCTGGAGACCGACCTCGCCACCGGCCGGCCCACCGCGCTGCTGCTGCTCGACCTCGACGGCTTCAAGGCGGTCAACGACGGCCTGGGGCACGAGGCCGGGGACGAACTGCTGCGCCGGCTGGCCGAGCGGCTCCGGGCGGCGGTGCGACCGACCGACCTGGTCGCGCGTCTGGGGGGCGACGAGTTCGTGGTGGTGCTCGATGCCACGGACCCCGACGTCGCCCCGGAGTGCGCGGAGCGGCTGGCCGGGGTCGTGAGCCGCCCCGTGACCGTCGCCGGCGTGCCGGTCCGGGTGGGGGTGAGCATCGGGCTCGCGCTCGCCTCTCCGGGGGACGCCACCGACCCCGCCGCGCTGCTGCGGTGCGCGGACGTGGCCATGTACGCCGCGAAGGGCGCCGGCGGCGGGGTCCGCCGGTACGTCGCGGACTCCCTGGACCACGTGCCGGCGCCTCGGCTGCCGAGCCCGTTCCCGGCCGCCGACGCCGACGTCGCCCCCTCGTGACGAGGGTCCCTCACGCCGGCTGGGCAGCCGGCGTGCGGGTGACCGGGCGGGGGTTCCACGACGCCGGCCCGGACGAGCATGTGCAGCCGCTTCGACAGCAGCGCCGGCGACATCCGCGGCAGGCCGCGGCGGAGGGCGTTGAAGTGCCGGCTCCCCAGCATGAGCTCACGGACGACGAGCAGGGTCCACCGCTCGTCGAGCAGCTCCACGGCCTTGGCCACCGGGCAGAACTGGCCGTACTGCGAGGGCATGGCGGGCACCTCCCGACGTCCCCGTGCGGGGTCGACCCGGGCTCGGAGCAGCTCACGCCGATGCACGCGCTGACGCACGGCCGGCGGCCGTAGGCCGCGCGGGTGGCGCCTCAGCGCAGCTGGGGCGCCACCTCGCCCGCCACCAGGTCCAGGTGGTCCAGGTCGGCGAGGTCGAGCACCTGCAGGTACACCCGCTGGGCCCCCGCCTCGGCGTAGCGGCCCAGGACCTCGACCGCCTCCGCCGGGGTACCGGCGACGCCGTGCTCGCGGAGCTCGTCGACGTCGCGCCCGATCGCCGCCGCGCGGCGCGCGAGCTCGGCCTCGTCCCGGCCGACGCAGAGCACCAGGGCCGAGCTGAACACCATGGACGACGGGTCGCGACCGGCCTCCTCGCAGGCCTCGCGCACCCCGGCGAAGAGGCGGGCGTTCTCGTCGGCGGGCATGAACGGCACGTTGAACTCGCGCGCGTACCGGGCCGCCAGCCGCGGGGTGCGCCGCTTCCCCCGGCCACCGACCAGGACCGGCACCCCGCCCTCCTGCACGGGCTTGGGCAGCGCCGGGGAACCGGAGAGCTGGTAGTGCTGCCCGTCGAAGTCGAAGGTGCCGCCGACGGGCGTCCCCCACAGCCCGGTGATGACGGCGAGCTGCTCCTCGTACCGGTCGAACCGCTCCCCCAGGGGCGGGAACGGGATGCCGTAGGCGGTGTGCTCGGCCTCGAACCAGCCCGAGCCGATGCCCAGCTCCACCCGGCCGCCGCTCATCGCGTCGACCTGGGCGACGGAGATCGCCAGCGGACCGGGCAGCCGGAAGGTGCCGGCGGTCATCAGGGTGCCCAGCCGGATCCGGCTGGTCTCCCGGGCGAGCCCGGCCAGCGTGACCCAGGCGTCGGTGGGCCCGGGCAGGCCGTCGCCCCCCATGGTCAGGTAGTGGTCGGAACGGAAGAAGGCGTCGAAGCCGGTCTCCTCCGTGCGCCGGGCGACGGCCAGCAGGTCGTCGTAGGTGGCGCCCATCTGCGGTTCGGTGAAGATGCGCAACAGCACCGCCGGACCGTAACCAGGACCGCCCCTGGTCGCTCGTCCGGCTGCGTCTCGGGGTGTGCTCACCGGCCGGACCGGGCAGGATGACCGCCAGACGTCAACTCGGAGGTGCAGCACGTGTTCCGCAAGAAGACGCGCGGCGAGATCATCAGCGCCGAAGTGCAGGAAGGCCTGTCCCACCTCGGGACGGCGGTGACCGAGGCGGGTCGCGCCGCCGCCGAACAACTAGCCCCACGCGTGGAGGCCGCCCAGCGGGCCGTCGCGCCGAAGGTGGCCGCCGCGGCCGCCGTCGCCGCCCCGGCCGTCGCCTCCGCACGCGACACGCTCGGCCCGCGGGTGGAGTCCGCCCGTGACGCCCTCGGCCCGCGGGTCGACGCCGCCCGCGAGGCGTTCGGCCCCCGTGTCGACGCCGCCCGCGAGGCCGCGGCTCCCAGGGTCGCCGCCGCGGTCGTGTCGGCGCAGGCGGCCGCCAACCGGGCCGCCGCCGACCTCGCCCCCCGGGTGGAGGCGGCCCAGAAGGCCCTGAGGGAGGACGTCGGCCCGCGGCTGACCGCGGCGCAGGCCGCGGCGCTGGCCTACGCCACCCCGCGGGTCGTCGCGGCCCGCGACGCGGTGTCGCCCGCCCTGGAGAGCGCCCGCGGCACGCTCCTCGCCGGCGTCGACAGCGCCCGCAGCGAGCTCGACGCGCGCCGCGCCGAGCTCGCAGCCGCGGCCGCGGAGTCCTCCCGCAAGGCGCGCAAGGCCGCGAAGAGGGCCCGGAAGGACGCCGGGAAGAAGCGGCGTGAGTTCGAGAAGGCGGCGCTGGCCACCGCCACCGCCGTCAAGCGCCGGGCGGGCGTGGAGCCCGAGCCCCGCCGCTGGCCGTGGGTGTTGGCACTGCTGGCCGCGGGTACCGCTGCCTTCGTCCTCCTCCGGCGCAGCAAGCAGGAGTCGTGGACGCCCGCTCCGGCCGGTGACGGCCCGGTGCCCAGCTACCGAGAGGACCCCGTGCCCAGTTCCCCGAGTTCCAGCGACTCCGGCAAGACCGTGTCCACCGCCGACACCACCGGCGACTCCGCGCCGCCGGAGTCGGACATGGGCGTCCGCGACGCCCAGTTCGTCGACGGGGACGGCGCCGACAGCGCGAGCGAGGACATCAAGAACACCCCGGAGCCGTTCAGCTCCGGCGGCGGTGCCACCGAGGGTCCGACCGCCGGACCGGACGACCGCCAGGTCTGACCGATCCACGGTCCACCGCCGCAGCCCCCGCCGCCTCGCGCGACGGGGGCTGCGGCGTCTGCGCGAGTACGGTGGGGATCATGAGCGAGGCACCGGCGAGGAACCCTGAGCAGACCCCCGTCCAGGACTCCCGGATCGAGCCCGCCGGCCGCAAGCTGCTGCGCCTGGAGGTGCGCAACAGCCAGGTCCCGATCGAGCGCAAGCCCGAGTGGATCAAGACGCGGCTGAAGACGGGTCCCGAGTACACCGAGCTCAAGTCGCTGGTGCGCCGCGAGGGCCTGCACACCGTCTGCGAAGAGGCCGGCTGCCCCAACATCTACGAGTGCTGGGAGGACCGGGAGGCCACGTTCCTCATCGGGGGCGACCAGTGCACCCGGCGGTGCGACTTCTGCCAGATCGACACCGGCAAGCCCGCCGACTTCGACGCCGACGAGCCCCGCCGCGTCGCGGAGAGCGTCGCCACGATGGGCCTGAAGTACGCCACCGTCACCGGTGTGGCCCGCGACGACCTTCCCGACGGCGGGGCCTGGCTCTACGCCGAGACGGTGCGCCAGATCCACGCCCAGCTGCCCGGCTGCGGCGTCGAGCTGCTGATCCCCGATTTCAACGCCGACGCCGACCAGCTCGCCGAGGTGTTCTCGTCCCGGCCGGAGGTGCTGGCCCACAACGTCGAGACCGTCCCGCGGATCTTCAAGCGCATCCGCCCCGGGTTCCGGTTCGAGCGCTCCCTGGCGGTCATCACCGCCGCCCGCGAGGCCGGGCTGGTGACCAAGTCCAACCTGATCCTGGGCATGGGTGAGGAGCCGCACGAGGTCGTCGAGACGATGCGGGCCCTGCACGAGGCCGGCTGCGACCTGCTCACCATCACCCAGTACCTGCGCCCCTCCCCCCGGCACCACCCCGTCGTCCGCTGGGTGAAGCCCGACGAGTTCGTGCAGTTCCAGGAGGACGCCGAGGCGATCGGCTTCCCGGGCGTGCTGGCCGGGCCGCTGGTCCGCAGCTCCTACCGGGCCGGCCGGCTGTACCAGCAGGCGATCGCGGCCCGCGGGCTGACCCCGACCATCTGAGCGCCGCCCGGCCCCGGCGCGAGCCCGCGAGTGGCGCAGGCCAGGGCGCCCCTTCTTCTATCCTGGGGTCATGGCGCGCAGCAAGTCCTCTGACCCCACCGCTCCGGGCGGCACCGCCGGACGCACCCCGAAGGACGGTGGCCGGGCCTCGGGGGCGACCGCCGCGAGCTCGGGCAAGGCCGGCAAGGCCCCGAAACTCGACAAGAACGGCCAGCCCAAGGTCGGCCGGCTCAAGAAGATGCGCAGCCAGGGCAGCATGATCAAGCAGGCCTACAGCCTGACCCGGCGCAACGACCCGAAGCTCCCCTGGGTCATGCTGATCTGGTTCGTCGCGGTCGCCGCCGTCGTCGAGCTGATCGGCATCCTGCTCGGCGCGCCGTTCCTGTTCATCCCCCTCGCGCTGCTCTTCGGCGCCCTCGCGGCGCTCATCGTCTTCGGGCGCCGCGCCCAGCGCTCCGCCTACACCCAGGTCGAGGGCCAGCCGGGCGCGGCCGCCTGGGTGCTGGAGGGCATGCGCGGCGACTGGCGGGTCACCTCCGGCGTGGCCGGCACCCCGCAGCTGGACGCCGTCCACCGGGTGCTCGGCCGCCCGGGCATCATCCTGGTCGGCGAGGGCTCCCCCGCCCGGGTGCGCGGCCTGATCGCGCAGGAGAAGAAGAAGATCGCCCGCGTCGTCGGCGACACCCCCATCTACGACGTGACGATCGGCGACGCCGAGGGGCAGGTGCCCCTGAAGAAGCTCAGCACCCACGTGATGAAGCTGCCGCGCAACCTGAGCGCCGCGGAGGTCAACGCCCTCGGCCGGCGGATGAGCGCGCTGGGCGGCCCGAAGATGCCGGTGCCCGGCGGCCCGCTCCCCGGCGGCCGGCAGATGTCGGTCAGCCAGCGCCAGGTCCGCCGCCGCTGACGGCCTTCCTGCAGGGTCCCGGCGCGAGATCCCGAGCGGGGTGGGGGGCGGGGAGGTCGTTGGTCACAGCCGGTCGAAGGGCGCGGCGTACCGGAACGTGCCGCCGACCGGGGGCCCCGCCAGCCGGCGCGCCTGGAAGTGCGCGCCCCAGGCGGGGTCGGGCGGCGTGACGCCCAGATCGGCCGACGGCCGGAACCCGAACCGCCGGTAGTAGGCCGGTGCGCCCAGCAGCGCGACCAGCCGCTCCCCCGCCGCCTCGGCCACCGCCAGCACCGCGTGCACCAGGACGGTGCCGATCCCGCCGCGCTGCCGGTCCGGGCGGACCCCCAGGGGCCCGAGCCCGAGCGCGGTGTTCCCGAGCGGCTCGAGCCAGGCCCGCGTCGCCATCGCGTGCCCCACGACCTCGTCCCGCTCCACGGCGACCAGCGACAGGTGCGGGAGGAACCCGACGTCCGCCCGCAGCGCGTCGACCAGGCGCGCCTCCGGGACGTCCGTCCCGGCACGGGCGACGCCGGTCGCGGGGTCCGTGGCGAAGGCGGCGCGGTGCAGGGCGTGCACGGCCGTGTGGTCCTCGGGGCGCTCGCGGCGGACGATCACCGGCGCAGTCTGCGGCTCCAGCCGCTCAGCGGTCCACCGGGTTCCGACGCTTCACTCGAGGACGACGGCTGTGCCGGTGAGCCGGTCGTGCAACCCGCGGCCGTCGGCGTCGACCAGCAGCGCCGGCACCAGCAGCATGAGCAGGGCCGTCCGCACGACGGCCCGCCACGGCGCGAGCCGCGCCTCCGGCGTCGGGTGGGCCAGCCGCATGCCGAAGGCCTTGTGCCCCGGCGTCTGGCCGAAGAGCACCAGGGTGACGACGGTGAGCACGCCGAACACCAGCAGGCTCCAGTTCCCCGGGCCCGCGGGCGCGGTGAACGCCCAGGCGATCAGGGCGGAGGCGACGGCGTCGACGAGGTAGCCGCCGACCCGCCGCGTGAACGGGGCCAGCGAGCCCGACCCGCTCGACGGCAACCCCAGGGAGGCGCCGCGGGCGGGTGCCTGAGAGGGTTGTCCGGCATCACTGACCATGACAGCCAGGGTAATGACAGGGCCACCCCTTCCCCGCGCTCGAAGGGTGGCCACCGCCTGCGACACGCCCAGCGCGTTGTTACCGCCCCGAAACACTCGGGACACGGCGGGGCAACTCCCCGCTCGTAGCGTGCCGTTCGGCAATCCGCCCACACCCGGAGGATCGATGTTCACCAGTCCCGACGAGGTCGCCGCCTACATCCGCGACAACGACGTCGAGTTCGTCGACGTCCGCTTCTGCGACCTGCCCGGCGTCATGCAGCACTTCACCATCCCGGCGTCGACGTTCGGCGAGGACACGTTCAGCGACGGCCTGGGCTTCGACGGCTCCTCGATCCGCGGGTTCCAGGCGATCAACGAGTCGGACATGCTGCTGCTGCCGGACGCCAACAGCGCGTTCGTGGACCCGTTCCGCAAGCACAAGACGCTGAACGTCAACTTCTTCATCCACGACCCGATCACGCGCGAGGCCTACAGCCGCGACCCGCGCAACGTGGCGAAGAAGGCGGAGGCCTACCTGGCCGCCAGCGGAATCGCCGACACCGCGTACTTCGGCCCCGAGGCGGAGTTCTACGTCTTCGACTCGATCCGGTACGACACCTCGATCAACGAGGGCTACTACCACATCGACTCGGTCGAGGGTTCCTGGAACACCGGCTCGACGACCGGCGAGAACGGGATCGGCCCCAACCGCGGCTACAAGGCCCGCCCCAAGGGCGGCTACTTCCCGGTGGAGCCGTACGACCAGCAGAGCGACCTGCGCGCCGACATGATGAAGAACCTCATCGACGTCGGGCTCGAGCTCGAGCGGGGCCACCACGAGGTGGGCACCGGCGGCCAGGCCGAGATCAACTACAAGTTCGACACGCTGCTGCGGTCGGCCGACAGCCTGATGCTGTTCAAGTACGTCATCAAGAACACCGCATGGGCCCACGGCAAGACCGCGACGTTCATGCCCAAGCCGCTCTTCGGTGACAACGGCTCGGGCATGCACTGCCACCAGAGCCTCTGGAAGGACGGGCAGCCGCTCTTCCACGCCGAGACCGGGTACGCCGGGCTGTCCGACACCGCCCGCCACTACATCGGCGGCCTGCTGGCCCACGCCCCGTCGCTGCTGGCCTTCACCAACCCGACGGTCAACAGCTACCACCGCCTGGTGCCCGGCTACGAGGCCCCGATCAACCTGGTCTACTCGGCCCGCAACCGCTCGGCCTGCCTCCGCATCCCGATCTCCGGCGACAGCCCGAAGGCCAAGCGCATCGAGTTCCGCGTGCCCGACCCGTCGGCCAACCCCTACCTCGCCTTCTCGGCGATGATGATGGCCGGCCTCGACGGCATCAAGAACAAGATCGAGCCGCCGGCGCCGATCGACAAGGACCTCTACGAGCTGCCGCCCGAGGAGGCCCTGGGCATCGAGAAGGTGCCCGCGTCGCTGGACGCCGCGCTGGACAACCTCGAGGCCGACCACGAGTACCTGGTCGACGGCGGGGTGTTCACCCCCGACCTGATCGAGACGTGGATCGACTACAAGCGGGCCAACGAGATCGACCCGATCCGCCTGCGCCCGCACCCGCACGAGTTCGCGATGTACTACGACATCTGAGCCGAGGGGGCGGCACCGCCCCTGACCTGCACGTCGCACGGCCCCCGCCAGGTTTCCACCGGGATTCCCCTGGCGGGGGCCGTGCTGCGTCCGGCGCCGCTGCGCCGCCTACGATCCGGCCGCCGACCCTCCGCCGGCTACCGCGACAGCGGTACCACCTCACGCGCTAGACACGACGGGTGCGGTACCGCCGTCGCGCCGCCGGGTCGACGGTGCCGCAGCTGTTCCGGCCTAGGCTGGACGGCAAGCGCGCGCGGCCCCGCCGGCCGGGGCCGGCGCACGGCAGAGGGCTGGATGTGACAGGTCGACCGTCTCCCCCCGCGACACCCGAGGGCCGCACCCGCCGCGGCATCGGCTCGCGCTGGGCGACCGCCGCCGTCGACACCGGCGTGGCCGCGTCCGCCGGCCTGGCGTCGCTCGCGGCGCTGTTCTCCGCCGGCGAGGCGGGCAGCCGGCCACCGGACGCGGTCGCCGTCGGCCTGCTCGTCGCGGCGGCCGCAGCCCTGCTCTTGCGCCGGTCCGGGCCACGGATCGCGCTGTTCGGCACGGTCGGGCTGACGCTGGTCTACCTGGCGCTGGACTACCCCGGCGGGCCGGAGCTGCCGGTGCTGATGGTCGCCTTCTACAGCATCGCCGCGGCCGGCCAGCGGTGGGAGACCGTGCTGGTCGTCGTGCTGTTCGGCGGCGGTGGTGCGGTGCACCGGGCGGTCGTGGAGCGGGAGTCGTTCCTCGAGATCACCGTGACCGTCGCCCTGCTGGTGCTCGCCTTCCTGCTCGGCGACAGCGTGGCCACCCGGCGGCGGCTGCGGGCCGAGGTCCGGGAGCGGCTGCGCGCGGCGGCGGTCGAGAAGGAGCTCGAGGCGCAGGCCCGGGTCAGCGGCGAGCGGATGCGGATCGCCCGGGAGCTGCACGACGTGCTGGCGCACACCATCACCACGATGACCGTGCACGCCGGCGCCGCCGCCGACCTGATGGACCACCAGCCGGAGCAGGCGCGCCGCTCGCTGGCGACCCTGCGCGCCTCCGGCCGGGACGCGATGGCCGAGGTGCGCGCGACGATCGCCGTGCTCCGCTCGGGAGACGAGGAGCCGACCCGGCGGTCCGCGCCGGGGCTGGCCCGGCTCGACGACCTGGTGCAGGGGGTCCGGCAGGCGGGCCTGCCGGTCGACCTGGAGGTACGCGGCGAGCGGCGCAAGCTGCCCGCCGCCGTGGAGCTGACCGTGTACCGGATCGTGCAGGAGGCGTTGACCAACGTGATCCGCCACGCCGGGGCGTCCCGGGCGGCCGTGTGCGTCTCCGTGGCACCTGCGGCGGTCGAGGTGACCGTGGAGGACGACGGCACCGGCCGCGTGGAGGCCTCGGACCCCGGCGCCGGACTGCTGGGCCTCGCCGAACGGGTCCGGGCGCTGTCCGGCGATCTGTCCGCTGAGAACCGACCCGGCGGGGGCTTCCGGGTGTCCGCGACGCTCCCGCTGCCCGAGGGGACGCGGTGACCGGCGTGGGCGCCGGTCACCGCCCCGTCCGGCTGCTGCTCGCCGACGACCAGGCACTGGTCCGCGCCGGGTTCCGCCTCGTCCTCGAACGGGACGGGGACATCGAGGTGGTCGCCGAGGCCGCCGACGGCGCGGAAGCGGTCGCACTGGCCCGGCAGCACACCCCCGACGTCGTGCTCATGGACATCCGCATGCCGGTCGTCGACGGCATCGAGGCCACCCGCCGCATCCTCGCCGGCGAGAGGCGGCCGGACGCCGCACGCGTCGTCGTCCTCACCACCTACGAGCAGGACGACTACATCACCGACGCGCTGCGGGCCGGTGCCGTCGGGTTCCTGCTCAAGGACGTCGAACCCGACGACCTGCGCCGGGCGGTGCACGTCGTCGCCGCCGGTGATGCGCTGCTCTCCCCCAGCGTCACCCGCCGCCTGCTGGAGACCTTCCGGTCGCGGCCCGACCAGCGGCCCAGGCAGCCCGAACGGCTCAACGCGCTCACCCCGCGCGAGCGCGAGGTCGTCGCCCTGGTCGGTCGCGGGCTGAGCACCGCCGAGATCGGCCGGGCGCTGTTCATGAGCCCGGCCACCGCCAAGACCCACGTCAACCGGGCGATGACCAAGCTGCACGCCCGCGATCGCGCGCAGCTGGTCGTCATCGCCCACGAGACCGGGCTGGTCGGGCCGCACTGACCCGATCGCAGCAGCCGCAGCCGGTCGCCCTACCGCCGATGCGGTAGCCGGCTCGCGCCGTCGCGCCGATGGCGGCAGGGCCCCGCGTTCCTAGCGTCGACCCCGTCGCGCGGCCTACCCGCTTCGCCCGGGAACCGGCCGCCGACGGACCCCGGACCCCGATCGCACCGGACACGTCATGACCCGAGTTCGCACCGCACACGTCATCGGCGGCGGCATCGCCGGCCAGGTGGCCGCCGTCGCCCTGCACCGCGCCGGCATCGAACCGACCGTGTACGAGGCCCACGCCACCGGCGCCGACGGCGTGGGCGCCTTCCTCGGCCTCGGCCTCAACGGCATCAGCGCCCTGCGCACCGTCGACATGGACACCGCCGTCCTCGCCCGCGGCTTCGCCAGCCCGCGCACGGTGATGCTCAACGGGCGCGGCAGGGTGCTGGCCGACGTGCCCAACGGCGGCACGCTGCCCGACGGCACGCACGCGATCACCATCCGCCGAACGGACCTGTACGCGGCGCTGCGCGACGAGGCCGAGCGGCGCGGCATCCCCACCCGATACGGCAAGCGGATGACCGGCGCCCGGCACACCGGCTCCGGGGTCCGCGCGGACTTCGCCGACGGCAGCACCGCGGTCGCCGACGTGCTCGTCGGCGCCGACGGGATCCGCTCCACCGTCCGGCGGCTGCTGGACCCCGCCGCGCCCGGCGCCAGCTACGTCGGGTTCCTCAACACCGGCGGCTACGCCCGCGGCGTCGACGTCGTCGGCCCGCCCGGTGTCAACCACTTCTGCTTCGGCCGCCGCGCCTTCTTCGGCTGGACCAAGGCCCCCGACGGCGAGGTCTGGTGGTTCGCCAACCCACCGGCCGCCCGGGAGCCGGACCCCGAGGAGCTCGCCGCCGTGCCCGCCCCGCTGTGGCGCGCCCGGCTGCTGGACCTGTACGCCGACGACCGCACTCCCGCCGCCGACCTGGTCCGTGCGACCGACGACGTGTTCACCGGCTGGATCACGTACGACCTGCCGTCGGTGCCCACCTGGCACGACGGACGCACGGTGATCATCGGCGACGCCGCGCACGCCGTGTCACCCTCGGCCGGGCAGGGCGCCGCGCTGGCGATCGAGGACGCCGTCGTCCTCGCCCAGTGCCTGCGCGACCTTCCCGACGCCCCGGCCGCCCTGGCCCGCTACGAGCGGCTGCGCCGCACCCGCGTCGAGAGGATCCGGGCCCAGGGACGCCGCAACGGCAGCGGCAAGACCGCCGGCCCGGTCGGCCGCGCCGTCCGCGATCTGGTCCTGCCGACCGTGATGCGGCACCTGTTCCGCGACGGCCGCGACCCGCTGCGCTGGATGTGGGACCACCACATCGACTGGGACACCCGCGTGACCACCCCCGCCCCGACGGCGGCGACCCGATGACCAGCGCCACCACTCCCCTCCGCCCCCGGCGCCCCGTCCGGCGGTGGGCCGTGCGCGCGCTGCCCGTCCTGCTCGTCCTCACCCTGGCCGCGGTCGGTGCGCTCGCGGTGACCTGGGCGCGCGCCGCGACCGACACCACCGGCCAGGTCGCCTTCGACCGGCCGCTGGCCATCCCGCCGCTCGCGCCGTCCCGCATCGAGGAAGGCACCCGGGTCTTCGAGCTGCGCGCCACCACCGGCACCACCGACTTCGGCGTCGGGGACGGTGCCACGCGCACCTGGGGGTTCGACGGCGCCTACCTGGGCCCGACCCTGCGGGCCGAGCGCGCCTACCTCTTCGTGGCGATGCAGCAGATGCCCGCGCACTAGGGTCGCCAGCGAGAGCGTGCACCAGCGGAGGGCCGGACCGGGGGCCCCGCGCCCGGGTACGGTTGGGCAGACCAGACCGTGTGGGTGGTGGTCGCCGGTGGACAGGTCGAGCGACACGGGTGCCGCTGCTGCGTGCGACCCCCGGCTGGCGACGTCCAGGGGCGGCACCCTCGTCGCGATGGTCGATGGCCTCCCCGCCGCCGTGACCGTGGTGACCGACGACCAGCAGACCCTGCACGTCGACCCGGCCGGCGGCGCAACGCGCGGTGCGGGGTGCGATCGTCCGGTGGGGAGCTTCCCGGCGCCTGGGGGCCAGGTCCCGCGGCTCCGCGCCAGCGCCTCGGCCGGTGACGCAGCGCCGGGGGGTGTCGAGAACACCGACTACCCGTCGGAGGTGCCCGGGCAGCCGCTGGTCCGGCACACGGTCCGGGACGTCATCGAGCGACGACGGACGACGCGCCGGCTGGCCGTGCTGAGCCAGGTCGCGACCCGGGTGGCGCGGGCCGAGACGCTCGAGGCCACGCTGAAGACGGTCGCCGAGTGCCTGGTGGGGTCCTCGGAGACGAGCGCGTGCGCGGCGATCGTCCTCGAGGGAGATCCGGCGCAGCTGCGGGGTGCCGGCACTGCGTCCCTACCGCGTGACTACGCAGAACGCGTCCGGCGGGCGCTTCGCCTCTGCGACGAGGTCCTGCCCACGCTGTCCGCGTTCCGCGGCCGGCGGACGGTGGTGGTCGACCGAGAGCGCGACCACCCGGCGCTCCGGTTGCTGGAACACCTCGACGGCGACCTGGAGTGGCGAAGCATCGTGGCGATCCCGATGATCGCCCGCAACCAGGCCGTCGGCGCGATCGAGACGTTCTGGCGGGGGGCGCCTCCGGACGGGGAGGAGCTCCGGTTCCTCGCTGCCGTCGCCGACCAGGCCGCCACCGCCGTGGACAACGCCCGACTGCTCGCCGACGCCTCCGCGTCGTCCCGCCGCGATGAGGGTCTGATCGCGGCGGGGCTGGCGCTGGCATCCGAGCTCTCCTTGCCAGCGGTGCTCAGCAAGATCGTGGAGCTGGCCTGTGACGTCGCCGACGCCCGCTACGGGGCGGTCGGGGTGCTCGGCGGGGACGGCCGGCTCGAGGACTTCATCACCCACGGCGTCCCTGACGAACAGCGTGACGCGATCGGCCGCCTGCCCATCGGCCGCGGCATCCTCGGCGCGCTCATCACCGACGCCCGTCCGCTGCGGCTGAGCCGCATCCAGGACGATCCGAGGTCGGTCGGCTTCCCGCCGCAGCACCCGCCGATGACCTCGTTCTTGGGTGTGCCGATCAGCGTGCGGGGCCGGGTCTACGGCAACCTCTACCTGACCGAGAAGCGTGGCGGCACCGACTTCACCGAGGGGGACGAGCGCGCCGTGGTCACACTGGCCGCGCAGGCCGGCGTGGCGATCGAGAATGCGCGACTGTTCGACGAGGCGCAGCGACGGCTGGCGCTGGAGGCCCGTCACCGCCTCGCCCGCGAGCTGCACGACTCCGTCTCCCAGGCGTTGTTCTCGATGACCCTCGAGACCCGCACCGCGCAGCTGCTGCTCGAACGCACGGGGCTGCCGGCCGACGGACCGCTGGGCGAGCGGTTGAGCTACCTGCGCCAGCTGACCCAAGCGGCACACTCGGAGATGCGCGCCCTGATCTTCGAGTTGCGCCCGGAAGCGCTGCGGCAGGAGGGCCTGGCGGCAGCGGTCAGCAAGCAGGCCGAGGGAATGAGCGGACGGACCGGGATCGCCGTCGAGGTCCGGGTGCCGAAGAAGCGGATCCGCCTGCCCTGCGAGGTCGAGGAACAGGTGTACCGGGTGGTGCAGGAGGCGCTCGCGAACATCGCCAAGCACTCCGGGGCGAGCAGAGCGACGGTGCGGCTGGGACGTAGACGCACAGAGCCGCCAGGGTTGCTGGTCGAGATCGTCGACGACGGCGCTGGCTTCGACCCCTGCGCTGGCCAACCCGGCCATCTGGGGCTGTCCACGATGGCCCAGAGGGTCCGGCAGCTGGGCGGAGTCCTCCAGGTGGACTCCAGTCCCGGCCGGGGCACCCGCCTCTCCGCCACCGTCCCTCTGCCGCCGGCCGCCAGCCGCACGGCCGTGCGGGCCCGGATGGAGCCACCGGGCGGTCCGCGATGAACGAGCCCCAGCCGAGGGGCGACCGGATCCGGGTCTGCCTCGTCGACGATCACGGGATGGTGCGGCGGGGCCTGCGCGGCTACCTGGAGCTGGTCGACGACATCGAGATCGTCGGCGAGGCCGGTGACGGCCGAGCCGCCGTGGACCTCGTGGCCGCGCTGGTCGCCGAGGGCCGAGCCCCGCACGTCGTGCTGATGGATCTGGTCATGCCCGGCACGGACGGCGTCACCACCACGCGGCTCCTGACACAGCGGTACGCCGGGATGGCGGTGGTCGCCATGACCAGCTACAGCGAGGTGGACCGAATCCGCAGCGCCCTGGAAGCCGGCGCCTCCGGGTACCTGCTCAAGGATGCCGAGGCGGACGAGGTGGCCGACGGGATCCGCAGGGCCCACCACGGGGAGATGCCGCTCGGACCGGCGGTCTCCCGGCAACTCGCGCGGGCATTCAGCGCACCCGGCAGGGCCGCGCTGAGCGCTCTCAGCCCTCGGGAGCTCGACGTGCTGGGCCTGGTGGCCGCCGGGATGTCCAATCGGGAGATCGCCTCGCGGCTGGGGATCAGCGAGCGCACGACCCGGACCCACGTCAGCAGCATCCTGAACAAGGTGGGGCTGCGGTCGCGCACTCAGGCCGCGCTGTACGCAGTCCAGCAGGGCATCGTGCCCCAGGATCCGGCGACCGGACGACCGGCCTCCCGGACGGAGGACGTCCCACCGGCGCCGGCCGTCTCCGCCCGGTGGTGAAGTCGGCCGGACCTGGACCACGCCAGGTGCTGCGCCGACGGCAGCAGCCGGCATCGCCGCGCGGCCCTACCGGGGGCTCGGCCGGCACCGCCGCCACGATCGCCACGGTCTTCTCGACGTCGAGGTCGATGCTGGCCCGCAGCACCAGCACGAGCGTCCGCAGGGCGGGCGGACGGTGGTGCAGGCACGCGGCCCGCGCCGGCCGGTCGCGGGGCCGTAGCCGGGGACCGCGCCGCGGCGTAGCGTCCGCACCCTCAGGTGGATGCGCACCCGGCGGCCCTCTCCCGTCCTGCGGTGCCCGTCCCGGTCGCGGGGGGATGTCGTGGGCCTTGCACGCCGGAGCGCGCTGACGGCCGTGGGCGTCGTCGCGCTGCTCACCTCGTCCGCCGTCGTCACCCTCGCCGCCGGGTCGGCGGCGGACGACTGCCCGGACGTCGCCATCGTCGGGGCGCGCGGCTCCACGGACACCGTCACGACGACCAACCGCGGCATGGGGACGAACGCGGACTACTTCGCCGACTCCCTGGAGCGCGAGCTCACCGCCCGGTACGGCGGTGCCCTCGCGGTGCAGAGCCTGGCCGTCGCGCACTCGCCCACCTCGATCGGCGTGCTGACCCCGACGCGGAGCGAGCTGACCGCGCTGGCCGACCCCGCCCGGCGCGATGCGGCGATGGAGCGCTACCGGACGGGCAACCTGGCGACCTACACCCGCAGCGTCGACCAGGGCATGACCTCCGCCGTCGAGCAGATGACCGCCCTGCACACCCGCTGCGCGGGTACGACCTTCGTCCTGGCCGGGTACTCGCAGGGCGCCATGGCGCTGCACGGTGCGCTGGCGCGGCTCGCGGACGACGGTCGCACGGCCCTGCTCTCGCGCGTCGCCGCCACCGTGCTGGTGGCCGACGGCGACCGCGTGGCGCAGACCGCCGCCACCCGTCGCGGCACGGCGGCGGCGACCGCGCAGGGCGTGCGCACCGCCCTGCAGCCGGGCGGGCGCGACGTGGCCGCCACGCCGCCGGTCCTCGACCTCTGCCTCGCCCGGGACCTCGCCTGCGACTTCGACGCGGCGCGCCTGCTCCACCGCGGCGTCAGCCCGTCCCTGTCGGCGCTGAAGGAGGCCTCGCGGATCCACACCGGCACCGGCTACCGCCCCCTGCTCCTGCAGGCGGCGCAGGAGATCGCGACCTCCCCCCTCCTCGCGCCGACCTCCACGCCCACCACCACCGCGCCCACCACCACCGCTGTCCCGACGGCGACACCTCCGGCCGGTTCCGCGGCGCTGGCCGCCTTCCGCGCCGCGCGCGCCGACAGCGCCGCCGGGCGCGGCCCGCTCGACGTCGTCGTCGTCGGCGACTCGGTCACCGAGGGGCGCGACGTCGGGAAGGGCAACCGGTGGGTGGACGTGCTGCTGCGGCTGCTGCGCGACCGCTACCAGCCGGCCGGCGTCCCCGGGGGCGAGGGCTACGTGCCGGCCTACTACGCCGCCGGCGGCATGGCCGACCGCTTCACCTTCGGCGGGACGCCGACGCTGGGTTCGCAGTACGGGTTCGGCATGCGCGCCAACCACATGCCCTCCGGCGTCGGCAACTCGATGGCCACCACCTTCACCGGCACGTCGTTCGAGCTCCACTACGCCAGCAGCCGGAACACCGGCACCGTCACCGTCTCCGTCGACGGCGGGCCCGGCACCCCGGTGTCCACGACGGGCAGCGACTGGACGCCGAGGGACGGCGGCAGCTGGACCTCGCCCCCGCTCCCCCGCGGCACGCACACCGTCACGCTCACCAACACCAGCGGCCGGACGGTGCTCGTCGAGGGCATCAGCGTGTACGACGGTGACGAGGCCGCCGGCGTCCGCCTGTGGGAGGCCGGCCACTCCGGCTGGCAGGCCGAGGACTACGCCCACCGCCCCACCGCGCCGCAGCACGGCCAGGCCGTCGCCGCCGCCGCGCCGCACCTGGTCGTGGTCGCGCTCGGCTACAACGACGTCGTCGCCGGGTTCAGCGCCGCCGACTTCCGCGGGTACCTCACCACGACGATCGCGCACCTGCTCGGCCCGGACGCCGGCCCGGACCCGTCGGTGCTGGTCGTCGGCTACCCGCCGCGCACGGACGTCCCGGCGGCCGCGTGGGATGCCTACCTCGAGGCCATGGCCGGGGTCGCGGCGGAGCAGGGCCACGCGTTCGCCGACCTCTCCGACCTGCCGCAGTTCGGGATGTCCGGTGACGGCGTCCACCCGACCGCGACCGGCCACGCGCAGCTCGCCGCCGCTCTCGACGCCTACCTGGCGGCCGGCTGACCGCCCCGCCTCAGGTCCGCATCGACCCGGCGTCCTCCGGCCGGCGCCCGGTGACGACGCCCACCGCCGCCTCGGCGAGCCCGTACACGGTCAGCGAGACGGCGATGAGCACGGCCGGCGGGACGACCACCGGCGCCGCGAGCAGCGAGATGCCGACGACACCGGGCGCGCTGCGCCACCACCCGTCGCCCCGCAGCGGGTGACCGAGGGCGCTCCACCGGACGGCGCACCACATCAGCCAGCGGCGCAGCACCGGCACGCCGCTCTCCCGCAGCACCCGCCGGAAGACGCCGTCGGCCTCCCGGCCGGTCACCACGCCGCCGGCGATGCCCGCGGTGACCAGCCAGTCGTGCAGGATCGCTGCGGCGGTGTACCGCCCGAACCGCGGCACCAGCCACACCACCACCCGGGGGACGGTGGCGAAGTCGGTGGGGAAGCCCGCCGGGACGACGAAACGGTCGCGCCTGCCCCGGTACACCAGCGGCTCGACCAGCTCCCAGCGGTCGGCGTCCAGCCGCCGCACCACGACGTCGTCGGACTCGAACGGCACCGCTCCCCCTCCCCGCGGTCGCCCGGCGCCCGCGGACCGGCCGGGTGACATCACACCCTCCCGGTGCATCGAACCGGCCACCGGTGGGCATGCTGGCGATCATGCGCCTGCCCGAACCACGCGGCCCGCTCAGCGACACCCTCGCCCGTGACCTCACCAGCGGCTCGGACCTCTCGGCGGCGACGGTGGGGTACGCCGCCCGCCTGGACGCCGACCCCGCCGGGGTGCTGACCGACGACGACCTGCAGCTGGGCCTCGCCATCTGCTACGAGCTCCACTACCGCGGGTTCGACGGCGTCCCCGAGGAGTGGGAGTGGCACCCCGAGCTGCTGCGCCTGCGCGCCGGGCTGGAGCGGGCGCACCTGGCCGGGCTGCGCGGGCTGGTGGGCGAGGTCGCCGTCAGCGGCGACCCGGTCGACCAGCAGCTCACCGCGCTCATCGCCGCCGACGACGGCCCCTCGCTCTCGGCCTACATGGCCAAGCAGGGCACGCTGGAGCAGTGGCGGGAGTACCTCGTCCTCCGCTCGGTCTACCACCTCAAGGAGGCCGACCCGCACACCTTCGCCGTCCCCCGGCTGTCCGGGCGGGCCAAGGCCGCCATGGTCGAGATCCAGGCCGACGAGTACGGCGGCGGGTCGGCCGAACGGATGCACAGCGAGCTGTTCGCCGGGCTGCTGCGGGACCTGGGGCTGGACCCGGGCTACGGGGCGCTGTGGGACGAGGCTCCGGCCGTGGCGTTCGCGTCGGTCAACACGATGTCGCTGTTCGGCCTGCACCGCCGCTGGCGGGGTGCGGCGCTGGGCCACCTGGCGACGGTGGAGATGACCTCCTCCGAGCCCAGCCGGCGCTACTCGGCCGGGCTGCGCCGGCTGGGCTTCGACGAGCGCACCACCGTGTTCTACGACGAGCACGTGGAGGCCGACGCGGTGCACGAGCAGATCGCCTCGGTGGACATGTGCGGCTCGCTGGTCGCCGCGGAGCCGGAGCTGCTGCCCGACGTGCTGTTCGGGGCGGCCAGCTCGCTGGCCATGGACGGCCTGGCGGCCCACCACCTCCTCGGCGCGTGGGAGGCCGGCGCCTCCGGCCTGCGCGGGCAGGCGGCCCTGGCGGCCTGAGCGCGCCCCCGGCTACCCGGCCGGCACCGCCTCGTCGCGCTGCGGGGCGGTAGCCCGGTTGCGGGTGATCAGCCAGCCGAACGCCGCGGCCACCGGGAACATCAGCACGCCGTAGACGGCGGCGGGCACGGCCAGCTCCACGCTGTCGAGCACGCTGATGGCCACGGCGATCGCCAGCGTGCTGTTGTGCACGCCGATCTCGAAGGAGCTGGCGATCGCCTGCCGCTGCCCGATGCCGAGCAGCCGGGGCACGCTGTACCCGACGGCGAGGCTGGCGAGGCAGAACGCGAGCGCCGGCAGGCCGACGTCGCGCAGGTAGCTCCCCACGTTCTCCCGCTCGGCCACCATCGTGCCGACGATGACCAGGGCGAGGACCACCGCCGACAGGATGCGCACCGGCTTGTCCGAGCGGTCGGCGAAGCCGGGCGCCGACCGGCGCACCAGCATGCCGAGGGCCACGGGGACGAGCACGATCGCGAACACCTGCACCGTCTTGCCGAACTGCAGCCCGAGGCTGCCGGCGCCCGGCGGGTCGAACCACCCGATCGCCAGGTTGGTGACCACCGGCAGGGTGACGACGGCGATGACGGAGTTCAGCGCGGTGAGGCTGATGTTGAGCGCGACGTCACCCCGGTAGAGGTGGCTGAACAGGTTCGCGGTGGTGCCGCCGGGCGAGGCCGCGAGCAGCAGCATCCCGACCGCGAGCAGCGGCGGCAGGTCGAACAGCAGCACCAGGCCGAAGCACACCACGGGCAGGACGAGCAGCTGCAGCGCGAGGGCGACCACGACCGCCTTCGGCTGCCGGGCGATGCGGGTGAAGTCGCCGACGGTGAGCGAGAGGCCCAACCCGAACATGACGACGGCCAGCGCGAGCGGCAGCGCGACGGCGGTGAGCGCGGAATCCATGGATCCTCCGATCGGGCACCGGCCGGGGAGCCCGCCGGGCAGGACGTCCCGCGCATCCTGTGCGATCGGGGTCACAGAACGCAACCGGCCTCGCGCTGAACGCCACGATCGAGGCCACCCGCACCGGGGAGTCGGGCAAGGGCTTCGCCGTGGTGGCCAACGAGGTCGGGAAACTCGCGCGGGAGACCCGCCGAGGCGACCAGCCGGGTCTCCGAGCAGATCGCCGGCACCCAGGCCGGCACCGGATCGGTCACCACCGGCGTCAACGCGACCAGCGCGGTGGTCGGTCAGCTGGACGCCGTGCAGGCGGGCACGGGGTCAGGCCTCCCGGCGTCCGTCCCGCAGGATCTGCGCGGCCGGCCGGGGCCGGCTGGGCGCGCTCGGCGCCGAGAACCCGGACCGCTTGTGCGAGCCGTCGCAGAAGGGCTTGATCCCCGACTTGCCGCACCGGCACAGCGCGATGGTGTCCCGCCCCGGGTCGATCTCGGCGCCGTCCTGGTCCTGCAGGCGGAAACTGCCGCGCACGATGAGCGGCCCGTCGCGGTAGGGCGTGATCGTGGCGCCCGCTGCGGGGTCGGCTCCGGCGGTGCGGTCCTCGGACGGCTCGGGCTCGGCCGACGGTGATGGCGACACGCCCTCCAGCATGCCCCGCCGTCCCCGACCCCAACCCGGGGGTCCACCGGCGGGTCAGCCGTCGAGGCCCAGCGACGCCACCATCCGGTCCAGGACCTCGACGTTGCGCGGGTAGTCGAACCGCGGGAGCCCGACGGTGTCGGCCACCAGGGCGCGTGGCGAGCCGTCGTCCGCCCCGAGGTCGACCACGACGCGGGTGACCGGCAGGCCCTGGGGCCACAGCCCCTCCCCGGCGGTGACCCGCTCGACGCGGACGGCCGGCCGCCCGTCGATCGTGAGCTCCTCGCGGCTCAGCTCCTCGCCGCGCCCGGTGGTGACCAGCCGGTCGAAGGGGATGCCCTCCACCCGGACGCTGATCGGGGCCACCCGCGCGTCGGTGGCCGGGGGCACCTCGAAGGAGTCCGGTGAGAAGAAGCTGCAGGCCGGCACCTCCGTCCCCGGGTTCACCTCCCAGGACTCCGGATAGGAGATGGCGTAGCCCTCCGGGCTCTCGCACCGCTCGGCGAGCGGATCGGGCTCCGCCGGCTCCTCGTCGAGCAGGTCGACCACGATGCGCTGCGGGGAGTCGAGCGCTGCGACGGCGAACGGCCGCCGCGCGTCGACCCCGGCGAAGAAGCTGTAGCGCCCCTCGACGAGGGTGTCCTCGACCACGGCGTCCAGCACCACCGGATCGGCGACCGCCAGCCGCCCGGCGCCCTCCCACGGCGCGACGCCCTCCGGCGCGTCCCCCGGCAGCGCGATGTTCGTCAGCGTGATGCCGAGGACGGCGTCCCCGGGCACCTCGACCGGCTCCCCGGACCCCTGCGCCCGCGGGTCGTCGGTGTAGCCGACCCGCCAGCCCGCCTCCCCCTCCCCGGCGAGCTCGAAGACGACGCGGTCGAACCCCCCGTGCGCTGCCAGCCGCACGTCGGTCAGGGTCACCGGGGGGCTGTCGCCCGAGGCCACGGACTCGTCGGTGCTGCCTTCGCCGACGGGCTCCACGGCGTCCTCGACGTCGGGTGACGGCGCGGTCGGCGAGGTGGTGGGCCCGGCGTCGGCCGGAGGCTCCTCGTCGGTGCCGCAGGCGGTGACGAGCACGGCCGCGCAGAGCCCGAGGGGCAGGAGGCGCATCGAAGATCCAGGGGGTCTCGGGGACGTCGGGCCCTCCCTGCCATTGCCAGCACCGCCCGTGCCGAACCCTCCGCACGCGCCGGAACCAGCGCTCCGGGCCGGTCAGCTCGTCGGACGGCGATCACCCGGCTGGCCGGCACCGGTCGCCGAGGTCCGGCTGATGGGCAGCGGGCCGTCCCCACCCGGCGCCGCCCCGGGGTCTGCGCCGGGCAGCTCGGCGCCCGTCTCGTCCACCGGTGCGCCGAGCGGTTCCGCGGCCGGCGCCGGCCGGGCGAGGAGCCGGGCGACCGGGACCGCCAGGACGGCCCCGACCACGGGGGCCAGCACGAACAGCCAGACGCCGGCCAGCGGTTCACCGCCGGCGAGGAGCGCGGGCCCCAGCGAGCGGGCGGGGTTCACCGACGTCCCCGTGAGCGGGATCCCGATCAGGTGCACGGCCGCGAGGGTGAGCCCGATGGCCAGCCCGGCGAATCCCGGCGCGGCGGCGGTCCCGGTCACGAGGAGCACGACCACCACCAGCACGAAGGTGAGCAGGAGCTCGAGCAGGAAGGCACCCTCACCGCTGATCGCGGCACCCCAGTCGTTGGCCCCGAGGGCCCCGGTCTGGTCGGTCACCCCGCCGAAGTCGCTGGTCAGCAGCCACAGGACGGCGGCGCCGGTGATGCCACCGGCGAACTGGGCGACCCAGTAGAGCGCCGCTTCGACCGCGGTCATGCCGCGTGACAGCAGCACCGCGAGGGTCACCGCCGGGTTGACGTGGCAGCCCGACACCGGCCCGATGGCGTAGGCGAGCACCAGCAGCGTGAAGCCGAAGGCCAGCGCCACGCCCACGGGGCCGACGCTCTCCAGGCCGACGACCGCGGTACCGACCGCGACGAGGACGAGCAGCGCGGTGCCGAGGAACTCCGCGACGAGCGAGCGGACGAGGACGGGGGACACGGGAACCTCCTGGCCCGGCCGCACCCGGCCCCCGTGCCGGCTCCCGGCGGCACCGGTGCGGACACCAGGAGCCTGCGCCGCGGCGTCGCCGCCGGCCAGGGTCCTTCGGTCACCCGGCCGCGCCGTTCAGCCCGGGGCGGGCTGGCCGTAGAAGACCTGCTCCACCACCGTGCGCGCGTGCCGGGTGGTGCGGCGGTAGTCGTCGAGGAAGCGGCCGGGTTCGTCGTCCGGCCCGTAGCCGCAGGCGCGGGCGACCCCGCCCAGCTCCAGGCCGGGCCGGGGCAGCTGGTCGCTGGGGCGGCCGCGGACGAGGAAGACCGCGTTGCGCGACCGGGTGGCCAGCTCCCACGCCGCGGTGAGCGCCTCGGCCTGGTCCTCCGGGAGCAGCCCCTCCTCGGCGAGCGCGGTCAGCGCGCCCACCGTCGAGGGCACGCGCAGCGCGGGCACGCGGGCGGCGTGCTGGAGCTGGAGCAGCTGGGCGGTCCACTCCACGTCGGCGAGCCCGCCGCGACCCAGCTTGGTGTGGGTGGCGGGGTCGGCGCCGCGCGGCAGCCGCTCGCGCTCCACGCGGGCCTTGATCCGCCGGATCTCGGCGACCTGCTCCGCGGAGAGCCCGTCGGCCGGGTAGCGCACCGGGTCGACCAGGGCCACGAACTCCGCTCCCAGCGCCTCGTCGCCGGCGACCGGGACGGCGCGCAGCAGCGCCTGCACCTCCCACACCGACACCCACCGCTGGTAGTACTCGCGGAAGGCGGGGAGGCTGCGCACCAGGGCGCCCTGGCGGCCCTCGGGCCGCAGGTCGGCGTCGACCTCGAACGCCGGGTCCGGGGCCGGTTCGGCGAGCAGCCGCCGCAGCGTGTGGGCGACGGCGTTCGCCGCCGCGGAGGCCTTCGCCTCGTCCGCACCCGGGCGGGGCCGGTGGACGAACAGGACGTCGGCGTCCGAGCCGTACCCGAGCTCGCCGCCCCCGAGGCGCCCCATGCCGATGACCGCGAGGTCCACGGGCAGGTCCTCGACGGCGACCCGGGTCTCCTGCGCGTGCGCCCGCAGGGCGGCGTCGAGCCCGGCCTGCAGCGTGGCGGCCGCGACGTCGGTGAGCGCCCGGCCCACGCGGTGCACGTCGAGGCGGCCGAGCAGGTCCGCGGCGGCGATCCGCAGCAGCTCCTGTCGGCGCAGCCCCCGGATGACCCGCACGCCCGCCTGCGGGTCGGGCGCCCGGCCGGCCGCCTGCCGCCACGCCTTGGCCAGGGTCTCCGCCGACCGCGGCTCCAGCTCGGCGTCGTCGGCGAGCAGGCGCAGCGCCTCGGGTGTGCGGGTGAGCAGCGAGGCGACGTACTGGCTGGAGCCCAGCAGCTGGGCCAGGCGCTCGGGGACCTGGCCCTCGTCGCGCAGCAGGCGGAGGTACCACTGGTTCCCGCCGAGCGCCTCGCTCACCTGCCGGTAGGCCAGCAGCCCGGCGTCGGGGTCGGGGCAGGAGGCGAAGGTCTGCAGCAGCACCGGCAGCAGGTACTTCTGCATCGACGCCGAGCGCGACACCCCGCCGGTGAGCGCCGCCAGGTGCCGCAGCGCACCCTCGGGGTCGGCGAAGCCGAGGGCCCGCAGCCAGTCGCCGGCCGCCTTCGACCCCAGGTGCAGGTGCTCCCCGGGCACGCGGGCGACGGCGGAGAGCAGCGGCCGGTAGAAGAGCTTCTCGTGCAGCCGCCGCACCTCGCGGGTGTGCAGCGCGAGCTCGGCCCGCAGCACGTCGACGGCGTCGCCCCGGTGGTCGGGCTTGTACCCCAGCGAGCGGGCCAGCCAGCGCAGCTGCTGCTCGTCGGTGGGCAGCAGGTGGGTGCGCCGCAGCCGCAGCAGCTGCAGCCGGTGCTCGACGGTGCGCAGGAAGCGGTAGGAGGCGACCAGCGTGGCGGCGTCCTCCCGGCCGACGTAGCCGCCGGCCGACAGCGCCAGCAGCGCCGGCAGGGTGCCGCCGACCCGCAGCGTCGGGTCGGCCCGGCCGTGCACCAGCTGCAGCAGCTGGACGGCGAACTCGACGTCGCGCAGGCCCCCGCGGCCGAGCTTGAGCTCCCGCTCGGCCTGGGCCGGGGGGATGTTCGCCTCCACCCGGCGGCGCATCGCCTGCACCTCGCCGACGAAGCCGGGCCGGTCACCGGCCTTCCACACCAGCGGCCAGAGCGCGTCGACGTAGCCGCGCCCGAGGTGCGGGTCGCCGGCGACCGGGCGCATCTTCAGCAGCGCCTGGAACTCCCAGGTGTCGGCCCACTGCTCGTAGTAGGCGGCGTGCCCCGCGACCGTCCGCACCAGGGAGCCGGCCTTGCCCTCGGGGCGCAGCGCCGCGTCCACCTCCCACGCCGCCTCCCGGCAGATGCGCATGAGCGACGCGGCGACGCGGGTCGCGCCGGCGAGCGCGGCCGCCTCGGCCTCCCCGGGTTCGACCGGCTCGGCCACGAAGACGACGTCGACGTCGCTGACGTAGTTGAGCTCCCGGCCGCCGGTCTTGCCCAGCGCGATGACCGCCAGCCGGCAGGCCGCCGTGTCCGCCGGCTGCTCGGCGACGGCGAGCGCGAGACCGGCGGCGAGCACGGCGGCGGCGATGTCGGCGAGCTCGGCCGCCGCCTCGTCGGCGGGCACGCCGTCGGCCAGGTCGCGCCCTGCCAGCGACAGGATCGCCCGGCGGTAGGCGTGCCGAAGGGCCGCGATCCGCGAGGGCCCGGCGTCGGGCGCGGCCGAGCCCAGCCGGACGCCCCAGGGCGGGTCGTCGGGGTCGGCGCCGACCGCGGCCAGCATCTGCTGCTCCAGCGCGTGCGGCGTGGGCCGGCTCGGCCCGTTGCTGTCGTCGAGCACCTCCCAGTCCAGCGGGTAGGCGGCCAGGTGGTCGGCCAGCCCCGAACTGGCGCCGAGGACGGCGAGCAGGCGGGCGCGCAGGTGGCCCGAGCCCCGCAGCCGGGCCAGCAGCGTGGCGGCCGCGCCACCGGAGTCGTCCTCGGCGTCCAGCGCCTCGACCAGCCGGTGCAGCGAACGGACCGCCAGGTCGGGGTCGCCCGCCCGGGCCAGGGCGGCGACGACCGGCCCCGCCTCGGGGTCGGCGGGCTCGTTGCGGTCGAGGTCCCAGAGCCCCAGCGACGGGTCCGACAGCAGCCGGGCGGCGCGTTCGCCGTCCTCGAAGCCGAACCGGACGAGGCGGACCACCGCCCGCCGCGGGACCTCCGCCTGCGGCACGCTCACGCGCGCACCTGCGCCCGGGACCGGACCAGATCGGCGAACCGCCCGGCGAACGGGCGCCAGACCTCGTCCAGGTCGTCGTGGGCGGCGGCGGCCCGGGCGCACAGCGTCTCGACGTCGAGCGGGCTGGCCGCCACGCCGACGGGGTCGCTGGCGGCCCAGGCCCGCACCATCTCCGGCGTCGTCTCGATGTGGAACTGCAGCCCGTAGACGGCGGTCCCCACCCGGTAGGCCTGGTGCGGGTAGTGCGGGTTGCCGGCCAGCAGGGTCGCGCCGGCCGGCAGCTCGGAGATCTCGTCGTGGTGCCACTGGATGACGTCCGGGGACAGCGGCAGCGGGCGGAACACCGGGTCCGCGTCGGCGGCGTCGCGCTTGGCCACCAGCGTCGCGCCGACCTCCGGCCCCGCCGCGCCGACCCGGGTGCGGCCACCGCCGACCTGGGCCAGCAGCTGGGCGCCCAGGCAGACGGCGAGCGTGGGCAGGTCCGCGGCGAGCGCCTGACGGAGCAGCTCCCGGACGCCCACGAGCTCGGGGCTGGTCGCCGCGTCGTCCATCGAGGACTGCGGCCCGCCCAGCACCAGCAGCCCGTCGTAGCCGTCCAGCGCGGCGGGCAGCTCGGCGCCCAGGCCCAACCGGCGCTCGTCGAGCTCCAGCCCCGCGGCGCGCAGCCACTCCCCCAGGCGCGCCGGCGGATCGGTCTCGCTGGGGACGACGACGAGCAGGCGGCCGGCGGTCACGCGATCGAGGCTAACGGCCGCCCCCGCCCCCGCCTCACAGGCCGGGGAGGTAGCGGCGCAGCTCGAACGGGGTCACGTTCTGGCGGTAGGAGTTGAACTCCTCCCACTTGTTGCGGAGGAAGAACTCGAAGACGTGCTCCCCGAGCGTCTCGGCCACCAGCTCGCTGCCCTGCATCGCGGTGAGCGCCTCACCGAGGCTGACCGGCAGGTCCTCGTACCCGGCCGCCCGCCGCTCGGTGTCGGTGAGCGACCAGACGTCGTCCTCGGCCTCCGGCGGCAGCTCGTAGCCCTTCTCGATGCCGCGCAGCCCGGCGGCCAGCAGCACCGCGAAGGTGAGGTAGGGGTTGCACGCCGAGTCCGGCGAGCGCACCTCGACCCGGGCCGACTGCGCCTTGCTCGGCTTGTAGCTGGGCAGGCGGACCAGCGCCGAGCGGTTGGCCCGGCCCCAGGTGGCCGCGGTCGGCGCCTCGGTGCCGGCCAGCAGCCGCCGGTAGGAGTTCACCGTCTGGTTGGTGATCGCGGTGACCTCCCGGGCGTGGGTCAGCAGGCCGGCGATGAACTGCCTGCCGGTGGTCGACAGCCGCATCGGGTCGGCCGGGTCGTGGAAGGCGTTGCGGTCGCCCTCGAACAGCGACAGGTGGGTGTGCATCGCCGAGCCCGCCAGCTCGGTGAACGGCTTGGGCATGAACGTCGCGTGCACGCCCTGGGCCAGCGCCACCTCCCGGACGACGTGCCGCAGGGTCATGATGTTGTCGGCCATGGAGAGGGCGTCGGCGTAGCGCAGGTCGATCTCCTGCTGCCCCGGGGCGACCTCGTGGTGGCTGAACTCCACCGAGATGCCCATCGCCTCCAGGGCGAAGACCGCCTCGCGCCGGAAGTCGTGCGCCACGTTGTGCGTGGACAGGTCGAAGTAGCCGCCGCTGTCGGCCGGCTCGGGTGGGGTGCCGTCGGTCGGCAGGTCCTTGAGCAGGAAGAACTCGATCTCGGGGTGGGTGTAGAAGGTGAACCCCATGTCGCCGGCCTTGGCCAGGGCCCGGCGCAGCACGTGGCGCGGGTCGGCCCACGACGGCGAGCCGTCGGGCAGCGTGATGTCGCAGAACATCCGTGCGGTGTCGCTGGCGCGGCCCTCGCGCGCCGGCATCACCTGGAAGGTGCCCGGGTCGGGCTTGGCCAGCATGTCGGACTCGTAGACCCGGGCGAAGCCCTCGATCGCCGAGCCGTCGAACCCGATGCCCTCGGCGAAGGCCGCCTCGATCTCCGCCGGGGCCACCGCGACGGCCTTGAGGTAGCCGGAGACGTCGGTGAACCAGAGCCGCACGAAGCGGATGTCTCGCTCTTCCAGGGTCCGCAGGACGAACTCCTGCTGTCGGTCCATGCCGGCCATGATCCAGTCCGCTCGTTTCGTGGATGTGACGTCGGCGCAAGCCTGCCCCGTCCGGGCGATCCGCGCACCGTCCCGCGCCCCGGACGGCGCGTGTCGCGCCGCCCGCGCCCGATCAGCCGGGCCGGTGCCAGTCCGGCGGGCTCAGGACGGCTGCCATCCGGCTCAGCTCGGCCCGGTGCAGGGCGGCCAGCCGGCCGAGGACCTCCTCCCCCGCCGCGGTGAGCACCACCCGCACCGCGCGCGCGTCGTCGGGGTGCGCGGTCCGCCCGACGAGGTCCTGCTTCTGGGCGCGGTCGACCAGCTCCACCACGCTGTGGTGGCGGAGCTGCAGCCGCTCGGCCAGCTCGCGCACCGTGGCCCAGTCCCGTGCCGGGAAACCCTTCAGCGCCAGGAGCAGCTGGTACTGCTGCGGCGTCAGGCCGTGCCGGCGGACGACCTCCTCGCTGAACCGCAGGTAGCGCCGGATGCCGAACCGGAACCGGGCCAGGGCCTCGAAGTCGGCCTTGCTCAGGGGCACCGGACCGCCGTCCTCCCCGAGCCCCGTCACGGCGTCATCACACCACGACACCGCGAGCGCGGCCCTGGTGCACTTCTATCGTGCTGCGATACGTTCGGCGACGTCCCGGGCGGCTCCCGCCCGGCGTCGGCGAGGAGGCCCTCGTGCGCAGGCAGCCCGGTGCCCGCCACGGTTCCGCGCCGGTCGTCGTCCGGGTCACCGCCGCCTCCGACGACGCCGTCGACTGGGCCGCCGCCGAGGCCTCGATCCGTGGGCTGCCCCTGCGGCTGGTGAGCCCGGAGGGCGCCACGGCCGGGGAGCTGGGCGCCGCGGCGTCGCGGGCCCGCGCGGTCGACCGGGACCTCGCGGTGGAGAGCTGCCGGTTCAGCGGGTCGGCGCTCCCCGCACTGTTGCGCGAGAGCCGCACGGCAGCCCTGCTGGTGCTGGGCGCCCCCGCTGCGACCGGGCTCACCCGCCTCGGGTCCGGGCGCGCCCCGCTGCGTCTGGCGTCCTCGGGCGCGTGCCCGGTCACGGTGGTACGCGCCCTCCCGCGCGCCACCGACCAGCGGTCGAGACCCCGCGTCGTCGTCGGCATCGACGGCGCACCGTCCTCCGGCCCCGCTCTCGGCTTCGCCGTCCGGGCGGCCCGGGGACGGGGCCTGCCCCTGACCGTCGTGCACGCGTGGAGCCCCGACACCCCCGCGGACCTCGAGGGGGTGTGCGCACCGCGTGCCGTCACCGAGGCCGGCGCCGCGCGGCTGGTGGACCGGACGCTCGCCTCGTGGCGGCAGGAGCTCCTCGACGTGCCGGTCACGGCGGAGCTCCGCTGCGGCGACGCCGCCTCCGCGCTCGTCGCGGCCTCCGGCGGTGCGGCGCTCGTCGTCCTGGGGATCCCGGGCCGGCGCCGGCCGACCGGGGCCGTCCGGTCGGTGGGGCGGAGGGTGCTGGCCGGGGTCGCCGGCCCGGTCGTGGTCATCGGGCCGGAGGGGTGCGACGCGGAGCCGGGCCGGCGCGGCCTGCGGAGCGCCTCGAGCCGCTGACGGGTGTCGCTCGACGGACCGGCATGCTCCAGCCATGGCCGACCACCCTGCTGCGGCAACGCCTCCGCAGAACCCGCTGCGCACGACCGCCAGCCACGTGGAGGTGCGCCGCGCCGGTCCCGGCGACGCCGCCGCCGTCCTGGCGATGGTGCGGGAGATCGCCGCGCACGAGGGCACCCCGGACGCCGTCGCCGGCGGCCTCGGGACGTGGACGACGATGCTGGCCCGGCCCGACGTCGTCGTCCTGCTGGCCGAGCGGGACGGCGAGCCGGCCGGGTACGTGTCCGCCGTCCGCCGGCTGCACCTGTGGCTGGGCCGCGACATCCTCGGCCTGGACGACCTGTTCGTGCGGGCCGGGTACCGGGACGCCGGGGTGGGCCGGCTGCTCATGACCGAGCTCGGCGCCCTGGCGGCCCGCGAGGGGCTCGCCGTGCGCTGGGAGGTCCGCGAGGACAACGTCGCCGCCCAGCGCTTCTACCGGCGGCTGGGTGCCGACCTGCGCACCAAGGTGGTGGCGTTCTGGCGGCCGTGACCACCGGCCCCGCCTCGCACCCGGAGCGGGTCCGGGACCAGGATGGGCCCGTGAGCGATCAGCAGCCGGTGCAGGTGCGGGTGTCCCTGGCCCAGGTCGACACGCGGGTCGGTGACCTGGCGGGCAACGGCGACCTGGTCGTCCGCCGGGCGGCGGAGGCGGCGCAGGCGGGCGCCCACCTCGTCGTCTTCCCCGAGATGACGCTGACCGGCTACCCGCCGGAGGACCTGGTGCTCCGGGAGTCCTTCGCCCGGGCCAGCGAGCGCGCGCTGGTCGAGCTCGCCGGCCGGCTGGCGGCCGAGGGTCTGGGCGAGCTCGCCGTCGTCGTCGGGTACCTGGCGCACACCGAGGGCAGCGGGCCGGCCCCGGTCGACGAGCCGCCCACCGACGACGACCGGCCCAGCGACGCCAACCCCCGCCGGGGCGCCCCCCGCAACGCCGCGGCCCTGCTGCACGGCGGCGAGGTCGTCGTCCGCTACTACAAGCGGCACCTGCCCAACTACGGCGTCTTCGACGAGGCGCGCTACTTCGTGCCCGGCACCGAGCTGCCGGTGGTCCGGCTGCACGGGGTCGACGTCGCGCTGACGATCTGCGAGGACCTCTGGGTCGAGGGCGGGCCGTGCGGGGTCGCCGGCCAGGCCGGCGTCGACCTCGTCGTCTCCCCCAACGCCTCCCCCTACGAGCGCGCGAAGGACGACCTGCGGCTGCCGCTGGTGCGCCGCCGCGCCGCCGAGGCGCGGGCGGCGGTCCTGTACTGCAACCAGGTCGGCGGCCAGGACGAGCTGGTGTTCGACGGTGACTCGATGGCCGTCTCCCCCACCGGCGAGCTGCTCGCCCGGGCGCCCCAGTTCGTCGAGCACCTGCTCACCGTGGACCTGTCGATCGACCGGGCACGGGTCCCCGAGCGGCGTGCCGGCCGGATCGGCCCGATGACCGTCACCCGCCACGTGCTGGGCGAGGAGCCGGTGCCCGCCTACGAGCCCCGGCCGGCCGGCGTCGCCGAGCCGCTCGGTGAGTGCGAGGAGGTCTGGCGGGCGCTCGTGCTGGGCCTGCGCGACTTCATCGACAAGAACGGCATGCCCTCGGTGGTGCTGGGGCTCTCCGGCGGCATCGACTCGGCGGTCTGCGCGGCGCTGGCCGTCGACGCCCTGGGCGCCGGCCGGGTGCACGGCGTCGGGCTGCCGTCGAAGTGGTCCAGCGAGCACTCGCTGGCCGACGCCGAGGACCTCGCCCGCCGCACCGGCCTGCACTACTCGGTGGTGCCGATCGCCCCGGTGGTGGACGCGTTCGAGGCCTCGGTGGAGCTCTCCGGGGTCGCCGCGGAGAACCTGCAGGCGCGGGTGCGCGGCACGCTCCTCATGGCGCTGTCCAACCAGCACGGGCACCTGCTGCTGACGACGGGCAACAAGAGCGAGGTCGCCGTCGGCTACTCGACCCTCTACGGCGACTCCGCCGGGGGCTTCGCCCCGATCAAGGACGTGCCCAAGACGCTGGTGTGGGAGCTGGCCCGCTGGCGCAACGCGTACGCCGCCGGGCGCGGGGAGACCGAGCCCATCCCGCGGAACTCCATCGACAAGCCACCGTCGGCCGAGCTGGCGCCGGGCCAGGTGGACAGCGACTCGCTGCCCTCCTACGAGGAGCTGGACGCGGTGATCGCCGACTACGTCGACCGCGACCTGGGCCTGGCGCAGCTGCTCGAGCGGGGGCACGACCCCGACGTGGTGGCCCGCGTCCTCCGGTTGGTGGACGCCGCCGAGTTCAAGCGCCGCCAGTCGGCGCCCGGTACCAAGATCAGCCTCAAGGCGTTCGGCCGCGACCGGCGGCTGCCCATCACCAACCGGTGGCGCGAGACCCTGCCCACCGTCCGCGAAGGAGCACAGGCGTGACCGAGTCGGTCCTGTACGGCGGCCAGTCGACGGCGCGGGTGCGCATCCACCACCTGCAGCAGGCCAAGGAGCGCGGCGAGAAGTGGGCGATGCTCACCGCCTACGACACCTTCAGCGCCGCCGTCTTCGAGGAGGCCGGCATCCCGGTGATGCTGGTCGGCGACTCCTCGGGCAACGTGGTCCTCGGCCACACGAGCACCGTGCCGGTGACGGTCGACGACATCCTGCTGATGACCAAGGCGGTGACCCGCTCCACCAAGCGGGCGCTGATCGTCGCCGACCTGCCCTTCGGCAGCTACGAGTCCGGCCCGCAGCAGGCGTTCGGCACCGCCGTCCGCATGATGAAGGAGGGCGGGGCCCAGGCGGTCAAGCTCGAGGGCGGGGAGCGGGTGGCACCGCAGATCGAGCTGCTGCACGACGCCGGCATCCCGGTGATGGCGCACATCGGTTTCACGCCGCAGAGCGAGCACGCCCTCGGCGGGTACCGGGTGCAGGGCCGGGGTGCCGGGGCCGAGCAGCTGCTGGCCGACGCGCACGCCGTCCAGGAGGCCGGCGCGTTCGCCGTCGTCCTGGAGATGGTCCCGGCCACGGTCGCCCGGCAGGTGACCGAGGCGCTCACCATCCCGACCATCGGCATCGGGGCGGGCGTGGACTGCGACGCCCAGGTGCTCGTGTGGCCGGACATGGCCGGGCTCAACGGCGGCCGGGTGCCCAAGTTCGTCAAGAAGTACGCGGACCTGCGCGGTGAGCTGCTCCGCGCGGCCCGGGAGTACGCCGACGAGGTCAGGGGCGGGACCTTCCCGGGGCCGGAGCACTCGTTCGAGTAGGCCCGCTCCAGCTCGCTGCGGGGGCCGGACTCGCGCTCTCCGGGTCCTGCAGCGGCCCCCGGGCACGAGGAGCACCCCCGGAGCCGAGTGCGCGGGCCGCGAGCAGCCCGTAGCCGACGGCGTTGAGGCCGATCGCGGTGGCGTAGATGCCCAGCTGCGTGCCGGCCGCGTCGACCTCCAGCCCCAGCGGGTCGAACAGGTAGCGGCCCAGGAAGCCGCCCTCGTAGCCCGGTGCACCCGCGCGCTCGCGCAGCCACAGCTCGAGGTCGGTGAGCGGGCAGTCGGCGCCGGCCAGGTTGACGCCGAGGATCACCAGGGCGACGGGGGCGTGCAGCAGCACCAGCCGGGGCCACCGGAGGGCGAGCAGGGCACCGACCAGCATGAACAGGACGGCGGCGGCATGCACGAGCGCCACCGCGTTCGCGAGCAGCACTCCCCCACTGTGCCACCCGGGCGGCATTCGAGCGCGTGGCCGGTCAGCCGGCGAGCTGGGCCAGCAGCACCCGGGGCGCCTCGGCGAGCGAGGGCCCGTACCAGGTGAGGTGCCGGCCGCTCACGAACGCCGGCCGCGCCTGCGGCCACGCCTCGGGGCCGTCTTCGGGCGTGAAGGCGTAGGGCTCGTCGGGGAGGACGACGAGCTCCGCCGGCACCGTCGCGGGCTCGTCCCGGCCCAGCTTCGGGTAGCGGTCGGCGTGCCCCGCGTAGAGGTTGCGGACGCCGAGCCGGGCCAGCACGTCACCGGCGAAGGTGTCGCGGCCCAGCACCATCCAGGGACGGCGCCAGATCGGGACCACGGCTGCGACCTCCGGCAGCCGGGCCGGCGCGGTCCAGGCCGCCCGCGCCTCCGCCAGCCAGGCCGGGTCCGCGTGGCCGAGCACCGCGCAGAGCCGGCCGAGCGAGTCCAGCGCCTGGTCGACGGTGGCCGGTGCGGTCACCCACACCGGCACCCCGGCGGCCCGGAGCGCGGCGAGGTCCTCGTCCCGGTTCTCCTCGGCGTTGGCGACCACGAGGTCGGGCGCCAGGTCCAGCACCCGCCCGACGTCGGGCCACCTGGTGCCGCCCACCCGCGGGACGTCGAGCCCGGCGGGGTGGGTGCACCAGTCGGTCACCCCCGCCAGCAGCCCGGCGTCGGTCGTGGCGATCGCCTCCGTCAGCGACGGCACCAGCGAGACGACCCGCCGCGGCGGCCGCCCGCGAAACGGGGTGCCGACGTCGTCGAGAGAGCACGGTGGCCCCGTCGAGGGGCTCACCCCGAGCCTGCGCAGGGTGAGGAGGACGGGGTCCTTTCAGACGTCGGTGATCCGGACACCCGCGTGGACCTTGTACCGGCGGTTGACCGACACCAGGTTGATCGTCAGCGCCTCGACCTGGCGGGCGTTGCGGAGCCGGCCGGCGTAGATGCCGCGCATCCCCGGCAGCCGGCCGGCCAGCGCCTGCACGGTGTCCATCGACGCCCGGTCGTCACCGACCACCATGACGTCGCCGTCGATGGTGGGCCGGGAGAGGTCCTCGAGCAGCTTGGCCGACAGGTGGTGGAAGGCACCGAC
Source organism: Blastococcus sp. MG754426 (assembly GCF_021699055.1). Classification (GTDB taxonomy): domain Bacteria; phylum Actinomycetota; class Actinomycetes; order Mycobacteriales; family Geodermatophilaceae; genus Blastococcus. The sequence goes on along the minus strand of NZ_SSXC01000010.1, from coordinate 20,020 downwards.
CACGTGCGAGTCGGGCAGCAGCGCGGCCGCCTGCTGGGCGGCGCTGCCCTCCTCGACGTCGAGCACGTAGGCGCCGAGCTCGTCGAAGCCCATGGGCACGACGCAGTCGACGACGATCTTCCCGGCCAGCGGGGTGGCGAGCTCGGCGAGCGTCGCGGCGTGCCCGGCGAAGGGGACGGCGACGATGACCAGGTCCGCCGCGCCCGCGACGTCGACGTTCGAGCCACCGGTCACCGACACCTCGCCGCCGCCGGCCACCGTCGCGGCGCGCTCGGCGACCTCGGCGGCCACCTCGGCCGCGCGCTCGGCGTCGCGGGAGCCGAGCAGCACCCGCTGCCCCTGGGCGGCCAGCCGTACGGCCAGCCCCCGCCCCTGCGGCCCGGTGCCGCCCAGCACACCCACGACCAGTTCCTCGACCGCGCGACCGTCCGTCACGTCCACCCCTTCCGCGGCGCCGGACGACCCGGCGGCTGGCACCGATCATGCCTGGCCCCGGGACCGGAGGTCAGCGCTCCTCCCAGGCGCGGTCCTCCTCGTCGAGCTGCTCGTTGCGCTCGGCGACGGAGGCGAGTGCGTTCTCCGCCTCCTCGCGGGTCTCGTACGGGCCGAGCCGGTGCCGCTCGGCGCACCCGTCGCGCGGCTCGACGGTGCGGTGCTTGAGGCAGTAGAACCAGGGCCCCGTGCTCATGCACGACCTCCTTCGCTCGTCGGACCCCACCAGCCTTCCACCGGTCGCGCGGACCCGCTCGGACGGCGGCGGGGCGGCGGACGCGATCCCCTCGGTCACCCGGACGGGCACCTGTCGGTGACGGGGCAGGAACAGGGGGTGCCGGAACACCGGTCCGTACGGCATCCTGCACCGGTGACCGGCCCGGACGAGCGCGCCCCTGACCTGGCCACTCCCTCTCCGGAGCCCCTCGACCCGTCCGGCCACGAGCACCGCGTCGCCGCCCTGACCATCGCGGTGCTGCTGGCCACCGGCGCCCTCATGGGCTCGGTCAACCTCGTCGTGGACGGCGTGCTGCGCGAGGGCCCTGCGCGGTGGTCCTACGCCGGCACGATGCTGCTCCTGCTCGCCATCGCCGCCTCGCTCGTCGCGCGCGGCCGGCTCGGCCACGGGCACACCCTCGCCCTGGTCCTGCTGGGCGACCTGGTCTACCTCGTCGTCGTGCTCTGCATCGAGGACCCGCTGCGCTACGCCACCCCGCTCATGCTGCTGTTCCCCGCCCTCGCGGCCGGCTGGTTCCTGCGGCCGCAGGCGCTCACCCTGCACATGGCCGTGACCACCGTGGTGTGCGTGGCGGCGCTGTGGCCCAGCTACGACAGCGCGGCCGCCCTCGGCGTCCAGGCCGGGGTCAGCGCCTGCACGCTCAACGGCGCGGCCACCTCGGTCTACCTGCTGCGCCGCCGCGTGCAGCGCCTGCTGGCCGAGACCGAGACGCTGACCCGGCTGGACCCGCTCACCGGCCTGCACAACCGCCGCTACCTCGTCGAGCAGGCCGACCGCCTCTGGCGGCAGGCGCGGCGCGACGGCACCCGCGTGTGCGCGATGGTCCTGGACCTCGACCACTTCAAGCGGCTCAACGACGAGTTCGGGCACGCCGTCGGCGACGCCGTCCTCAACGCCGTGGCGGCGTCCCTCACCGCCGCCGTCCGCCCGGCCGACGTGCTCGCCCGCATCGGCGGGGAGGAGCTGGTGGTCCTGGGTTCGGTGAGCGACGCCGCGGAGGCCGGCCTGCTGGCCGAGCGGCTGCGGGCGGCCGTGGCCCGGGGGCAGGGCGCCGGCGGGCACGGGGTCACCGCCTCGATCGGCCTCGCCGTCACCCGGCCGGCCGACGGCGAGGACCCCGTCGCGGCGCTCTGGCGGCTGGTCGACGAGGCCGACGGCGCGATGTACCGGGCCAAGCAGGAGGGCCGGGACCGGGTGGCGACCGCCGGGGTGCCGCGAGCCCGCAGCCCCCGCGCGGAGGAGACCAGCTCCTAGGCCGGGGCCCGCGGCGGGCCGCTCGACCGGTGCATCCGGCGGGTTTCTGCTTCGCTAGGGGGCATGTCGCTCGTCGCGCCCGGCCCGACGCGCACGGTGCCGCCCCCGCTGCGCGTGCAGGCCGACGTGCGCGACCGGTGGCTGACCCAGCGGCTGCTCGACGTCCTCCCCGGCCTGATGGACCGGGCGGGCATCGACCTGTGGATCGTCGCCGGCCGCGAGTACAACGAGGACCCGGTGCTGGCCACGCTGCTGCCGGCGTCCTGGTTGTCCGCCCGTCGGCGCACCATCCTGCTGCTGCACCGCAGCGACGACGGCGTCACCCCCGCGGCGGTCTCCCGCTACCCGGTGGGCCAGTTCCTGCCCGCGTGGACCACCGGCGAGGGCGCGGGGGGCGGCCAGTGGGCGGAGGTCCGCCGGTTCGTGGAGCAGGCCGACCCGCGCCGCATCGGCATCGACGTCTCCGAGGACTTCGCGCTCGCCGACGGCCTCTCCCACACCGAGCACCGGCTGCTCACCGAGGCGCTGGGCCCGTACGCCGAGCGGCTGGTCTCGGCCGAGCGGCTGGCGGTGAGCTGGCTGGAGACGCGGCTGCCGGAGGAGATCGACGCGCTCCGCGGGATGAACCTGCTGGCGCACCAGGTCATCGCGGAGGCGTTCTCCCCCGCCGTCGTCCGGGTCGGCGAGACCACCGCCCTCGACGTGGCGTGGTGGATCCGCCAGCGCCTGCACGACCTGGGCGTGGAGCCCTGGTTCCAGCCCTCGGTGCTGCTGCAGCGGGCCGGGGTGCCGCTGGCCGAGGAGGGCGGCACGCTGCTGCCCGCCGTCCCCGCGGACGCGGAGGTGCTCCCCGGCGACCTCCTGCACTGCGACGTCGGCCTGAGCTGCCTGGGCCTGCGCACCGACACCCAGCGCAACGCCTACGTCCTGCGCCCCGGCGAGACCGACGCACCGGCCGGGCTGCGGGCCGCCCTGGCGGCGGCGAACCGGCTGCAGGACCTCACCACGGCCGCGCTCGTGCCCGGGCGGACCGGCAACGAGGTGCTCGCCGCCGCCCGTGCCGCGGCGGCCGACGAGGGCCTCGACGGGGACGTCTACTCCCACCCGATCGGCTACCACGGGCACGGCGCCGGCCCGGCGATCGGTCAGTGGGACCAGCAGCAGGGCGTGCCCGGCGCCGGCGACCACCCGGTGCACCTCGACACGGCCTACGCCCTGGAGCTCGCGGTGCGCCGGACGGTGCCCGAGTGGGGCGGCCAGTGCGTCCGGCTGGGCCTGGAGGAGGGCATCGCGCTCACCGGGGACGGCGTCGAGTACCTCGACGGCCGGCAGACCGGCTTCCTGCTCATCGGCTGAGGTCGCGCCGCCCCACCCGCGGGCGGGGGCGGCACGACGGGGCGCTACTTCTTGCGGGAGTTCGCCGTCTTCTTGTCGTTCGCCTTCTGGATGGCGTCGACGAGTTCCTTCTTCTTCATCTTCGACCGGCCGGAGACGTCGAGCTTCTTGGCCAGGTCCATCAGGTGCGACTTGGAGGCGTTGGCGTCCACGCCGCCCTTGGTCTGCTTGCCCGTCCCCCGGCCGCCCGCGGCCTGCGCGTCGGAGGGGCCCTTCTTGCCGCCCTCCTTCTTCTCCCAGTGGTCGCCGACCTTCTCGAACGAGTGCTTCACCGCGGCCCACGCCGTCCGCGCCGCGCGCTCCTCGTCGTCGTACTCGTCGACCGCCGAGTCGTAGGCCTTCGTGTAGGTCCGCTGCGCCTTCTTCGGCGACCGCTGCAGGGTGCTCGGCAGCTCCGACTGCTTGGCGTCGCCCTTCTTCGTCGTCTTCGCCATCGTGATCTCCTCTCGGGTCGGCCCCGGCCCTACCCAGGGGGACGGAGATGATCACCTGGCCGGGCCGGCGCCGCCCGGACGCCGACCGGGCGGCCGCTCCCGGTGGAGGAGCGACCGCCCGGCGTTCAGGCGGGTCCGGCGAGCCGGACCGGGCGGATCACCGGCCGGACGCCTCCGCGAGCGTCTCGTGCAGGGCCCAGTACGCGGGCTTGCCCTCGTAGTCCTCGAACATCACCGTCGCCGCACCCTGGCCGGGCGAGAAGCTCGGCACCCACGAGTACTTGTCGTTGAAGCCCCAGATGGTGAACGAGTTGCACTCGTCCACCGACAGGCATGCCTCGAGGACACCCTGGTAGGTGTCGGCCTGCTCGGCGAGCTGCTCCGCGGTGGGCACCCCGTCCTCGGGCAGGGTGAAGCGGACGTCGAGCTCGGTCACCGCCGTCTCCAGCCCCAGGTCGTCGAAGCGCTGCATGTTCTCGTCGAGGGTCTCCGGGAAGGGGAACTGCAGGTCCAGGTGGGCCTGGAAGGCGAACCCGTGCAGCGGGACGCCCTCGGCGAGCAGCTGCTGCGCGAGCTCGTAGTACGCGTCGCTCTTCGGGCCGATGTCCTCGACGGCGTAGTCGTTGAGGAACAGCTTGGCCTCCGGGTCCGCCTCGTGCGCCCAGCGGAACGCGTCGGCGATGATGCCGGGGCCGAGGCGTTCGATGAAGACGTTGGCCGTCGCGCCGGTCGAACCGTCCCGCAGCCGCACCCCGCCGTCGTCCCAGGTGTCGGCGAAGATCTCGTTGGCGACGTCCCACTGGTCGATGCGGCCCTTGTACCGGCCGACCACCGTCCGGATGTGCTCCTCGAGGATGACTCGGAGCTCCTCGTCGGTGTAGTCGCCCTCGGTCACCCACTCGGCCAGCTGGCTGTGCCAGAGCAGGGTGTGCCCGCGGACCTCCTGCCCGTGCCGCTCGGCGAACGCGACGATCGCGTCCGCGGGACCGAAGTTGTAGACCCCGGGCTCGGGGTGGATGAACTCCCACTTCATCTGGTTCTCGGGCGACACCGAGTCGAACTCCGTGGCCAGGACCTTGCGGTACCGGGGGTCGCGGGTGAACGGGTCGGGGTAGTCCGCCTCCTCGTGGTGCCCGCCGCCGGCCACCGCGGTCCCGATGACCAGGTCGTCGGGGGTGACGGTGCGCAGGCCGTTGCGGATGGCCGGACCGGAGGACCGGTCCTCCTGGGCCTGGGCCGACGGGGCCGCCTGGTCCTGCGGTGCTGCCGAGGCGGGCAGGACCGCGGTGGAGAGCGCGACCGGGACCAGGGCCACGCCGACCGCGCAGCGGGTTGCCACCCGCGAACCGAACCTCACAGAGCGCATGCTGTGCCTTCCCTCGAGACGTCGGAGCGACTTCCGAAAGTTTCCGGAAGCCGGAGCCCGGACGTTACGTAGGTCACATCCGGCCGTCAACACGAGCCAGGGACGGAGCCCGGACGCCGCTCCTCGCCCGTAGGGAGGAGGTCTGCCGCGCGCCCGCCCGGCGCCGCGCCGCCCGCCGTAGGCTGGCCGCTCCGACCAGGAGGAGGTCCGTTGGCCGACGAGCAGACCGGCGCGGTGACCATCGCGGCGATCGCCGCGGCGGCGGGTGTGTCGGTCCCGACGGTCTCGCGCGTCCTGAACGGGCGGGGGGACGTGGCCCCGCGGACCCGCGAGCGCGTGGAGCAGCTGCTCCGCGACAGCGGGTACCAGCGCCGGGGCGGCCGGGCCCGCACCCGCGCGCGGCTGGTCGACCTGGTGTTCAACGACCTCGACAGCCCGTGGGCGCTGGAGATCATCCGCGGGGTGGAGGACGTCGCCCACGCGGCCGGCGTCGGCACCGTGGTCACGGCGATCCACCGCCGGGCCAGCGCCACCCGCGGCTGGCTGGACAACCTCGGCGCCCGGGCCAGCGACGGCGCCATCCTGGTCACCAGCGAGCTGGACCCCGAGCTCGCCGCCGAGCTGCGCGGGCTGCAGGTCCCCGCCGTCGTCGTCGACCCGGCCGGCGTCCCGGGCCTGGACGTGCCGACCATCGGCGCGACCAACTGGGCCGGCGGTCTCAGCGCCACCGAGCACCTCACGGGGCTCGGTCACCGGCGGGTCGCCTTCGTCGCCGGCACCCCCGACCTGTGGGCCAGCCGGGCGCGGCTGGCCGGGTACCGCGCGGGCCTGGAGGCTGCCGGGCTGCCGTTCGACGCCGCCCTGGTGGTCGAGGGCGATTTCGGCTACGCCTCCGGGGCCCGCGCGGCCGACCGCCTGCTGACCCTGCCCGACCCGCCCAGCGCCGTCTTCGCGGCCAACGACCAGATGGCGCTGGGGGTCTACGAAGGCGTCCGGCGCCGGGGCATGCGGGTGCCCGACGACGTCAGCGTCGTCGGCTTCGACGACCTCCCGGAGGCCCGCTGGTCCTCCCCGCCGCTCACGACGGTGCACCAGCCGCTCGCCGAGATGGGCGTGCTGGCGGCCCGGACGGTGCTGCGCCTGGTGGACGGCGAGACCGTCGAGAGCCCGCGGCTGGAGCTGGCCACGCGGCTCGTCGTCCGCGACAGCACCGGCCCGGTCGCCGCCGCGCGCGGCGGGCTCGACGACCTCCGCGGAGCCCCTCCGCGCCGGTAGGTTCCGCCCGTGGACACGAGCACCTTCTGGACGCTGGTCGAGGACACCCGCGCGGAGGCGGTCGAGACCGCGAAGGACTCGGTGGTCGCCGAGCACGTCGAGACGCTCACGGCGGCGCTCGAGGAGCTCTCCGACGACGACGTCCTCGGCTTCTACCGGCAGCTGATGGCCGCCCGCGCCCGCGCCAACCGCTGGGACCTCTGGGCCGCGGCGCACGTCGCCCTCGGCGGGGCGAGCGACGACACCTTCCTCGACTTCCGGAACTGGCTGATCAGCCACGGCCGGGAGGCCTACGAGCGGGTGCTGGCCGACCCCGACGCCCTGGTCGACCTCGAGTGGGACGAGGACGAGGACGACTTCGGCTGCGCCGAGGAGTGGGCCTACGCACCGCTCGAGGTGCTGGACGACCGCGGCTACGCCGAGGAGGACCTCGACCCCGGCCCCGACGAGGTCGACGACCAGTTCGGCGAACCCGCCGGCGAGCCGTTCCCGGAGGACGACGACGAGTGGTTCGCCGCCCGGTTCCCCCGGCTGTGGGCCGCCTACGGCCAGGTCTAGCCGGCCTCCGCCTCCAGGTACCGCGTCCAGTGCGCCCGCTCGGCGTCGGTCATCGGCCGGCTGGCGTTCGCGGCGAAGTCGAACACGACCAGCACGCAGTCGGCGCGGATGGCGACCTCGCCGTCCTGCACCAGCTCCTGCCGGACGGTGAAGGACTTCGTCCCCAGCCGGGTCACCCAGCTCTGCACGCAGAGCTCCTCGCCGACCCGGTAGTAGAGCTGGCGCAGGTAGTCGACCTCCAGGCGGGCCAGGATCAGCCCGCCGCCGGCGTGGTCGTCCCCGATCGCCAGCCGCGCGTCCTCCAGGAGGGCCAGCGCGCGGGCGTGGTTGACGTGGCCCAGCATGTCGGGGTCCGACCAGCGCAGCCGGACCGGGTGCTCGTGGCGCACGTCAGGGCAGGTCCGCGGTCTCGGCGGACTGCCGGTGCGCGCCCTGGGCGTCGTCCGGGTCGGGGTGGACCGTCCGCTCCTCCGACTCGGCGAGGATGACCTCCGCGGCGACCTCCTCCATGCCGCTGCCGCGGAGGCCCTCCTCCTCCGGCAGCAGCTGCGACCGCGTCTCCACGTTGTCCTCGGTGACGTTGTCCAGCGCCTCCGGGCTCGGCTTCTTCTGCGTCGTCACGTCAGAACCGCTGCTGCTCGGTGCCGAGCCCGAGCGCCTCGGCGACCTCCTGGACGTTCTCGAACTGCCGGCCGGCGGGCAGCCGCTGCAGGTCCGACAGGACCCGGTCGGTGCCACCGCCCTCCTGCGCCTTGGCGATCAGCTGCTCGCGGTCGGCCGGCCACACCTCCTTGCCGAGGGCCTCGGCGAGCGCGGCGCGGCGCTCGATGCTGCCCTGGTCGGTGCCGGGGGCGGTGGCTGCCTGGTGCGGATCGGTCACGGTGGTCTCCTCGGTCGTGGGGGCGCCGGTCAGCTGCCGGCGTCGGTGGAGGCGTCGGTGTAACGGAGGATCGCGGCGACCGGCCCGTCGCCGGGCAGGGCCGCCGCGGGGACGACGAGGACGCCGGCCGCGCTGGCGACCGCCGCCTCCAGCAGCGCCGAACCGGCGGGGACGACCTCGCCGTGCACCCCGAGCGCGTCCATGTCCTGCTGCTTGACGCCGAGCTCCAGCGGGCTGCCGCCCACCAGCAGGGTCGCGTCGGCGTCCTGCTCGTCGGTGATCAGGAGGGTCTCCACCTGCCCCTTGCGCAGCGCCTCGACGACGGCCGGGGTGCCGGTGACGGCCAGCCCGTGCGCGCCGGCCGCCTGCACCTGGTCGACGGCGGTGGCGATGTCGCGCGCCTCGTGCTCGGCGACCAGTTCCTTCGTGCGCCGGTCGATGGGCTCGCGGTCGGCCCCCGCGGCGCGCCCGCCCTCCTCCATGGAGACGACGAGGTCCGACCACGAGGCGTGCGCCTTGTCGCCCAGGATCTGGCGGGCACGGACGTCGCCGGCGAGCAGGACGAACCGCAGCGGGAGTCGGCGGTTGAAGGAGTCGATCTCGTCGGCGACCTGGCCGGCGTTCTCCTCCCACTGGTTCTCGGCGGTGTGCATGTAGGTGTTGTGCGCCCAGCCGCCGACCTTGACCTTGCGCATGTGGAAGGTGTCGCCCTCCACCTGCCGCTCCTCGTCCGGCTGACCCGCGAGCCCGGCGACGGTGATGTCGGCCCCGACGCGGTCGGCGACGACCACGGCGTGCGGTACCCGGCCGGCCAGCTGGCGCAGCACCGGGAGCAGGTCCGGGTGGGCCGACCACTCGGCGGTCTCGCGGGCGGGGGCGTCGGCCAGCACCTCGTCCAGCACGACGGTGCCGTCGGCGGCGGCGACGACGGCGCGGCCCCGCAGCGTGCCGGCCTCACCGCCCTCGTTGCCCTCGAGCAGCCGGCTGCGCACGGCCTCCACGACCGTCTCCGGCGCCCCCTGCTCGGTCAGCTTCTCGCTCAGCGCGCGCACCCGGAGCTCGAGCTCGGTGTCGGCGGACTCGGTGGTGTGCGTGACGTCGGCGCAGACCGTGGCGTAGGGCCCAGCGGCGGCGAACACCGGCTCCAGGAAGGACACGTCCATGTCGGGGGGACAACTCCTCGGTCGATCGGGGGTGTTCGGTGGGCGGGGCGGCGTGGGCCGCACTCCCGCCGTCGCCGCCTACCCACCGACCGGGCGCTCACACCCCGTGTCGATCGCGGAGGACGGGGTAGGCGGTCGGGCGACACGGAACCGCAGAGAGGACGAGGGATGACCGAGCACGACCAGCTGCCCCTGCCCGACTACGACCACCTGCCCGTGGAGGGGCTGGCTTCGCGGATCCGGACGCTCGACGCCCAGGGTCTGGAGACCCTGCTGGAGTACGAGCGCGCCCACGCCGACCGCGTGCAGGTGGTCACGATCATGGAGAACCGGCTCCAGTCGCTCCGCGAGGGCGCCCAGCCCTCGGGCGGCGACCCCGCCGCGCCGGCGGCCGACGACCCGTCGCACGCCGCGGGCGGGTCGAAGGTCTCCGAGGCGACCACCGGCCCGGCGATGAACCCGCCGTCGCAGGGCGACCCCACCAACCCCGCCCAGCCCCGCTCCACCGGCTGAGCACGCACCGTCGTCCTCCGGACGACACCGCGGCCGATGGCCGTTCCCCGGCGATGTGGGGGCCGTGTCGTCGTCCCCGCGCGCCGTCCGGAGGACGACGAGGTCTCATTCGCTGAACGTCGCCACGATGTCCATGACGGCGGGGCCGAGCAGCACGATGAACAGCGTCGGCAGGATGCACAGGATCAGCGGGAAGATCACCTTCACCGGGATCTGCATGGCCTTCTCCTCGGCCCGCTGACGCCGCTTGAGCCGCATCTCCGCGGCCTGGGTGCGCAGCACGTCGGCGATCGACACGCCGTACTGGTCGGCCTGCACGACGGCCCGGATGAACCGGCGCAGGTCGGGCACGCCGGTCCGCTCGGCCAGCGCCAGGTAGGCGTCGCGCCGTGGCTGGCCGACGGCGATGTCCTGCAGGGTGCGCACCAGCTCCTCGGCGAGCGCCCCCTTGCCGTTGCTGCCCGCCCGCGCCATGGCCGCCTCGAACCCGAGCCCCGCCTCGACCGCGATGGTCATCTGGTCGAGGGTGTCGGCGAGCTCGAGCGCGATGGCCTCCCGGCGCTCCTGCCCCCGGCTGTGCAGCAGCAGCTCCGGCAGGAAGTAGGCGACCAGCGTCGACACGACCGCGACCAGGCCGGTGAGCACCCCGGGCGTGGAGGTGGCGATCAGCAGCCCGAGCGCACCGGCGATCACCCCGAGCACGAGCTTGGCCGCCACCAGCCGCGGCACCGGCCAGGCCGCCGGTCGGCCGGCGGTGGCCGCGAGCCGGTCCAGCCGCCTGACCGTCCCCCGCGGGGTCAGCCCGCGGGCGAGGCGGGCCAGCGCACCGGGACCGGTCCGGACGGCGGTGGGCCCCTCCGTCGGGAGGCCCCGCAGCAGGTTGGCGCGCGCCTGCACCGTGGCGACGGGGGCGCGGCCGAGCAGGGCCCAGCCCAGCAGCGGCACGGCGGCGCAGACGCCGACGGCGGCGAGCAGGACGGCAACGGGGAGGCCGCTCATCAGAACCTGATCGCCACGGTCTTCTTGAGCCACAGGCCACCGGCCAGCAGCATGAGCGCCGCCGCGGCGAGCATGCCGTAGCCGACGAGGCTCTCGGTGAACTTCGCCAGGTAGGCCGGGTTGCTGACCGACAGGAACGCGGTCACGCCGAACGGCAGGGCCATGAGCACGACGGCCGAGAGCTTGCCCTCCGCCGAGAGCGCCTTGACCTGCCGGCGGATGGCGTTGCGCTCGCGGATCGTGTTGCCGACCGCGTCCAGCACCTCGGCCAGGTTGCCCCCGACCTCCCGGTGGATGGCGATCGCCTGGGCCACCCAGGTGAAGTCGTCGCTGCCCATGCGCTCGGCGACGTCGTCGAGCGCCTCGGCGAGGTCCCGGCCCACCCGCGTCTCGTTGACGATGCGGGCGAACTCCTCCGACGTCGGCGCCTCGGCCTCCTGCGAGACGGAGTCGACCGCGCGGAGGAGGCTGTGCCCGGCGCGCAGGCTGCTCGACATCAGCTGCAGCGAGTCGTCCAGCTGGTCGGCGAAGGCGGCCTGGCGACGGCCGGCGCGGAAGCCGATCAGCAGCTTGGCGCCGAACGGGACCGCGACCACGAGCAGCAGCGCGAGCAGCGGGCCGCCGAGCAGCCCACCGGTCAGCGCGCCCAGCACGGTGGTCGACCCGACGGCGAGGACGAGGTTCGGCAGCGTTACCGACATGCCGGCCCGCTCGAGGGCGGCGGCGCCCGCGGCCAGCCGTCCGCGCCTGACCAGCACCTTCTCGACCGCGGCGCCGGCCACCGCGCCCGCGCCGAGCAGCGGCGAGGCCGGCGGCGCGACCGACGGGTCCAGCCGGGTCAGCGGCACCCGCGCGGGGCCCGCCGGGACCACGACGAACGCCAGGATCAGCAGGGCCGCGGCGATCGCACCGACGCCGGCGACGAGCAGGACGCCGGACACCGTCACCACCGCCCCGCGCCGGCGGGCTCGGCGGCGCCGAACACCCGCGGCGAGAGGCGGATGCCGAGCTCGTCGAAGCGGTCGGTGAAGCGCGGGCGCACCCCGGTCGGCACCGGCTTGCCGAGGAAGCGGCCCGCGGCGTCCACACCGGCGGAGTAGTCGAACAGGAAGGCGTCCTGCAGCGTGACCGTGTCGCCCTCCATCCCCTGGACCTCGGTCACGTGGGTGACCCGGCGGGTGCCGTCGCGCAGCCGGGTGAGCTGCACGACGACGTCGACGGCGGAGGCGATCTGCTCGCGGATGGCCCGCAGCGGCAGGTCCATGCCGGCCATGAGCACCAGCGTCTCCAGGCGCGCGATGGCGTCGCGGGGCGAGTTGGCGTGCACCGTCGACAGCGAGCCGTCGTGGCCGGTGTTCATCGCCTGCAGCATGTCGAGGGACTCGCCGCCGCGGCACTCCCCCACCACGATCCGGTCGGGCCGCATGCGCAGCGAGTTCCGCACCAGGTCGCGGATGGTGATCGCACCCTTGCCCTCGATGTTGGGCGGGCGCGACTCCAGCCGGACCACGTGCTCCTGCTGGAGCTGCAGCTCGACCGCGTCCTCGATCGTCACGATCCGCTCGCCGTCGGGGATGAACGACGAGAGCACGTTGAGCAGCGTCGTCTTCCCGGTGCCGGTGCCGCCGGAGACGATGACGTTCAGCCGCGCCTCGACGCAGGCGTGCAGCAGCTCGGCCATCTCCGGCGAGAGGGTGCCGAAGCCGATCAGGTCGGTGACGGTGAACGGGTCCTTGGAGAACTTGCGGATGGTCAGCGTCGACCCGCTGAACGCCAGCGGCGGGATGATCGCGTTGACGCGCGAGCCGTCCGCGAGGCGGGCGTCGACCAGGGGCGAGGACTCGTCGATCCGCCGCCCGACGCGGGAGACGATCCGGTCGATCACCCGGCGCAGGTGCTCCTCGGAGGTGAACCGGGTCGCGGTGCGCTGCAGCTTGCCGCCGCGTTCCACGTAGATCGCCTCGGGCCCGTTGACCATGATCTCGCTGACGGCGTCGTCGTCGAGCAGCCGCTGCAGCGGGCCGTAGCCGAGCACGTCGTCGGCGAGCTCGGCGGTGAGCCGCTGCCGCTCCTCGGTGCTGAGCGGGACGTTCTCCTCCTCGACGACCTCGTCGAGCTCCTTCAGGACCACCGCGCGGAGCTGGTCCTCGGCCATCGAGGGGTCGTTCATCCGGCTGCCCATGCGCTCGAACAGCGCCTTGCCGACGCGGTCCTTGAGCCGGCTCAGGGCGTCGGTCGGCGGCGGGGTCGGGGCCGAGGCCGGGCGCGCGGCCGGCACCGGGCGCGCGGCCACCGGGACCGGGGCGGCGGTGACCGGCCGGGGCTCCCCGCGGGCTGCCTCCAGCCGCTGCGCGAGGTTCACGACGCCGCCCGGTGCTTGGCCCGGTAGCGCCCGGCCTTCATCAACGGCGTCGCGGAGAAGCGCGACACCAGACGGCGAAGCTCGCGGACCATCGGGTCACGGCGGCTCCCGCTCTCCAGGATCGGCACCCCCTGGTTGGTGCTGGCGGGCACCGCCTTGGACCGCGGCAGGACGACGTCGACCCCGGTGCCGATCGTGGTCTCGACATCACGGACGGAGAGCCCGCCCTTCGGGTCGGCGAAGTTCATGACGACGTGCCGCCCGGCGGGGATCATGCACAGCTCGCGGAGCACGTCCATCTCCTTGCGCAGACCGCGCACGCCGGGCACGTCCATGCTCGAGAGCATGACGACGTCGGAGGCGCGGTCCAGCGCCGCCAGCGTCTGCTCGGACAGCCCCGGCGCGGTGTCGACGACGACGTAGCGGAACTCGCGGGCCAGCGAGGCGAGCAGCCGGCTGACGTCCTCGCCGGTGATCGAGTCGCCGGCGGCGGGCGAGTCCGACCCGCAGACGGCGTACAGCCCGCTGGGGTGCTGGGTGAGGAAGGTCTTGAGGACCATCGTGTCCTCGCTGGCCGGGCCGTGGACGGCGTCGGGCAGCGTGTACTCGGGCACCAGGCTCAGCGCCGAGGCGACGTCCCCGAACTGCACGTCGAGGTCGACGAGCACCGTCGACTGCGGCGCGGCCGCCGTCAGCCCGATGGCCAGGTTGGTCGAGACGGTCGTCTTGCCCACCCCGCCCTTGGGCGAGGCGATGGTGATGACCCGGCCCGCGTAGCGGTCGGTCTCGGCGACCGGCCGCAGCACCCTGCGGCGACCCGCCGCGGCGTGCCCGGCGCGCTCGATCGCCGCGGCGATCTCCGCCACCTCGGCGTCGGGCGGGAGCAGGTCGCGGATGCCGGCGCGCATCGCCGAGCGCCACATGTCCGGCGACGGCTCGGCGATCAGGACCACGGTGATGCCCGGGCTCTGCACGTCGAGCCGGCCGGCGAGGGTGAGCACCTCGGGCGCCGGCGCGTGCGGGCCGACGAGCAGCACGTCGGGCAGTTCGTCGTCGACGAGCTGCTCGAACAGCCGGGCCGGGTCGCTGGGCAGCCGACCGGGCGGCAGCACCTGCAGGTCGCCGCCGGTGGCCTCCTTCACCCGCAGGACCAGGTCCTCCCCTGCTCCCGCCAGGACGACGCGGCTCATGAGTAGGCCTTTCCGTAGATGGTGTCCGGCGTCAGCACCGCGGTGCGGGAGACGTCGGGGTCGGCCGGTTCGAGCGAGAGCCAGACGGTGCCGTGCTCGGCGCCGAAGACGATCGCCTCGGCCTGGGCGGCGGTGACGGCGAAGGTCACCATGAGGCTGCCCGAGGGGACGGGCGCGGCCACGGTCGTGGTCCCGTCCGCGGGGGCGGCCGGCGGGGCGGGCGCCCCCTGCACCTGGGTGACCAGCACCTCGTGCAGGACGGAGTGGGTGCTGGTCGCCGGCTCCCTCATGGAGACGAGGACGCCGACGGTGTCGCCGGCGGCCAGGCGCCCGCCCACCGCGCGCTGCGGCTCCAGCACGATGCTGACCTCCTGCAGGCCCTCGGGCACGGGCACCGTGCCGGGCGCCTGCAGGTCTCCGGGCCGCTCGAAGCGGCTGTCGAGGAGCTGCTCGCCGGGCGCGAGGTCGACGGTGGCGACCCGGTCGGCGAGCGAGGCGAGGTCGGTGACCCGGCCCGGCAGCGCCGCCTTGGCCGGCAGGAGCTCGGTGCCCACGAGCTCGGCGAGCGCGCTGCCCGGGGTGCCGGCCGGGATGGGGGCCTCGGCCACGAGCACCGTCACCGCCTGCACCCCGGCGAGGGCGCGGCTCTCGGCGCCGCGCACGTAGCCGACCAGGACCGCGGTGCCGGCGACGACGAGCGCGAGGGCCGCGACGGCGGCGAGGAATCGACGTCTCACGAGTGGGCGCCCCTATCGGATCAGTCGGAGGATCGAGGCGCCCGTCTGCGGCGCGTCCGGTGAGTAGTCCCAGTCGTCGGAGAGCTCGACGAAGCGGGTGTAGTAACCGGTGACGCACCGGTCGCTGGAGTTGGTGCCGGGCCCGCACACCTTGTTGCCGCTCTTGACCGAGCCGTTGACGGCGTAGCCGGTGAGCGTGAAGGCGGCGTAGCCGTAGACGCGGTACCAGCCGTTGCTGCCACCCTCGCCGAACTGGTCGAAGAGCGGGAGCAGCACCGTCCGGCCCAGCCAGCCCTGCAGGTCGGCCTCGGAGCAGCCCTGGGGCAGGGAGACGCCGGTGTCGGAGTCCAGCCGTTGCCCGATCGCGGAGGTGGCGTGGCAGCGGCCCTGGTCGGGCACGACCCAGCCGAAGCCGCCGGGGACGAAGTTCCCCGACGGGCCGGTGCAGCCGCCGACGTCGTCGGACTTGCTGAACATGATCGTCTGCAGCGTCTCGGTGGACGGCAGCCCGCCGCCGGTCTGCGCCTTGAACGAGCACCAGGAGAAGGTCAGCGGCAGCACGGCGGTGCCCTGGCTGGGTGCCCCCCAGCCGACGGTCGCGGTGGCCGCGACCTGGCTGCTCTCGTGCCCGATGACCGGCGCGAACCAGTGCTCCTTGGGCGCGGACCCGGTGACGGTCACGCTGAGCGGATCGCCGCTGAGGACGGGCTGGGCGGCGGTTCCCGTGGGGTCGTTGTGGCTGATCAGCTGCTGCGCCGTCGCCAGCATGTCACCGCAGTTGCCGCGCGAGCAGTCCTGGGCGACGGCGATGGCCGCGGCGTCGGCCGCCACCTGGAGCCGCGCCCGCTCGGCGTACAGCGCGCCGATGTCGACGGCGATGGCCGCGAAGCCGAGGAGCGGGACGAGGACGAGGGCGAAGACGACGGAGGTGGCGCCGCGCTCGCCGTCGCGCCGGCGGGTCAACCGTTGCACCGCATGACCCCCGTTCCGGTCAGTTCGATGGCGGAGCCGAAGAAGTCCGTCAGGTACGGCATCGGGTAGGTGATGGTGAGGCGGACGGCGGTGTCGCCGGCGCCGGTGGTGGGGCAGGTCTCCGCGGTGCCGCCGACGACCTCGATGCGGATCTGGTCGTCGGTGACCGCGGGGTCCAGCGAGGCCGCGGCGGTGCGCACCACGGCGCGGGCGTCGACCGGGTCGTTGCGGAGGGCCATGGCCCGGACGCCCTCGCGGGCGGCGGCCGAGAGCGTGCCCTGCACCTGGAAGGCGTGGCCGAACTCGGCGATGCCGATGAGCAGCACGAGCAGCAGCGGCACGATGAAGGCGAACTCGACCGCGGTCGCGCCGCGCTCGTCCTGACGACGTCGGTTCATCCCCGGCACCACCTCTCCTCGTGCGACGGCGCAGCGGCCCTCGGGGCGAGGGCCGCTGCGCCGGAACCGCTACGGCGTCGCGCAGCAGCGAGCGGTCAGGGGGTGGCGGCCGGGGCGTCGGGCAGCTCGTCGGTGATGCTCGTGAACAGAGCGGACAGCTCGTCACCGAGCAGCGTCACGGCGCCGATGATGACGACGGCGATGAGGCCGACCATGAGGCCGTACTCGACGGCGGTGGCGCCCTTCTCCTCCCGGCGCAGGCGCTCCTGGGCGACCGCGACGAGGCTGGCGATGGTGGCGTAGGCGTTGATCACGTGCGCTCCCTGAGGTGTCGGCCGTCCGGCGGGATCGGCTGATCCGGCCTGTGCGGCTGCTGCGGGGAGTTGTCGTGAAGAACACGCCGAGGCTTGAGCACCGTTCACCCGATCCAGGGACCCCGGCCCGCCGTCCGGGGGACGGGCCGGGGTGGCAGCTCACGCTGCGTGAGCGGATCAGCCCAGGAGGGCGCCGCCCCAGCCCACCGCGAGGGCGGCCCCGGCGAGCATCGCCGGCCCGAACGGCAGCTCGCTCCGCCGGCCGACCCGCCGGGCCGCGAGCAGCACCAGCGCCACCGCGGCCTGCACGACGAAGCCCGCGACCGCACCCAGCAGCACCGCGTCCCACCCGAGCCAGCCCAGCGGGAGGCCGATCAGAGCGGCCAGCTTGACGTCGCCCATGCCGAGGCCGGCGGGCGAGACCAGCGCCATGACCAGGAAGCCGCAGAAGAGGACGGCGGCCGCCAGCCCGGCGCGCAGCAGCTGGTCCCAGGCCCCCTGCGCCGCCGCGGCGGCGAGGAGCAGGACCCCGGTGGTCGCGACCGCCGGCCCGGTCACGCGGTCGGGCAGCAACCGGTGCCGCAGGTCGACGAGCGCCAGGAGCACGCCCGCGCCGGTGGCGGCCAGGAACGCCGGCAGGGCCCATCCCGCCCCGAGCCGCCAGGCCACGAGGCCGAACAGCGTGGCCGTGAGCAGCTCGGTCAGCGGGACCGGCAGCGCCCGGCGGCGCGCCCGCTCCCCGCCGTCCCAGGGGAAGGCCGCGGCGAGCCGGTCGGCCACCGCCCCCGCGAGCAGGCCCAGCAGCCCGGACACCGCGACCGCCGCGGCGGTCACCGGCCGGGGGGCGGGGACTCGGGGATCACGGCGCACACCCTGGCACAGCCGGCCCCGGACCCCGGGCAGGCGGTGCCGACGGCGAGCGGAGTGCCCGCCGGTGGGCCACACTCCGGACGTGACTGTGGACGAGGGCTCGACCCATCGCACCGCGGCGGTGTGGTCCTACCGGGGCCACGGCGTGCACGCCGCCCCGGGAGTGCACGAGTACGCGCTCGAGCTGGTCCGGCAGCAGCTGCCCGAGGGCGGCCGGATCCTCGAGGTGGGCGCCGGCTGCGGCGCGCTGGCGTGCCGGCTGATGGAGGCGGGGTTCGACGTCGTCCCCACCGACCTCGACCCGCCGCACGAGTGGATCCACCGCCTCGACCTCGACGACCCGCAGTGGACCGAGGCGACCCGCGGCCCCTTCGACATGGTGGTCTGCGTCGAGACGCTCGAGCACGTGGAGAACCCGCGGAAGGTGCTGCGCTCGATGCGGGCGCTGCTCGAGCCGGGCGGCAAGCTGCTGGTGAGCACGCCGAACGTCGGCCACCCGCACTCGCGCTTGAAGATGTTCCTGCGGGGCGCCCCGTTCATCTTCGGGCCGGGCCACTACTACCAGCCCGGCCACATCTCGATCCTCCCCGACTGGATGCTCGTCGAGCACATCCGGACGGCGGGGTTCGGCGACATCACCGTCACCAGCGGGGGCTCGACCTGGTACGTGGGCGCGCGGAAGGTGGCGCACCGGGTCGAGACGGCGCTGCTGTGGCTGATCGGGTTGCGGCCGCGCGCGGAGTCGGGCGAGGGCATCTGCACGTTCGTCACCGCCGTCGCCGAGTGACGCCGGCCGGGGGACGCGGACGCGTCCCCCGGCCCGCCGCTCAGACTCAGCCCCGGGTCAGCTGGAACACCGAGACGGTGCCGTCGTCCTCGTTGCTGGTGAGGAGCAGGTGCCCGCGCTCGACGGCCAGCAGGCCCTCGGGCGCCTCCCCCGTCGGCAGCACCTGCAGCAGCTCCGGCGCGGCCTCGTCGGCGAGGTCGTAGACCAGCACCGCGTCCCCCCGCTCCGAGCCGATGAAGGCGTAGGTCGTGCCGTGGAGCGCGGCCACCTCCACGCCCTCGAACTCCGCGCCCTTGTCGTCGCTGCGCCCGTCGGGGTAGCGGCCGGCGTCGGCCAGGGCCCGCTCGGCCGCCCCGCCGGACGTGCTCACGATCCCGCCCTCCGGGGAGAAGACCGTCCAGCCGCGGCCGCCGCTGGGCTCCTCGGCCAGGTCGCCCTCGTCGGCGGTGACGAGGTTGCCCTCCGGTGTCCACTGGACGGCGTCGGGCTCGCGGGGTGCGGTGAACGCGTCGTCGAAGGCGGTCGTGCCGTCGTCGGCCGTGTCGGCGTCGGTGCGCGTCACGCCCCCCGCGGAGAAGGAGCCGACCACGGTGCCGGTGCGGAGGTCGACGAGGGCGACGGCGTTGTTCTCCTGGAGGGTCACCGCCGCCACGCCCTGGCGGTTGATGTCCACGTACTCCGGCTCCGGGTCCTCCGGGAACGCCGCGCCCTCGAGGCCGGTCAGCTCGACCCGGTCGACGGCCCAGCGGTCCGGCGTGCCGCGCAGGTCGACGACGGCGAGGAACCCGGCGGGCGCCTGCGGCAGCCCGCCCTCCACGCCGTCGACCTCGATCTCCTCGTCGCGCTGGTTCTCGATCGCGACCGCGGCCACGGCACCGCCGGGGCCGAGCGCGATCGAGTCGGGCTGCCCACCGAGGTCGATGCTCCGGACCACCGACCGGGTGCGCAGGTCGATGACCGCCAGCTCCCCCGACGGGTCGGTCAACGAGGTGCTGGTGTCGACGACGGCGAGCGCGTGCCGCCCGTCGCGGGTGACGGTGACCGACGTCGGCTCGCCGTCGACCGGAACCGCGCCGATCGCGCGGGGCTCCGCGGGCCGGGTCAGGTCGACCAGGCCGACCTCGGCGGTGGCCGAGTCGGTGTACAGCAGCGTCCGGCCGTCTGGGGTGACGGCGAGGATCTCGGCGACCTCACCGCTCACCTCGAAGGTGGCCAGCTCGGCGAAGGCGGGTGCGGGGGGCGGCACCGCACCGGCCGGGGCGGCGGTGGCGGCGAGCAGCAGGGCGGCGGCCGGGAACGACGGGGCGAGAAGCCGGGCGCGGGATGGCACGGGGGTGCTCCTGGGGTCGAAGGACAGGTGGGGCCGACCCTGACCAGCGAAGACGACGCCCCGGCATCCGGCGGGCGGACCGCGGGTGACCGGCGTGCGACCAGCTCCAACGCACGTGCGCCCCCTGCCCGGCAGCCGGGCAGGGGGCGCACGAGGTGCCAGCGCTGGTTACGGCAGGAAGGTCACGTGCGGGTGGTCCATGTGATTGGCCGTGGGCGAGCCGCGGTCCTCCATGCCCTGCCAGGCCCACCCGGTCCACGTGCCGGCGATCCGCTGCTCCCAGATCACGTATTCCACGCCGAGCCGGGCCGCGTTGTCGATCACGTACTGGGCGACGGCGTCCCCCTTGGCGGAGTCGCTGTAGACCATGAAATCGGCCGCGAGGCCCGCGGTGGGGCTGTGGCCGGGACGGGTGAGCACCGTCCCGACGCCGTGCACCTCCGCGATCTCCTGGACGTCCGGGCGGACGTGCGCGTCCCACTGGTCGTAGGCC
>NZ_SSXC01000090.1 GCF_021699055.1 Blastococcus sp. MG754426 | reverse complement strand
GTGGCGGTCGCGCCGGGAACCGCGGTGCTCGCCGTCGGGGTGCTGGTCGACGGTGGCGGGGCCGGCGCCGCGACACCGGCGCTGGTCGCCGCGATCGCCGCGTCCCTCTCCCCGGAGACCGAGGGGCGTGCGCAGGGGGTGGTCAACAGCGGCACCGGGGCCGGTGTGGTGGCCGGCGGCCTGCTGGTGCTCGCCGCCCCCGATGCCTGGCGGGCGGCCTGGCTGGGGTTCGCCGTCCTGGCGCTCGTGGTCACCTGGGCCGCCGACCGGTCGGCCCGCTGGCCGGGCCCCGTCGCGCCGTCCGGCCCCGCCGACCGGCCGTGGCGCGCGCTGGGCCGGCCGGCCGTGGCCGCCGTGATCGCGGGCGCGGGGTGCGCCGGCGTCTGGACCTTCGGCCGGGACCTGATGACCGGGGCGGGTGAGCTGTCCGCCGGGACCAGCGGGGCGCTGTGGTGCGTCCTGGGCGCGGCGGGCCTGCTCGGCGGGGTCAGCGGCGCGTTGGTCGAGCGCGTCGGGGTGCGCGCCGCCTGGCGCGGCAGCCTGCTGGTGGCCGCGGCCGCGACCGCGCTGCTCGCCGTGCGGCCCGGCGTCCCGTGGGTGGCCGGTCTCGCCCTGGCCGCCTTCGGCGGCGCCTTCGTGGCGCTCAGCGGCGTGCTGATCGCCTGGGGTGCACGGGCACGCCCGGACGGGGCGGCGGCTGCCGCGGCGTTCCTGTTCGTGGGCCTCACCGCCGGCCAGGCGCTCGGCGCCGTGGCGCTCGGCGCCCTGGCGGCAGGCCCCGGCCTTGCCGCGGCCCTGCTGGTCGCGGCGGCGACGGTGCTGATCGGCGCCGGCGCCGCCGCGCGCCCCGGGTGGACGGGAGCGGTCGGTGCGGGCCCGCGGGAGCCGGCCGCCGCCGGCTAGCTGCGGGGCGACCGCCGGAGGAAGTCCTGGGCGATGTCGTCGAAGGTCACCCACCGGACGCCGTCGTGGCCGTTGATGTGGTCGATGAGCCGCTCGAGCATGAGCAGCACCTGCGGGCGCCCGGAGACGTCCGGGTGGATGGTCATGGTGAAGGCGGCGTAGTCCATCTCGCGGTGCACCCAGTCGAACTGGTCCCGCCACATCTCCTCGATGTCCCGCGGGTTGACGAAGCCGTGGCTGTTCGGGCTGGACTTGATGAACATCATCGGCGGGAGGTCGTCGAGGTACCAGTTCGCCGGGATCTCGACGAGGTCGGTCTCCTCGCCGCGGACCAGCGGCTCCATCCAGGTCTCCGCCGGCGCGGAGTAGTCGATCTTGGTCCAGGAGTCGCCGACGCGGACGTAGTAGGGCTCGAAGTCCCGGTGCATGAGCGAGTGGTCGTAGGTGATGCCGCGCTCGAGCAGCAGCTCGTTCGTGACGCCGCTGAACTCCCACCAGGGGGCCACGTAGCCGGTCGGCCGCCGCCCGGCCCGCTCCTCGATCAGCGCGATGCAGCGGTCGAGGACCGCCTGCTCCTGCTCCCGGCTCATGGCGATCGGGTTCTCGTGGCTGTAACCGTGGACGCCGATCTCGTGCCCGGCCGCGACGCAGGCGTCGAACTGCTCGGGGAACGTCTCGATCGAGTGGCCCGGCCAGAACCATGTCGTCGGGAGCTCGCGGCGGCGGAACAGCTCCAGCAGGCGGGGGACGCCCACCTCGCCCGCGAAGACGCCGCGGGAGATGTCGTCGGGGGAGTCCTCCCCGCCGTACGAGCCCAGCCATCCCCCGACGGCGTCGACGTCCACGCCGAAGGCCACGAAGATCTCCTTGGTCATCCCTGCTCTCCATCCAGTCGGTGCGGCGTCGGGTTGCCGGTCGAGAGGTGGTCGCGCACGACCGCCAGCGGGTCGTGGGGCGCGACGGCGAGCGCGGCGGCGAGCAGCAGCCTCGCCTGCCACGCGCTGAGGTCGCCGGCGAGGACGGCGCCGTCCCGGGCCAGGTCCGCACCGCCCCCGCCGGTGTACAGCGGGGCGACCGGGCCGGAGGGCACCCGTGAGCACACCAGCACCGGCGTCCCGCCGGCGACGAGCCCGGCCGCGGCGGCGGCCACCGCCGGGGTCGCGTTGCCCGCACCGAAGGCCTCCAGGACGACGCCGGCGGCGCCGGCGGTCACCGCGGCGCGGAGCAGGGCGTCATCGGCACCCAGGTACAGCGGGACGACGTCCACCCGGGGCAGCTCGGCCTTCAGGTCGAGGGGCAGCGCCGGGCCGCGCACCGGCCGGGCCAGCGCGGTCACCGCCTCGCCGTCGACCCGCAGCACGGGCCCGCGCCCCGGTGCCGCGAAGGCCCCGCTGCGCAGCGTCTCCACCTTCCGCACGCCCCGCGCCGCGAACGCCAGGCCGTCGAAGCAGAGCAGCACCCCGGCGTCCCGGGCGACCGGGGCGGCGGCGACCCGGAGCGCGTCGGCGAGGTTGCGCGGGCCGTCGGGCGCCGGCGAGTCGAAGGGGCGCTGGGCGCCGGTGACGACGACCGGCCGCGGATCGTCGTGGACGAGGTCGGCGAGGAACGCCGACTCCTCCATGGTGTCGGTCCCGTGCGTCACGACGACACCGTCGACGTCCTCCGCCAGGCAGCGCCGCACCTCGGTGACCAGCTCCCGCAGGTCGGCCGTCGTCAGCGCGAAGCTGCCGACGGTGCGGAGGTCGCTGCTGGTCACCGTCAGCCCGTCGAGGGGCCCTGCCGCGGCGAGGAGGTCGGCCGCGGGGGTGACCGAGGCCAGCCCGCCGGGGCCGCGCCGGCTGGCGATGGTGCCGCCGGTGGCGAGCAGGTGGATGCGTGGCACTCGTCCTCCCGGCAGCGTCGGTGCGTCCCTCCCGACCCTGCCCCGGGCGCCGTCCGCGCGCGACCGGAGCCGCGCCGGCGGAGCTCGTGACCTGGGGCCCTGTGCCGCAGCCCCGCCCCGGCGCACGCTGGCGGTACGGATCGGCGAGAGGAGTCGTCATGACCGTCGTCAGCGGAACGCCGCAGCCGCCCGGGGACGCCGGCCCGCGGCGCGGTGGCTGGGATCCCCTTCAGATGACCGAGGTGGAGAAGCGCGCCTGCGAGCGGGAGGCCCGGCACGACGTCGCCGCGCGTGGGCACCGACCCGCGCTGGAGACCGTCCAGCACTACCTGGCGCACGACCGGCTCGTCCACGAGCCGTCCGGGAGCACCCGCGCCGGGGGCCGTCCGCGCCCGTCGGCTCGGGGTGCGGCGCACCCGGGGATCCCGGACCAGCCGTCCGCACCCCGGAGGGAGCCGCGGACGGGTGGGCTGCTCCGCCGGCTCCTCGGCCGCTGAACGGGGCGGGGCACCGGACGCCGTCGGACGGGATGAGTGCACGGGTGGGGAACGACCCGCGGTGGCACCGCGCACGCGCCGGCTGGTGCGTGGGAAGGCGACGTCGAGCCGCCCCTCCGACCGATGGGCCGCGTCAGGCCGCGGCTCAACGGTCGGTGGCGCGGCCCGACCCGCGTGGCAACAGGTGCTGGTGGCCCGCGGGGCGACCGTCGGCCGACGTCCCTCCGGGCCGGTCACCTCGCTGCCGGACCGGGGACGGGACGACGGAGAGGGTGACGCCGTCCGCGAGCCGGTAGGGGTTCGTGGTCACCAGGCCGCCGACCACCCGGCGCAGCCGCGACACCTCCGCCCGCACCGTCACGCAGTGCTCGCCGTCGCCGAACAGCGCGGCGCTCAGCGCGGCGGCGGTCAGCCCCGGGCGCCCGGCCCGGTGCAGCAGCAGGAGCACCTCGGCGTGGCGGCGGGTCAGCGGCGTCCGCCAGCCCTCGGCGCCGGTGCGCAGCCGCAGCACCGGGGCGGCGGTCAGGTCCAGCTCGGCGTCGATCGGGTCGCCGGGACCGCGCGGCCGGACCAGCCAGCCCTCGCCGAGCCGCTCGGGGGTGCACAGCCCCAGCCCGGGGACCGCGACCAGCCGGTCCGGGCGCGGCACCTCGATGCGGTCGCGCACCTCGATACCCGACCGGTGCGCCACCCAGCCGTCGTCGTCGACGAGCAGGACGGGGCCGCGGGTGGCCGCCAGCGCGGCCCGGGCCGAGCGGCGCACCCGCTCCAGCCGGTGCTCGTGGTGCCGCCACAGCCGTGACTCCGCGAGCTTGACCGCGGTCTCCACGAGGGCGCCGATGACCGGGTGCAGGGTGAGCGCCGGCCCGCTGACGTCCACGACGCCCAGCAGTTCGCCGCTGACCGGGTGGTGGATCGGCGCGGCGGTGCAGTACCAGGGGTGCTGCGCCGTCTCGAAGTGCTCGGCGGAGAAGAGCTGCACGGGCGCGGCCTCGGCCAGCGCCGTCCCGATCGCGTTGGTGCCGACGGCGCCCTCGGTCCAGCGGGCGCCCTCGGTGAAGCCGAGCGCGTCGGCGCGCGACCGGACCCGCGCGGAGCCCTCCCGCCACAGGATCACGCCGTCGGCGTCGGTGACGACGACCAGGAACGAGGAGGCCTCGGCGGGGCTGCCCAGCACCTGGCGCAGCTCGTCGGCCACCAGGGCCAGCGGGCTCACCCGGCGGCGCCGCTCGACCTCGTCGAAGGGCAGCGGCGCGCGGGCGTTGGTGCGGGCGGCGTCCAGGCCGAGCTCCAGGACCCGCGACCACGAGCGGGCGACCACCGCGCGGGGCCGGACCGGTGGGCGGGCGCCGGCGAGCACCGCGTCGTGGACCCGGACCAGCACCTGGGCGTGCCGCGACAGGTCGGTGCCGGGGGAGACCGCCGACCAGCCGGCCACGTCCACCTCCTCCGCGGCACCGCGTGGCCGGGCGGTGCAACGCGCTGCAACGCTTCCGCCGCCGGGTGCCCTCCGCTGTGCTGCACATCACACCACGCCGACCGGCGGACGGAGGAGGCGCAGCGCATGACCCAGACCCTGGACACGCCCACGCAGACCCCGGAGCAGCGGGCGCGCCGCTGGTTCACCGGGTTCGAGGAGGCCCTGCGCGCACGCGACGTGGCGCGCGCGGCCGGCATGTTCGCCGCGACGAGCTTCTGGCGGGACCTGGTCTCCTTCAGCTGGAACATCACCACCGTCGAGAACCCAGAGGGCGTCGCTGACCTGCTCACCGCGACCCTCGAGCACACCGACCCCTCGGCGTTCGCCGTCGAGGAGCCGCCGGAGGAGGCCGACGGGGTCACCACCGCCTGGTTCACCTTCGAGACCGCCGTCGGCCGCGGACGCGGGCTGGCGCGGCTGGTCGAGGAGGACGGCGTGACGTCGGCCTGGACCCTGCTGACCACGCTGTCGGAGCTCAAGGGCCACGAGGAGCCGCGGGGTCCGGCCCGGCCCATGGGCGCCGAGCACGGGGCGAACAGGGGGCGCCGCACCTGGCTGGAGCGGCGCGAGCAGGAGGAGGCGGACCTCGGCACCGGGGTCCAGCCCTACGTCCTGGTCATCGGCGGGGGGCAGGGAGGCATCGCGCTCGGCGCGCGGCTGCGCCAGCTGGGGGTGCCGGCCCTCGTCGTCGACAAGCACCCGCGGCCGGGGGACCAGTGGCGCGGCCGCTACAAGTCCCTCTGCCTGCACGACCCGGTCTGGTACGACCACCTGCCCTACCTGAAGTTCCCCGACAACTGGCCGGTGTTCTCGCCCAAGGACAAGATCGGCGACTGGCTCGAGAGCTACGTCAAGGTCATGGAGGTGCCCTACTGGGGCAGCACCACGGCGACGTCCGCGACCTTCGACGAGGAGAAGGGCGAGTGGACCGTCGAGGTCGAGCGCGAGGGCAAGCCGCTCGTGCTGCGGCCCAGGCACGTCGTCCTGGCCACCGGGATGTCCGGGAAGCCGAACATCCCGGTCATCCCCGGGCAGGACGTCTTCCGCGGCGACCAGCAGCACTCCTCGGCCCACCCGGGGCCGGACGCCTACGCCGGCAAGAAGGTCGTCGTCATCGGCAGCAACAACTCCGCCTTCGACATCTGCGGTGCGCTGTGGGAGCACGACGCCGACGTGACGATGGTCCAGCGCTCCTCGACGCACATCGTCAAGAGCGACAGCCTCATGGAGATCGGGCTCGGCGCGCTGTACTCGGAGGAGGCGCTGGCCGCCGGGGTGACGACGGAGAAGGCGGACCTGATCTTCGCCTCGCTGCCGTACCGGATCCTGCACGAGTTCCAGATCCCGCTGTACGAGCAGATGAGGGAGCGGGACGCCGACTTCTACGACCGGCTGGAGAAGGCCGGCTTCTGGCTGGACTGGGGGGAGGACGGCTCGGGTCTGTTCATGAAGTACCTGCGCCGCGGCTCGGGCTACTACATCGACGTCGGCGCCGCGGAGCTCGTGGCCGACGGCCGGGTCAAGCTGGCCCACGGCCAGGTGGTGCGCCTGACCGAGGACGCCGTCGTCCTGGACGACGGCACCGAGCTCCTCGCCGACCTGGTCGTGTACGCCACCGGCTACGGGTCGATGAACGGCTGGGCCGCCGACCTGATCAGCCAGGAGGTCGCCGACAAGGTCGGCAAGGTGTGGGGCCTGGGGTCGGACACCACCAAGGACCCGGGGCCGTGGGAGGGCGAGCAGCGCAACATGTGGAAGCCCACCCGGCAGGACGCGCTGTGGTTCCACGGCGGCAACCTGCACCAGTCACGGCACTACTCGCTCTACCTGGCGCTGCAGCTCAAGGCCCGCTACGAGGGGATCCCGACGCCGGTGTACGGCCTGCCGGAGGTGCACCACCTGAGCTGACCGGCCCGTGCGCCCTCCTCCCTTGTCGAGGGGAGGGCGCACGGGCACCCTGTCCGCCATCCCCGCAGCAGCGGCGTCGGTGCGGCGCCGCCCGGACCCCAGGAGAGCCGATGCTGTTCCACCTCAGCTTCCGCGTCGAGCACACGCGGCTGGACCGCGACGAGTTCTGGGACGAGTGGGAGCGGGAGACCCAGGCGGCGGTCGGCGCGATGGAGGCCGGGCTGATCAAGAGCCTGTACAAGGTGGCCGGTCAGCGGCGGGTGATCGGGATCGTGGACGTCGAGTCGCACGACCAGCTCGACCAGGTGGTCATGGGTGCCCTGCCGATGAGCCACCACCTGACCCTCGAGGAGGTCCTCCCGGTCCGGGAGTACACCGCCTTCGCCGAGGACGTGCGGCGGCGCTGGCAGCCCTAGGCCGGGGACCGGGACGCCACCTGGCCGGCGACACCCCGTGCGGGCGGGTCCGCGTCCCCGGGGTGGCGCCCGCCCGCGCCGGGACCGTCGGAGCGGGCCTGACTGCCGGGCGAGGGCTTCGCCGGCCGGGCGCAGCCGACCGGTCGCCGTCCCCCCCGGCTTCGATCACGCGGACGACGTCCGCCAGCCGGCCCTCGGCGCGGCGCAGCCACATGACGACGTCGCCGACCACCTGCGCGTCCTCCACCTGCGGGTCCGTGCCCCTCTCCCGGCCGCCGGGTCCTACCCCGGGACCATGCGTGCGCCGGCGATGTCGGGCGGGCGCCGACGACCGCGGCCGGGCGGGAGGTCCCCACCGGCAGGGCCTTCCGGCACTGCCCGCCCCGGTCGGGGACGGGGAACCGTGCCGGGGAGCGGCGCCGGCACCCGGCCGGCGATCGACGTCCGCGTGGAGGTGGGCATGACCTCTCGGAGGAGCGGCGCGCCGCGGTGGGTCCAGCGGGGGCCGGTGCAGGTCGGGCCCGTGTTCGGGGGGCCCGTGGCCCTGCGGGCGCTCGCCGCGGGCGCCCTCGCGCTGGGCTCGTTCGCCGTCGGCGCCCTGGCGGTGGGGACCTTGGCCCTGGGCCGGCTGGTCGTCGGCCGGGCGGACCTCAGGCGGCTGCGGATAGGGCGGCTGGAGGTCGACGAGCTCGTGGTCCGCTCCGCGGTCCTGCCCCCGGGGGGAGGGGCGTCGTGAGCGGCTACGGCATCGCGACCACGCTCGACCTCCCCTTCGCGGAGGCGGTGGCGCGCACCCGGGAGGCGCTGGCCGGCCAGGGTTTCGGCATCCTCACGGAGATCGACGTCGCGGCCACCATGCGGGTCAAGCTGGGCGTGGAGATCCCGCCCCAGGTCAGCCTCGGCGCCTGCAACCCGCCGCTGGCGTACCGCGGTCTCGCCGCCGACCCCGACCTCGGGCTGCTGCTGCCCTGCAACGTCGTCGTCCGTGCCCTCGACCCCGGCCGGGCGCAGGTCTCGGCGATCGACCCCGGGGTGCTCGTGGAGACGACGGGCAACGCGGAGCTGGCCGCGGTCGCCGACGAGGCGCGGTCCCGGCTCCGGGCCGCGGTCCAGGCGCTGCCCACCCAGCTCGGGGTCGCCGGGCCGTGAGGTCGGTCACCGGCGGCGCGACGGAGCGGCGGGGGTTGCGCTGCCGGCTCGGTCTGCACTCCTGGGTGCGGCGCCACCCGCCGGGCGAGCGCTACGAGGGGCCCGACCGGCTCGTCTGCCGGCGCTGCGGCAGGCGGACCGGCCCCCCGGACATCCCGCCGGGGTTCTTCCACGGGCTCGGCGGCGGGGGCATGACCTGACCCCGACCACCTCGGGGCCGCGGCGGGTCGGCCCGCGCCGCGGCCTCGGCCAGCCAGGTCACGACCTCGTCGTCCACGTCGGTGGCGCGGGCCAGCCCGAGGTGGTGCACCCAGTGCGCCGGGGCCGGGTGGGCCACCTCCAGGAAGCGTGGCGAGGGGTCCTCCCGGCCGAGCACGAGCGAGAGGACGACCTCGGCCGACGGGTGCCGCACGTACCGGCCCGGGAGCCACAGGTACGCGAAGCCCCGGCGCCGTCGGAAGGCGACCTGGGTGCGGGACGCGCGTTCCTCCGCGCCGCCGAGCGTGGCGACGACCTCACGGACCCGGCCGAGGACGGCCAGCCCCAGCGGTGAGCCGGCGAAGTGCTCCTCCGATGCCGCTCGGGAGCCGGCGTCCCCGGCGATCACGCCGGGTGGACCAGGTCGACGACCACGCGAGCGGGGTCCTCGAGCAGGTAGGCCCGGAAGGGGACCTGCGAGGTCGTGCCGACGAAGGCCACCGAGGTGCCCTCGAAGGTGGTGTCCCAGACGACCTCGGTGACGACCTCGGTGCCCGTGCCCGGGAGCGGGTCGGAGCCGTCGTACTCCTCGATGCCGGTGTCGGTGGGGAGCCCCACGCCGGTGATCGTGACCTGCAGGACCGCGTCCCCCTCGACCGGCACGACGGCGCCGCTGCCCTGGCTCGTCGCCTCGTCGACGTAGCGCACGTCCCAGCCGGGGCTCCCGGTGCCGTCCACCTCGAAGACGACGCGGTCGAACCCGTCGTGCCGGGCGGTGCGTACGTCGGTGACGGTGACCGCGGAGCCGGCCGAGGGCTCGCCGGTGTCGGGCCGGGTGTCCGCGGGGAACGGAGAGGCGTCGGCACCGCTCCCACCGGTCGTCGGGGCGCCGTCGCCGGGCGCGGTGGACGTCGGCGCCGGGAGCGGCGCGGTGCTCTGCGGCGTGGTGCCCGGTGCGCCGGACTGCGGGTCGTCGTCACCGCAACCGGCGAGGACGCCGATCGCGAGGGCGACGGCGCCCAGGACGGCGACCGGTCGGCGCGAGGTCATGCCGGCAGCGTGCCCGCCCCGGGTCACCCTGCGACCGGGCCCGACGGTGCCTGATCCGCGGCGAAGGTCCCTTACCGGCCGGTGTCCCGTCCCCGGCCCGGGGGCCAAGGTCCCGCCGCGGTGAGCCGTTCGCCCGGTCCACCCCGAGGGGGGCGCCGGGAGGGTCGGGCGGGAGGCCCTGCCCCCCGCAGGACCAGTCCGAGGAGCAGCCATGGACACCCCCGCTCACCAGTCCGCCGCCGACCGTCCCCGGGCGGAGGACGGGGCCGCACGGGTGGTCGTCGGCGTCGACGGTGCCCCGAGCAGCCGGGCGGCGCTGGAGCAGGCGTTCGCGCTCGCCGCCCGGCGCGGCGCAGAGGTCGAGGTGGTGGCGACCTACCCGTTGCCGCTGCCGTGGTTCGGCGCCGCGCCCCTGTTCTCCGGCCCCGACGCCCTCCACCGCGCGACGGAGTCCGGGGCGCGGGCGGTCCTCGAGGAGGTGCGGCGCAGCCCCGCCGTCTCCCGGCTCCCGGGCATCGAGCGGGTGACGGCCCGGCTGACGGTGTCGGAGGGACCGGCCGCAGCGGTGCTCATCGAACGGTCGCGGGGCGCCGGGCTGCTGGTCGTGGGCCGGGACGGGCGGCGGTCGGGCCGCGCCGCCATGATCGGCTCCGTGGCGTTGCACTGCGTGACCGGCGCGACCTGCCCGGTGCTCGTCGTGCACCCCGAGCCGCCGCCGCGCACGTCACCGCCTCTCGTCGTCGTGGGGGTGGACGGTTCCCCGGCCTCGGCGGCCGCGCTGCGCGGCGCGGCCGCCGAGGCCGGCCGGCTGGGGGCCGAGCTGGAGGTGGTCGCCGCCTTCGAGCGCGACGGCCGGTGGACCGCGTTGGACGCGGCCGCCGTCAGCGCCTTCGAGGGCATCCGCGCCGACATCGCCCGCGGGGCCGCGCGGATGGTGCAGGACGCGCTGGCTGCGCTGCCCGGCGGTGCGGCCCGGCCCGCCGTCCGGACCTCGGTCGTCGAGGGGGCGCCCGCCGAGGTCCTGGCCGACCGGGCGGCGCGGGCGGTGCTGCTCGTGCTGGGCAGCCGGGGGAGGGGCGGCGTGCGCGGGCTGCTGGGGTCGGTCGCGCTGCGCTGCCTGTCGACCGCGCGCTGCCCCGTCCTGGTGCTGCACGGGGACCAGGACGCGGACCGCGTCGTCCGTGCGGCGAGCACGCCGGAACCGGTCTCCGCGGGCCGGTAGCGGGGGTGCGGCGCGGGAGGCCGCAGGGCCACGAGAGGCCTCCCCGCTGAACCGCACTGACGGTGCGTGATGGGCCCGGCGCGGTGGATAGCGACCGTGCTGGTCCCGCCGGCCAGCGGGCAGCCCACCCTTCCCCACGGGCTGATCCTGTGACACCTTGCTCGCTGCCAGTGACCTCGACGGTCGGGCGGCGGATGGCCGAACCGCCGGGGCCCGCGCTGCGGGAGGTGCACGTCCCGATGGTCGCCGTCGTCCTGGTCGAGGAAGTCACGCTGTTCCGGCAGGCGCTCGCCGCCCTGCTGCGGCTGGAGCCCTGGGTGGACGAGGTCCGGACGGCCGCTGATGCTCCCGCCGCCCTCGGGCTCGCGGACGTGCGGCTCCCGGACGTCGCCCTGGTCAGCCTCGCGTCCCGGAGCGGGTACCAGGTGCTCCGGGACCTGCGCGCAGCCCTCCCGGTGGTCCGGCTGGTGGCCGTCGGCGTGCCCGAGGACGGCGACGGGGCGCTGCTCTGCGCTCGTGCGGGGGTCGACGGGGTGGTGCTGCGGGACGGCGATCTCCGGGACCTGGGCGCGACGGTCGTCGGGGTCGCGCGCGGGGAGACCGTGTGCCCGCCGGCCGTCGTCGCCGCCCTGGTCCGCTACCTGTCGGGCGCCGGTGACCGCGACGACGTCCCGGGCGACGACGGGCACCTCACCTCCCGGGAGCGGGAGATCCTCGTCCTCATCGACGAGGGTCTGACCAACAAGGAGATCGCGGCCCGGCTCGGCATCGAGGTGCGCACCGTCAAGAACCACGTGCACAACGTCCTCGCCAAGCTCCGCGTCCAGCACCGCGGCGAGGCCGCAGCCCGCCTGCGCGCCGCGCGGGTCCCCGACCTGCGCGCCCTGCTCACCACCCCCGGGACCGGACGGGTCTAGTCCCGGTCCCGGGCCGCGGCGACCGGTGGACCCGGTCCTCCGGGGTGTCCTGATCCGTGACCCCACCGGTCCTGCCGGCGGAGCGCCCCGCTGCCTAGCGTCGTGGCATGCAGCAGATCCGGATCCTGCTGGCCGAGGTGCCCGACGAGCTGCGCCGGCTCGTGGAGCGGGCCCTCGCGGTGGAGCCGGACCTGTCCCTCGTCGCGGTCGGGGGCAGCGAGGTGGCCGTTCTCCTGGCGGCCGAGGGCGCCGACGTGGTGGTCGTCGGGATGCGTGCCGGACGGCTACCGGCGGTCGCCGACCGGCTGCTCGACGAGTACCCGCGCATCGGGGTCGTCTGCATCGACGTCGCGGCGGGCCGTGGCGAGGTCTACCGGCTGCGCCCTGATCACCTGGCCGTCGAGGGGATCACCCCCCGGAGCATCGCGGCGGCCATCCGCAGCGCCGCGCCCGACAACGCCGTAGGAGGGCACCGATGACCGATGTGGCGTGGACCGGCCTCGACGACGACTGGTGGGACCCACCGCCGGGCGAGTACGAGGAGGACGAGCCGCTGGGCGATGTGCTGGCCGAGGCGGTGGGCGACGGGTACGCCGACGCCGACGCCGAGGACTTCGACGCGGCCCTGGCCGAGATGATGGAGTCGCTGACGCCGGCGGAGGCGGTCGGGTTGACCCGGGTGCTGCGCCAGATCGGCCGGACCGCCGGGCGGATCGCCTCGGACCCCGCCGTCGCCCAGGTGGCGGCGACCGTGCTGCCGGCGGCCGGCGGGGCGATCGGCACCGCCATCGGCGGTCCGGTGGGGACGGCGGTCGGGGCGAACCTGGGCGCCGTCGCGGCGCGGGCGCTCCCCGCGCCGCGGGCCGGCGGCGCCCGGGCGCCTGCCCGACCGCAGCCGCAGGCCCGTCCGGAGCCCACCGCGGGCCCGCAGCCGCGCGCGGCCGCCGGCTCGTCGGCCGCCGTCCAGGGCATGGTCCTGACCCAGCACCCCGACGTGCTCCGGAGCCTGCTGGCCCTGGCGCTGGGGAGGCATGGCCGGCGCGCGGTGAACGGCGTGCCGGTGGCGGCCCTGCTGAGCATGCTCAGCACGGTGTTCGGCCGGGCGGCGGCCGACGCCGACGAGCTGATGTACCTGGACGGCGACGCCCAGGACGAGGGCGCCGAGGGCTGGTACGGCGACGACGACGCGCTGTACACCGCGATCATCGACGCCGACAACGCCGAGCTCGCCGAGGTGATCGGGCGATGACCACGAGCGAGCTGCAGATGGTGGAGTCCCTGCTGTTCCAGGCGCTGCCGGACCCCCGGGGGTTCGCCGATCGCCTCATGGGTCAGCTCGTGGAGCGGCTGGCGACCGAGCCGGCCCCCTCTCGCCCGGTGACCGTGGTCGACGCGTCGACGCAGCAGCTCAGCGACACCTGCCTGCTCCTCGCGGCCGCCCTCGGCGCGTGCGAGTGCTGGGGGCGCGAGCCGGGGTGCGAGGTGTGCGCCGGCGCGGGCTCCCCCGGGTGGACCGATCCCGACGAGGACCTCTACCGCGAGCTCGTGCTGCCCGCCGTCCGGCGCCGGGCGGGCACGGGCACGGGGAGCACGGACGGCCGGCCGCAGCGGACGGCGGACGAGGAAGGAGTGCAGCGGTGAGCAGCATGTGGACCGAGGACCTGGACCTGGACGCCGAGTACGACGACGACGTCCTCGACGACGACTGGGACGGCGGGGAGGCCGAGGACCTCGACCCGGACGACGACTACCTCGACGGCGAGGACGCGGAGTCCCGTGCCGCCCGCCGGCGGCGGGCGCGTGCCCGCCGCATCGCCACGGCCCGGCGCCGCCAGGCGCTGGTCCGGTCCCGCGCGCAGGCGCGGGCACGCACCCAGGGCCGGGGCGTGGTCCGGTCCCGCCCGGGCCTCCCGCCGGTGCGCCGCCCGGCGCCGTCGGCCGCGGCCGCCATCCGCTCGGTGGACCTCGAGGCCAAGGTGGCCGACGACGGGCTCCGCAGGGAACTCGCCGCGCAGAGGAGCAGGATGAACCGATCCGACTACGCCGCCGTCGCAGGTCTGGCGGTGAACCAGTTCATGGACTCCTTCGACGAGCCGCAGAACGCCTACCTCCGGGCGCTGCTGCGGGCGGCGCCCCTCATGCTGCTGAGCCCGCAGCGGCGGGGCGACGGTTTCGGGGCCTTCGCCACCGACCCGCGCGTCATCGGCGGTGCCGCCGCGCTGGGCATCGCCTTCCTCGGCGAGCAGCGGGACAAGGGACGGCTGGAAGCGGAGGTCCCGGGGACGGAGCTCGCGAAGGGCGGCACGACGCAGGTCCTCGGGCAGGTCGTCTCCGCCAAGGGCACGCCCGTGGCCGGCCCGACGATCACCTGGGACACCAGCGACAAGTCGAAGGCGACCGTCGACGCCCAGGGCGTCGTCACCGCTGGGAACCAGTCCGGCTGGGTCTTCGTCATCGCGCGAGCCGAGGGCCTGCCGGAGAAGCGCGTGCCGATCTACGTCAAGTGACCGGCGGTGCGGTGCGGGGGTGACCGGTCGTGGACCCGGCGCTCTGGGAGGAGCTGCGGGAGCGCGGCGACGGCGAACTCGAGGCGATCATCCGGTTCCGGCCGGGTGCGATCGACGTGCCCGGGGTGCGGGTGGTCGCCCGGTTCGGCTCCGTGGCCACCTGCCGGGTGCTCCCGCGCGACGTCCGGCGGGTCCGGCGGCATCCCGCCGTGCGCAGCCTCAAGGCGGCCCGCGCGCTGTCGCCGGACCTGGTCGTTGCCGGCCGCCGTCCCGGCGGGGAGGCCCTGCCTGGCGACGTCCGGTTCCCGCCCGGGTGCCCGCTGACGGGGGCAGGGGTCGTCGTCGGGGTCGTCGACTGGGGGCTGGACGTGCCCCGGTTCCCGCGGCTGCTCCGCCTCTGGGACCAGCGCGGCGCCGGCCCCGCCCCGCCGGCGCCCTACGGCTACGGCCGGGTCCTGGAGCGCCCGCTCCTGGAGGCGGCCCGGCGCAGCGGCTCACCGTACGAGCTCCTCGGCTACCACCCCGGGAGCGCCGACCGGGGTGGTGGCTCGCACGGCACCCACGTCGCCGACATCGCCGTCGGCGACGGGACGGGAGGCGGCCCCCTCGGGGTCGCCCCGGAGGCCTGGCTGGTCTTCGTCCACCTCGCCGACCGGGGGACGGGCGGGCTGGCCACGCTCGGGGACTCGGTCCGGTTGCTCGAGGCGGTGGACTTCGTCCGGCGGACCGCCGGCCCGCTCCCGTGGGTGGTCAACGTCAGCGTCGGCCGGCACGGGGGGCCGCACGACGGGCGGACGCTGGTGGAGCTGGCCTTCGACGAACTGCTCGCCGCGGCGCCGGGCCGCTTCCTCGTCCAGAGCGCCGGCAACTACTACCGGGCCCGCACGCACGCCACCGGCGTGCTCGCCGCGGGCGGGCGGCACCGGCTCACCTTCGCGACCCACCCCGACGACCGCAGCCCCAACGAGCTCGAGGTCTGGTACCCGGGTGCCGCGGAGGTCGCCGTCCGGATCACGCCACCCGGCCGCCGCGCGGGCCGGTGGCTCGGCCTGGGCCGGCGGCGCGTGCTGGTCAGCGACGGCCGGCCGGTCGCCCGGATCTACCACCGTGCCCGCGACCCGAACAACGGTGACCACCACGTCGACGCCTTCCTGCCGGCCGCCGCCCCGCCCGGGCGGTGGACCGTCGACCTGGTGTCACGGGCTGCCGTCCCGGTGCGGTTCCACGCCTGGCTGGAACGGGACGACGCCTGCCCGCCGTGCCAGACGCGCTTCACCGGCAGCAGCGTGGACCCCTCGAGCACGACCGGCACGATCGCCAACGGGCGGCTGCCCCTCGTCGTGGGCGCCTACGACGCCCACGACCCGGCGCGCCCCGCGGCCCGGTTCAGCAGCTCCGGGCCCACCCGTGACGACCGGGTGAAACCTGACCTGCTGGCGCCCGGGGTCGACGTGCTCGCCGCCCGGTCCGCACCGCAGGGCAGCCGGACGAGCCCGGGGCTGCTCGTGCGCAAGTCCGGCACCAGCATGGCCGCTCCGCACGTGACCGGGGCCGTCGCCCTGTGCCTCCAGGCCACGGGGGGGCGCCTGCCCGCCGCCGAGATCCGGCAGCTCGTGCGGGGTACCGCCCGGC
>NZ_SSXC01000089.1 GCF_021699055.1 Blastococcus sp. MG754426 | reverse complement strand
TGACCCACCGGCCCCGCGGGTCCGCCTGGCGTCGGGGAAGAGCGTCAGGTGGGGTTCCGCGGGGCCGGTGGGTCACCCCCCGCCGGCGGGGCCGGCAGGTGCCCGCTGTCCGTGCGGTCCTCCGTCGTGGGACCGAGCCGCGGGGAAGGCGGCTGGGGCCCGGTCCGGTCGAGCCGCGGGGAAGGTGGCTCGAACGGTTCGGCACGGGGCCGGTGGGAGCGGGTGGGGCGTTCCCGGGATCACGACAGCGTCGGCATCCCCTCGCTCTCCATGTCGGCGAAGGCGGCTTCCTGCTCGGCCACGTAGGCGTCCCAGGTCGCGGAGTCCCAGATCTCGAAGCGGGTGTCCACGCCGACCACGACCACGTCGCGGTCCAGGTGGGCGTACTCCCGCAGGCTCGCGGGGATGGTGATGCGGCCGGTCTTGTCGGGCTCGAGCTCGACCATGGAGCCGAAGCTCATGCGGGCGCGCATGCGCGCGGCGGCGGTGTCCGACGGCGCCATCGCGGCCATCGCGGCGCTCTGCTCGGCGACCCGGCCCATGGTGAGGCCGTAGATGCAGCGTTCCTGGCCCTTCTTGATCACCATGCCGTCGGCCACCTGGTCGCGGAAGCGCACGGGGAGGGCGAGCCGGCCCTTCTCGTCGAGGCGCAACTGATAGCTGCCGACGAACACCGGATCACCCCCTGCATCGGTCCTCCCATGGCTCTGCAGCTCCCCGGACGGGACCCTGCCTCCCCACCGGCCGACACAGTAACCCACTAGCCCCCACTGGACACCACTCGAGGCCGTGTCGTGATCCACGGCCCCCACCGGCGGACCCCCGCCCCCGGCCGCCCCGCCCGCGCACCGTGATCAGCGACCGGGACGGGGGGTCGCGCGGCACGTACGGTGGAGCGGTGACGGAGGCGACACGGTCCGCCGACGGGACGGCCGACGCGTCGGTCGACGTCGCCGCGGAGGGCGCACGCATCGCGGCCTCGATCGGCCGCGTCGTCCAGGGCAAGGACCACGTCGTCCGGCTGGCGCTGGTCGTGCTGCTGGCCGAGGGCCACCTGCTCATCGAGGACGTGCCCGGGGTCGGCAAGACGACGCTGGCCAAGGCGCTGGCCGGGTCGATCGACGCGAGCGTGCGGCGGATCCAGTTCACGCCCGACCTGCTGCCCAGCGACGTCACGGGCGTGGCCGTCTACGACCAGGAGACGCGGGCGTTCGAGTTCAAGCCCGGCGCGATCTTCGCCAACGTCGTCGTCGCCGACGAGATCAACCGGGCATCCCCCAAGACCCAGTCGGCGCTGCTCGAGTGCATGGAGGAGCGCCAGGTCACCGTCGACGGCGTCAGCTACGAGCTGGCCCGGCCCTTCCTCGTCATGGCCACCCAGAACCCGCTGGAGATGGAGGGCACCTACCCCCTGCCCGAGGCCCAGCGGGACCGCTTCACCGCCCGGGTGTCGATGGGTTACCCCGACCCGGCGGCGGAGCTGGCGATGCTGGACGACCGCTCGACCATCGACCCGCTCACCGCCCTGCGCCCGGTGGCCGACGCCGCCCTCGTGCGGTCCCTGGTGGCGGCCGTGGGGCAGGTGCACGTGGCCGAGGCGGTCCGCCGGTACGTCGTCTCCCTCGTGGAGGCCACCCGCCGCTCGCCGGAGCTCCGGCTGGGCGCCTCGCCCCGCGCGGGCCTGCAGCTGCTGCGCGCCGCCCGCGCCTCCGCCGCCCTCGACGGCCGCGACCACGTGCTGCCCGACGACGTCCAGGCGCTCGCCGTGCCGGTGCTGGCCCACCGGCTGCTGCTCGCCGGCGAGGCGGTGGTGGCCCGGCGCAGCGCCGAGCAGGTCGTGGCCTCGCTGGTGTCCTCCGTCCCGGTCTCCCGCAGGCGCTGAGGGTGGTCGGCGGCCCGGCCCGGGCCCGGGGCGCCCTCACGCCCCGCGGCCGCGCCCTCCTCGCCGGCGGCGTCGCCCTCGGGCTGGTGGGTGCCGTGCTCGGGGAGCGGGCGCTGGTCCAGCTCGCCGCCTTCGTGCTCGTCCTGCCGCTGCTCGCCGGCGTGACCGTGGCGCGGGGGCGCTTCCGGGTCACCACCCGGCGCGCCGTCACCCCGCAGCGGGTGCCGCGCGGCGCCCAGGCCGACGTCGAGCTGCGGCTGCAGAACGTCGACGCGCGCCGCGGCGGCCTGTGGCTGCTCACCGAGCAGCTGCCCGCGACCCTGGGCCGCCCGCACCGCTTCACCGTGGCCGGGCTCGCCCCCGGCGCGACGACCACCGTCCGGTACCGGGTGTCCGGGCGGCACCGCGGCCGCTACCAGCTGGGACCGCTCCGGCTGCGGGTCCTGGACCCCTTCGGCCTGGTCGAGCGGACCGCCGCCGGGGCGGACACCGCGCCGCTGGTCGTGGTGCCCCGCGTCCGCCCGCTGCGGCGCGGGGGCCCCGGCGGGGGCAGCGGCGGGGGCGACGGCGCGCACCGCGCGTTCGCCGTCCACGGGGACGACGACGTGAGCATCCGCGAGTACCGGCGCGGGGACGACATGCGCAAGGTGCACTGGCGGGCCAGCGCGCGCACCGGCGACCTGAAGGTGCGCCTGGAGGAGACCCCCTGGCGCGCCCAGGGCACCCTGCTGCTGGACACGCGGGCCCGGGCGCACCTCGTGGCACCCGCGTGGGACGGCGCCCGGAAGGTCCCCGGGCCGCCCGGTGACCCGGCGCCGCCCGGCGACAGCTTCGAGTGGCTGGTCGAGGCCGCCGCCAGCATCGGGGTCGACCTCGCCCGGCGCGGGGCGCGGCTGCGGGTGGTGGCGAGCGGGGACGACCCCGGCCCGGCGTCCGGGGGCGCCGCGCTCGGGGCCGAGGAGCTCCTGGACCGGCTGGCGGTCCTGGGGGTCTCGCGCGCCCGCGACCTCTCCGACGTCGTGCCGGTGGCCTGCCGCGCTGCGGGCGACGGCCCGCTGGTCTGCCTGCTGGGCGCGGTCGGGCCCGACGACGTCGCCGAGCTGGCACGGCTGCGCCAGGGCCCGGTGCCCGGCCTCGCCGTGCTCCTCGACGTCGCCTCGTGGGGCGAGCCGGGGCGGGGCCGCCGCGGCGCCACCGGCACGGCGCTCGACGCCCTGGCCGCCCAGCGCGACCAGGCCGCCGCCGTCCTCGCGGGGGCGGGCTGGCGGGTCACCACCGCGGCCGCCGGGCAGGACGTCGGCGAGGTGTGGGCCGCGCTCGCCGGGGCGCCCGCGGGGGTGGCGGGATGAGCCCGGCCGACGTCCGCACCGCGGTCGCCGCCGCCGCGGCCACCCTGCTCGGCGCCCTGGCGCTCTCCCCCGTGTTCACCACCCGCGCCTGGGTGCCCCCGGTGGTGACCGTCGTCGTCGCCGTCCTCGCCGGCGGGCTGGCCCTGCGCGCGGCGGTGACCCGGCTCGCCGGCGACCGCGCCGCGTGGGCGCTGGCCGTGGCGGTGCCGCTCGGCCAGCTGGCCCTCGTGGTCTGCGTGCTGGCAGCGGTGTTCGTGCCGGACACCGCCCTGGCCGGGCTGCTGCCCACCCCGACGACGATCGCGCGGCTGGGCGAGGTCTTCGGTGCCGGCGCGGCCGAGATCCGCGAGCAGGCAACCCCGGCCCTCCCGCTGACCGGCCTGCTCGCGCTCACCACCCTGTTCGTCGGGCTGGTCGCCGTCGTCGTCGACTCCCTCGCGGTGGCCGGCCGCCAGGCGGCGGTGGCCGGCGCGGCGCTGCTCCCCCTGGTGTGCGTGCCGGTGGCCACGGTGACCGGCGGGATCGGGCTGGTGGCGCTGGTCGGTCCCGCCGCCGGCTTCGCCGTCCTGCTGTGGGCCGACCAGCGCCGGGAGCTGGCCGGCCCCGCCGGCGGCTCGGGGGCCGCCGTGCGGATCGGCGTGGTGGCGGTGGCGGCCGGCGCGGTCCTCGGCGCGGCGGTGCCCACCCTGCCCGAGGGTTCGTTCGCCACCGGGCTCGGCGGCGGGACCGGCTCGGCCACGGGCACGTCGCTGGACCCGGCGGCCGAGCTGCGCGGGCAGCTCACCCTGCCCGAACCGGTCCCGCTGCTGCGGGTGGGCAGCTCGGTCGAGGACCCCGGCTACCTGCGCGCCGTCGCCCTCGACGAGTACGAGCCGGCCGAGGGGTGGTCGCTGAGCAACCTCGACGGCGAGACCTCGGTGGCCGACGACGGCTTCCTCGCCCCGCTGCCGGACGGCCCGCCGACGCGGCAGGTGTCCACCGAGGTGCGGGTGCTGGAGCACGACGACCGCTTCCTCCCGGTGCCGACCGCGCCCCTGTCGGTCCGCGTGGACGGCGAGGCGGCCGCCTGGCGGTACGACGAGGCGACCGGCACGGTGTTCGGCCGGGGGGTGACCAGCGCGGGCCTGGCCTACGGGGTGACCGCCGTGGAGCCCCGCCCGTCCGAGGAGCTGCTCGCCCGCGCCGGGCCCCTGCCGCCGGACGACCCGGTGCAGGAGCGCTTCGGCGCGCTGCCCGAGCTGGACCCGGCCATCGCCGAGCTCACCGCCGGGTTGACCGCCGGCGCCGCGACGCCCTACGAGCGGGTGCTGCGGATCCAGGGCTACCTCAGCGACCGCGCCAACGGCTTCGTCTACAGCCTCTCCACCGCCCCCGGCACCAGCGGCGACGACCTGGTGGACTTCCTGCGGCTCAAGCGCGGCTACTGCGAGCAGTACGCCGGCGCCATGGCCGTGCTGGTGCGGCAGGCGGGGCTGCCGGCCCGGGTCGCGCTGGGGTACACGCCCGGCGACGTCGAGCCCGACGGGACGCGGCTGATCACCAGCGACGACGCGCACGCCTGGGTGGAGGTGTACTTCCAGGGGGTGGGCTGGGTGCCCTTCGACCCCACCCCGCTGGCGGTCGACCGGCAGGTCGACCTCCCCTGGTCCCCCCGGGCCACGGCGCAGGAGCGGGTCGACACCGGCCCGGCCGTCCCCGCGCCGACGGCGGCGCCGCAGCCGGCGGCACCGCGGACCGACCGGTTGCCGGAGGCGGTGCCCCAGGCCACCCCGCTCGCGGCGACCGCGGCCGATCGGGGCCCGCTGCTGGCCACCGCCGGGGTGCTGGCGCTGGTCGCCGTCGTCGTGGCCGCGCCGGCCGGGGTGCGCGCCCTGCAGCGCCGGCGCCGGCTCGCGGGGGGCGGCGCCGCCGGGGCCTGGGCCGAGCTGCGCGCCTCCGGGACCGACCTCGGCGTGCACCTGCAGCCGTCCTGGACGCCGCGCCGCGTGGCCGAGGCCCTCGTCCGCACGCTGGGCAGGGGCCCGGGCGGCCCCGCGGCGGAGCGGGCGGAGGCCGCCGTGCGCCGGCTGGCCCGGGCGGAGGAGGCGGCGAGCTACGGGCGGCCGGGCAGCGAGCCCCCGGCTGCCGAGCTGCGGGCGGCGCTGCGGGCGGCCCGCCGGGGGCTGCTCGCGGCGCGCCCCCGGTCGGTGCGGCTGCGGGCGCGGCTGTGGCCCGCCTCCCTGGTGGCGGGCGCCCGCGACTGGGCCGGGCGGTGGCGCCGGGACGAGTCCGGCCGCCGTCCGGGGCGGACGGCGGCCGGGAACCCGGTGCGCGAGGGCTACTGGTCGTAGCGGCGGCGGAAGCGCTCTTCCAGCCGGTTCTTCATCGGCTGCCGCCCCCGCCGGCCGCCGCGGCCGGCCGCGGTCGAGCCGCGCGACCCGGACGGGCCGGGTGCCTCGACGGCGCCGGTGGCCCCGCGGTAGTGCAGCACCCCGAGGGCGGCACCGCCGAAGGCGACCAGGAAGCCGAGGACGCCCAGCGGGACGGACTCGGCGACGGCGCCGGCGACCAGGACGGCGAGCCCGACCACGACCAGCAGCCCACCGAGCTGCAGTTTGCGGCGGGCCTTCTGACGGCGATCGCCGGTGCGGACCGAGGATGCGAACTTCGGATCGTCATCGACGAGGGCGCGCTCGATCTGCTCCAGCAGACGCTGCTCGTGCTCGGAGAGCGGCACGTCGACCTCCAGTTGGGCGGAGCCAGTTCCGTCGGAGGCTCCCGCCGACGGTGTCCCCGAGGATACGAGCCGATTGCACGCGGCGAAAGGCGACGCCTCGGCGAGCTGCCGGGCGCGTCCGCGGATCACCCCTCCGGGTGCACGCCCCGGCACGTCCGCCCAGGTCAGCGCGCCGACCGCCCGGACGTGCCCGACGAGCCCGACGAGCCCAGCAGCGTCGCCGGGCGGACCGCACCGGCACCGAACCGCCGGGCGGCCCGGTCGGCGGCGAGCTCCGCCTCCCGGCGGCCGTGCTCGCGGGCGCCGAGCTCCAGCTGCCGGGGGGCCGACCCCGCCGCCACCAGCCGTTCGGCCCGGACGCCGACCAGCCGGATGCGGGTCCGGTCCAGCCCCAGGGCGTCGTAGAGGGCGCGGGCGGTGTCGTAGAGCTCCTGCCCCACGTCGGTGGGCGCCCCCAGCGTGCGGCTGCGGGTGATCGTGGTGAAGTCCGCGAAGCGGACCTTGATGCTGACCGTGCGGGCCAGCCAGCCGGTGGAGCGCAGCCGGCCCGCCGTCCGCTCCGCCAGGCGCAGCAGCTCCCGGTGGACGACGCGGAGGTCGTCGACGTCGGTGGCGAAGGTCTCCTCCGCTCCGGTCGAGCGCTCGGGCTCGTCGGGGACCACCCGCCGCGGGTCCCGGCCCCAGGCGAGCTCGTGCAGGTGGGCGCCGGCCGCGGCACCGAGCGCCCGCTGGAGGGTCTTCGCCGGCACGTGGGCGAGGTCGCCCACGGTGC
Source organism: Blastococcus sp. MG754426 (assembly GCF_021699055.1). Classification (GTDB taxonomy): domain Bacteria; phylum Actinomycetota; class Actinomycetes; order Mycobacteriales; family Geodermatophilaceae; genus Blastococcus. The sequence goes on along the minus strand of NZ_SSXC01000089.1, from coordinate 9,342 downwards.
GCAGCCCCAGCCGCAGGAGGGTCTCCTCCGTCTTCGGGCCCACCCCCCACAGCGCGCCCACCGGCAGCGGGTGGAGGAAGCCCATGACCTCCGCGGGGCGGACGACGAGCAGCCCGTCGGGCTTGGCGCGCGTGGAGGCCAGCTTCGCCACGAACTTGGTGCCGGCCACGCCGACCGAGCAGGTGATGCCCTGCTCGTCGAAGACCCGGGCGCGGAGGTACTCGCCGACCTCCGCGGCGTCGCCCAGCCGGCGGCCGGCACCGGCGACGTCGAGGAACGCCTCGTCCATGCTCAGCGGCTCGACCAGGGGGGTGATCGACCGGAACAGCGCCATCACCGACCGGGACACCTCGGCGTAGAGCGCCATGTCCCCCGGCAGGACCGTCGCCGTCGGGCACAGCCGCAGCGCCCGTGCGGTGGGCATGGCTGCGTGCACCCCGTAGCGGCGGGCCTCGTAGGTGGCCGAGGTGACCACGCCGCGGTTGCCCGCCCCGCCGACGATCACCGGGGTGCCGGCCAGCTCGGGTCGCCGGCGCACCTCGACGCTGGCGAAGAAGGCGTCCATGTCGACGTGCAGCACGGTGCAGCCCCCCGCACGCCCGCCGTCCCGCCCCACGCCGCCCTCCCGCACGTCGACCCCGGGTCGAACGCTTGTTCGATCCGGGGTCGACGATAGCGGTGCGGGAGGCCGTCAGCCGGCCGCGACCCGCTGCCGCTCGGCGTCGGTGCGGCTGGGCCACATCTTGGCGCCCAGCACGCCGCCCAGCGCCGCGGCGGTGATCCCCAGCCCCAGGCCCAGGACGGCCCAGCTGGCGCTGGCGGTCGCCACGTCGGCCACCTGGCCGGCGGCGACGTCGGGCAGGTCCGCCTGCTCGATCCCGGTCACGTCGGTGACGACGCCGGCGAGCGAGCCCAGCAGCGCACCCCCGCCGAACAGGGTCATGAAGACGATGGAGACCACCGTCAGCGCCCAGACCAGGATGCCGTGCAGCAGCCCGTCGCTGAGCCCGCGCCAGATCGCGCTCGCACCGGCGGTCAGCCCGCCGAGGAACAGGGCGATCAGCCCGTTGATCCCGCTGATCCAGTCGGCGTTGTTGCCGGTGGCGCCCGGGCCGACGTCCCACCAGCCCAGGGCCAGCGTCGCCAGCTGCAGCAGCAGGAACGTCGGGACGGCGACGATCAGGCCGGCCCACACCGGACCCCAGCGGACCCGGTCGCGCCGGGGTGGCGCGGGAACGGCGGGCGCCGTCGCCGTCGCCCCCTCGGCCGGCCGGTCGACCGCTCTGTCGTGGACGACGTTGTCCTCGAACGTGGTGTCGGTACGTGTACGACTCTCGGTCACGAGTGGTCTCCTCCGGTCGTCGTGCAGATGCTCGCCGCGGGCCGCACAGGCACGTCCCGCACCCTCGTGGGTGCCCGCTGCGGGCCCCGCCGCCCACCCGACCGGCCAGCCGTGACCTGATCGTCACATTCGGACCTGGCCGTCCCGGGTGCCCGACCGCCGGCGACCCGGGCGGTGGAAACCGCTGGTGGGCGCAGGTGTCAACGCGGTGCGCGGGAGGTACTGCACCGGCCGGGGCCGTCGCACGGCGGCCCGGATCGACAGGAGCGGAGGAGCCCATGGCGCTCGACGACGAGATGACCAGCACGGACGGCGGGGCCGACGGCGGCGCCGACGGCGGCGCGCACGGTCCGGCCGACAGCAGCGCGGGCACGGCCGACCACGGCGCGAGCGGCACGCCCGGCGGTCACGACGGCGGCGCCGACGGTGGCGCCGACGGTGGCGCGGACGGTGGCGCCGACGGCGGCGCGGACGGTGGCGCGGACGGCGGCGCCGACGGTGGCGCCGACGGTGGCGCGGACGGTTCGGCCTGACCGAGAACCCGGCCGCGCAGGGCCGGGCGGAGCAGCCGCTCCGCCCGGCCCTGCGGCGGTGCACGGACATGGCCCCCGAGCAGTTCGCACGGGAGCACTGGGCCCGGCGCCCGCTCCTGACGCGCGCCGAGGACACCGGCAACTCCTTCACCGACCTGCTGGACCTGCCGGCCGTCGACGAGCTGCTCTCCCGGCGTGGCCTGCGCACGCCCTTCCTGCGCATCGCCAAGGACGGCGCGGTCGTCGACGCCAAGCGGTTCACCACCTCGGGCGGGGCCGGTGCCGAGATCGCCGACCAGGTCTCCTCCGACGCGGTGCTGCGGCTCTTCGCCGACGGGAGCACCGTCGTGCTGCAGGGGCTGCACCGGCTCTGGCCGCCGCTGATCGAGTTCGCCGACCAGCTGGCCGCCGATCTGGGCCACCCGACGCAGGTGAACGCCTACATCACGCCGCCGTCCTCGCAGGGGTTCAGCCCGCACTACGACGTCCACGACGTGTTCGTGCTCCAGGTGGCCGGCGAGAAGCACTGGACCATCCACGAGCCGGTGCTGCCCGACCCGCTGCGCACCCAGCCCTGGGGCGACCGCGCCGCCGAGGTGGCCGCGGCTGCCGGGCGCCCGCCCGTGATCGACGCGGTGCTGCGCCCCGGCGACGCCCTCTACCTGCCGCGGGGGTTCCTGCACTCGGCCGAGGCGCTGGGCGAGATCAGCGCCCACCTGACCGTCGGCATCCACTCCGTGACCCGCTGGGCGGCCGCCGAGTCCGCGCTGGACCTGGTGCGCACCCTGGCGGCCGAGGACCGCGAGCTGCGCGGCGCCCTGCCGCTGGGCCTGGACCTGGGCCGCCCCGACTCCGTGCGCGACGACGTCGCCGCGGTGATCGCCGGGCTGCAGGAGTGGCTGGGCCGCGTCGACCCCACCGAGGTCGCCGACCGGCTCCGCGAGCGCACCTGGGCGCAGGTGCGCCCCGAGCCGGTGGCACCGCTGGCCCAGTCGACCGCGGCCGCGGCTCTCGGCCCGGCCACCGTCCTGCGCGTGCGCCGGCGGTTGCGGTGCTCGCTGCGGGACGCCGCCGACGGCCGGGTCACCCTCCTCGCCGGTCGGCGCACGCACACCTTCCCGGGCCGGGTCCGGGCGGCGCTCGCCGAGCTGCTGGACGCCGGCGAGCTGAAGGTGGGCGACCTGCCCGGCCTGGACCCGGAGGAGCGGCTGACGCTGGCCCGCCGGCTGGTCACCGAGTCGATCGCCACCGTGCCCGACGCCGAGCTGCCGGCCACCGGGGTGCCCCGGTGACCCGGTGGGGGGCGTGACCCCGGCCGGCCCGGCGGGTGAGGACGACTTCTGCCGCACCGACGTCCCCGCCCGCCCGCTGGGCCGGCTGGACGCGAGCCGCTGCTCGGTGCAGGCGCTCGAGCGGGGGGACTCCGGGGTGGCGACGGCGGCCCCGGTGTCCCGGTGGCTGCTGATCGAGCAGCCGGGGCCGTGGGGCCGGCAGGCCCTCCTGCAGTCGCGGTTCGACGGGCGGGTGGCCCGGCTGCTCTCCGAGCGCGCGCAGCGGGAGGGCGTGCGGGTGCTGCTGGTGCGCCGGCCCGGCGACCGGTTGGCCGATTCCGGCCGGCGCTGGGCCTACGCCGACGGCCGGCCCGGCCGGGAAGGCCTCTGGTGGTCGGTGCGGTCGGCCGACTCCGACCTGCTCACCGCCCCGTGGGACGGGTCGGTGGGCGAACCGGCCCGCGGGCCGACCTACCTGGTGTGCACCCACGGCGGCCACGACGCCTGCTGCGCGCTGCGCGGTCGGCCGCTGGCCCGGGCCCTGCCCGCACCCGGCCCGGCCGGCGTGTGGGAGTGCAGCCACCTGGGCGGTGACCGCTTCGCGGCGAACATGCTGGTGCTGCCGCACGGCTTCTACTACGGCCAGGTCCCGGGGGACGGCGGGCTGGTCGTCGCGGCGCACGACCGGGGCGAGGTGGCCCTGCCGTGGCTGCGCGGGCGGGCCGGGCTGACCGCGCCCGTGCAGGCCGCGCAGCACTTCGCCCGGGAGGAGCTCGGCGCGTTCGGCATCGACGACCTGGCCCCGGTCGGCGTCGTCCCGGAGGCGACGGGGCAACCGGACGTGGAGCGGTGGGCGGTCACGCTGGCGCACGCGGGGGGCGCCGTCGTCGTCACCGTGGAGAGCCGCCCGTCACCGGAGACCGTGCACCTGACCTGCCAGGCGGCCACGCCCGGCCGGGTGCGCACCTGGCACCACCTCGCCGTCACCGGGCCCGCGACGGCCCCCGGCTGAGCAGGTCTTCAGCCGCTCGGGAGGGGGCCACCACCGGTTCATGCCGGCAGGTCGACCGGCTCGCCGTTGGGCAGCCAGCGGAACCGCTCCCGCACGTCGGCAGGCGCCCGGGCGAGCTCCGCCGCGGCCGCGGCCCGTCCCTGCCGGAAGTGCGCCCAGCCCTCGTAGTGCACCGGGACCGCGGTCCGCGGCCGCAGCACCCCGCACAGCTCGACGGCCTGCCGCGCCGTCATCGAGTAGCGCAGCGGACCGGTGACCGGGAAGCGGACCCCGCCCAGGTGCAGCAGCGCGGTGCCCACGTCGAACCGTCCGGCCACCTCCCGCAGGCCGCGGAAGAGCACGGTGTCCCCGGAGATCCACAGGACGCCGTCGTCACGACCCGGCCGGCGGAGGGCGAAGCCGACGACCGCTCCCGTGACAGGCCGGCTCAGCGGCGGGCCGTGCCGTGCCGGCGTCGCGGTCACCTCGACGGCCGGCCTGCCGGATGCTGCCAGCTCCGCGGTCTCCCACGCCCGCAACCCCCGCGCGGAGCCGCCCAGCCGGCGGGCTCCGGCCACGGTGGTCAGGACGGCCCCGGCCGACGGCAGCAGCGCCCGGCCGGCGTCGTCGAGGTTGTCGGCGTGGTGGTCGTGGCTCAGGAGCACGACGTCCACCGGCAGGACACCGGCCACCGGGAGAGCCGGCCCGGTGAGCTTGCGTGACGCCGTCCCCCAGCCGAAGGCGTACCTCCGGCCGGGGGGGGGTCGAAGGTGGGGTCGACGAGGATCCGCCAGCCCTCCACCTCGACGAGCACCGTCGGCCCGCCGACGTGGGTGAGCCGGACGCCGGTCACTGCTGACCGGCCTCCCGCCGCGGAACGGCGGCGTGCGCCACCGCCCAGTCGAGCACCGCGTCCGCGATCTCGCGCCAGCCCTCCTGGGCCGGCAGCAGGTGCGCGAACCCGGGGTACTCGAGCCGCTCGACGGTGCCCGTCGTGTAGTGCGCGGCGTTCGACCGCTGCACGCTCGGCGGCATGATGTGGTCCTCGCCGGCCGAGACGAACAGCAGCGGGGCACGGTCGGGCCTGGCGTAGTCGACGTGGGCGTCCTGCGGGCCCGGCATGAAGTTGGCCAGCACGCCGCTCCAGATGATCCGGCCCGGCGCCGGGATGGCGTACCGCTCGTACAGCCGCCGGGACTCCTCCTCGCTGAAGGTGTTCGCGAAGGCGTAACGCCACTGCTCCGGGGTCAGCGGGACCTCGCGGTGCCGGTTCGCCGGGTTCTTGAACGCGGTGAACGTCGACCTCAGCTGGGAGAGCGGCAGCACCCGCACGCCCTCGGTCGGGGCGGAGCAGAGGGCGACACCGGCGGCGCCGTAGCCGCGGTCCAGGAGCAGCTGCACGATGGTGCCGCCGGCGGAGTGACCGATGAGGATCGGCGGTTCGTCGAGCTGCTCGATCACCGCCGCGTAGGAGTCGACGATCGGCGGCAGCGTCAGCTCGGCGATCGGGGTCGGGTCGGCGTTCAGCGCCTCCACCTCGACCTCGAAACCGGGGTAGGGCGGGGCCAGCACGCGGTACCCCTTGGCCTGGTAGTGCGCCGTCCAGTCCTCCCAGCTGCGGGGCGTGACCCAGAAGCCGTGGACCAGCACGATCGTGGCCGGGCCGCCGGCAGTCGGGCCGTCCGCCCGGCGGGGTGCGGGGATGTCGGTCATGTCGGTTCCTCTCACGCCCGCACGGAGGCGAGCGGTCGGCGTCCTCGAGCAGTTCCGCAGCAGCAACGGCGGGACGGCGCCGGGGCGCACCGCCGTCGCCACCCGCGCGGTGCGGTCCGGGCCGGGTGGGGGTGACCCCTCCCCCGCCGGTCGGGTGGCCCACCAGCACGAGGTCGTGCAGGTCGAGGAGCTCGACCGGCGGGGTGAGGTCGTCGGCGCCGGCGCCCCCTCGGTTGGCAGGCCGTCCGGATCCGGAGCCTGGCACCGTCCCCGCCGGCCGGGTCGACGGTGCGCGCACAGGTCCGGCTCCTGCCTGCACGGCCGCCGCGTCCGGGACGGTTCCGCGACCGCGACCGCTCTGCGACGCTGACCGCACGGGCCGGGGGACGCGGCCCCCACCGCCTTCGCAGGGAGATGCCGGTGCAGCTGCTCGACACCGCCACCGTCGCGCCCGAGCACCGCGTCGACGCGTTCCGGGCGGCGTTCGACCAGGCCTCGGTGCCGTGCCGCATCGAGCACCTGGGCCCCGACGCCCGCGTGTACTCCCGCATGCACCTGTGGCACTTCGGCCAGGCGAACCTGTTCACCACCGATGCCTCGGGCTTCCGGCTGGTCCGCACGCCCCGGCACGTGCGCATGGAGAGCCCGCCGGTCGTGGCACTGGCGGTGCAGACCAGCGGGGTCGGTCGGTTCCGGCAATTCGGCGCCGAGGCGCTCGTACCGCCGAGCCGGCTCATGCTCAGCGACCTGACCGCGCCCTACGAGTTCTCGTGGGCGGACAGCGGCGGGTCCCGCGCCTTCCAGATCCCCTACGACCGCCTCGCCCTGCCCCGGGACGCCGTGCGCAGAGCCGCACCGCGGCTGCCCGCCAGCCCGCTGCACGACCTGGTCCGCGACCACCTGGTCCGGCTGGCCGCGGGCGCCGACGGGTTCTCGACCGACGCCGGCGCCACCGCGCTGGGGACGGCGACGACCGAACTGGTGCGCGCGCTGCTGGTCTCGGGCGGCCGGCGGCGAGCGGCTGGCCCGGGAGGTCCGGGAGGAGACGCTGCTGACCCGGGTGCTCGCCTGGTGCCGCCGGCACCTCACCGACCCGGGCCTGGACCCGGAGCGCATCGCGGCGGCGCACAACGTCTCGCTCCGCCAGCTCTACAAGGTGTGCGCGGACGCGGCGGTGAGTCTCGAGCAGTGGCTCATCGCCGAGCGGCTGGAGCGGGCGCGGACCGAGCTGCTCTCACCCCGGCGCCGGAACCGCACCGTCGCCGCCGTGGCCAGGGACTGCGGGTTCAGCGACCCGAGCCACTTCACCCGCCGGTTCCGGCAGGCCTACGGCCTCACGCCGAGGGAGTGGCGGGAGTCGTCCCGCCGAGGGCGGTGACCCGGAGGGCGGTGCTCGTGGCCGGGTGGTCAGGCCAGGGCGCGCCCGCGGGCGACGAGGAGCGGGATCGCCAGCTCCGTCGCGGTCAGCGACCCGTGGTAGGCGGCCAGCCGGCTGGGCCCGGGCTCCAGCCGGGGGCTGACCAGCGCCCAGCTGCCGCGGGCGAGCGCCACGACGTCGCCGATGCGCGCCGCCAGCGGCTCCTCCACGGGCCCGAAGACGCCGCTGGCGACGGCCTCGTCCCGCCCGACCACCCAGGCCCGGTCGCCGAGGACCCCGCGCCAGCGCGCGAGCACGTCGGCCTCCGCGCCGGGCTCGGTGTGCACGTAGCGGGCGCGGGGTTCCCCGGCGAGCAGCCGGACCCCGTCGGCGAGGTCGGGTTCGTCGTCCAGGTCCAGCCGGGTCGCGGCGGGCACGTCCAGCATCCCGTGGTCGGCGGTGACCAGCAGCGCGGCGTCGTCGGGGAGGCCGTCGACCAGCTGCTCGACGACCCGGTCGACCAGCGCGAGCTGCGCCCGCCAGCTCGGCGAGTCCACGCCCCGCACGTGCCCGGTGAGGTCGAGCTCGGCCATGTAGCCGTACACGAGGGCCCGGTGGCCCTCGCCCAGCGCCGAGCGCATGAGCGCGGTGAGGTCGCCGGGACCGACCGCGCCGGTGTAGCCGGCGCCGCGGTAGGCCGCCACGGTGAGGCCCGAGCCCGCGTAGGCCCACGGGCCCACGGCGGTGACCGCGGTGCCGCCGGCGGCGACGTGCTCGAAGACGGTGGGCTGCGCCTGCCAGTCGGCGGGGTCGGGGTCGTCGGCCCACTGGGTGTGGTTGAGGGTGCGGCCCTCCCCCGGCACGTCGGTGACGAAGCCGAGGATGCCGTGGCTGCCCGGGGGCAGGCCGGTGCCGATCGTCGCGAGGCTGACCGGGGTGGTGCTGGGGCAGGGGGCCTGGAGGGTGCCGGCCGGGCTGGCGAGGGCCGCGAGCGTGGGGGCGACGTCGGCGTGCGCCCGGAGCAGGTCGGCGCCGAGGCCGTCCACGAGGAGCACCGCCACGCGCCGGGCGCCGTGCAGCGCGTCGGCCAGGCCCAGCGGGTCGCCGGGCAGGTCGCCCCGCGGCACGGGGGTGCCCAGGGCCGCCGCCACACCCGGCAGGACGTCGGCGAGCGTCGCGACACCGTAGGCCGGGCGGTGCAGGTCGGGCGGCAGCGCGCCGTCGGCGCCGCCGGTCACGCGCGGGTCGCCAGCAGGTGGAGGCCCGCGGCCACCTCCCGGTAGGGCGAGGTGCCGGCGAGCGCGAGCTCGAGGTCCCGGACGGCGGCCGGGTCGGCGCCGGACGCCGTGTCCAGCAGGTCGGCCACGACGGAGATGCCACGCCAGGCGCCCGGGGTCAGCCCGGCACCGGCGACGAGCGCCAGGAGGTCGTCGGGAGCGAAGCGGCGGCGGGCCGGGCGGCCGGGGGCGCCGCCCTCGTCGCGGAGGTGTGCGAGGGCCTCGGCGGGGTGACCGGTGACCGCTCGCGCGAGCACCGCACCCGCCCGGTTGGCGACGGCGAGGCTCACCTGACCGCCGGGGCGCAGCGCGCCGGCGATCTCGGCGAGGGTGACCGCGGGGTCGTCGACGACCTCGAGCACGGAGTGGCAGAGGGCGAGGTCGTACCCGCCGTCGTCGGCGAGGACCTCGTGCAGCAGGTCGCCGTCGCCCTGGACACCGCGCACCCGCCCGCCCACGCCGGCGGTCTCGGCGCGCCGGCGCAGGGTCGCGAGGGCGTCGGCGCTGGGGTCGACGACGGTGACGCTGTGGCCGAGGCGGGCGAGGGGCACGGCGAACATCCCGCTGCCACCGCCGACGTCGAGCACGCGCAGCGCGTCCCCGGCGCTGACCAGCGGGTCGAGCGCGGCCCACACGGCAGCGGTCCGGACGGGCAGCTGCTCCGCGGTCGGCGAGGGGGGAACGGTCGGCACCCACCGGAGCCTAGCGGCGGACCGCGGCGTCCACCGCTTCCCCGCCGGGAGGCGCCGAGGGCTGCCGCACCTAGGGCGCGTCTCCTAAGTCGTTAGCCACATGGTGATGGCCCGGAGGACGACGGCTCCTCGGTAGACGGTGGCGAGCCTGTCGTAGCGGGTGGCG
>NZ_SSXC01000088.1 GCF_021699055.1 Blastococcus sp. MG754426 | reverse complement strand
TCCGGCCCCCGGTGCGGGCGGCCCGCGCCCCGGCCCGGGCGGTCCCCGTCCCGGCCCCGGTGCCGGCGGTCCGCGGCCGGCGGCCGGCCCCGGTGGGCCGCGCCCGAACCCGGGCATGATGCCGCAGCGCCCCTCGCCGGGCATGATGCCGCCCCGCCCCGCCGGCGGCGGCCGGCCGGGTGGTCCCGGTGGTGCCGGTCGCGGCCGGCCGGGTGGTCCCGGTGCCGGTGGCGGCTTCCGCCCCGGTGGCGGCGGTGGCGGTGCCCCCGCCGGTGGTGGCTTCCGCGGTGGCGGCGGTGGCCGCGGCCGCGGTCGCGGCGGCTCGGGTGCCGGTACGGCCGGCGCCTTCGGGCGTCCGGGCGGCCGGGGTCCGGTCCGCGGGCGCAAGAGCAAGAAGCAGCGGCGTCAGGAGTTCGACTCCATGGCGGCGCCCAGCATGGGCGGCGTCAGCCTGCCGCGCGGCAACGGGCAGACCGTCCGGCTGCCCCGCGGCGCCTCGCTGACCGACCTGGCCGAGCGCATCAACGCCCAGCCGGCCGCGCTGGTCACCGCGCTGTTCCACCTCGGCGAGATGGTCACCGCGACGCAGTCGGTCAACGACGAGACGCTCCAGCTGCTCGGTGCCGAGATCGGCTGGAACATCCAGGTCGTCAGCCCCGAGGACGAGGACCGCGAGCTCCTCGAGACCTTCGACCTCACCTTCGGTGACGAGGAGGGCGACGAGGAGGACTGGTCCGCCCGTCCGCCGGTCGTCACCGTCATGGGTCACGTCGACCACGGGAAGACCAAGCTGCTGGACGCGATCCGCGACGCCAACGTGGTGGCCCGCGAGGCCGGTGGCATCACCCAGCACATCGGCGCCTACCAGGTCGTCACGGAGCTGGAGGGCGAGGAGCGCCCGATCACCTTCATCGACACCCCCGGTCACGAGTCGTTCACCGCGATGCGTGCCCGTGGGGCGAAGGTGACCGACATCGTCGTCCTCGTGGTGGCCGCCGACGACGGCGTCATGCCGCAGACGGTCGAGGCGCTCAACCACGCCCAGGCCGCCGAGGTGCCGATCGTGGTCGCGGTCAACAAGGTGGACAAGGAGGGGGCCAACCCCGCCAAGATCCGCCAGCAGCTCACCGAGTACGGCCTGGTGGCCGAGGAGTACGGCGGCGAGACGATGTTCGTCGACGTCTCCGCGATCACCCGCCAGGGCATCGACGACCTGCTCGCGGCGGTCCTGCTGACCGCCGACGCCTCGCTGGACCTGCGCGCGAACACCGAGCAGGACCCGCAGGGCGTGGTCATCGAGGGCAAGCTGGACAAGGGCCGCGGCCCCGTCGCCACGGTGCTCGTCCAGCGCGGCACGCTGCGCCAGGGCGACTCGATCGTGGCCGGCGACGCCTACGGTCGCGTCCGCTCGCTGCTGGACGAGCACGGCAACAAGCTGAAGGAGGCCCTGCCGGCCCGCCCCGTGCAGGTCGTGGGCCTCACCTCGGTGCCGCGTGCCGGTGACACCTTCCTCGTCGTCGACGAGGACCGCGTCGCCCGGCAGATCGCCGACCGCCGCCAGGCCCGCATCCGCAACGCGCAGAACGCCTCGATGCGCAAGCGGATCAGCCTGGAGGACCTCGACGCGGCGCTCAAGGAGAACCGCCAGCTCAACCTGATCATCAAGGGCGACAACTCGGGCACCGTCGAGGCGCTCGAAGAGGCGCTGATGAAGATCGAGGTCGACGACGAGATCTCGCTGCGGGTCATCCACCGCGGCGTCGGCGGCATCACCAAGAGCGACATCGACCTCGCGCTGGCCGACGACGTCATCGTCCTGGGCTTCAACGTCCGGGCCGAGGGCCAGGCCACCGAGCTCGCCAACCGCGAAGGGGTGGACGTCCGGTACTACACGGTCATCTACCAGGCGATCGACGAGATCGAGGCCGCGCTCAAGGGCATGCTCAAGCCGGTCTACGAGGAGGTCCAGCTCGGGACGGCGGAGGTCCGCGAGGTCTTCCGGGTGCCGAAGGTGGGCAACGTCGCCGGTTCGCTGGTCCGCAGCGGCACGATCGTGCGCAACTCGAAGGCGCGCCTGATCCGTGACGGCGCCGTGGTCGCCGACAACCTGTCGGTGGAGTCCCTCCGCCGGTTCAAGGACGACGCGACCGAGGTCCGCGAGGGCTACGAGTGCGGTATCGGCCTGGGGTCGTACAACGACATCAAGGTCGACGACGTGATCGAGACCTTCGAGCTGCGCGAGAAGCCCCGCGAGTAAGTGAAGGACCCCCGTGCAGGGCCCCGCCGCCGCGAGCTCGCGGGCGGCGGGGCCCTGCACGGGGGCCGGTCCAGCACGTCGCCAGCAGCAGGTCCGCGGGAGGTGGTCCGGTGTTCACCGGGACGCTGATCGCGGACCTGCTGCTGGGTGACGTCCACTCGCTCAAGGGCAAGCGGGCGGTCGTCCGGCCCGTGGTGGCCGAGCTGCGACGGCGGTTCGCCGTCGCCGCAGCCGAGGTCGGCGACCAGGACCTGCACCGCCGGGTGCAGATCGGCATCGCCACCGTGGCCGGGGACGCCGGCCAGGTCACCGACGTCCTCGACGCCTGCGAGCGGTTGCTGGCGGAGCGGCCGGAGGTGACGCTGCTGTCGACGCACCGGCAGTTGTTCAGCGACACCGATTGAAGGACCTCGTCGCCCCCCACCCCCTCGCAGGCTCGGGGGACGGGCCCCTGCGACGAGGCCGTTCCAGCAACTCACCAGGAGGTCCCGATGGCCGATCCGGCTCGCGCGCGCAAGCTGGCGGTGCGCATCCGGCAGATCGTCTCCGCGACGATCGAGCACCAGATCAAGGACCCCCGCCTGGGCATGGTCACGATCACCGACGCCCGCGTGACCAGCGACCTCCGCGAGGCCACGATCTTCTACACGGTCTACGGCGACGAGACGCAGATCGCCGACTCGGCCAAGGCGCTCGCCAGCGCCACCGGGGTGCTGCGGTCCACCGTCGGCCGGCAGACCGGCATCAAGTTCGTCCCGTCGCTGACGTTCGTGGCCGACATCGTCCCCGACACGGCACGGGAGCTGGAGGAGGCGCTCGAGCGCGCCCGGCACGCCGACGCGGAGCTCGCCCGCGCCCGTGAGGGCGCCAGCTACGCCGGCGAGGCCGACCCCTACCGGCGGCCCGCGGAGGACGAGGACGACGAGCAGGACGCGGACGCCCCGGCCGCCGCCGCACCTGCCGACGACGCCGCCGAGGACCGCACGCCCCGGACGAGGAGCACCTTGTGAGCGAGAACGACCCCGATCCCCACCTGCCCGACCAGGGCCAGGGCCGCTCGGAGCTGGGTGGCCGCCCGGCCCCCGACGCCGGTGACCCCACCCAGGGCGGCCGGCGCGGCCAGATCGGCGAAGTGCCGAGCATCGCCGAGGACGAGCCGGACGACGGCGGCCCCGGCTACCCGGTGGGCGGCGGGGACATCACCGAGCGGCAGGGCGGCCGGGTCGCCGACCCCGACCCGACGGAGTGACCACCCGGTCCCCGGTCGGCGGCGCGGGCGGTGACCTGGGCACCGCCACGCGGTCGGCCGCCGCCGTGCTCGCCGAGGCGGCCCGCGAGCGGGCGACCGTGGTGCTCGCGGGGCACGTCCAGCCCGACGCCGACGCCCTCGGCAGCACCCTGGCGCTCGCGGAGGGGCTGCGCCGGTGCGGCGCACGGGTGCTCGCCACCTTCCCCGGCCCCTTCACCCTGCCCGCCTCGCTCGGCTGGATCCCGGGTGCCGAGGGCATGGTCCCCTCCGACGCCGTCCCGTCGTCCCCGGACGTGTTCGTCAGCCTCGACGCGGCCTCGCCCGGGCGTCTCGGCGAGCTGGCCCCGCTGCTCGACCGCGCGCGCACCTCCGTCGTCGTCGACCACCACGCCAGCAACCCCGGCTTCGGCCGGGTGCGCCTGGTGGACCCGGCCGCCCCCGCCACGGTCGTGCTCGTGGCCGACCTGCTCGACGGCCTGGGCGTGGCGCTGGACGCCCGGCTGGCCACCTGCCTCTACGCGGGTCTGGCCGCGGACACCGGCTCCTTCCGGTTCGGCAGCACCCGGCCCGAGACCCACGAGCTCGCGGCCCGCCTGCTCGCCACGGGCATCGACCACTCCGCCATCAGCCGCCGGCTGTTCGACACCGCCCCGTTCGGCTGGCTGGGGCTGCTCTCGGTCGTCGCCGGGCGCGCCGTCCTCGAGCAGGAGGTGGGCGAGGGGCTGGTCTGGACGTGGTCGAGCACCGCCGAGGCGGCCGAGCACGGTCTCCCGGGCGAGCAGCTCGAGGCGCTGGTCGACGTCGTCCGGTCCACGGCGGAGGCCGACGTCGCCTGCGTGCTGAAGGGCCAGGACGACGGGACCTGGTCGGTCTCGCTCCGCTCCCGCGGGGCCACCGACGTGGCGCGGGTGGCCACGGCCCTCGGCGGGGGCGGCCACCGCGCGGCGGCGGGCTACACCTCGCACCTGGACCGGGAGAAGACGGTGGAGTGCCTCCGCGCGGAGCTGTGCACGCCATGACTTCGCGGTCCTCCGGACCGCACCGCGACGACCGCGATCCCGCGGGGTCCACGCCCCGCCCGGCGTCGGTGCCCGCGCTGGCGGCGCCGGCGCTGGTCGTGCTCGCGGCCGAGCCGCTGTACCTGCTCGTCGACACCGCCGTCGTCGGCAACCTGGGGACCGTCGCGCTGGGCGGTCTCGCCGTCGGGGGCGGCCTGCTGGCGTGGGCGGCCGCGCTGCTGAACTTCCTGGCGTACGGCACCACCGCGCGCGCCGCCCGCCGCGCCGGCGCCGGGGACCGGGCCGGCGCCGTCGAGGAGGGCGTGCAGGCGACCTGGCTGGCGCTCGGCCTCGGGGTGCTGGTGCTCGCCCTGTTCCAGGTGCTGGCCGGCCCGCTGACCCGGGCGCTCGCCGGCGGCGCGGGGCCGGTCGCCGAGGCGGGGGAGGGCTGGCTGCGGGTGGCCTCCCTGGGCGCCCCGCTGCTGCTGGTGTCGCTGGCCGGGAACGGCTGGCTGCGCGGGGTGCAGGAGCTGCAGCGCCCGGTGCGCTACGTCGTCGCGGGCAGCCTGCTCAGCCTCGTCCTGTGCCCGCTGCTGGTGCACCCGGCGGGGCTGGGCCTGGTCGGCTCCGCCTGGGCGAACGTGGCCGGCCAGGCGCTCACCGCCGCGCTGTTCGTCCGCGCGCTGCTGCGGGAGGGTGCCGGCTGGGCGGCGCGCCCGCGCGCGATCGTGCGGCAGCTGGTCATCGGCCGCGACCTGCTGCTGCGGGCCGCGGTCCTGCAGCTGTCGTTCCTCGTCGCCGCCGGGGTCGCCGCGCGTGCCGGGACCGCCGCCCTGGGGGCGCACCAGATCGCGCTGCAGCTGTTCTTCTTCCTCGCCCTGGTGCTGGACGCGTACGCGATCGCGGCGCAGACCCTGGTCGGCCACGCGCTCGGCGCCGGGCGGCCCGCGGAGGCCCGCGCCACCGCGCGCCGGGTGGTGCTGTGGGGGCTGGGCACCGGCTGCCTCGTGGCCGCCGTGCTGCTCGCGCTGCGGGACGTCCTGCCGCCGCTGTTCACCGACGACCCCGCGGTGCTCGCGCAGGCCGCCGTCGTCTGGTGGTTCCTGGCCTGCTTCCAGCCGCTGGCGGGCGTGGTGTTCGCGCTCGACGGGGTGCTCATGGGGGCCGGCGACGTCGGCTACCTGCGCACGGTGACCATCGCGGCCGCGCTGGTCGGCTTCCTGCCGCTGTCGCTGCTCGCCGGGCCGCTGGACCTCGGCCTCGCCGGCATCTGGACCGGGCTGACGCTGTTCATCGGCCTGCGGCTGCTCGCCGTCTCGGTGCGGGTGGCGGGTGACCGGTGGCTGGGCGCACCTGAGACGGTGAGCGCGTGAGCCCCCGACGCCCCGACGCCGACGTCCCGCCCGGTCTGCTGCTCGTGGACAAGCCCGGCGGCATGACGTCCCACGACGTCGTCGCCCGCGCCCGCCGCGCGCTGTCGGTCCGAAAGGTGGGGCACGCCGGCACCCTCGACCCCATGGCGACCGGGCTGCTCGTCCTGGGCGTGGGCACCGCGACCCGGCTGCTCGGGTACGTCGGCGGCCACGACAAGACCTACGAGGCGACGATCCGGTTCGGGCAGGCGACGGTCACCGACGACCGCGAGGGCGAGGTGCTCGCGACCGCCTCGACCGCGGGGCTCGACGACGACGCCGTGCGCGCGGCGCTGGCGGCGCAGACCGGTGCGCTGCAGCAGGTCCCGTCCTCGGTGAGCGCGGTCAAGGTCGCCGGCGTCCGCTCCTACGACCGGGTGCGCGCGGGAGAGGCCGTGGAGCTGGCGCCCCGCGCGGTGACCGTGCACCGCCTCGAGGTGCACCGGATCACCCGTCCGGGACCCGACCTGGTCGACGCCGAGGTCACCGTCGACTGCACGGCGGGCACCTACATCCGCGCCATCGCCCGCGACGCCGGTGCGGCGCTGGGCGTGGGTGGCCACCTGACGGCGCTGCGCCGCACCGCGTCCGGCCCCTTCGCGATCGCGCAGGCGGGCCCCGTCGAGGACGCCGCCGCCTCGCTGGTCGCCGGCGGCGGCCCCGGTTCCCTCGGGCTCACCGAGGCGGCCCGGCTGGTCTTCCCCGAGCGCCCGCTCACCGCCGAGGAGGCGCGGGCGCTGGGCTACGGGCAGCGGATCCCGGCCACCGGCGCGGCCGGCCTGCACGCCGCGGTCGACCCCGGCGGCCGGCTGGCGGCGCTCGTCGAGGACGCCGGTCGCACGGCGCGCGTCGTCGTCGGCTTCCCGCCGGGCTGAACCGGTGGCAGCCTGGCGGCCGTGACCCTCGACGCCCGCCTGGCCGACCTCGACGCGCTGCTGCGGCCGCTGCCCGGCGTGCTCGTCGCGTTCTCGGGCGGAGTGGACTCTGGCGTCCTGCTCGCCGCCGCGGTGCGCGCGCTCGGTGCCGGCCGGGTGGTCGCGGCCACCGCCGTCTCGCCCAGCCTGCCCGCCGCCGAGCTCGCCGGCGCCGCGGCGTTCGCCGCCTCGCTGGGGGTGCGGCACGAGCGACCGCGCACCGACGAGCTGTCCCGGCCGGGGTACCGAGCCAACGCCGGGGACCGGTGCGCGTTCTGCAAGACCGAGCTGGTCGAGGTGCTCCGCCCGCTGGCCGCACGGCTGGGCGTCGACGACGTCGTCACCGGCACCAACGCCGACGACGTCGTCGCCGGGTTCCGGCCGGGCATCCGCGCGGCGGCCGAGCGGGGCGCCTGGACGCCCCTGGCACGGGCGGGGCTCACCAAGGACGACGTCCGCGCCGCCGCGCGCCGCTGGGGGCTGCCGCTGGCCGGGAAGCCCGCCGCGGCCTGCCTGGCCAGCCGGATCGCCTACGGGGTGCCGGTGTCGGCCGCGGGGCTCGCCCGCGTCGAGCGCGCCGAGGCGGCGCTGCGGGCCGCGCTCGTGGGCGCCGGGCTGCCGGTGCGCGACCTGCGGGTGCGCGACCTGGGGGAGGACCGCGCCCGGGTGGAGGTCGACGCGGTGCTCGTGGCTGCCGTGGCGGCCCGGCCGGAGCTCCTGCAGGCGGTCGCCGGGTTCGCCGCCGTCGAGGTGGACCCGCGCGGCTTCCGGTCCGGCTCGATGAACGAGCTGCTGCCCGACCCCGTCCGCTACCGCTGAGCCGCGCGCACGATGCGGGCGGCGGCCACCCCGGCGCCGAACCCGTTGTCGATGTTCACGACCAGCACGCCGGGCGCGCAGGCGGTGAGCATGGTCAGCAGCGCGGCCAGCCCCTCGAAGGCCGCGCCGTAGCCCACCGACGTGGGGACGGCGACGACGAGGCGGTCGGTCAGCCCGGCGACGACGCTGGGCAGCGCGCCGTCCATCCCGGCCACCACGACGACGGCGTCGGCCGCGGCCAGGTCGGGGGCGACGGCGAGCACCCGGTGGATCCCGGCGACCCCGACGTCGTCCACCCGCCGGCTGCCCACGCCGCAGGCCCGCAGCGTGGCGGCGACCTCCGCGGCCACCGGGCCGTCGGAGGTGCCCGCGGTGAGCACCAGGACCTCGCCGACCGGGTCCGGTGGCGCACCCACGGAGGCGCACCCGGCGTCCTCGTCCACGACGGCGTCCGGCCACCGCTCGCGGATCGCCGCCGCGGTCGCGCCGTCCACCCGGCTGGCCCACGCGAACCCGCGCGTGGAGCCCTCGAGCAGGGCGCCCAGGCAGGCGACGGTCTGGTCGGGTGTCTTGCCGGCCGCGAAGACCACCTCCGGCGTGCCGGTCCGGGCCTCGCGGTCGAGGTCCAGGCGGGCGAAGCCCAGGTCTGCGGTGCGGGGGGCGCTCACCTGCCCCAGCGTGCCGCACGCGCGGCCCGGCGTGCGGTTGGCGCCGGCGCCGTCCGGGAAGGAGCCGCACCATGAGCGTCGTCAAGATCAACGCGATCACCGTGCCGAAGGACAAGCAGGAGCGCTTCGAGGAGCGGTTCCGCGGGCGCGCCGGGGCCGTGGAGACCACCCCGGGCTTCGAGTGGTTCGAGCTGCTGCGCCCGGTCGAGGGCACCGACCAGTACCTGGTCTACACCCGCTGGAGCAGCGTGGAGGCCTACGAGGCGTGGCAGTCCAGCCAGGACTTCGACCGCGCCCACGACGGCGGCGGCGACACCCTGGCCTCCGCGGCCCCGCACTCGGCGCACGTGTGGACCTACGAGGTGCTCGAGACCGCCGGGCCGAAGGGCGAGCACCAGGGGCAGGGCTGAGCCGGGCTAGGGTGACGGCACCGGCCCCGCACGCCCGCGGGCCGGTGCCGTTCCCTCGCACGCCCGGGTAGGAGCCATGACCGACACGCTCGCCGACAACCGCACCTCGTCCCGGACGTTCGTCGAGGGCGTGCCGGTGGTCGTGGAGGACGTGCAGCGCCGCTCCACCACCGAGCGCGAGCAGCTGCTCGCCGACCCCGGTTTCGGCCGCTACTTCACCGACCACATGTTCGTGGCCCGGTACCAGGTCGGCCGCGGCTGGTACGACGCCCGGCTCACGCAGTACGGGCCGCTGCCGATGGATCCGGGTACCGCCGCCCTGCACTACGCCCAGTCGATCTTCGAGGGGCTCAAGGCATACGCCCAGCCCGACGGCAGCGTGGCCACCTTCCGCCCCGAGGCCAACGCCGCGCGGTTCGTCCGCAGCGCCGAGCGGCTGGCGATGCCACCGGTGCCCGAGGAGGCGTTCCTCGCCGCGGTCGACGCGCTCGTCGACGCCGACCGCGCGTGGGTCCCCACCGGTCCGGACCAGACGCTGTACCTGCGCCCGTACCAGCTGGCCAGCGAGTCCTTCCTCGGGGTCCGGCCGGCGCACGAGTACCTCTTCCTCGTCATCGCCAGCCCGGCCGGTGCCTACTTCCCGCGCGGCGTCCACCCGGTCTCGGTCTTCGTCTCCGAGGACTACGTGCGGGCCGCGCCCGGGGGCACCGGTGACGTGAAGTGCGCCGGCAACTACGCGGCCAGCCTCCGGCCGCAGCAGCAGGCCAGCGAGCTCGGCTGCGACCAGGTCGTCTACCTCGATGCCGTGGAGCGGCGCTACATCGAGGAGCTGGGCGGGATGAACCTCTTCTTCGTCCTGGGCTCCGGCGAGGACGCCGAGCTGGTGACCCCGGAGCTCTCCGGCACGCTGCTGCCCGGCATCACCCGCGACTCGCTGATCACCGTCGCCCGGGAGCTGGGGCACCGCGTGACCGAGCGCAAGGTGACCCTCGACGAGTGGCGCAGCGGCGCGCTCGACGGCTCGATCACCGAGACCTTCGCCTGCGGGACCGCCGCCGTCATCACGCCGGTCGGGCAGATCCGCGCCCGCACCGGTGACTTCACCGTGGGCGACGGCGAGCCCGGCCCGGTGACCATGCGGCTGCGCGAGACGCTGCTCGACATCCAGCACGGGCGGGTGGCCGACACCCACGGCTGGCTGCACCGGGTCTCCTGACCGCGGCGGGGGCGGTCGCGTGCTGCGCTGGCGGGGGCTGGAGTCCACCCCGGGGGATCTCGGGCGGACCGTGGTCACCGTCGGGATGTACGACGGGGTGCACCGCGGGCACCAGAAGCTCATCGGGGCCGCCGTCGCGCGGGCCCGTGCGATGCGGCGTCCCTGCCTGCTGCTGACCTTCGACCCGCACCCGGCCGAGGTCGTGCGGCCGGGGTCGCACCCGGCCATCCTCACCTCGCTGGACCGCAAGGCGGAGCTCGTCGCCGAGCTGGGCGTGGACGCCATGTGCGTGCTGCCGTTCACCGCGGAGTTCATGAAGCTCCCGCCGGAGACCTTCACGCACACCGTGCTCGTCGAGCGGCTGCACGCCGCGCAGGTGGTGGTGGGGGAGAACTTCACCTACGGCCACCGCGCCGCCGGCACCGTCACCTCGCTGACCGCGGAGGGGCGGCGCTTCGGCTTCGCCGTCGAGGGCGTGCCCCTGGCGCAGGACGCCTCGGAGGACGGCGAGGTCACCATCTCCTCGACCTACGTCCGCGCCTGCGTGGCCGCCGGCGACCTGGTGCCCGCGGCCCGCGCGCTCGGCCGGCCGCACCGGGTCGACGGCGTCGTCGTGCGCGGGGACCGCCGCGGCCGCGACCTCGGGTACCCGACGGCCAACGTGGAGACGCCGCCCTACACCGCCATCCCCGCCGACGGCGTCTACGCGGGGCACCTGGTCACCCGCGACCCGCGCAGCGGGGCCAGCCGGGAGCGGTTCCCGGCGGCGATCTCGGTGGGGACCAACCCCACGTTCCAGGGCAGCCGCCGCACGGTCGAGGCCTACGTGCTCGACTTCGACGGCGACCTCTACGGGGAGCACGTCGGTGTCGAGTTCGCCCACCGGCTGCGCCCGATGGCCGCCTTCGCCGACGTCGCGGGCCTCCTCGCCGCCATGGCCAAGGACGTCGAGGACACCCGCACCGTCCTCGGTCTGTGACACCGTCGTCCTCCGGACGACACCGCTGTGCCACCGTCGTCCTCCGGACGGCACCGCCACCAGGAGCCGGCCCCCTGCGCCGCTGCGCCGCCGCGTCACGCCTGCGCGGGTACCTCCGGCCCCCACTCGGCGCGACCGTGCCCTCCCCGCTGGTAGTCTCGACACCGGCCGTGCATCCACGGCTGTGTGAGAGCTGCCCTCGTGAGTCAGACCGGGGGCCACACGTGACCCGCCCAGGAGGCGAACCATGGCGCTCGACAGCGCGACGAAGCAGCAGATCATGACCGAGTACGCCACGGTCGACAAGGACACCGGTTCGCCCGAGGTGCAGGTCGCGATGCTGTCCCGCCGGATCAGCGACCTCACCGAGCACCTCCGGCACCACAAGCACGACCACCACAGCCGGCGGGGCCTGCTCCTGCTGGTCGGCCGGCGCCGCCGGCTGCTGAACTACCTGGCGAAGACCGACATCAACCGCTACCGGTCGCTGATCGAGCGGCTCGGCCTGCGCCGATAGCACGTCGAGGGGACCGCTCCGGGCAACCGGGACGGTCCCCTCTCTCGTGCGGCACCCGCCGCACGGGCCACGGCCAGCCCGCCCCACGCGCCCGTCGCAGAGGGCCGGTCCTCGGTAGTGGCCCCCGGGACGCCCCGACGACAGGGGAGTGGATCCCCGTCCGACGGGGAACCAGGAACGCCCGAGGGCTTCGATCGAAGACCGGTCGCCCCGGACGCCGACGGCGTGCAGCGCCGTACGAGGAAGTCGCACCCGGCAAGGGGCCGGCTGCGACCAGACGAGAGAAGGACAGCGTGTCCGCACCCACCACCAGCGGCCCGATCGCCGCCGAGTTCGACCCCGAGGACGGGGTCACCACCGCCACCGCGGTCATCGACAACGGCAGCTTCGGCAGCCGCAGCATCACCTTCGAGACCGGCCGGCTGGCCAAGCAGGCCGCCGGCTCGGTCGTCGTGACGATGGGCGACAGCATGCTGCTGTCGGCCACCACGGCCGGCCGGCAGCCCAAGGAGCACTTCGACTTCTTCCCGCTCACCGTCGACGTCGAGGAGCGCATGTACGCCGCGGGTCGCATCCCCGGCTCGTTCTTCCGCCGCGAGGGCCGGCCCTCCGAGGACGCCATCCTCACCTGCCGGCTGATCGACCGCCCGCTGCGGCCGACCTTCGCCAAGGGCCTGCGCAACGAGGTCCAGGTCGTCATCACGGTCATGGCCCTGGACCCCGAGCACCTCTACGACGTCATGGCCATCAACGGCGCGTCGGCCTCCACCCAGCTGTCGGGCCTGCCGTTCTCCGGCCCGGTCGGCGGCACCCGCGTCGCGCTCATCCGCGGCCAGTGGGTCGCCTTCCCGACCCACGCGGAGCTGCAGGAGGCCGTCTTCGACATGGTCGTGGCCGGCCGCCTCCTGCCGGACGGCGACGTCGCGATCATGATGGTCGAGGCCGAGGCCACCGAGAAGACCATCGAGCTCGTCGCCGGGGGCGCCAGCGCCCCGACCGAGGAGGTCGTGGCCCAGGGCCTCGAGGCCGCCAAGCCCTTCATCAAGGCGCTGTGCGAGGCGCAGTCCGCGCTGGCCGCCAAGGCCGCCAAGCCGGTCGCGGAGTTCCCGCGCTTCCTGGACTACCAGGACGACGTGTACGCCGCCGTCGAGTCCGCCGCCCTGACCCGCCTCGGCGAGGTCCAGGCCATCGCGGGCAAGCAGGAGCGCGAGGAGGCGACCGACGCGCTCAAGGACGAGGTCAAGGCCTCGCTCGCCGACCAGTTCGAGGGTCGCGAGAAGGAGGTCTCGGCCGCCTTCCGCGCCGTCACCAAGAAGGTCGTCCGCCAGCGGATCCTGCGCGACAAGGTCCGCATCGACGGTCGCGGCGTCACCGACATCCGGCCGCTGTCGGCCGAGGTCGAGGTCGTCCCGCGCGTGCACGGCTCGGCGCTGTTCGAGCGCGGCGAGACGCAGATCCTGGGCATCACCACGCTGAACATGCTCCGCATGGAGCAGCAGCTGGACACGCTGTCGCCGGACAACCGCAAGCGCTACATGCACAACTACAACTTCCCGCCGTACTCCACCGGCGAGACCGGCCGCGTGGGCTCGCCCAAGCGGCGCGAGATCGGCCACGGCGCGCTCGCCGAGCGGGCGCTGCTGCCGGTGCTGCCCGACCGCGAGGAGTTCCCCTACGCGATCCGGCAGGTCTCCGAGGCGCTGGGTTCCAACGGCTCGACCTCGATGGGCTCGGTCTGCGCCTCGACGCTGGCCCTGCTCAACGCCGGTGTGCCGCTCAAGGCCCCCGTCGCCGGCATCGCCATGGGCCTGGTCTCCGACGAGGTCGACGGCACCACCGAGTACGTCGCGCTGACCGACATCCTCGGGGCCGAGGACGCCTTCGGTGACATGGACTTCAAGGTCGCCGGCACGCGGGACTTCGTCACCGCGCTGCAGCTGGACACCAAGCTCGACGGCATCCCGTCCGACGTGCTGGCCCAGGCGCTGACCCAGGCCCGCGCCGCCCGCCTGCACATCCTCGACGTGATGAACGAGGCGATCGACGCCCCGGACGAGATGAGCCCGTACGCCCCGCGCGTGACCACGGTGCGCATCCCGGTCGACAAGATCGGCGCGGTCATCGGCCCCAAGGGGCAGATGATCAACGCGATCCAGGACGAGACCGGCGCCGACATCACCATCGAGGACGACGGCACGATCTACGTCGGTGCCTCCGACGGCCCCTCGGCGCAGGCCGCGGTGGACCGGATCAACGCCATCGCCAACCCGCAGATGCCCAAGGTGGGCGAGCGCTTCCTCGGCACGGTCGTCAAGACCACGCCGTTCGGCGCCTTCGTCTCCCTGCTCCCGGGCAAGGACGGGCTGGTGCACATCAGCAAGCTCGGTGGCGGCAAGCGCATCGGCAAGGTCGAGGACGTCGCCAACGTCGGCGACAAGATGCAGGTCGAGATCACCGACATCGACGCCCGCGGCAAGATCAGCCTCGCGCCGGTCGCCGCGGAGGGCGCCGAGGCCCCTGCCGAGGCGCCGGCCGAGCCCGCCCCTGCGGGGGAGTGACCACGACGGATCTGATCCGGGCCGGGGTGGGTGCCGCTTCTCCGGGAGCGGCCCCCACCCCGGTTCCCGTCGGGACGACCGCGCTGCTCGACCTCGACGAGGTCGGCGGCCGGGTGGAACGCACCGAGCTCCCCGGGGGGCTCCGCGTGCTCACCGAGACGATGCCGGGGGTGCTGTCGGCGACCCTCGGCATCTGGGTGGGCGTGGGCTCGCGCGACGAGACGCCGGCCGTCGCGGGGTCGTCGCACTTCCTCGAGCACCTGCTGTTCAAGGGGACGACGTCGCGCGGGGCGCTGGAGATCGCCACCGCCATGGACGCCGTCGGCGGTGAGATGAACGCGTTCACCGCCAAGGAGCACACCTGCTACTACGCCAACGTGCTCGCCAGCGACCTCCCGCTCGCGGTCACCCTGCTGGCGGACCTGGTCACCGAGGCGACCAACACGGCGGCGGACCTGGAGTCCGAGCGCACGGTGGTGCTCGAGGAGATCGCGATGCGCGACGACGAGCCCTCGGACGCGGTGCACGACCTGTTCGCCGAGACCCTCTACGGCGACACCTCGCTGGGCCGCTCCGTGCTGGGCACCGTGGAGTCGATCGAGGCGCTGACCCGCGACGACGTCGACGGCTGGTACCGCTCCCGCTACGCCGCCCCGTCGATCGTCGTGACGGCGGCCGGGCGGGTGGACCACCAGCAGGTGCTCGACCTGGTGACGACGGCGTTCGGCGACCGGCTCTCCGGCGCCGCGCGACCCGCACCGCTGCGCACCGGCGACGTGGAGCTCGTCCGGCCGGCGCACCGCACCGGCCTGATCTCCCGCCGGACCGAGCAGACGCACCTGCTGCTCGGCACGCCGGCGATGGGGCGCCTCGACGAGCGCCGCTACACCGCCGCCGTCCTGGACGCCGCCGTCGGCGGTGGCATGAGCTCGCGGCTGTTCCAGGAGATCCGCGAGAAGCGCGGGCTGGTGTACAGCGTCGGTTCGGCGCTGACCCACTACGCCGGCGCCGGCGCGTTCTCCGTCTACGCGGGCTGCTCGAAGAAGCGCGTGCCCGAGGTGCTGCGGCTGGTGCGCGAGGAGCTCGGACGCGTCGCCGCCGACGGGCTCACCCCCGAGGAGGTCGCCCGCGCGCGCGGGCAGCTCAAGGGCGGACTGGTCCTGGGCCTCGAGGACACCGGCTCGCGCATGAGCCGGCTCGGCAAGAGCGAGCTCTCCTACGGGGAGTACGTGCCGGTGCGTGACGTCCTCGCGCGGATCGAGTCCGTGGACGAGGGGCAGGTGCGGTCGGTGGCGGCGGAGCTGTTCGGCCAGGAGACCTGCCTGGCCGTGGTCGGCCCGTACCGCGAGTCCGACCTCGACCGGCTCTGACCCGGCCGATGCGGACGACCCGGACCGCGCTCCCGCAGGCGGCCTTCGCCGTCGCGCTGCTGGTGTCCGCCGTCGTCCTGTTCCTGCCCTCCTCGGGGGTGCCGACCGCGCCCCCGGGGACCGACAAGGCCGTCCACCTGCTCGTCTTCGCGACCCTGGCCGGGACGGGTCGGTGGGCCGGCAGGCCCCCGGTGCCGCTGGGCTCGGCACTCCTGGCCTACGCCGCGGTCAGCGAGCTGGTGCAGGGGCTGACCCCGATCGGCCGGTCCATGTCGGCCGCCGACGTCGTCGCCGACGTGGTGGGGATCGTGGTGGGGCTGCTCGCGTGGGAGGCGCTGACGCGCCGGGCGCGCTGATCCGGTGCCTGTCTTGCGCCGGGACGCCGCGCCGGGAAACCTGACCGCGTGACCACGACCGCGCCCCACCAGCAGCCTGCCCCCGCCGACCGGGAGTCCCCCCTGATCCCGGTGGGGGTGCTCGGCGCCCGCGGCCGGATGGGCACCGAGGTGGTCAAGGCGGTGAACGACGCCGACGACCTCGAGCTGGTGGCCATGGTCGACGACGGCGACTGGCTGTTCAACGTGGCCGACGCCGGCGCCCAGGTCGTTGTCGACTTCACCCGTCCCGACGTGGTGATGGACAACATCCGGTTCTGCATCGACAACAACATCCACTGCGTCGTCGGGACGACCGGCTTCGACGAGGCCCGCCTGGCCACCGTGGCCGAGTGGCTGGAGCCCAAGCCCGAGCTGGGCGTGGTGATCGCCCCCAACTTCGGCATCGGCGCGATCCTCCTCATGCGCTTCGCCCAGGAGGCCGCCCGCTTCTTCCCGTCCGTGGAGGTCGTGGAGCTCCACCACCCGAACAAGGTGGACGCCCCCTCGGGGACCGCGGTGCGCACCGCGCGTCTCGTGGCATCGGCCCGGCGGGCGGCCGGACTGCCGCCCGCGCCGGACGCGACCAGCGAGGAGCTGCCCGGCGCGCGCGGCACCGACGTCGAGGGCGTGCGCGTGCACGCCGTCCGGCTGGCCGGTCTCGTGGCGCACCAGGAGGTGCTGTTCGGGGCGGCGGGGGAGTCGCTGACCCTGCGGCACGACTCCTTCGACCGCGCGTCCTTCATGCCGGGCGTGCTGCTGGCGGTCCGGGAGATCGGGCGGCGCCCCGGTCTCACCGTCGGCATCGAGGGGCTGCTGGGTCTCTGAGCGGGGGGACGCGACGGAGCGCCGGGGCGCCCCCGCACTCAGAGAGGACGGTCTGACCAGCGTCGACGCACACCGCCGACGCCGCCGGCGGCAGCGTGTCGGGCGTCACGGCGCCCCCGGTTTGACGTCCGGTGGAGCGCCCGTGTAACTTTCTCTTTGCGCCGCGCGGCCCGGGAGGGCCGCCGGACCGGGGCCTGCGGGTAGCGGGTGCACCGGAAACCGGCGTAGAGTTGGACATCCAGCCAGGGACGAAGCCCGGAAGGGTCGAGTTTCTGCGCGTCCGCTC
>NZ_SSXC01000087.1 GCF_021699055.1 Blastococcus sp. MG754426 | reverse complement strand
CTCCCCCGCCGCACGGCGCCCGGGGAGGGCGTCCTGCCCCGCCCACCGCGCCCCGGGAAGCGAGCCCGCCATGCCCCCTGCAGCCACCGACTTCTACGCGGCGGCCCTGCAGTCCGCGGCGACCGCGGACGCCCCCGCACCCGAGCCCTGGTCGGTGCGCGACGCCGGCGGCCGCAGCTACTCACTCGCCGGCGCGCTGGAGCGGTGGACCGGTGACGCCGACGAGGTCGACCGGCGCTTCCTCGCCCGCGCCCGGGGCACGGTCCTCGACGTCGGGTGCGGACCGGGTCGGCTGGCCGCGGAGCTGGCCCGCCGGGGTGTGCACGCGCTGGGCCTGGACATCTCGCCGACGGCGCTGAGGCTGGCCCGCCGATCGGGCGCCACCGCCATCCGCCGCTCGGTGTTCGAGCCGGTCGTCGCCGAGGGGCTGTGGGGCACGACGCTGCTGGCCGACGGGAACATCGGCATCGGCGGGGACCCGGCCGCGCTGCTGCGCCGCTGCGGGGCGATCGTCGCCCCCGGCGGCCTGGTGCTGGTCGAGACCGAGGGGCCCGGCACTGGTGTGCGCACCACCCGCCTGCGGCTGGAACGGGCAGGAGAGGTGAGCTCCTGGTTCGACTGGGCCCATGTCGGGTGCGACGCGGTCGGGCGGATCGCCGCCGCGGCCGGGCTGCGTCTCGCGGACTCCTGGGAGGACGGCGGCCGCTGGTTCGCCGCCCTCCGCCGACCGCCGGTCCCCGGCGCCGGCTGAGCACGCGGAACGACCCGGCCCCGGCCGGTGGCGAGCCCGCCACCGGCCGGGGCCGGGTCGTGTCCTGCGCGGGTCGTCCGCGCCGAGATCAGCTGGTGGCGCCCTTCAGCGCCTCCGAGAGCGCAGCCGCCTCGTCGGGCGACAGCTCGACGACCAGGCGCCCGCCACCTTCCAGCGGTACCCGCATGACCAGGCCGCGCCCTTCCTTGGTGACCTCGAGGGGACCTTCACCCGTGCGCGGCTTCATGGCCGCCATGCGTGCCTCCTTCACCAGCCGCACGACTGCCTCGTCTGACAGGCGCGCGGTGTCCGATGCTGCGAACTCCGGGACAATCTTCCCGCATGCCCGCCGTCCGTCCAACACGAGGCCCGTCAGGGTGACGTCGCGTCGCGCTCCGGCGGGGCCGCCCGGAAGCAGCCGGCGACGTGGTCGTCGACCATCCCGGTCGCCTGCATGAGGGCGTAGGCCGTGGTCGGCCCGACGAAGGCGAAGCCGCGCCGCTTGAGCTCCCGGGCCATGGCGATCGACTCGGGGCTGGTCGCCGGGACGTCGGCGAGGGTGGCCGGGCGGGCCCGCGGGCCCTGCGGCGCGAAGGACCACAGCAGCTCCGAGAGCCCCTCGGGGAGCTGCTGCGCCGCCCGCGCGTTGCCGATCGCCGCGTCGATCTTCGCCCGGTTGCGGACGATGCCGGCGTCGGCCAGCAGCCGGGCCCGGTCCTCGTCGGTGAACGCCGCGACGGCGTCGATCGCGAACCCGGCGAAGGCCGCCCGGAACGCCGGCCGCTTCCGGAGGATCGTGATCCAGGACAGCCCCGACTGGAACGCCTCCAGGCAGAGCCGCTCGAACAGCGCGTCGTCGCCGCGCAGCGGCACCCCCCACTCCTCGTCGTGGTAGGTGACGTACTCGGGGGCGCTCGTGGCCCAGGCGCAGCGCTGCACGCACCGGACGCTAGCGCCGGCCACCGACGTCCCGGCCGGGCGGCGGCTCCCCCGCCGCGCCAGTAGCGTCCCGGCTCGTGCGCGTCCTCGTCACCGGCGGTGCCGGCTTCATCGGATCGGCCGTCGTCCCCGCCTTCCGGGACGCCGGCCACGAGGTGCGCGTGCTCGACGCCCTGCTGCCCGCCGTCCACCCCGACTACCCGGACGGGCCACCCGTCCCCGAGGGCGCGGAGCTGCTGGTCGGCGACGTGCGCGACCCGGCGGCGGTCGACCGCGCGCTGGACGGCGTCGACGCGGTCTGCCACCAGGCCGCGATGGTGGGGCTGGGCGCGGACGTCCAGGACATGCCGGCCTACGCGGGCATCAACGACCTCGGCACCGCGGTGCTGCTGGCCGCGATGGCGCGCGCCGGCGTCGGCCGGCTGGTCCTCGCCAGCTCGATGGTGGTCTACGGCGAGGGCCGCTACTCCTGCCCCGAGCACGGGCCGGTCCCCGCCGCCCCGCGCCGGCGTGCCGACCTCGACGCCGGTCGCTTCGAGCCGCCCTGCCCCCGCTGCGGCCGGCAGCTGGGCTGGGACCTGGTCACCGAGGACGACGTGCCGGACCCCCGCAACACCTACGCCGCCACCAAGCTCGCGCAGGAGCACCTCGCGGCCGCGTGGGCGGGTACGACCGGTGGCACGGTCGTCGCCCTGCGGTACCACAACGTCTACGGCCCCCGGATGCCGCGGGACACCCCCTATGCCGGCGTCGCCTCCATCTTCCGCAGCGCGCTGGAGTCCGGCCGGGCACCGGCGGTGTTCGAGGACGGCGGCCAGCAGCGGGACTTCGTGCACGTCACCGACGTCGCGGCGGCCAACCTCCGGGCCCTCGAGCACACGCCCGCGGGGTCCTCGCTGCGGGCCTACAACGTCGCGTCGGGCCGGCCGCACACCGTGGGCGACATGGCCCGGGCGCTCGCCGACGCCATGGGCGGTCCGGAGCCGCTGGTGACCGGCGAGTACCGGCTCGGCGACGTGCGGCACGTGGTGGCCAGCCCCGCCCGGGCGGAGGCCGAGCTGGGCTTCCGCGCGGAGGTGGACTTCCTCGACGGGATGCGCGAGTTCGCCACCGCGGAGCTGCGCCCGGCGCCGCGCGGCTGAGCCGGGCCGCTCACCACTCGGTGCGCACCGCGACCTCGACGACCAGCGCGGTGACGGCGCTCAGCACCAGCCAGACCCGCGTCTGCCGCGGCGGCAGGAACGCGGCGGCGACCGGCAGCCACACCGTGAAGGGCAGCCAGATCCGCTCCGTCTCCCCGCGGACCAGGCCCGTGCCGTCGCTGACCAGCATCGCGGCGAGCACCGCCACGGGCAGCAGCGCGAGCGCCGACCGGCGCAGGCAGGCCAGCCCCGCCACCGCCGCGGGGCCGGCCGCGACCGCCGCCGCCGCCAGGTTGGCGACCAGGAAGAACGCCAGCGGCCGGTCGGCGTAGGACGGCCCCGAGCGCACCCGCTCGGCGGTCAGCCCGAGCCCCTCGAACCAGTCGTAGCCGGCGAGGGCGAAGAGCGCGAAGACCAGGAGGACGCCGGCGGCGGCGACCGCGAGCACCCGGACCACGCCGGCCCAGCCCAGCCGCGCACGGTGCACCAGCACGACGGCGAGGGCGAGCAGGCCCAGCGACGCCAGCCCGAAGGAGAGGTGCAGCGCCAGCCCGAGCAGCGCCCCGCCGGTCAGGGCCCGGAGCGCCGCGCCGCCACCGCCTGCCGCCGCGGTC
The DNA here is from genome assembly GCF_021699055.1 of Blastococcus sp. MG754426. GTDB lineage: Bacteria > Actinomycetota > Actinomycetes > Mycobacteriales > Geodermatophilaceae > Blastococcus. Next base: position 13,798 of record NZ_SSXC01000087.1, on the reverse strand, counting down.
GCCAGCAGGGCGACACCCCAGGCGAGCACCCCGGCGAACAGCGCGTCGGCGCTCGTGGCCACCCACAGCGCCGTCGGTGCCAGCACGAGGAAGGGCGCCACGGTGCGCGCCGCCGGCTCGTCCGCGATCGCCCGCACGGTGACCAGCACGGCCGGCACCGCCAGCGCACCGGCTCCGATGCACATCGCCGCCGCCCAGCCCAGCCCGCCGAGACCGGCGCGCTCCAGCAGCACGAACGCCAGCAGGGCACCCGGCGGGTGCCCGGACACGTGCGTCGTCCACGGGTCGGCGGAGTCGGCGAGGACCGAGTCGTTGAAGGTGCGCAGCAGCTCCCCGATGCCGTCCACCCGGGGCACGTCGTAGGGGTACTCGTACCGGCTGCCCAGCGGCTCGGCCAGCCGCCCCCACCCGCTGGACAGGGCGAGCGCGACCGCCCAGCCGGCCGTGGCGGCGGCCGAGCCGGCCAGCAGCACCGGCCAGCGGACCCGCCGCGCGGCCGACGGCCCCCAGAGCAGCAGCGCCACCCCGACCGCGGCCGGCAGGAGCACCCGCGGGGAGACCACCGGGTCCCAGTCGCCACGCAGCACGTAGCCGCCGATCAGGTGCAGGTCCACCCCGTCGCGGGCCAGCTCCCGGCCGGCCAGCGCCGTGCCCCCGACGAGCAGGACGGCAGCCAGCAGCCCGGCCCACGGGCGCCACCGGCGGGCACCCTCGACCGGCGCCGTCTGCCGGGGTGCCTCCGTGGTCGCCTCGGTCACCGGTTCGACAGTAGGGCCCCGACGGGGTGACCGCCCGCCGGTGGGACGGTCGCCGGCGGGCGGGACCGCCGGGTCCGTGGTTGTGTCCCAGGCGTGCCCGACGTCGTCCTGCCCTGCCTCGACGAGGCCGGCGCGCTGCCGTGGGTGCTCGGGCGGCTGCCGGCCGGCTACCGGGCCATCGTCGCCGACAACGGCTCCACCGACGGCTCCCCGGCGATCGCGGCCGAGCACGGCGCGACGGTGGTGCACGTCCCCCAGCGCGGCTTCGGTGCGGCCGCGCACGCCGGCCTGGAGGCGGCGACCGACGAGGTCGTGTGCTTCTGCGACGCCGACGGCTCGATGGACCCCGCCGACCTGCCGCTGGTCGCCGGCCCGGTGCTCGACGGCGACGCCGACCTCGTGCTGGGCCGCCGCCGGCCGACCCGGCGCAGCGCGTGGCCGGTGCACGCCCGGGTCGCCAACGTGGCCCTGGGCGTGATGCTGCGGCGGCGCACCGGCCTGGCGCTGCACGACCTGGGCCCCATGCGCGCCGCCCGCCGCACCGCGCTGCTCGGGCTCGGGATCACCGACCGCCGCTTCGGCTACCCGCTGGAGATGGTCACCCGCGCCGCCGACGCCGGCTGGCGGGTGCGCGAGCTCGACGTGCCGTACGCGCCACGCGCCGAGGGCACCCGCTCCAAGGTCACCGGCACCGGGCTGGGCACCGTGCGCACGATCCGGGACATGCGTCAGGTGCTCTCCTCGTGACGCCCACCCAGCTGCTGGTCATCACCAAGGCACCCGTGCCCGGCCGCAGCAAGACCCGGCTCAGCCCGCCGTGCACGCCCGAGCAGGCGGCGGCCGTCGCCGCGGCCGCGGTCGGCGACACCCTCGACGCCGTCCGGGCGACCCCGGTCGCCCGGCGGGTGGTGGCGCTGGACGGCGCCCCGGGTGAACTCGACCTCACCGGCTGCACCGTCGTCCCGCAGGCCGACGGCGACCTGGGGGTGCGGCTCGCGGCCGCGTTCGCCGACGCCATGCGCGGGCCGGACGGCGCCGTGCCGACGCTGCTCATCGGGATGGACACCCCGCAGGTGACCCCGGAGCTGCTCGCCGGCTGCCTCGACCGGCTCGTGCGGGCCGGCCCCGGCTCGGCGGTGCTCGGCGTGGCCCCGGACGGCGGCTGGTGGGCCCTCGGGCTGCACGCACCCGGGCCCGCGCAGGTGCTGACCGGCGTCCCGATGTCACGGGAGGACACCGCCGTCCGCACCCGCGCGGCGCTGGAGGACGCCGGCCTCACCGTGCTCGACCTGCCGGTGCTCACCGACATCGACCACTTCCCCGACGCGCTGGACGTCGCGCAGCGGTGCGCACCCGGCACGCGGACCCACCGGGTGGTGACCGGGCTCGCCGCCACCCTCGGGCCGACGCCGTGACCAGCCGGCTGGACCGGCTGCTGGGCGCCCGCCTGCCCGATCCGCCCGACCGGTTGCGTCGCGGCCCGTTCCGCGCCGGCGCCTTCCCCAGCCCCCTGCACTCCGAGCGCCGCGCGGCCCGCACCGGCGTGTGGCTCGGGCTGGCCTTCCTGGTGTGCTTCCTCACCGGGGTGGTCAGCGACCTCGTCCAGTCCGGGCCGGGGTGGTTCACCTGGCCGTCGTCCCCGGTGTGGCTCTACCGGGTCACCCAAGGGCTGCACGTGGCCACCGGGCTGGCCGCGATCCCGCTGCTGCTGGTCAAGCTCTGGACGGTGTACCCGCTGCTGTTCGAGTGGCCGCCGGCCCGCTCGCCCGCCCGGCTGGTCAGCCGGCTGTCGGTCCTCGTGCTCGTCGGCACCGCCGCGATGCAGCTGGTCACGGGGCTCATCAACATCGCGCAGTGGTACCCGTTCGGCTTCTTCTTCCCGACCGCGCACTACTGGACCGGCTGGATCGCCATCGGCGCCGTGGCGGTGCACGTGGGCGCCAAGGCGCCGGAGATCCGGCGCGGGCTGGCCCGCCGGGGCTCCCCCGCCGCCACCGCCGGGCTCGCACCCGGGCGGGCCGAGGAGGCGCGCGCCGCGGCGACGGCCGAGGAGGAGGGCGCCATCGACCGGCGCGCCTTCGTCCTCGCCTCCGGGCTGGGCGTCGCCGCCGTCACGGTCACCACGCTGGGCCAGACGGTCGCCCCCCTCGCCCCCGTGTCGGTCCTCGCGCCGCGGTTGCCCGACGCCGGCACGCAGGGGTTGCCGGTCAACCAGACCGCCGCGGCGGCCGGGGTGGAGGAGACCGCGACCGACGCCGGCTACCGGCTGGTCGTGGACGGGCCACGGCGGCTGGAGCTGTCGCTGGCCGAGCTGCGCCGCCGTCCCCAGCACACCGAGACCCTGCCGATCACCTGCGTCGAGGGCTGGAGCGCGACCGGCCGCTGGACCGGCGTCCGGCTGGCCGACCTGCTCGAGGAGGCGGGGCTGCCCCGCGACGCGCGGGTCGTGGTCGAGTCGCTGCAGACCGGCGGGCTGTACCGCACCAGCGTGGTGGCGCCGCCGCACACCGCCGACCCGCGCACCCTGCTGGCCCTGCGGCTCGGGGACGAACCGCTCGCCCTCGACCACGGCTACCCGGTGCGGCTGATCGCGCCGAACCGGCCAGGGGTCATGCAGACGAAGTGGCTCTCCCTGGTGCGGCCGGCATGAGCACCGGCGCCTCCCCCGACGAGCGCGCGGCCGGACCTGCCGGCCCGGACGCCTGTGCGGGCGACCCCGCCCGCCCGCTGGCGTCGGCGGCCGGCCCGTGGTGGCGCTGGCTGTTCCTGGTCCCGGGGTTCGCCGCCGTCGGCTGGGGCGTGGTCGGGCTGCTCGGGGCCGGCGACCGGGTGCCGCTCGACGCCTGGGCCCTGTGGTTCGTCGGCAGCGCGCTGCTGCACGACCTGGTGATCGCCCCGCTGGTCGTCCTGGCGGGGTTCCTGCTCCACCGGTTCCTCCCCCGGCCTGCGCGAGCACCGGTGGCCGTCGGGCTCGTCGTCGCCGGATCGCTGGTCGCGGTGGGCCTGGTGTTCGCACTCGACCCGGGCGACGTGCAGGAGCCGGGCTTCCTGCCGCAGGACTCCTACGGGGTGAACCTGCTGCTCGTCGTCGCCGGGGTGCTGGCGGTCGCCGCCGTCTGGGCCGCGGTGCGGACGCGGCGGGCCCGCCGCGGCTGACTCCCGGGCTATACGGTCCGCCGGTGGCCGTCCGGACCGCTGCGCGCGCGCCCACCCCCGTGCGGCCCGCGCTGCACCGGTGGCCGCTGCTCGCCCTCGCCGCGGGGGTGACCGCCCTGCTGCTGGCCCTGGCCGGGCGCTACGGCTACCACCGCGACGAGCTGTACTTCCTCCGCGCCGGGCGGGAGGCAGCCCTCGGCTACGTCGACCAGCCGCCGCTCACCCCGCTCCTGGCCGCCGCGATGGACGCCCTCGCCCCGGGCTCCCTGACCGTGCTGCGGCTGCCGTCGGCGCTGGCGGCCGGCGCGGTCGTCCTGCTCACCGGCCTGCTCGCCCGCGAGTTCGGCGGTGGCCGGGACGCGCAGCTGTTCGCGGCCGCCTGCGCGGCGGTCTCGTCCATCCTGCTGGCCGTCGGCCACCTGCTCTCGACGACGACGTTCGACCTGCTGTCCTGGGCGCTGCTGTCGTGGCTGCTCGTGCGGGCCCTGCGCGACGGCGGCGCCGTCTGGCTGGTCGCCGGGGCGGTCGCCGGGCTGGCGCTGCAGAACAAGGTGCAGCCGGCGTTCCTGCTGGCGGGCGTGGTCCTCGGGCTGCTGCTGGCCGGCCCCCGGTCGGTGTTCCGCTCGCCCTGGCCGTGGGCCGGCGGCGCCCTCGCGCTGGCGGTCTGGGCGCCCAACCTCCTCTGGCAGGCGGCGCACGGCTGGCCGCAGCTGGCGCTGGCCGAGGCCATCGCCGCGGGCGGCTCGGGCACCAGCGAGCCCTGGTACCTCTTCCTGCCCTTCCAGCTGGTGCTGGTCAGCCCGGTGCTCTTCCCGGTGTGGATGGCGGGGTGGTGGCGGCTGCTGCGCGATCCTGCGCTGGCGCGGTGGCGGAGCTTCGCCGTCGCCTACGCCGTCCTCGCCGTGCTGTTCCTCGTCACCGGGGGCAAGCCGTACTACCTGGCCGGTCTCTACCCGCTGCTGCTGGCGGCCGGCGCGGAGCGGGCGCTGGCCTGGGCCCGCCGGGGCGGAGCCCGGGCCCGGCGGGTCCTCGTCCCCGCGCTGGCGCTGAGCCTGGCCGCCTCCGCGGTGCTCATGCTGCCCGTGCTCCCGGTCGGCTGGCTGCCGGCCACACCCGTGCCGGCGGTGAACTACGACGCCGGGGAGACCATCGGCTGGCCGCGGTTCGCCGCCGCCGTCCAGCGGGCACGGGCGGGGCTGCCCGCCGGGGCGGAGGTCGTCGTCCTCACCGGGAACTACGGGGAGGCCGGCGCCGTCGACCGGTTCGCCCCTGCCCTGGGCCCGGCCTACAGCGGGCACAACGCGTACTGGACGTGGGGCCCGCCACCGGAGAGCGCCGACGCGGCCGTGGTGGTCGGTCTGCCACCGGACGACCTGACCCGCTGGTTCGGCGAGGTCCGGCCGGCCGGCCGCATCGACAACGGGGTGGGGCTGGACAACGACGAGCAGGGCCGGACGGTCTGGTCGGCGAGCGACCGCCGGCTGCCCTGGGCGGAGATCTGGCCGCAGCTGCGCCGGCTGGGCTGACTACCGGACGGCCGCGTCCACCGCCGCGACGCTCGGCGCCGGGCGCGGGGCGCTGCGCCGGGTGGCCAGCACGCACCCGGCCAGCACCAGCGGCAGCCCGACGGCGATGCCCAGGGTGAACGGCTCGCCGAGCAGCAGCACGCCGAGCAGCACCGCGACGACCGGGTTCACGAAGGTGATGACCAGCGCCCGCTGCGGCCCCACCTCGCGGATCAGGGCGAAGAAGAGGGCCAGGGCCACCGCGGTGCAGAGCACGCCGAGGGTCAGCAGCGACAGCCGGGCCTCCGTGGACGCCGCCGTCACCTCGCCCAGCCGCGGCACCGCGAACGGGGCGTAGACGACCGCGGTGACGAGCAGCGCGATCGAGCTCGCCGCCACCCCCGGCACCTCGGGCAGGGCGCGGCTGACCACCAGGGGCGCCGTCGCGTACCCCAGCACCACCAGCCCGACGGCGGCGATCGGCAGCACCTCGGCGCGGCCCAGGTCCAGGCCGAGCAGGGCGGCGATGCCCACGACGCCGAGGCCCATGCCGACCAGCCGGACGGGCGTGAGCCGCTCCTCCTCGCCCGCGAGCCGGGCCGCCAGCGCCGCCACGAACGGCACCCCGGCGACGAGCAGCCCGGTGAGGGAGCTCGACAGCGTCTGCTCGGCGTAGGAGAGCAGCAGCCAGGGTCCGGTCATCTCGAGCGCGGTGAACAGCAGCAGCGCCTTCCAGTGCCGCAGCGCCGGGCGCAGCTGCCCGCGCGCCACCGTCCAGGGCACCAGGAGGGCGGCCCCGACGACGCAGCGGGCGAACACCACCGCGACCGGCGGCACCTCCCCGACGGCCACCTTGATGAGCAGGTAGGGCACGCCCCAGATCACCGACATGGCCAGGAACAGCAGCCACCCCCGCCGGCTCACGGCCCCGCCGTCCTCTCGCGCACGGGCACATCCTCACCGACGGCCCGCGCCGCGCGGCGGCAGGTCAGCGATCGCGGGCGAACGCGGCGAAGCGCTTCAGCGACCAGCGGATGCCCAGCAGCGCGAAGGGCCGGGCGAGCACCCACCCGACCCGGCCGAGCACGCCGAAGGGCAGGTCGAGCCGCTCGGTCCAGACGAACGTGCTCTGCTCCCCGCGCGGCTCGATCTCGAAGATGCCCGGCCCGCGCACCAGCCGACCGGTGTGCAGCACCTCGACCCGGCGCGGCGGTTCCCACGCGGTGATGACCATCGTGTCGAGGAACCCCAGCCGGGGCCGGCCCGGCACCGGCAGCCCGGTGCGGGCGGCCAGCCGGCCCCCGACGCCCTGCGCCGGCCCGCCGACGGTCTCGACGTCGGTCGCGAGCATCCACTCGCCCTGCCGCGTCCAGTCGGTGAGCGCGGCCCACACCCGCTCCGGTGGTGCCGCCACCTCCACCCGCTCCACGAGCTCAGGCACCCTGCATCCCCTCCCGGTCGGCCGGCGCGGCGCCGGGGTCGGTCGGCGCCTCCTGCCGGTTGCGTGCGGCCACCTCGGCGCGCAGCGCCGCGATCTCGGCGTCCCGCTCGTCCAGCGTCTGCGCCAGCTGGTCGAGCAGCCAGTCCACCTCGACCATGCGGTAGCCGCGGGCGGTCACCGCGATCCGCAGCCCCCGGAGGTCGTCGGCCACCACGGGCCGGTCCTCGGGCAGCTCGACCGGCGACCGGTCGGGGTCGGCCGGCGGCTGGGTCTCGCCGCGGCCGAGCAGCAGCGCGGCCACCAGGAACAGCGCCCCGCCGACCAGCAGCACCGCCACCACGAACAGGACGAAGGAGAGCACCTCAGGCGTCCGACGGGCCGGTCGCCGCCGCGCGCATCCCCCCGCCGTTGTCGCCGGCCGCCCGCGCCTTCTCCGCCTCCTGCACGACCGCCACGATCTCCGCGACGTCGTCGGTGCAGTGCAGCAGGTCCACGTCGCCGGGGCTGATGGCGCCGTGACCGGCCATCGTCGTGCGCACCCAGTCGATCAGGCCGCCCCAGTACTCGGTGCCGTAGAGGATCACCGGGAAGCGGGTCACCTTGCGGGTCTGGACCAGGGTGAGCGCCTCGAACAGCTCGTCCAGCGTGCCGAAGCCGCCCGGGAGGATCACGAAGGCCTGCGCGTACTTGACGAACATCGTCTTGCGCACGAAGAAGTAGCGGAACGAGATGCCGACGTCGACCCACTCGTTGAGCTCCTGCTCGAACGGCAGCTCGATGCCCAGCCCGACCGAGAGGCCGCCGGCCTCCGAGGCGCCGCGGTTGGCCGCCTCCATCGCCCCCGGCCCGCCGCCGGTGATGACGGCGTACCCGGCGCGGGAGAGGGCGGCCCCGATCTCGACGCCCGCGGTGTAGTGCGGGTGGTCCCGCGGGGTGCGGGCGCTGCCGAACACGCTCACCGCGCGGGGCAGCTCGGCGAGCAGGCCGAAGCCCTCGACGAACTCGCTCTGGATGCGGAGCACGCGCCACGGGTCGGTGTGCACCCAGTCGGTGGGGCCGCGCCGGTCGAGCAGCCGCTGGTCGGTGGTGCTGCCCTGGTGCTGCGGGTCCGGCTCGCCGCCGCGGAGCATGATCGGCCCGCGGTGGCGGGTCGGGCGCGGGCGCCGGCCGTCCGGCGGTGGCGTGGCGGTCATGCGGTCCTCCCGGAGAGGTAGGCGGTGAGGGCGTCGACGGCGGGCTGGAGCCGGTCGACCAGGACGTGCTCCTCCCGGGTGTGCGCCAGCTGCGGGTCCCCCGGGCCGTAGTTGACCGCCGGGATGCCGAAGGCGGCGAACCGGGCGACGTCGGTCCAGCCCAGCTTGGCCCGGGCCGGGCGGCCCACGGCGGCGATGAAGGCGGCGGCGGCCGGCTCGGCGAGCCCGGGCAGCGCTCCCCCTGCGTTGTCGACGACGGTCAGCGTCGCGCCGGCCGCGACCACGTCGGCGAACACCTCGCGGACGTGCGCCTCGGCGGCGTCCTCGTCGCGGTCGGGCGCGTAGCGGAAGTTGACCGTCAGCGCGGCCTCGTCGGGGATCACGTTGCCCGCCACCCCACCGGAGACGCCCACGGCGTTGAGCCCCTCGCGGTAGGTGCAGCCGTCGATCTCGACCTCGCGGGGCCGGTAGGCGGCCAGCGCGGCCAGGGCCCCGGCCAGCCCGTGGACGGCGTTCTCCCCCAGCCAGCTGCGGGCGCTGTGCGCGCGACGGCCCCGGGTCTCCAGCACCGCCCGGAGCGTGCCCTGGCAGCCGGCCTCGATCTCGCCGTCGGTCGGCTCGAGCAGGATCGCGAGGTCGCCGTAGAGCCAGCCGCGCCGCTCGCGGGCCACCCGGCCGAGCCCGTTCTTCACGGCCTCGACCTCCTCGTTGTCGTAGAAGACGAACGTGAGGTCGTGCGCCGGCTCCGCCCCGGGGACGCCGAAGACCGCGGCCAGCCGCAGCATCACCGCGTCGCCGGCCTTCATGTCGCTCGTGCCGCAGCCGTAGAGGCGGCCGGTGGCCTCGTCCAGCCGGCTGGGCACGTTGCCGGCGATGGGCACGGTGTCCAGGTGCCCGGCGAGGACGACCCGGGTGGGCCGGCCCAGGTTGGTGCGGGCCAGCACGGCGTCACCGACCCGCTCGACCTCCAGCCCGCCCAGCGCCCGCAGCGCCGCCTCCACCGCGCCGGCCAGCGCCGTCTCGCTGCCCGAGACCGAGGGCGCGTCGACCAGGGCGCGGGTCAGCGCGAGGACGTCGGCGGACAGGTCGAGCTGCGGCGGGGTGCTCACGGCTGCCGAGCTTATGGCCCACCTGACGCACCGGCCCCTGCGGCCGGGCCGTCCCGGCCACCCACCGACCGCCCCGCCGCGGGACGGCCTGGGTAGCGTTCCCGGCGTGACTGACGCAGCGCCCGCCCCCGTCTCCGCCGTCGCCACCGGCCTGGCGACCGTCACGCCCTCGGGCACCGTGCTGGACACCTGGTACCCCGAGCCCCGGCTCGGCGCGCCCGCCGGCGCGGCCACGGGGACCACCCGCCTCGGCGCGTTGGAGCTCTCCGGCGAGCTCGGCCCCGACTACGGCGGCCTGGTGCGCCGTGACGAGGCCCGCGGCGTCGAGGTCATCGCCGTCCGCACCGTCATCGCCGACCTCGCCCAGCCGCCGGTGGACACCCACGACGTCTGGCTGCGGCTGCAGCTGCTCTCCCACCGGCTGATCCAGCCGCACGGGGCGGACATGACCGGCGTCTTCGGCCTGCTCACCAACGTCGCCTGGACCAGCGCCGGCCCGGTCGAGGCCGCGACCTTCAACGCCCACCGGCTGCGGGCCGCCGTCGGGAACGTCACCGTCTTCGGCGTCGACAAGTTCCCGCGGATGGTCGACTACGTCATCCCCGCAGGCGTCCGCATCGCCGACGGCGCCCGGGTGCGGCTGGGCGCCCACCTGGCCGAGGGGACGACGGTCATGCACGAGGGCTTCGTCAACTACAACGCCGGCACGCTGGGCCCCTCGATGGTGGAGGGCCGGATCAGCGCCGGCGTCGTCGTCGGTGCCGACAGCGACATCGGCGGCAGCGCCTCGATCATGGGCACGCTCTCCGGCGGCGGCAAGCAGGTCATCTCGATCGGCAGCGGCTGCCTGCTCGGCGCCAACTCCGGCATCGGCATCTCCCTCGGCGACGGCTGCGTCGTCGAGGCCGGCTGCTACGTGACGGCCGGCGCGCGGATCACCCTGCCCGACGGCTCGGTGGTCAAGGCGGCGGAGCTGTCCGGCCGCGACGGTCTGCTCTTCCGCCGCAACAGCGTCAGCGGCGCCCTCGAGGCGCTCCCCCGCGACGGCAACTGGGGCGCGCTCAACGCCGAGCTCCACGCGAACTGACCAGGCGTCAGCGGGGGCCGGTCGACGCCTCCGCGGCGGCGGTGAGGTGCTCGAGCAGGGCCACCACGAACTCCTGCGGCCGCTCGACGTGCGGCGAGTGCCCGACCCCGGGCAGCACGACCTCCCGGTAGCTGCCCCCGGCCGCGGCGTACCGCTCGAGCACCGCGCGGGTCTGGGCGACCATGGGCTGCGGCGGGCACGCCTCCTCCCCCGGCCAGCCCGGTACCGCACCCAGCTGCCCGAGGCGGGCCAGGTCGAACATCGACGTGTCCGACACGATCGCGTCCGCGTCCCCGCGGATCCACAGCACCGGCGGCTTCCCCGCCAGCCCGTCGATGCCCGAGACGTCCAGGACCGTCGGCGCCATCGTGTTCAGCACCCCGCGCCGCCCGGGGGCCACCCCCGGCCACGTCGGGCTGGGGACGGAGTCGCCCGGGTAGTGGTCGGGGCCGGTTCGGGTGGAGAGCATCGAGGTGACGAAGACGTCCTCCAGCACGGGGTCCAGCGGCAGCGACCCGGGGGCCACGTAGAACGCCCGCAGGATCGAGCGCGGGCTGGTCGGGCTGTCCGCGCTCGTGTCGCCGGCCGCGAGCGCGGCGACGAACTCGGGGTTGGCCGCCCCGCCACCGGAGCCCGCGCCGTCCTCGGCGAGACGGCGTCCCTCCGGACCGGCGGTGCCGCCGAAGCCGTAGGGCGAGACCGGGGCCACCAACGCCACCGAGGCGATCCGCGCGGGGTCGTCGAGCAGGTGCTGGAGGACGACGGCCGCACCCATGCTCCAGCCGACCAGGTGCACCCGCTCGACGCCGAGGGTCTCCACCAGCGCCGCGACGTCGCCGGACCAGTCGCGCACGCCCCGCCGAGCGTCCACGGGCAGCGGGTCGGTGTCCCCGAAGCCGCGCAGGTCGACCGCGAGCGGCCGCACCCGCGCCTCCTCGGCCAGGGCGAGCATCGGCTGCTGCCAGAACGGCGCGGAGCTGACGTTGCCGTGCACGAAGAGCACGACCTCGCCGCCGCCGAGCTCCTCCGGCGCCACGGTGGACGGGTGCAGGACGTTCTGGGTCAGCCGCGGGGTGGTCACCCGCGTGGCGGTGATCCCGGGCAGAAGTACGTCGGCCATGGCTCCTCCTCGACGGCGGCCACACGCTAGCGGCGCGAGCACCCGGGAGGGAACCGTCGCGCCGCCGCCGCTCCGGGGGCCGTGGTGGTCGCGTCCAGGGAACGGCCAGCTCCGGCACCTACAGTCGGCAGGCGATGACCACCGTCCGACCCGCGACCCACGCTGCCGCGGCACGGCCGCGCCGGACGGCCCGCCCGGCGAGCCGGCGCCGCCGCCCGGCCTCCGCGGCCGCCCGGCGCCGGCGCGGCAGGCGCGGACCCGGCGGCCTGCTTCGGTGGTGGCCGGCGCTGGTCGTCGCCGCGGCCCTCTTCGCCGCCGTCGCCTGGCGGACCGACCTCCCCGTGCGGATCCCCACCTCGGGCAGCTGCACGCTGCCCGGCTCGTCGGTGACCCTCTCCCCCGAGCAGGTGCAGAACGCCGCCACCATCGCGGCCGTGGGCCGGGACCGCGGGCTGCCGGAGCGGGCCGTGGTCATCGCGCTGGCGACGGCGATGCAGGAGTCGACCATGCGCAACCTCGACTACGGGGACCGCGACTCCCTCGGCCTGTTCCAGCAGCGCCCCTCGCAGGGCTGGGGCACCCCCGAGCAGGTGCAGGACCCGGTCTACGCGGCCGGCCGGTTCTACGACCACCTCGTCGAGGTCCCCGGCTGGGAGACCCGGCCGCTGGGCGAAGCCGCGCACGCCGTGCAGCGCAGCGCCTTCCCGGAGCTCGTGCCGCGCTGGGAGCCCCTGGCCACCGAGCTCGCCTCCGCGCTGGCCCGGCCGGACGGCGGAGCGGGCCTCTGCTCCTGAACCACCGCGCGGTCAAAGCACAGGGGTGGGTTCCCGGACCTCAGCCGCCGGACGGTCGGCTCAGGAGGTCAGGCGCCCGACCGCCGCGTCGATCCGCTCGTCGGCCGCCGTCAGGGCCATCCGCACGTGCCGCGCCCCGGCCGGGCCGTAGAAGCTGCCCGGGGCGGCGACGATCCCCAGGGCCGCCAGCCGGTCGATCGTCGCCCAGCAGTCCTCGTCCCGCGTGGCCCAGAGGTAGAGGCCTGCCTCCGAGTGGTCGATCCGCATCCCGGCCACGCGCACCGCGGCGGCCAGCCGCTCCCGCCGGCGGCGGTACCGCTCGCGCTGCTCGTCGACGTGCGAGTCGTCGGCCAGCCCGGCCGCCATCGACGCCTGGACCGGCCCGGGCACCAGCAGGCCGAGGTGGCGGCGCACCTCCCAGACCCGGCGCACCAGGTCCGGGTCACCGGAGAGCAGGCCGCCCCGGTAGCCCGCCGCCGTCGACTGCTTGGACAGCGAGTGCACCGCCAGCAGCCCGGTGTGGTCGGCACCGGCGACGTCGGGGTGCAGGATCGAGCGGGGCTCCACGTCCCAGCCCAGCGTGATGTAGCACTCGTCGGCCACCACCGGCACGCCGTGCGCGCGGCCCCAGGCGACCCACGCCCGCAGCTGCTCGACGGTGAGCACCCGGCCGTGGGGGTTGCCCGGCGAGTTCAGCCAGACGAGGGAGACCCCGGCCGCGTCGGCCGGCGGGGTGTCGCTCCGGCGCACCGCGAGGCCGGCCAGCACCGCGCCGACCTCGTAGGTCGGGTACGCGACCTCGGGCACGACCACGGTGCTCGCACCGCCCTGCAGGCCCAGCAGCGTGGGGAGCAGGGCGACGAGCTCCTTGGAGCCGACCGTGGGGATCAGCGAGGGCTGCGCCCCCAGCGGGTCGGCGACGTGGACGCCCAGCCGTCGCGCCAGCCAGCCCGCGGCGGCCGTGCGCAGCTGCGCGGTGCCCAGCGCCGTGGGGTAACCCGGGGCGTCGGCCGCCCCGGCGAGCGCCTCGCGCAGCACCGCGGGCGTGCTGTCGACCGGCGTGCCGATCGAGAGGTCGACGACGCCGCCGGGGTGCTGGGCGGCGCGCGCCCGGGCACCGGCCAGGGAGTCCCAGGGGAAGTCCGGCAGCGACCGCGGCGCGCCGGGGACCGGAGCGGTCAGTGACCTTCGCCCTGGGGCGGGAGCGCAGCCACCAGCGGGTGGTCCTTGCCGATCTTCCCGGTCTTCGCGGCACCGCCCGGGCTGCCCAGGTCGGAGAAGAACTCCACGTTGGCGTTGTAGAAGTCCTTCCACTTGTCCGGGACGTCGTCCTCGTAGTAGATGGCCTCCACCGGGCACACCGGCTCGCAGGCGCCGCAGTCGACGCACTCGTCGGGGTGGATGTAGAGCATCCGGTCGCCCTCGTAGATGCAGTCCACCGGACACTCGTCGATGCACGCCTTGTCGAGGACGTCGACGCAGGCCTGGGTGATGACGTAGGTCACGGGGTTTCCCTCCCGGGGACGCTCGGGCGGCGCGCCGGCCGGAACCGGACGCGCCAGATGCTTCCCTAGTATCACCTCCGGCGCCGGTCACCGTGCCACGGGCCACCCGCCGGGCTCCCCCGCCCGGGGC
>NZ_SSXC01000086.1 GCF_021699055.1 Blastococcus sp. MG754426 | reverse complement strand
GCCTGCGGGGCGGGCGGTGGCGCCTCGGGCGCGGTGCGGGTGCGGCGGAGGTGTGGACGCAGTGCCATGGCGACTCCCAGCTAGGACCGGTCGATACCCCTCCTTCCCCGTCGGAACACCGCCCGGATGCGAACACGGGTGCCGCTTCGCGGACTGCGCACCCCCGGTAGCGTCCTGACCACATCACGGCAGTGCAGCGAGGAAACCGGTGCGATCCCGGTGCGGTCCCGCCACTGTGAGCCCGGCCCCGGGCGAGCCAGACACTCCGGCTGCCGTGCCCGACGACCCGGGGCGCGGACCCCGAGGGAGGCCCGACGTGACCTTCACGCTGCTCTCGACCAGCGACACCGACCTGCTCTCGGCCCGCGCCAGCGGCGCCGGCTGGCGGCTGGGCAACCCGGCCCGCCTCGACGCCGCCGGCATGGCCGCGCTCACCGAGGGCAGCGAGCTGGTGGTCGTCCGCATCCTCGGGGTGCGCCGGCAGTACGAGGAGGTGCTGGCCCCGCTGCTGGCCGGGCCGGCGCCGGTCGTCGTCCTGGGCGGTGAGCAGGTGCCCGACGCCGAGCTGATGGAGCTCTCCACCGTCCCGATGGGGGTGGCCACCGAGGCGCACGGCTACCTGGCGCAGGGCGGGCCGGACAACCTCGTCCAGCTGCACCGCTTCCTCTCCGACACCGTGCTGCTCACCGGCGAGGGGTTCGAGCCGCCGTCGGTCGCGCCGGACTGGGGGCTGCTGGACCGCACCGCGCGGACCGTCACCGGGCCACGGGTCGCCGTCCTCTACTACCGGGCGCACCACCTGGCCGGGAACACCGCGTTCGTCGAGACCCTCTGCTCCGCGATCGAGGACGCCGGCGGCCGAGCCGTGCCGGTCTTCGTCAGCTCGCTGCGCAGCGTGCCCGACGACCTGCTCGCCGCCCTCCGCACCGCCGACGCCCTGGTGGTCACCGTGCTCGCGGCCGGCGGCTCACGCCCGGCCACCGCGCAGGCCGGCGGGGACGACGGCGCCTGGGACGTCGGGGCGCTCGCCGAGCTCGACGTGCCGGTGGTCCAGGGGCTGTGCCTCACCCGGTCCCGCGACGAGTGGCTGGCCGACGACGACGGGCTCTCACCGCTGGACGTCGGCAACCAGGTGGCCATCCCCGAGTTCGACGGCCGGCTGATCAGCGTGCCGTTCTCCTTCAAGGAGACCGACGAGGACGGGCTCACGCACTACGTGCCCGACCCCGAGCGGGCCGCCCGGGTGGCCGGCACCGCCGTCGCGCACGCCCGGCTGCGGCACACCCCGCCGGCCGACCGGCGGATCGTCGTGATGCTGTCGGCCTACCCGACCAAGCACGCCCGCATCGGCAACGCCGTCGGCCTCGACACCCCGGCGTCGGTGGTCCGGCTGCTGGCCGCGATGCACGGGGCCGGCTACGACATCGGCCCCTTCGACGGCCCCGGCGCGCTGCCCGGCGTCGCCGACCTCGACGGCGACGCGCTGGTGCACGCGCTGATCGCCGCCGGCGGGCAGGACGAGAACTGGCTCACCGAGGAGCAGCTGTCGGGCAACCCGGTGCGCATCCCCGCCGCCGAGTACCGCGCCTTCTTCGACGCGCTGCCCGAGGACCTGCGGGCGGCGATGGTCGAGCACTGGGGTCAGCCGCCGGGCTCGCTGTTCGTCGACGGCGACGACATCGTCTTCGCCGCCCTGCGCGCGGGCAACGTCGTCGTGATGGTGCAGCCGCCGCGCGGCTTCGGCGAGAACCCGATCGCGATCTACCACGACCCCGACCTGCCGCCGTCGCACCACTACCTCGCCGCCTACTGGTGGCTGCGATCGGTGTTCGGCGCGCACGCGCTGGTGCACGTGGGCAAGCACGGCAACATGGAGTGGCTGCCGGGCAAGACCGTCGGGCTGTCGGCCTCCTGCGGGCCCGACGCCGCGATCGGCGACCTGCCGCTGGTCTACCCGTTCCTCGTCAACGACCCCGGCGAGGGCAGCCAGGCCAAGCGCCGCGCGCACGCCACGCTCGTCGACCACATGGTGCCGCCGATGGCGCGCGCGGACTCCTACGGCGACATCGCCCGGCTCGAGCACCTGCTCGACGAGCACGCCAACGTCGCGGCGATGGACCCGGCCAAGCTGCCCGCCGTCCGCGCGCAGATCTGGACCCTGCTGCAGGCGGCCAAGCTGGACGCCGACCTGGGGCTGAACGAGCGCCCGGCCGACGAGCACTTCGACGAGATGATCCTGCACGTCGACGGGTGGCTCTGCGAGATCAAGGACTCGCAGATCCGCGACGGGCTGCACGTGCTCGGCTCGCCGCCGGCCGGGCAGGACCGCGTCGACCTCGTCGTCGCGATGCTGCGCGCCCGGCAGATCTGGGGCGGCTCGGTGGCCCTGCCCGGGCTGCGCGAGGCGCTCGGCCTGGCCGAGGACGGCACCGCGGGCCTGCGCGAGACCGACCGGGTCGAGGAGCTCGCCGCCGCCCTCGTCGGCGGCATGGAGGACCGCGGCTGGACGGCGTCGGCCGTCCCCGAGGTCGTGCGGGAGGTGCTCGACCGGGACGACGACGCCGTCGCGGCCGTGCTGCGCTTCGCCGTCGACGAGGTGGTGCCCCGGCTGGCGCGCACCACCGAGGAGCTCGACGCCACGCTGCACGCCCTCGACGGCGGGTACGTGCCCGCCGGACCCTCGGGCTCCCCGCTGCGCGGGCTGGTCAACGTGCTGCCGACCGGCCGCAACTTCTACTCGGTCGACCCGCGCGCGGTGCCCTCGCGGCTGGCCTGGGAGACCGGCCAGGCGATGGCCGACTCCCTGCTGGAGCGCTACCGCGCCGACACGGGGGAGTGGCCGCGCTCGGTCGGGCTCTCGGTGTGGGGCACCTCGGCCATGCGCACCTCGGGGGACGACGTCGCGGAGGTGCTGGCGCTGCTCGGCGTCCGCCCAGTGTGGGACGACGCCTCGCGGCGGGTCACCGCGCTGGAGCCGGTACCCCTCGAGGAGCTCGGCCGGCCCCGGGTCGACGTCACCGTGCGGATCTCCGGCTTCTTCCGGGACGCCTTCCCGCACGTGGTCACCATGCTCGACGACGCGGTGACCCTGGTCGCCGGACTGGAGGAGGACCCCGCGGACAACCACGTGCGGGCGCACGTCGAGGCCGACGTCGCGGAGCACGGGGACCGCCGGCGGGCCACCACCCGCGTCTTCGGCTCCAAGCCCGGTGCCTACGGCGCCGGGCTGCTGCCGCTGATCGACTCGCGCGACTGGCGGGGCGACGCCGACCTCGCCGAGGTCTACGCGGTGTGGGGTGGCTACGCCTACGGCCGCGACCTCGACGGGGTGCAGGCCCGCCCCGACATGGAGGCCGCCTACAAGCGGATCGCGGTGGCGGCGAAGAACGTCGACACCCGCGAGCACGACATCGCCGACTCCGACGACTACTTCCAGTACCACGGCGGGATGGTGGCCACGGTGCGTGCGCTGACCGGTAGCGCGCCGAAGGCCTACATCGGGGACTCGACGCGCCCCGAGCAGGTGCGCACCCGTTCGCTGACCGAGGAGACCGCCCGGGTGTTCCGCGCCCGCGTGGTGAACCCCAAGTGGCTCGCGGCGATGCGCCGGCACGGCTACAAGGGTGCCTTCGAGCTCGCGGCGACCGTCGACTACCTGTTCGGCTACGACGCCACCACCGGCGTCGTCGCCGACTGGATGTACGAGAAGCTGGCGCAGACGTACGTGCTCGACCCGGAGAACCGGGCGTTCATGGAGCAGTCGAACCCGTGGGCGCTGCACGGCATCGCCGAGCGGCTCCTGGAGGCGGTCGACCGGAAGATGTGGGCGGAGCCCGACCCGCAGGTGCTCGCCGAGCTGCAGCAGGCCTACCTCGACACCGAGGGCGACCTCGAGGGCGGGGAGACGCCCGCGGCGGGGCAGGTCCGGGCCTGACGCGCGGGCGCGTCACCGGCGCCAGGCCGGCCGCAGCAGGCGGCCGACGATGTCGCGGGGTGGCCGGGGGCGGGTCGTGGGCCCCGGGGCGCCCCTGGGCGTCTCCTCAAGGGACCGCTCACCCAGCCGCAGGCCGTAGCTGATCAGGTGGCGCAGCGCGACGACGGTGCCGGTGACCGCGATGGTCTGCCAGTCGGGGTCACCGACCAGGCGGAGCAGCCCGGCGGCCACGAGGAGGTCCAGCAGGACGCCCAGGGCCGGCCCCGGACGGCGGGTGACGGCCAGCGCGAGCCCGCCGGAGACCACCGCGATCGCGGCCACCACCTGGGACATCGCGCCGGTGACCGCGACCAGCGTCGAGCTCACCCGCTCCCCCCGGTGCGCCGGTGGTGGGTCGGGTCGGTGGCGGCGTCGGAAGGTGCCTCCCGGTCCTCCTCGATCTGCCGCTTCTCCTCGGCGATCTCCTTGCCGAGGAAGTAGTTCAGCGCCGTCCGGATGGCGGCGATCGCGGCGAGCTGGCCGATCTCCTCCCAGCTCGGGGCCACCGCCGTCTTCAGGACGTCGGCGGCCAGCTGGAACTCCAGGCCCAGGGCCAGGAAGCGGCCCAGCGTCAGCCGGACGGGGACGAAGTTCCGCGTGCTCCGGTCGCGGAGGCCGACCCAGAGGAAGAGCAGGAACGCCCAGACCGCGCCGATGATGATGACCGCCGCGCCGCAGGCCTCCACGACGACGACCAGGACGTTCACGATCTCCTGCAGCAACTCCTCCACGCGGCGCCGCTTACCCGGGCCCCGTCGCCGGGCACGCATGACGATTGGGAGACTGCGCCGATGAGCGAACTGCGCCACGCCGCCTCGGTCACCGTCGCCGCCGCCCCGGAGGCCGTGTACGACCTCGTCTCCGATGTCACGCGGACTGGCGAGTGGAGCCCGATCTGCCGGGAGTGCTGGTGGGACGAGGGCGCCTCGGGGCAGGTCGGCGACGGCTTCACCGGGCGCAACGTCACGCCCGAGCGGACGTGGGAGAGCCGGTCCCGCGTGGTCGCGGCCGACCGCGGCCGCGAGTTCGCGTGGGAGGTGGGCGCCGGCTACGTCCGCTGGGGCTACACGATGGTGCCCGTCGGCGGCGGCACCGAGTTGACCGAGCACTGGGAGTTCCTCCCCGCCGGCCAGGCCTTCTTCGCCGAGCGCTTCGGGGAGTCGGCCGGCGAGCGGATCGCCGAGCGCACCCGGCAGGCGCACGAGGGCATCCCGGTGACCCTCGCGGCGATCAAGCGGATCGCCGAGTCCGGCTGAGCCGCCGCCACCAGCAGCCCGGCCACGACGGCGCCAGCGGCGTTCAGGACGGCGTCCAGCGGGGAGACCACGCGCCCCAGCGGCAGCGCCCACTGAAGCAGCTCGATGCCCGCGCCCGCGGCCGCGCCCAGTGCGACCAGCCGCGCCGGCCGCCCGAGCGCGGGCCAGCGCAGGACCGCCAGCGCCGCCGGCACGACGAGCAGTCCCAGGTTGCCGAGCAGCTGGCCCAGCGTCGCGGGGGAGTCCAGCCCCGAGGCGTACCAGCGCAGCTCCTCGACCGGCGAGCCCCACGACCAGCCGGCCCCCTCGGGGGTGAGGGTGAGGGCGGCCACCCCGACGAGGGCTGCACCCAGGACGGGCTGGAGGACGACGCGGCGGCCGTTCACCACGGGCCCCGGTGCAGCGGCCCGGAGGCCAGGGCTGACACGGCGGCCGAGCCGAGGGCGTCGACCTCGGCGGCGAGCGTGCGCAGCGGGACCGGTCGCGGTGAGCGCAGCAGCGCCACGACCCGGTCGGCCGCGAGGGCGATGCGGTCGCCGGCGTCCAGCTTCGGTGGGACCGGGGCGCCACCGTCCAGGCCCCACGGTTCGGCGATCTCGTCGCAGAGGCCGGGCAGCCGCCGGAGCAGGTCCGCGCACCCACGGGCCAGCCGCCACCAGGCACCGACCTGCAGGGTCCGGTCGCCCCGGGTGCCTGCCGTCGCCCAGCGGAGCAGCCGGACGACCTCGCCCCAGACGACGTCGGAGACCACGCACTCGACGGCGCAGGCGCCCGGCGGCCGGCGGGCCAGGACCACGGTGCGGGCCGCGGTGGCGTCGAAGAGCTGTCCGGTCGCGTCGTCGTCCATGCCGCCACGGTCGGCCGCCGGGCTGTGCACGGCCTGGGTGCGGGCTGCCCGTCCGCCGTGGGTGCGGCCGGGGCCCGCCCGGCCGTAGCCTCCCGGCATGCCGGACCGGACCTCCTCCATCACCTCCGCCCACGACGTCTCCCTGACCGTCCACCGCTGGGACCCTGCCGGCCCGGTGCGCGGCATCGTGCAGCTCACGCACGGCATGGGGGAGCACCTTCTTCGTTACGAGGCGCTGGCAGCCGCACTCACCGGTGCGGGCTGGGTGGTCGTGGGGCAGGACCACCGCGGCCACGGCGCGACCGCCCGAGACGGCGCGTGGGGCGACCTGGGCCCGGGCGGCTGGGACGAGCTGGTGCGCGACATCGGGCGGGTGACCGACTCCGTGCGGGCCGAGCTCCCCGACGCGCCGCTGGTGCTGCTCGGGCACAGCATGGGCTCCTTCGCCGCGCAGCAGCACGTGCTCGACCGCTCCGGTGACCTCGCCGCCCTGGTGCTCACCGGCACCACGGTGCTGGACCTGCTGGAGCCCGCCGTGGACCTGGACGGGCCGACCGACCTCTCGGCGTTCAACGCGCCGTTCCAGCCGGCCCGCACCGACTACGACTGGCTCTCCCGCGACGAGGCGCAGGTGGACGCCTACGTCGCCGACCCGCGGTGCGGCTTCGGCCTGACCGCCGCCGACAGCCGGCAGATGTTCCTGGCCGGGCGCCGGCTGGCCGACGTCGAGCAGCTGCGCGGGGTGCGCGCCGACCTGCCGGTGTACGTCGCGGTCGGCGACGCCGACCCGCTGAACGGGCGGCTGGCGCTGGTCCAGGTGCTGGTCGACCGGCTGCGGGAGGCCGGCGTGCAGGACGTGACGCTGCGGGCCTACCCCGGCGCCCGGCACGAGGTCTTCAACGAGACCAACCGCGACGAGGTCGTGCGGGACCTGCTCGCCTGGCTCGACCGGGTGGTCCCGGCCGGCTGACCGCAGCGGGGTTCACAGGAAGCATCCAGGTGGCTCCCCGGGAAACCGCACCTCGCCCGGGCAGGCTCGTGCGCCCGACCAGCGAGGAGGCGCCGTGGCCGGCAGCACCGTCCCGACGGCAACCGGTCGTCGCGGCGCACCGCCGGGGCGGCCCGGGCGCGTCCTCGTCGTCGTCGGTGGCCTGCCGGGCAGCGGGAAGACGACGCTGCTCCGGCGCCTGCTCGCCGGGGGCGCCCGACCGGTCACGGCCCTCGACTCCGAGGACGTCGCCGCCCGGGTGCGGCGCGCGGCCCCCGGGGTGCCGTACCGCCTGCTGCGCCCGTGGGTGCACGCCTGGCACCGCTGGCGGGTGCTGCGGGTCGTGGCCGGTGATGCCCCGCTCGTCGTGCTGACCGACCCGTGGACCAGCCGGGGCTGGCGGGGGCTGGTGGTCCTGACCGCAGGCCGCTCGGGCCGGGCGCTGCGCCTGGTGCTCCTCGACGTGCCGCCGCGGGTGGCCCGCGACGGGCAGCGGGCCCGCGGCCGGACGATCCCGGACGGCCGCATGCGGCGCCACGCGACCCGGTGGCGCCGGTGCCTGGCCCGGGCGCGCACCGCCCCGGCCGGCTCCGGGCACGCGGTGCTCGTGCTCGACCGGCAGGCGGCCGGCGAGCTGACCTGGCCGGCCGCGCTGGGGGAGTAGCGCCGGCCGACCGGGAGCGCCGCTGCGCGCCGCGGTGTTGACTGGCCGCCGGGGCCGCCCGGTCCCGCCTGTTCCCGAGCTCCCGGAGGACCTCCATGCACGTCGGCGTCGACAGCTTCGTCGCGGCGGTCACCGACCCGCGCACCGAGCGGCTGATCGGCCCGGAGGAGCGGATGGGCCACCTGCTCGAGGAGATCGAGCTCGCCGACCGCGTCGGCCTGCACTCCTTCGGCATCGGCGAGCACCACCGCAGCGAGTACTACGACTCCGCGCCCCCGGTCATCCTCGGGGCCGCGGCGGCGCGCACCTCCCGCATCCGGCTGGGCAGCGCGGTCACCGTGCTCAGCGCCGCCGACCCGGTGCGGGTCTTCCAGCAGTTCGCCACCCTCGACCTGATCTCCCGCGGACGGATCGACCTGGTCGTGGGCCGCGGCTCGTTCACCGAGGCCTTCCCGCTGTTCGGCCTGAGCCTGGCCGACTACGACGAGCTGTTCGCCGAGAAGCTCGACCTGCTGCTGCGCATCCGGGCGTCCGAGCACGTCACCTGGTCGGGGAAGCACCGCCCCCCGCTGAGCGGTCAGGGCGTGTTCCCGCGCCCGCTGCAGGACCCGCTCCCGATCTGGGTGGGGGTCGGGGGGACGCCGGAGTCCTTCGCGCGGGCGGGCCTGCTGGGCCTGCCGCTGATGGTCGCGATCATCGGCGGCGAGCCCCGCCAGTTCGCCCCGCTGGTCGACCTGTACCGCCGGGCGGGCGCGCACGCCGGCCACCCGCCCGAGGCGCTGAAGGTCGGGCTGCACGTGTTCGGGTTCGTCGCGGAGAGCACGCAGGCGGCCGCGGACACCATCTACCCCGGGTGGCACGAGATGTTCGCGAAGATCTCCCGCGAACGGGGCTTCGCCACCCCGACCCGGGCGCAGTTCGACGCCACCAGCGGGCCGGACGGCGCCTTCTTCATGGGCGACCCGGAGTCGGTGGCGGCCAAGCTCCGGCGGGTCTCCGAGCAGCTGGGCGGGGTGGACCGCGTCGCGCTGCAGATGACCAACCCGCGGCTCGCCCACGAGGACCTCATGCGCGGCATCGAGCTGCTCGGCACCGAGGTGGCGCCGCGGGTGGCCGGGGCCTGAGTCCGGGCTGAGCCGTGGGCCGGGCCGGGAGGTGGCTCCCGGCCCGGCCGCGCCGGCGCTCGGTCAGGTCAGCCCTTCGTTGTGCGGCTCGATGCCGGACGAGGGGTCGACCCCCTCGTCCGCGGCCGGCTGCACCGGCCCCTCCCCGGGCTCCGACCCGGTGCCCGCGGCGGTGTTGCGCGACGAGCGCTCCGGGTCGGTGACGTCGGTGGTCGTGGGTGCCTGGCCGATCCGCTCGGCGGCGTCGCCGGTACCGGTCTCCTCGAGATTTCCTCCGGTCACGCCTGCTCCCTCCGTGGTGTCGGTTGCGGACGCCGCTGGCGTTGCCCACCACCGGGACCGGCACGCATCGGAGCGACCCCCGAAGGGTGGGCGGAGGGGATCCGTACGAGGATGGGCCCGTGGGAGCGAAGAAGAAGGTCGGACCCGAGGACGCCCGCTCGTGGCTGCTGGTGAACGGCGCGCGCACGGAGCTGTTCGACGTCGCCCGTGACTCGCGCGCCGACCAGGTGGTGCTCGACATCGAGGACGCCGTCGACCCGGCGCACAAGGGGGAGGCCCGCGACGGGGTCGCGGAGTGGCTCTCCCGCGAGGGCAACGGCGCCTGGGTGCGGATCAACGACCACTCCACCCCCTACTGGGCCGACGACGTCGCCGGCCTGGCGCGGGTGCCCGGTCTGCTCGGGGTGATGCTGGCCAAGGCCGAGGCCGCCGAGCACGTGACCGAGACGTTCGACCGCCTCGGCGGTGCCACCCCGGTGCTCCCGCTGGTGGAGTCGGCGCTGGGCATCGAGGAGGCGGTGAACATCGCGCGGGCCCGCGGCGCCTTCCGGCTGGCCTTCGGCAGCGGCGACTACCGCAGGGACACCGGCACGAGCGCCGACGAGCTGGCGATGGCCTACCCGCGCTCGCGGTTGGTGGTGGCCAGCCGGATCGGCGGGCTCCCCGGCCCCATCGACGGCCCGACGGTGAGCAGCAGCCACCCGGTGCTGCGGGAGCAGACCGCGGTCACCGTCTCCCTCGGCCTGACCGGGAAGCTCTGCCTGGACATGGACCAGCTGCCGGTGATCAACGAGGTCATCAGCCCGACGCCGTCCGACGTCGCCTGGGCGCGGGACTTCCTCGCGGACTTCGACGCCCGCGGTCAGGTGATCCGCGACGGCAGCGACCTGCCCCGGCTGGGCCGGGCCCGCAAGATCGAGCGGCTGGCCCGGGTCTTCGGCGTCGAGCCGGTGTGACGCCGCGGCGGCGCCTCGCCCTCAGCCGGCGACGACGACCCGGTCGCGCCCCTGCCGCTTGGCCGCGTACAGGGCGGCGTCGGCCCGGCCCAGCGCGTCCGCCGGCGAGCTGCCGCCGTGGGCCGTGCCGATGCTGGCGGTCACCGGCAGCCCCCCGGTGAGCGCCTCCCAGGGGTGGGCCCCGATCGCCCGGCGGACCGCCTCCACGTGCCGCACCGCGGTGCCGGGGTCGGTGCCGGTCAGCACGAGGAGGAACTCCTCGCCGCCGAGCCGGGCGACGAACGAGCCACCGGGCGCGGGCCCCCGCCGGACCTGCTCCTCGAGCAGGTCCGCCACCGCGCGCAGCACGCGGTCGCCGGCCTCGTGCGAGCAGGTGTCGTTGACCCGCTTGAAGTGGTCGAGGTCCAGCAGCGCCACGGTCAGCGCGCCCTGGTGCTCGGCCAGCAGCCGCGGCAGCTCCTCGTCGACGTAGCGGCGGTTGTAGAGCCCGGTGAGCGGGTCGCGCAGCGAGAGCTCCCGGTACCGCCGGCTCTGCCGGCGCGCCTCGGTCGTCTCGTACATGGCCTGGAGCGCCCGGGCGCGGGCGTCGCGCTGGGCCGACTGGAGCTCCATGAGCTCGTCGCAGTACGAGCGGTGCTCCTCGTACGCCGCGCGGAAGTCCCCGGCGGCGGCGTGCAGCTCCGCCTGTTCCCGGCGGGCGCGCACCCGGATCGACGTCAGCCCGTGCCGCTCGCAGCGGCGCACGCACTCGTCGAGGGTCGCCTGGGCCCGGGGCAGGTGGCCGCGCCGGCGGCGGATCTCCGCGAGTGTGAGCAGGAAGTCCGCCCCGGCGTCGCCGTCCAGGGAGGCGTCGAGCACCTCGGGGTGGAGACCGGGAAGCAGCGCGGCCTCCGCCTCCTCCAGCCGGTCCAGCTCCATGAGGGCCCGTCCGACGGTGTCCAGCCGGCCGACCCGCAGGGGGATGCCGTGCCGCACCGCCAGGTCCTGCAGCTTCGCGCACCAGAGGAGCGCCTCCTGGAAGCGGCCGGCGAGGATCTCGCAGTAGCTGCGGTTGTTGAGCACCAGCAGCTGCCGGTCGACGTCGCCGATCTCCTCGGCGAGCCGCAGCACGTGGTCGTAGCGGTCGCGGGCGGCGAGATCGCCGTTGAGCCCGAGGCAGTCGGCCAGCCGGGCGTGGTGGTCGATGCGCACCTGCGTCCGCGCGTCGTCGGGGAGCAGCTCCACGGAGCGGACGGCGTGCTCCAGCGCCAGCGACAGGTCGCCGAGCTCCTGGAACACCGCGGCCAGGACGAAGTGGCCCCGGGCCAGCAGGTTGCGGGAGCCGTGGTCGGCCGCCCAGCGGTGGATCTCCTCGGCCAGCCGGCCGGCCTCGGCGACGCCGCCGCGGCGGCGCACCAGGTCGGCCTGCACCAGTCGGGCGCGCCGCTCCAGCTCGGGCAGGCCGGCCTCGCGCGCCCCGGCCAGGGCCACCTCGGCCCGCTGCTCCAGCCCGTCCTCGTCGAACCGGGAACGGTCCTCCAGCTCGGCGATCTCCGCCCGCAGCCCCGGGTCGGCGCCCGCGGGAGGCGGTGCGGGCAGGCCCGAGCCGCGTTCCCCGCCGGATCGTTCCGCCACGCTGGTCACCCGATCCCATCGGCCGGTCGACGGGGCGACTGCCACGTGCCGGCACCGCACGTGACCCGGACGGGGGAGGTCAGCCCTCGGCGAGCCAGATGGCGGTGTGCGGCGGCAGCGCCACGGTGGCCGGCGAGCGGCGGACGTGGGTGTTCGAGGCGAGCAGCACGGTGCCGCGGGTGCGCACCAGCGTCGTCCCGGTGCCCATGTTGACCACGCAGCGGACCACGCTGCCGTCGTCGGCGGTGCACCGGACGGTGAGGACCTCGCCCCGGGTGCTCACCGTCGCCCGGCCCGACCCCAGCGCCGGGTGCGCCTCGCGCAGCGCCAGCGCGCGGCGGTAGAGGGTCAGCATCGAGCCGCCGTCGCGGGCCTGGCGGGACACCGCGTACCGGTCCCACTCGGCGGGGATCGGCAGCCACGGCTCGGCGCCGGCGCGGGTGGAGAAGCCGACACCGGGCGAGGGGTTCCACGGCATGGGCACCCGGCAACCGTCCCGCCCGCTGCGGGCGCCGCCGCTGCGGAAGAAGATCGGGTCGCGCTTGGCCTCGTCGGGGACGTCGGCCTGCGGCAGGCCGAGCTCGTCGCCGGCGTAGACGTAGGCCGAGCCCGGCAGCGCGAGCATCAGCAGCGCCGCGGCGCGGGCGCGGGCGGTGCCCACGGCGCCGCCGCCGAAGCGGGTGACCTGCCGGTCCTTGTCGTGGTTGCCCAGCACCCAGGAGACCGGGGCGCCGACCTCGCCGAAGGCGTCCAGCGCGCTGCGCACCCCGTCGGCGAACGCCTCGGTCGACCAGGCCGACTTCAGCAGCCGGAAGCTGAACGACTGGTGCATCTCGTCGGGGCGGGAGTAGAGGGCCACCTCGCGCGGGTCGGCCAGGCAGACCTCGCCGACCAGCATGGTGTCGGGGTACTCGTCGCAGATCGAGCGCCAGCGCCGCCAGACGTCGTGCACCTCGGGCTGGTTCCAGGTCATCGCCTGCTCGGGGCCGTGGCCGAACAGGGTGGGGGAGTAGGCGCCCGGGTTGTCGCGCAGGCCGACGTCCTTGAACAGGCCGTAGGCCACGTCGACGCGGAACCCGCTGACGCCGCGGTCGAGCCAGAAGCGCAGCGTCCGCTCGAAGTCGGCGGCGACGGCGGGGTCGCGCCAGTTGAGGTCGGGCTGCTCCGGGGCGAACAGGTGCAGGTACCAGCGGCCGTCGGGGGTCCGCGACCAGGCCGGCCCCCCGAAGAGCGACTGCCAGTTGTTCGGCGGCTCCGCCGACGGCGGCGCGAAGTGGTAGCGCGACGCCTCGGGGCAGTCCGGGTCGGCCAGTGCGGCCTGGAACCAGGGGTGCCGGTCGGAGGTGTGGTTCGGGACGACGTCGAGCACGACCCGGAGCCCCAGCGCGCGGGCCTCGGCGACCAGCGCCTCCAGGTCGGCCACGTCCCCGTACTCGGGGTCGACGGCGCGGTAGTCGACGATGTCGTAGCCGCCGTCGGCGCCCCCGGAGGGGTAGTGCGGGTTGATCCACACCGCGTCGACGCCCAGCCACGACAGGTACGGCAGCCGGGAACGCAGGCCGGCCAGGTCGCCGACGCCGTCCCCGTTCCCGTCCGCGAACGAGCGCAGGTAGACCTGGTACACCACCGCCGACCGCCACCACGGGGACGTCGACGACCGTTCCGCGACCTGCCGACGGGTCGCGGTCCGCACCGATGCGAGGCGCACTGCCATGCGACCTCCATCGGCACGGCCCCGCGGACCCTCGAGAACGCGAGCGATCGGAGTGGCCGGTGTTCCGGGTCGTTACCTCGCCGAGACGTGCCGGGACGGCCGGTGCGACGGGTGGCCGGCGGGACACCGTCCCTGCGGCAGGCGAGGATGGCCGCATGGCAGAAGACGCACGGACCCACGACCTCGTCGTCTACGGGGCCACCGGCTTCGTCGGCCGGCTGCTCGCGGGCTACCTCGCCGAGCACGCCCCGGCCGGGACCCGCATCGCGCTGGCCGGCCGGTCCCGCGACCGGCTGGAGGAGGTCCGGCGCTCGCTGCCCTCCGGCGGCCGGGACTGGGTGCTGGTCGAGGCCGACTCGACCGACGAGGCGTCCGTGGACGCCCTCGCCCGGTCCACCCGCGTGCTGGTCACGACGGTCGGCCCCTACGCCCGGTACGGCCTGCCGGTGGTGGAGGCCTGCGCCCGGGCCGGCACCCACTACGCCGACCTCACCGGCGAGGTGCTGTTCGTCCGCGATGCGATCGAGCGCTGCCACGCCGTGGCGGCGGAGACCGGCGCGCGGCTCGTGCACGCGTGCGGCTACGACTCCGTCCCCTCCGACCTCAGCGTGCTCCTGCTCGCCCGGCAGGCGGCCGCCGACGGTGCGGGTGGCCTGACCGACGTGGAGCTCGTCGCCACCCTCCGGGGCGGGTTCAGCGGCGGGACGATCGACTCGATGCGCGCGCAGGTGGAGGCGTTGCAGGCCGACCCGGCGCGGCGCCGGGTGGTCGGTGACCCCTTCGCCCTGAGCCCCGACCGGGCGGCGGAGCCCGGCACCCGCCAGCCGCGGGACGCCGGCCTGCCCACCCGGACGCCCGACGGCCGCTGGACCGCGCCGTTCGTCATGGCCCCGTTCAACACCCGCATCGTCAGGCGCAGCAACGCCCTGCAGGACTGGGCCTACGGGCGGGGGCTGCGGTACAGCGAGGTGATGGGCGTGGGGCGCGGCCCGGTGGGCGCGGTGACCGCCGCCGGGGTCACCGCCGGGCTGCTCGCCACCGTGTCGGCGATGAGCCTGTCGCCGACCCGCGCGCTGCTGGACCGGGTGCTGCCCGCGCCCGGGACCGGGCCGAGCGAGTCGGTCCGGGAGAAGGGCTGGTTCCGCATGGTGGTCGACGCCACCACCGAGGACGGCCGCCGGTACCGCGCGACCGCCGCGGGCAGCGGCGACCCGGGTTACAAAGCCACCGCCGTGATGCTCGGTGAGGCCGCTCTCGCGCTCGCCCTCGACGAGGAGCGGCTGCCCGACCGGGCCGGCTCGCTGACCCCGGCGACGGCGCTGGGTGAGGTGCTGGTCGAGCGGCTGCGGGCCGCCGGGCACACCTACGAGGTGGTCGCGGTCTGACCCTCCCGCCACCGGAGCGGCGGCGGGAGGGCATCGCTAGGGTTGGCCGTCATGCCGACCAGCGCACCGGGACAGCCCGCGGGATCGATCCGGGAGCTCGGGCTGCCCGCCCGGGCGGTCACCGCGCTGACCCGCGCCGGGATCACCGAGACCGGGGCGCTGGCCGCCCTCACCCACCGGGAGCTCAGCGCCGTCCCCGGGCTGGGGCCCGGGCTGGTCGCCGCGATCCGCGCCGTCGTCCCCGAGCCGCCCGCGCGGCTGCCCGGCGCCGGTCCGGCGCCCGCCGGCGGCGGGGACGCGGGAGCGGAGGAGGAGGGCCCGGTGGCGCCGGCGATCCCGTCGTTCGACTCCCTGCGGGCCCCGCGGCGCCGCTCGGCGGTCGACCTGCTGGTCCCGGTGGAGCCCGCGGCCGCGCCCGCCCCGCCCCGACCGGGGGCGTCCCCGTCCGCGCCTGCGCGCTCCTCGTCCGGGACCGGGGCGGCCCGTTCCGGCCCGCCGGCCGGTGACCCGTCGCCCCGTGCCGCCGTCCGCCCCCCGGACTACGCCGACCTGCTCCGCCTCGGCGTGCACGTCACCCGGGTGGTGCTGGGTCTCCCGGCGCGTTGCCTGCACCGGCTGCTCGGCCGGGGTGGCCCCACCGCCCCGTAGGCGGGGCGCGGGTGGAGCGGGTCCTGCTCCGTCGCGGCGGCGACGCGGTCGAGGCCGTCGACCTCACTGCCGACGGGGTGGTCGGCCGCCGCGACCGGCTCGACCCTGCGGCGCTCGCCGGGTACGTGGCCGAGCGGGAGGGCGTCGCGGCGCCGGTCCGCTGGATCTGGGACGACACGACCCGCTGGTACCCCGGGCTGCTGACGGCCGGGGTCCGCGTCGAGCGCTGCTCCGACCTGCGGCTGGGGCACGCGATCCTGCGGCGCTCGCCGTTCGCCGCCCAGGACCTGCTCGCCGGGGAGGACACCCCCGGCTGGGACGCCCTGCCGCCCGGCGCACCGCCGGAGACGGCGCTCTTCCCGCTGGCCGACCCGGCCGACCTGCTCGACCCGCTGGCCGAGCACCGGCGCCAGCAGGCGGTGCTCGCGGCCTCGCCGCAGCGGGACCGGCTGGCCCTGCTGCTGGCCGCGGAGTCATCCGGGGCGCTGGTCGCCGCGGAGCTGGCCCACACCGGCCTGCCCTGGCGGGCCGACGTGCACGCGCGGCTGCTCACCGGCCTGCTGGGGCCGCGCCCGGTGGCGGGCGGGCGCCCGGCGGTGCTGGAGCGGCTGCTGGCGGAGGTCCGCGCGGCGTTCGGCGCCCCCACCCTCAACCCGGACTCGCCCGGCGAGCTGCTGCGGGTGCTGCAGCACGCCGGGCTGCCGGTCGCCGACACCCGTTCCTGGACGCTGGAGCAGCTGGTCCACCCCGGCATCCCGGCGCTGCTGGAGTACCGGAGGCTCTCCCGGCTGCTGGCGGCCAACGGGTGGGCCTGGCTGGACACCTGGGTGCGCGACGGCCGGTTCCGCGCCGTCTTCGTGCCCGGCGGGGTGGTGACCGGGCGGTGGGCCTCCTCCGGGGGCGGGGCGCTCTCGGTGCCGACCGTCGTCCGGCCCGCGGCGGTCGCCGACGAGGGGTGGCGGTTCGTCGTCGCCGACGTCGCGCAGCTCGAGCCGCGGGTGCTGGCCGGCATGAGCGGCGACGGCGCGATGGCGGAGGCCGCCCGAGCGGCCGACCTGTACGCGGGGATGGTGGCCGCGGGCGCCGTGGCCACGCGGGCGGACGCCAAGCTCGGCATCCTGGGCGCGATGTACGGCGGCACGCGCGGGGAGAGCGGGCGGATGATGCCCCGGCTCGCCCGGCGCTACCCCCGGGCCATCGGGCTGGTCGAGGAGGCCGCCCGCGCCGGTGAGCGCGGCGAGGTGGTGCACACCCTGCTCGGGCGGGGGTCGCCGCGCCCCGGGTCCTGGCCGCCGCACGAGGAGGGCGACCGGGCCCGCCGGGCCTGGGGCCGGTTCACCCGCAACTTCGTCGTCCAGGGCACCGGGGCCGAGTGGGCGCTGTGCTGGCTGGCCGACCTGCGGAACCGGCTGTGGCGGCTCGGCGACGCCGGCGCCCGGCCGCACCTGGCCTTCTTCCTCCACGACGAGGTGGTCGTGCACACCCCCGAGCACCTCGCCGGTGAGGTGGCCGACGCCGTCCGCGCCGCGGCCTCGACCGCCGGCCGGCTGCTGTTCGGGGGCTTCCCGGTGGACTTCCCGCTCGACGTCGCCGTCGTCCGTTCCTGGGCCGACGCCGGCTGAGGACGCGCGCGGGATACACCACCCAGCGGCGCTGCAGGTCACCGCGACACACATCACGTCGTGGAATTCCGCGCCCGCTGATTGTCACGACTGCATAACGGCGGTTACGGTGGCTGCGCCCGGACGGTCGTCCGCTCCCCACGCCGGGTACGTCCCGTCGCGGGTAGGGCCGCTTCCCGCCCGAATCCGTCAGCTAACCCGGTAGGCGGCAGACGGAAGAACGGAGAGCCGCCGCATGGCGCGCCCCTGCACCGCCGCACGACCCTGCGCCCGCCGGCACCGCCGCCTCCGGGCGCGTCCGCGGATCTGATCGCACGCGCTGCCCGGCGTCCCGCCGGTCGCCCGCCGACGTGCCGCACCGGCCTCCCCGCCGGTGCCCGGCGGCCCCGCGACCTGCGCCCGGGCCCGCTGCCCGCATCCTCCACGGCCCGCGCCTGACGGCCGGTCGCGCACCCACACCCCGGAGCACCCGAACACCATGGATCCCCGCACCACCACCACCGGCCGACGCGGCCCGCTCGCCCTCCGCCGCCGTCCGCCCGCGGCCGTCCGCCGGCCGGCGCTCTACCTCGGCGTCGCCGTCGCCGGCGCCGTGCTGGTCAACAGCCTCGTCGGCGTCGAGCCGGCCGCCCAGGCCGAGGCCGGCACCTCCGAGTCGGTCAGCGTGGCGCAGGCGCTGGGCCTCTCCGCCCAGGCCGGCCCCATCGACGTGACCGAGGACCTCGAGCCGCTGGAGGACCTCGCGGCCAGCCGCAGCACCCGGGAGGCCGACCAGGCCGCGGCGCAGCAGGCCCAGGCCGCCGCCGACCAGGCCGAGCTCGACCGGCAGAGGGCCGAGGCCGAGGCGCAGGCCCGCGCCGAGGCGGAGAAGAAGGCGGCCGAGGAGGCCGCCGCCGCGGCGGCCGCCGAGCAGCGGGCCGCCGCGGCCCCCGCGAGCCCGACCCAGGAGGCGCGCGCGGCGACGAGCGCCGCCACCTCGGTGGCGGCCACGGCCGTCGCCCGGATCAGCAACACCGCCGGCAGCGTCCGACCGCAGACCCAGGCCGCGGCCGACGCCGTCGTCAGCAACGTGCCCGGCGCCGCGGGGATCACCCTCGGCGGCACCCGGGCCAGCGCCGCCGACCCCGGCGGGCACCCCTCGGGCCTGGCGCTGGACTACATGGTGATGTCGAACGCCTCCCTCGGCGACGCCATCGTCGAGTACCACCGGGCGCACTGGGACGAGCTGGGCGTGGACTACCTCATCTGGCAGCAGCGGATGCTGTCCTCGCCGGGTGGTTCGTGGAAGGCCATGGAGAACCGCGGCAGCGCGACGGCCAACCACTTCGACCACGTGCACGTCAACTACAACTGAGCCCTCCGCTCCGGCGCCCTAGGTGAGCCGGCGGACCACGGAGAGCGGTAGCACCCGCATGGCCAGCCCGATCGGCACCCACGGCCACGCCGGGACGTAGGCCGTGGTCCGCCGGGCCTCGATGGCGGCCACCATCGCCCGGACCCCGGTCGGCGTGTCGACCATGAACCGGGTGCGCTGGTGCACGTGCTCGTTCATCTCCGAGCGGATGTAGCCCGGGTGGACGACGGAGACGTCGACACCGGGGATGCGCTCGCTGCGCACGCCCTCCGCGAGCGACGCGACACCCGCCTTGGTCGCGGCGTAGGTGGTCATCGACCGGCGCATGCCGCGCAGGGCCGACATCGAGGAGATCAGCACCAGGTGCCCGTGGCCCTGGCGGCGGAAGATCTCCAGCGCCGCCTCCGTCTGCGCCAGGGCGCCCACGAAGTTGGTCATCGCCGTCTCGCGGTTGACATCGGGGCGGCCGGTGCCCAGCGGCGCCCCCTTGCCCAGGCCGGCGTTGACGACCACCCGGTCGATCGTGCCGAACGCCTCGGCGAAGGCGGAGAAGACGGCGGGGACCGCGTCGGCGTCGGTGACGTCCAGGGCGGCGGTCTCCACCCGCCGGCCGGTGGCCGGGCGGAGCTCCGCGGCCAGGGCGTCGAGCCGGTCGGTGCGCCGGGCGCAGAGCGCGAGGTCGTGGCCGAGCGCGGCGAACTGCCGCGCCATCTCCTCGCCGAGCCCGGAGCTCGCACCGGTGACGAGGACGACGCTCATGGGGGGTGCTCCTGCCGGTCGGTGCGGACGGGGTCGTGGCCGGGTGCGGCCCGCGACGCACCGTACGAGTGCCCGTCGGGCGGGCTCGCGGGCACCCCCGGGAGCCGCGGATCCGAGCCGATCGGGCGCGGCGGGGTTCAGCCCCCGCCCGAACGGGCACCCCTGAGGGGCGCACGGGCACATGACGACGCGCGGGTGGACCCCGCGGCACGCACACGAGGGGACCGGGAGTGACGGCCGAGACCAGCAGACGATGCCTGGACGGCCGGTACCAGCTCCACGAACTCATCGCCGTCGGTGGCATGGGCGAGGTGTGGCGCGCCCGCGACCTGCAGCTCCACCGGACGGTGGCGGTCAAGGTGCTGCGCAGCGAGTTCGCCGACGACCCCGTCTTCGTCGCCCGCTTCCGCTCCGAGGCCCGGCACGCGGCCGGGCTGAGCCACCCGAACATCGCCGCCGTCCTGGACTACGGCGAGACGGCCGCGGAGGACACCGGAGAGCGCCTGGCCTACCTGGTGATGGAGCTCGTCGAGGGGGCGTCGCTGTCGACGCGGCTGGCCGAGGAGGGTTCGCTGGACACCCGGGCGACGCTCTCGCTGCTGCGGCAGGCGGCTGCCGGCCTGGCCGAGGCCCACCGGGCCGGCGTGGTGCACCGCGACGTCAAGCCGGCCAACATCCTCCTGGGTGCGGACGGCACGGTGAAGCTGACCGACTTCGGCATCTCGTGGTCGGCGGGGAGCGCCCCGATCACCCGCACCGGCCAGGTCGTGGGCACCGCCCAGTACATGTCGCCCGAGCAGGCCAGGGGCGAGCACGTGAGCCCGGCCAGCGACGTCTACGCACTCGCCCTGGTCGGCTACGAGTCCCTCGCCGGGCACGCGGCCTTCGACGGCGACAACCCGGTCACCGTCGCGCTCAAGCAGGTGCAGGAGACCCCCGAACCGCTGCCGGCCGAGCTGCCGCCGGACGTGCGCGCCCTCATCGACGCCGCGCTGGTCAAGGACCCCGGCGAGCGCCCCCGCGACGGTGCGGCCTTCCTCGCCGCGATCGAGGAGACCATCCAGCGGCCCTCCGGTGAGCCGCCGACCCGGTCGGTGGTGGCGGGCCCGGTGCGGCGGGAGCGCCGGGCGGCCGAGCGCCGCCGCGCCGCCTCGAGGCGCCGGGCCGCCCCGGTCGCCCGCCCGGAGGCCGGGTCGCGCGTCCGCCGGCCGGTCCTCGTCGTGGCCCTGCCGGTGGTGGCCTTCCTCCTCGGGGCCGGCGCGCTGAACCTCGTGCCCGGTCCGGGCGCCGACCCGGGCCCCTCCGCGGGCGCGGTCTCCGACCCGTCGGCCCAGGACGGTGTGGTGCTGGAGCCCGGGGACCTCCTCGGCCGGCCCGCGGCCGAGGTCGCCGCGGAGCTCGGGGCCCTCGGTCTCGCGGTGCGCCAGGTGCAGGACCCCACGACCGGGAGCGCGCCCGGCACGGTCACGGGCGTCGACCCGGCGGGCAGCGTGCTGCGTGCCGGTGACGTGGTCCGCCTCGCCGTCGGTGACCGCCGGCGGCGCCACGCCGGTGGGCCGTCCGCGACCCGCGGCACCGGCCCCCCAGGTGCCGGCCGACGAGCCGGCGCCGACGGGAACCGCGGGCGGCGGACCGGCCGGTGGCGGTGCGGGGCCGGCCACCGACGAGCCATCGACCACCCCGGAGGACGGCGGCGCCACCAGCGAGCCGACCACCCCGCCGGAGGAGGGCACCGGGACGCCGACCACCCCGCCCGGTGACGACGGCGGCGCCACCGGCGAGCCGACCACCCCGCCGGAGGAGGGCACCGGGACGCCGACCACCCCGCCCGGTGACGACGGCGGGGCCACCAGCGAGCCGACCACCCCGCCGGAGGAGGGCACCGGGACGCCGACCACCCCGCCCGGTGACGACGGCGGGGCCACCAGCGAGCCGACCACCCCGCCCGCGGAGGGCACGGGTGAGGTGACCGCACCGCCCGCGGACGAGGGCGACGAGGACGCCGACGAGGACGCCGACGGGGACGAGGCCGGCGAGGACGAGGTCGCGGTCAGCCCGCGCGAGGGCGACGAGGCGTCACCCGCCGCCCGGCTCTGACCCCGACGTCCGGGCCGCCCGCTGCCTGCAGCGCGCCGGCGGTGTCCCGCCCCTCAGAGCAGCCGGTCGAGGTCGTCCGGGCCGGGACCGGTCCCGCCGGAGTCGGGCAGCGGCGAGGACTCCGGGACGTCGTCGTCCGGCGGCTCGGGGGCCACCGGTCCCTCGGCGTAGAGGGTGTCGGGGTCCTGGGGGTCCATCTCGCGCGGCACGCACGGCGTCTACCCGGCCCAGCAGGGGCGGAACCGGTCTCCTTCGGCTCGGGTGCCGCAGGAGGGGTCAGGTGCCGCAGAAGGTGCGGTACGCGCCGAAGTCCTGCGGGGCGGGTGCCGCGAACCGCTCCAGGCCGGGCCGCTCCTCGAAGGGGGCGGTGACCGCCTCCAGCAGCCGGCCGATCGGCGCGAGGTCCCCCTCGGTCGCGGCCTCGAGGGCCTCCTCGACCAGGTGGTTGCGCGGGATGTAGGCGGGGTTGACCCGGTCCATGCCGTCGGCGTCGGGGCCGAGCGCCCGCCAGCGGCCCAGCCAGTCGTCGATGCCGGCGAGGTCGAGGAAGAGCAGCCGCACCCGTTCCACGTCGCCCCGGGCGGCCGCCCCGAGCGCGCGGAACGCGGAGGTGAGGTCGACGTGGTCGCGGGTCAGCAGGGCGAGGAGCCCCTCGCCGAGCTCCCGGACCAGCGCCTCGTCGACGTCGGCGGGCAGGCCGAGCTTCGCGCGCACGCCCGCAGTCCACGCGGCCTGGTACCGCGGGGCGAAGCCGCGCAACGACTCCACGGCCAGGGTGACCGCCTGCTCCTGGTCTTCCGACAGCAGGGGCAGGAGTGCCTCGGCCAGCCGGGCCAGGTTCCACTCCGCGACGACCGGCTGGTTGCCGTAGGCGTACCGCCCGCTGTGGTCGATGGAGCTGTAGACGGTGGCGGGGTCGTAGGCGTCGAGGAAGGCGCACGGGCCGTAGTCGATCGTCTCGCCGGAGATGGTCGTGTTGTCGGTGTTCATGACGCCGTGCACGAAGCCGACCAGCATCCACCGCGCGACCAGCTCGGCCTGGGCGGCGACCACGGCGTCGTACAGGGCGAGGTAGGGGTTCTCCGCGGCGGCCGCCTCCGGGTGGTGGCGGGCGATGGCGTGGTCGGCCAGGCGGCGCAGCAGGTCGACGTCGCCCAGCACGGTGGCGTACTGGAACGTGCCCACCCGCAGGTGGCTCGCGGCGACGCGGGCGAGGACCGCGCCGGGCAGCAAGGTCTCCCGGTGCACCGCACGGCCGGTCGCGACCACGGCCAGGGCGCGGGTGGTCGGGATGCCGAGGGCGTGCATCGCCTCGCTGACCACGTACTCGCGGAGCATCGGGCCGACCGCGGCCAGGCCGTCGCCCCCGCGGGCGAACGGGGTGCGGCCCGAGCCCTTGAGGTGCAGGTCGCGCAGCGCGCCGTCGGCACCGGTGAGCTCACCGAGCAGCAGCGCCCGACCGTCACCCAGCCGCGGGCTGAACCCGCCGAACTGGTGCCCGGCGTAGGCCTGCGCCACCGGGGTGGCGCCGTCGGGGACCGCGGCGCCGACCAGCAGCCGGACGCCGTCCGGGCCGCGCAGCGCGGCGGCGTCGAGGCCGAGCTCCGCGGCCAGCGGCTCGTTGAGGAGCAGCAGCCGGGGGTCCGGTGCCGCGTCGGCCTGCCAGGGGACCGCCAGCTCCGGGAGGTCCCGCGCGAAGCGGTCGTGCAGGGAAACGGTCCGGGCCGGGGCGGAGGTCACCCCTTCGAGGGTACGAGCCGGCGGGGCATCCGGCCGGGGCCCCGATCAGGCGCTGATGGTCCCGCGGCGCTGCAGCCGGACCCGGCGGCGCTCGCGCTCCGAGAGGCCGCCCCAGATGCCGAAGCGCTCGTCGTTGGCCAGGGCGAACTCCAGGCACTCGGCGCGCACCGGGCAGCCGGTGCAGACCCGCTTCGCGTCCCGGGTGGACCCGCCCTTCTCCGGGAAGAACGCCTCGGGGTCGGTCTCGGCGCAGAGCGCGTCGATCCGCCAGCTGTCGTCGGACTCGGCCGGGGCGGCCCAGGCGGCGTCGAGCGGGGTGAACGCGGCGAAGGCGTCGGCGGGGGAGTGGTCCCGGGTGTCGGCGGAGCCGGGGACCAGGGTGAGCACGGGGCGGGAGAAGGAAGGCACGGGAAGCTCCTCGGTGGGCGGTCGTGGCAGGCGCGGTGACGGACCGGTACGGCCTGCTTGCTTCCTGTGACGTTACGGAGCCAGCGCTGGATCGGCACTGGCAGAACCCGTACGAAACGGCGCCGTCCGATTGGGCAGATGTGTGGCTACCCGACCCGCCGGTGGCCGGCGGGTCGGGATCCGTCAGCCGCGGCGGGACCGGCCGCGGGGGCCACCCTGCCGCCCGCCGAGTGCGCGGCCGGCTGCCCGGCCCGCGGCCCGCCGGCCCCCGGCGACGGGACGGCGCTCGCGCTGGCTCTCGCGGCGGCCGGCCGGTGCGCTGCAGGGGCGGCAGGTGGTGAACCAGGGTGCGATCGCGCTCCCGCACTCCACGCACTTCCCGGAGCGGCCCAGGGCGATGGCGTCGGGGAGGAGTTCGGTGATCATCTCGGCGCACTCCTCCTCCACCCAGGCGGCGTCCTCGCTGTCCAGGCCGGCGACGCCGGGGAACTGGCGCAGCAGCGTCTGGGCGTCGCGGGCGGCCGCCGCGGCCTGCTCGTACTCCTCGACGGTGCCCCCGCGGGGGACGTCCGGCAGCACGGTCTCCGGAGGGACCGGCAGGCCGGCCGCGTGCCGCAGGGCGGCGCGGGCGAGCACCAGCCAGCGGGTGCGCCGTGGCGGGTTGTAGTCGATGGCGAGGTTGACCAGCCGCCACACGGTGTTCAGGTCGCCGACCGCGCCCAGCGGCCCGCGCAGCAGCGGGAGCAGCGCGTGCACGCGGAGGACCAGGCTGGTGACGTCGTCGGCGGTCATGGCCTGGTCGCGGGTGGCCGCGCGGGCCCAGGCCATCCAGCGCATCAGCGCCTCGGGGAGGTCGACCGCCTCGAAGGCGCCCAGGTCCTCGAGCTCGGGCCGCAGCCGGGGGGCGCGCTTGGGGAGGTCGCTCATCTCGTCGCCCCGGGCGACGGCGGCCCCCGCACCGACGAGCGCCGCGACGGGCTTGAGCCCGCTGACGCCGATGAGGATGCCGGCGGCACCGTGGCCGGTCAGGCCGTAGCGCCCGGCCCGCCCGGCGATCTGGGCGGCCTCCCAGGTGCGCAGGGGCCGCATCTCCTGGCCGTCGAACTTGGTCGTCTCGGCGAAGAGCACGGTGGTCGCGGGCACGTTGATGCCGTGGCCGATCACGTCGGTGGTGACCAGGACGTCGAGCTCGCCGCTGGTGAACCGCTCGATGACCTCGCGGCGCGTGGCCGGGGGCAGCGCCCCGTAGAGGACGCCGACCTTGCCCGGGCGGTGCTGGTCGAGCTCGGCGGCCACCGCGTACACGGCCTTGCGGGAGAAGGCGACCACGAGCGTCTGCGGCCGGACGCCGGCCGGTCGCACCGGGGCGCGGAGCACGTCGAGCCGCGACAGCCGCTTGTGGTTGACGACCTCGACGTGCTCGGCGTCGGAGACCAGCGGCTTGAGCACCAGGTACGCCTCGGCGGCGGAGATGAGGTGCATCTGGCGGTACTCGCCGGTGAGCAGCAGCCGCGCCCAGTGGTGCCCGCGGTCGGGGTCGGTGACCCAGTGGGCCTCGTCGAGCACCAGCATCTCGCCGCGGTCGGGGGCCTTCTCGACGGTGCAGCAGACGATCGGCGCGAAGGGGTCGATCTCCTCCTCGCCCGTCGACAGGCCCACCGTGCCCTCCGGCAGCTGGGCCGAGAGCTTGGCGTAGGCCTCGTGCGCGAGCTGCCGGAGCGGGGCGGCGTAGACGCCGGAGCCGGTCGCGGCGAGCGCCTGGAGGGACTCGTAGGTCTTGCCGGAGTTGGTCGGGCCGAGGTGGAAGACGACCTCCTCGGGGCGCGTGGCGCGGGTGGGCAGCTCCGGCGCCGCGCCCTCCACCCAGCTCTGCTGGGCGCGCTTCTCCTCGCGGGCGGCGAGCCGGTCGGCCTCGCGGGCCGCGGCGCGCTTCTCCTCGCGGGCGGCGTCGCGGTGGGTGCTGCCGGCGGCGGTGCGGTGGTCGGCGCGCTCCCCGTCGCGGGTGGCCGCGTGGTCGGTGCCGGGCGCGGTGGCGCGGTCGGTCTCCCGGGCGGTGCCGTCGGTCGCGCGGGCGGTCCGGTCGGTGCCGGGGGTGGCTGCCGTGCGGGTGGCGGAACGGTTCCGCCGGCGGGCGGTCGTGGGCTGCGGGTGGTGCTCGGGCAAGCGTGATCCTCGAGGGGCTCGGGGGCAGGTGCGCGCCTCTGCCGAGCCGCGTCGTCCCCTGAGCCAACACCGAGGGTCACCGATCCATGCCCGCGGGGGGCGGCGGCGGTTCAGCCGGCCCGGGAGTTGGCCGGGTCGGCGGTGGTGCGGGGCAGGACGAGGATCGGTGCCGTCGGGCCGCCAGGTGCGCCATCGGCCGTCGGGTCGGCGTTCGACGCGGAACCCGTGGTGCACCTTCGTGTGGTGCCGTTCGCACAGCAGCGTGCGGGTCCCCCGGTTTCTTGGAGACCGGGTTAGGTGGTTCCGGGTGTCAAAGCTGGGTTGGATGCGTTCAGTTCGGGTCCGACAAGAAGATTGGGCGCCGGCCCGGAGCCGGGGTCAAGGCGTTCTTCCTTGATCCCGGCGAGGACCGGCGCATGCTTGTCGGTGGCGGGCACCGAGAGGTCGTGGCCGTCATGGTGGTGGTCTTCGAACTCCAACGGGCTGCGCCAGCCGAGGGCCCGCTGCAGGCGCAGCGGGTTGTACCAACCTTCGATGTAGGACAGCAGGGCTGTGTCGATCTCCTGGCGAGTCCGCCAGCGCCGGCGGTCGACCAACTCGATCTTCAGCGTGCCGAAGAAGGTCTCCATCAAGGCGTTGTCGTAGGCGTCTCCCTTGCTGCCCATGCTCGCGGCGATACCGGCGTCGAGAAGCCGCTGGCCGAAGGCGTAGGCGGTGTACTGACTGCCGCGGTCGCTGTGGTGCACCAAGCCGCCGCCCGCGGGTGGTCGGCGCCGATCCAGAGCCATCTGCAGAGCTGCTTCGACCAACTCCAGCTTGCTGACGTCGCTGGTCGACCAGCCCACGATCGCCCGGCTGAAGGCGTCCAGGACGCAGGCCAGATAGATGAATCCGCCGTCGATGCGCAGGTAGGTGATGTCGGCGACCCACAGCTGATCTGGTGCATCGACGCGGAAGACACGGTCGACCAGGTCGGGAGCCACACGGGCGCTGGGATCGGACTCGGTGGTGCGGAAGTAGCGAGACCGATAGGCGCCCTTCATGCCGGCCTCGCGCATCAGCCGTTCCACCCGTTTGCGGCCCACCCGGATGCCCTCGCGAGCCAACTGGGCATGCACCCGCGGAGAGCCGTAGGTGAACCGCGAGGAGGTCCAGATCCGCTGGACGTGCCCCAGCAGCGCGCGATCATCCTCGCGCCGACGGCTCGGCCGGGTCAGCCGCGCCCGGTGGTAGTAGTACGTGCTCGGCGCCATGCCCATCACCTGGCACAGCGACTCGACCCCGAAGCGGTCCCGGTAGGCCTGGATGAACCTCACCGCGACGTCTCGCTCCGCCGAGCTGGGCCGAGCTCCTGCGCGAAATAGGCGCTGGCCGCGCGCAAGATCTCATTGGTCCGCCGCAGCTCTGCGACCTCCGCCCGCAGCCGCCGGATCTCGGCGTCCTTCTCCGCCGGCGTGGCCACCTCATCGGCTGGCACCTTGCCTGCGGCTTCCTTCGCCTTGACCCACTTGCGCAGCGTCTCGGGATTCAGCCCGAGTTCCTGCGCGACCGAGGCGATCGGCCGACCAGAGGTCTGCACCATCTCTACGGCCCGCTGACGGACCTCCAACGGGTACTTGAGGGGCGATCGAGGCATTGGTGGCCCCCTCTCCGCTTGGCCTCCAGACCAAGCATCGGGGCCTCCAACAAATCGGGGGAAGCTCAGCGCGCAGTTGGCCAGGTCGGTGGGGCCGCCGTCGATCCAGTGCACGAGGTGGTGGACGTCGCACCAGTGGGCGGGGGCGTCGCAGCCGGTGAAGACGCAGCCGCGGTCGCGGGCGTCCAGGGCGCGGCGCAGCCCGGGTGGGGCGACCCGCTGGCGGCGGCCGTGGTCGAGGACCTCGCCGTCGGGGCCGATGACGATGCGGCTGATGCCGCCGTCGCAGGCCAGCCAGCGGGCGCGGGCGGCCGACAGGATGGTGCCGAAGCCGGTCTGGGCGGCTCCGGGGCCGGCGGCGGCGGGGTCGATGAGGTCCTCCAGATCGACCCGGACCACGACGTGCGGTTTGTGGGTGCGCAGGGTCGGCAGGGTGCCGGCGGCCAGGGCGTTGTCGGCCAGCTGGACGAGGGCGTCGCCCTGCTGCTGGGCGCGGGTGCGCATGTCCCCGGCGGGCCGGTCGGCCTGCGCGATGGACTCCACGGCGGTCTGCAGCTTCTCCCCGCCGACGGCGTCGAGCTCGAAGCGGCCGCTGACGCTGCCGTCGGCGTGCTTGACCAGGGTGAACGACCGGCCCTCGGTGGGGTCGGGCTCGGCCCCGTCGGGATCGAGGCGGTCCAGGTAGTGGGCCACGACCTGGCGCAGCTCGGCGTGCGGGCGGGTGGCGGCGACCTCGGCCAGGGCGGCGTCCACCCCGGCGAGGTCCACGTCCTGGGCCGCGGCGGCGGCCAGCTGGGCCGGGGTGACCGCCGGGGCGATCTCGGCGAGCGCGTCGAGTGCGACCGCGCCGGTGGCGGCCGCGGCGGCGACCGCCGGTAGGGCCTCCAGCGCCCGGCCGGCGGACACCAGCCGGGCGGCGGCGGCCGGGGAGGAGCGGGCGTGGCCGCGCAGCCAGGGGCCAGCCGGTCGATCAGCTGCGGGCCGAACGCGCCGTCGAGCCGCTCGGCGGCCAGGTCGTCCAGCGCGGCGACCAACCGGCCGATCGCGCCATCCACACCTGTCGAACACATGTACGAACACTACCGCCCGACGCCGACACCCGCAGCACGATCAGCAGGTCAACGGCCTGTCCACAAGTTTCATCGACGTCTTGACCGGGTGTGGGCGGATGCCCCGTCGTCGTCCTGAACGGCGGACGGCCCGCCTGCGGGAGCAGGCGGGCCGTCCGGTGGGAGCCGTGGATCAACGCCGGGCGGCGGCGACCGCCTCCCGGTCGTGCGCGGGGCCCGACTTCTCCAGCGCGGCGCCCTCGACGTCGAGCCCGGGCAGCCACCGGAGCCAGCGCGGCAGCCACCAGGCACGGTGGCCCAGCAGTGCCAGCGCCGCAGGCACGAGCACCATGCGCACGACGAAGGCGTCGAACAGGATGCCCGCCGCCAGGGCGAACGCGATCGACTTGATCGTGGGCTCGCCCGCCGGCACGAACCCGGCGAAGACCGAGAACATGATCAGCGCGGCGGCGACGACGACCGGGGCCGCCTGGCGGAACCCGGTGCGGATCGCCTCCAGCGGCGCGGCGCCGTGGCTGTGCGCCTCGTGCATCCGGGAGACCAGGAAGATCTGGTAGTCCATCGCCAGGCCGAAGAGGATGCCGATCACCAGGATGGGCGTCAGGCTGATCAGCGGCCCGGTCACGTCCAGCGCGACCAGGTCGGCCAGCCAGCCCCACTGGAACACCGCGACGGCGGCGCCGAGCGACGCCCCGACGGTCAGGACGAAGCCGAGGACGCCGACCAGCGGCACCAGCAGCGACCGGAAGACCAGGACCAGCAGGACCAGCGCCAGGCCGACGACGAGCAGCAGGTACACCGGCAGGGCCTCGTTGAGGCTCTCCGCGACGTCGACGCTCACCGCCGTCGCGCCGGTGACCGAGGCCTCCACCCCGTCCAGGCCGGCGAGCTCCGCGCGCAGGTCCTCCACGAGCTGCTCGGTCTCGGCCGTGGCCGGTCCCGACCCGGGGATGACGTTGAGCAGGGCCGCGGTGCCGTCGGGGTTCGGCGTCGGCGGCGTCACCAGGGCGACGTCGTCGACCTCGGCGATGGCGGCGCTGACCGAGGCCGCGGCCTCCGGGGCCCCGTCGCCCTCGAACAGGATGGTCAGCGGGCCGAGGAAGCCCTCGCCGAAGCCCTCGGCGAGCAGCTGGTCGGCGCGGGCGGCCGTGGAGCCCTCGGCCGGCTCCTGCACCAGCGTCGTCCGCATGGAGAAGAACGGGATCGCGATGATGCCCAGCACCACCACGGTCAGCAGCAGCGAGACGACGCGGTGGCGGGTGACCGTGGCGACCCAGCCGGCGAGGAGACCGCGGTCGCCGGCGCCGTCCTGCCGCACCCACGGGGATGCGGCAGGGTCCGTGACGGCCCGGTGCCGGCGGGGGAGCGCCCGGCGCCCCAGGAAGCTCAGCGCCGCGGGTACCAGGGTGATCGCCACCAGGACCGCGACGACGATCGTCGCGGCCGCGGCGATGCCCATCTGGGTCAGGAAGGGGATGCCGACGACCGAGAGCCCGAGCAGGGCGATGACGACGGTCAGCCCGGCGGTGACCACCGCCGAGCCGGCGGTGCCGACGGCGGTGCTGATCGCGGTACCCACGGGCGCCCCGTGCCGGAGCTCCTGGCGGAACCGGGTCACGATGAACAGCGCGTAGTCGATGCCGACGGCGAGCCCCAGCATCGCGGCGAGGATCGGCGTGGTCGAGGAGAGCTCGGCGAAGCCGGTGGCGATGGTGACCCCGAGGACGCCGATGCCGAC
This sequence comes from Blastococcus sp. MG754426, assembly GCF_021699055.1. Taxonomy (GTDB): domain Bacteria; phylum Actinomycetota; class Actinomycetes; order Mycobacteriales; family Geodermatophilaceae; genus Blastococcus. The sequence continues at coordinate 9,292 of NZ_SSXC01000086.1, read as the reverse complement.
GCCCACGACGGCGGTCAGCAGGTTCATGCCCGCCGTGACGAGCGAGCCGTAGGTGACCGCGAGGACGACGAGCGCCACGACGACGCCGATGACCTCCGCGGGCCCCCCGACGTGCGGCGGCTCCTGGATCGCCTGGCCGGTGACCTCGACGGTCAGCGCGCCCTCGCCGGCCGCCTCGACCGCCTCCACCAGCGCGTCGCGCTCCTCCGGGGTGACCTCGCCCAGCCCGCCGGCGAAGGTCACGGTGCTGTACGCGGTGGTCTGCTCGGCGTTGACGGCGGGCGCGGCGGGGTCCAGCGGATTGCTCGCCGCGGCGACGCCGGGCAGCCCGCCCAGCTCGGCGACCAGCTGCTGGATCGCGGCCGCGTTCTCCGGCGTGGTCAGCGTCTCGCCCTCGGGCGCCGCGACCACGACCCGCGCCGAGGCCCCGCCGGCGCTGCCGAACTCCTCGTCGATCCGCTCGAGGGCGGTGGTCGACTCCTGGCCGGGGATGTTGAAGGCGTCGGAGGTCTCACCGGCCAGGGTGGCCGCGCCCGCTCCGCCGGCGACGAGGAGCACCAGCCAGACCAGGATCACCGGGAGCCGGCGCCGGTGCGCGAAGGCCCCGAGTCGGGACAACAAGACAGCCATGCGGGATCAGGCCTCCACCTGGTGGGGAACGGGAAGAGCAGCGCCGGGCCGGGTGTGGCCGAGCGCGTCGAAGCAGGTGGCGACGATCGCGGGGCGCCACGACGTCCCCTCGCCGCGCGAGTGGGCGGTGAGGGTCAGCACGGCCAGGGCCGACAGCGCGCCGATGGTGCGGACGGCCCGCTCGCCCGTGGGCGCCTCCGGGTCCACGCCGAACGCCTGCAGCGCCGGGGTGGCCGCGGCCCCCAGCTGGTCCGGGTCGCAGTCGCCCCCGGTCACCGGCGCGAGCAGCAGCGCCACCAGCCCGGGGTGCTCCAGCGCGATGTCCACCAGGACGTCGAGGGCCCGCCGGTCGCGCTCCGGGCCGACGGGCAGGTGCCCCACCAGGTCCAGCACCCGCTGGCCGAGCGCCCCGGCCTGGTCCAGGACCGCCTGGTGCAGGGCCTCCTTGCTCGGGAAGTGGTGCAGCAGGCCGGCCTTGGAGAGGCCGACGGCCGCGGCGACGTCCTGCACGGAGGTCTTCGTGTAGCCGCGTCGGGCGAAGAGGGCGGCGGCGGTGTCGAGGATGCCCTCGTCGACCTGCTGCCGGAACGGTCGTGCCACGGCGACAGCGTACGGCCCGCCGACCGTTTCGGTAGGTGATCCGACCGATCCGGTCGGTTAGCTGCGCCACACCGGGGCTGGCCGGTCCCCGGTCAGCGCCCCAGGTGCTCGGCCAGCACGGCGGTGACCATCCGGTGGTCGGCCAGCTGGGGGAGCCCCGAGACGGCGACGACGCCCACCGGGCCGACATCCCGGACCAGCAGCGGGAACGCCCCGCCGTGGGCGGCGTAGAGCTGCGGGTCCAGCCCGAACTCCGCCTCGAAGGTGGTGCCGCGCTCGATGCTGTCCTGGCGCACGTGCAGCGAGCTGCGCCCGAAGCGGTGCACCACCCGGGACTTCCGCTCGATCCAGGACGCGTTGTCCGGGGTCGCGCCCGGCAGCGCGGCCGAGAAGAGCCGGTGGCCGTTGCGCGCGATCTCGACGGCGACCGGGGCGGCGTCGCGCCGGGCGGCGGCGACCAGGGCGCACCCGAGGGCCCAGGCGTCGTCGTTGGTGAACGAGGTGAGCTGGAGCTCCCGCTCCTCGGCGGCGAGCTCGGCGACGGTGGGGAACGGCTGGGTCATGCGCCCTTCCTACCCGTCGCGGCTCCGGGTCCGTGCCGCCGCAGTGCGTGCCCGCAGCCGATCCGGGTAGCCGCCGACCGGGGAGGGGGTGACGGCATGGGGTTCGTCGCGCGGGCCGACGCGTTCCAGACCAGGCATCCGGCGGTGGGGTTTCCGCTGGCGGTGGTCTACAAGTTCGTCGACGACCGCGGCCCGCACCTGGCCGCGCTGATCACCTACTACGGCTTCGTCTCGCTCTTCCCGCTGCTGCTGGTGCTCACCTCGGTGCTGGGCTTCCTGCTGGAGGACGACCCGGTGCTCCAGCAGCAGATCCTCGAGTCGGCGCTCTCGGACTTCCCGCTGCTGGGCCCGGCGCTGGTCGAGAACATCGGCACCTTCCGCGGCAGCGGCGCCGCGCTGGTGATCGGCGTGCTCGGCAGCCTCTACGGCGGGCTGGGCGTGATGCAGGCGGCGCAGGCGGCTCTCAACCGGATCTACGCCGTGCCCCGCTTCGCCCAGCCCAACCCGGTGCTCTCGCGGCTGCGCAGCCTGCTGCTCGTGCTCGTCCTCGGCCTGGCCGCGATCCTCTCGACGGCGGTCACCGCCTTCGTCTCCGCCGTCCCGGAGACCCTTCCGGTGCCGGCCCCGGTGGTCACCGCCGTGGGCACGCTGACCGGGCTGGCGATCAACGTGGGCATCTTCCTGGTGCTGTACCAGGTGCTCACCGCCCGCCGGCTGGACTGGCGCAACGTCGCCGTGGGGGCCGTGACCGCCGCGGTGCTCTGGGAGCTGCTGCACCTGCTCGGCGCCTACTACTTCGGGACGTACCTGACGCGGTCCAGCGACGTCTACGGCGTCTTCGGCGTCATCCTCGGCCTGGTCGTCTGGATCTACCTCCAGGCGCTCGTCGTCGTGCTCGCCGCGGAGATCAACGTCGTCCGCCACCGCCGCCTCTACCCGCGGTCGCTGCTCACCCCCTTCACCGACGACGTCGACCTCACCCGGGCCGACGTCCGCGCCTACACCGGGTACGCGCGCAGTGAGCGGTACAAGGGCTTCCAGCGGGTGGAGGCCAGCTTCCGCAAGGACGCCCCGCCGCGCCCCCGGGACCTCGAGGGCTTCCCCGGCGACGTCCCGCGGGACGAGGCGGGCGGTCAGCGGTAGACGACGTCCACGCTGCGGAAGGCACCCAGGGCGTGGTCGGCCCGGAAGTACGCGTGGTCCTGCCGCACCCGGTCGGCCGCCTCCCCGGCCCAGCGCAGCACGTCGTCGACGAACAGCTCCCGGTTGCCGATGGCGTCGAGGATCGCCGGCTCCACGTCGTAGTCGACGTTCCCGGTCTCGTCGGACATGGCGTGGGTGTGCGCCAGCACGCGGCCGCAGATCTCCGCGTACCGCTTCCACCCCCCGGTCGAGAGGGAGCCCAGGCCGACGTCGCCCCGGTAGGGGGCCCGCTCGCGGACCATGAAGCTCTGCCCGTCGATGTCGACGCTGCCGTAGAAGACGTCCCCGCTGACCAGGTGCACCCGCTGGGCGTGCCGGATCCGGTCGGCCTGGCCGTCCACCTCGTAGCCCGACGGCGGCACCAGGCCGGACAGGGCCGAGCGGCGGGCCCGCTTGAACTCGAGCAGGAGGTCGTCGGTGCCGTCGTCCCGCACGCCGGCGATGAGCACGTAGTAGCGGGTCAGCCCGAGGGAGGCGGTGCCGGCGCCACGCCGCTCGGCCACGTCCTTCACGCGCATCGCGCCGGCCCGCTCGGGCACCGGCACCTCGTTCTCGGCGACGTACCGGTCGACCACCTCCTGGAACTCCTCGCGGCGGCTGCTCACCGGCACCAGCTCCTCGTCGGTGCGGAAACCGCGCCGGGTGCCCTCCAGCAGCCCGCCCAGCCAGTCGGCCCGGCCGGTCTCCAGCGTGCCGGCGATGAGGTCCCGGATGAGCCGCGGCGCGTTGTCCATCCGGAGCTGCTCGGTCTCCTCCCGCCCGTCGGAGGCGTAGGAGGCGATGCCCGACACGTAGCCGCGCACGAACCGCTCCGCGACGGCGCGCTGCTTCCCGGGGCCGTGGCCGCCCTTCTCGGCGGCACCGAGCAGGAAGCCCACCGCGCCCCGCTTGAGGTCCCAGGTGAAGGGGGCGTAGTAGGCGTCGTCGAAGTCGTTGACGCCGAACACCGGCACGTTGTCCGAGCTGGGCATGACGCCGAAGTTGCCCGGGTGGACGTCGCCGAGCGCGAGCACCGTGGGCAGCCGGGCGTCCTCACCGACCAGGTCCCGGTAGAACAGCAGGTTGGTGCCGCGGAAGAAGTGGAAGACCGAGCCGGCGAGCTTGTCGAACTTCGCGCGCGCCTCCAGGTCGCCGGACGCGATCCGGGTCTCGTGGTCCTCGCGCACGGTCTCCCGCACGTGCACGCGCCGGTCGTTGCCGGCGAGCATGCGGGGGATGAGGACCATCTCGCCGGCCGCACGGGCCTCGGCCAGCCGGCGGAACGCCTCGACCCGGGAGCCGATCTGCCGCCGGCCAGCGCCCGGGGGTTCGGCCTCGTGCACGGGCGCCGGCTGCTCACGCGCGCGCAGCGCGGCGACCAGCTCCTCCTTGGACATGCGGCTGCGGCCGGGGACCCCGCGGTCGCGGGCCAGGCGCAGGAGCTCGTCACGGGTGGCGGTGGTCAGCTGGGTCTCGGACGGCATGGAGCCCGGCTACCCGCCGGCGCCCGCAGCAGGCACGACGATCGTGTGACGGTCAGCGGGCGACCGCGGCGTCCTCGGCCTCGAGAGCGGCGTTCCACTCGCGCTTGCCCGACTGCCAGCGGTCCTCGGTGTCGCCGCGGCGCCAGTAGCCGGAGATCGACGTCCACGCCGGGTCCAGCCCGCGCTCGGCGCGCAGGTGGCGGCGCAGCTCCCGCACGGCGTGGGCCTCGCCGTGCACGAACACGTGCCCGTCACCCGCGGGCAGGGTGGTCGCGCGGACGGCGTGGACCAGCAGCTCGCCGGGCAGGGACGCCCCGCGGTGCAGCCAGCGCACGTCGACACCGGGACCCGCGGCGAGGTCGCCCTGCTCCTCCTCGGGCCCGGCCACCTCGACGAAGACCAGCGCCCGCGCGCCGGCCGGCAGGCCCTCGAGGGCGGCGGCGATGGCGGGCAGCGCGCTCTCGTCGCCGGCGAGCAGGTGCCAGTCGGCATCGGGCCGGGGGGTGTAGGCGCCGCCGGGCCCGAGCAGCTGGATGCGGTCACCGGGGCGCGCAGCGGCCGCCCAGGGGCCGGCGAGCCCCTCGTCGCCGTGGTGCACGAAGTCGATGGTCAGCTCCCCGGCCGCGGCGTCCCAGGCGCGCACCGTGTACGTGCGGGTGACCGGCCACTGGTCGGCGGGCAGCTCGGCGCGCACCTGGTCGGGGTCGTAGGGGACGGCGTAGGAGGCGCCCGCAGGCGGGAAGAGCAGTTTGACGTAGCGGTCGGTGAGCTCGCTCTCGGGGAAGCCGGCGAGCCCCTCGCCGCCGAGCACGACCCGGACCATGTGCGGGGTGAGCCACGAGGTCCGGACGACCTCGCCCGTCCGGAGGGCCTTCTTGCGGCGCGGTCGCCCGTCGCCGTCCCGCTGTGGCTCGCTCATCGCTGCTCCGCTCCGGTCGCGCAGGGCGACCGCTGTACCGGCCGTGCCGTCGTCCCCACCGGGCGGGGAGGGCGGGGACGAACGTACCGAGCGCGGTGACGGCCGCTGCCGAGCGGGGCTCGCCGCCGGGGACCGCGGGGACCTGCGGCTATGTTCCCCGGGTGGGAACCGGAGCCGACGGGGGCCAGGCCGAGCCGACCGTGCTGGACGTGCTGGCGCTGGAGGAGATCGACCGGGACCTCTACCGCAGCACGCTGCTGTTCACCGACCCCTTCCCCCTCTACGGCGGGCAGGTGGCGGCGCAGGCGCTGTACGCGGCGGGGCGCACCGTGGACCCCGACCGGCTGCCGCACTCGCTGCACGGCTACTTCCTGCGCAGCGGCGACGCCGCCCGCCCCACCGTGTTCCGCGTCGACCGCGACCGCGACGGCGGCAGCTTCTCCGCCCGGCGGGTCGTCGCCATCCAGGGCGGCGAGGTCGTGTTCAGCATGTCGGCGTCCTTCGCCCTGCCCGGCGCCGGCCCCGACCAGCAGGTGCAGGAGGTGCCCGCGGTCGACGACCCCGACGGGCTGCCGGTGTTCGAGCTGCCGCGGCTGTTCTCCGTGGAGGGGCGGCGCCCGCCGCAGCCGTTCCCGGACGCCCACTGGCCGACCCGCTTCTGGGCCCGGTCGACGGTGCCGCTGCCGGGGGACCGGCTGGTGCACGCCTGCGTGCTGACCTACCTGTCCGACATCGGCACCGGTCTCTCCGCGCTCCCGGAGGACGAGGCCGCGCCCGGCCCGAGCCTGGACCACGCCGTCTGGTTCCACCGGCACGCCCCGCTGGACGACTGGGTGCTCATGGACATGGTGCCGCGCACCGTCTCGGGCGGCCGGGGCTGGTACACCGGGTCGATCACCACGGCCGGCGGGCTGCTGGCCGCCAGCTTCACCCAGGAGACGCTGTTCCGGCCCGGCCGGAACCCGTTCCGCCCCGGTCGCTGACCGCCCGGGAGCGCCGCGCCGGAGAGCCCGCGCCGCGCCCCGCGACCTCCGCGGTCGTCTAGACGTCATGACGTATGGTCGGGCGGACCCGGCCCACGACCGCGAGGAGCCAGCCGGTGCGCATCGGAGTCCTGACCGGAGGCGGGGACTGCCCCGGCCTCAACGCCGTCATCCGATCGGTGGTGCGCACCGCCGGCGCCCACTACGGCAGCGAGGTGGTGGGCTTCCGCGACGGCTGGCGGGGGCTGCTGGAGAACCGCTCGACGCCGCTGGACGTCGCCGCGGTCGACGGGCTGCTCACCCGGGGTGGCACGACCCTGGGCTCGGCCCGGGTGGCGCCGGAGAAGCTGCACGCCGGCATCGACGAGATGAGGTGCACGCTCGACGAGCACGGGATCGACGTGCTCATCCCCATCGGCGGCGAGGGCACGCTCACCGCGGCGCACCTGCTGTCCGAGGCCGGCGTGCCGGTCGTCGGCATCCCCAAGACGATCGACAACGACATCGACGGCACCGACCTCACGTTCGGGTTCGACACCGCGGTGAGCATCGCGACCGAGCTCATCGACCGGCTGCACACCACCGCGGAGTCCCACCAGCGCGTGCTGCTGGTCGAGGTGATGGGCCGGCACGCGGGCTGGATCGCCCTGCACGCCGGGCTGGCCGCCGGGGCCCACCTCACGCTGGTCCCCGAGGAGCCGTTCGACGTCGACGAGGTCGTCCGGCTGGTGTGCGAGCGGTTCGCCCGCGGCGACTCCCACGTCATCGGCGTCGTCGCCGAGGGGGCCGAGCCGCTGCCCGGTCAGATGGCGTTCCGGCGCGGCGGCATCGACGAGTTCGGCCACCGCCGGTTCACCGGCGTCACCCAGCAGCTGGGCGAGGAGCTGGAGCGGCGCACCGGCAAGGAGGTGCGGGCGACCGTCCTGGGGCACGTGCAGCGCGGCGGGACCCCGACGTCCTTCGACCGGGTGCTCGCCACCCGGTTCGGGCTGCACGCCACGATCGCCGCGCACGAGGGCCGCACCGGCCAGATGGTCGCGCTGCGCGGCACGGAGATCGAGCTGGTCCCGCTGGCGCGCGCGGTCGCCCGGCTGAAGACGGTGACCTCCGAGCGGCTCGGCGAGATCCGGGCGTTCACCGGCTGAGCCCCGCGATTGGACGGCACCGGCCGGCGGGGTCCATCCTCCAGCGCGTGCCGCCCCACCCCGAGGACCGCTCGGTGCTCACCCGGCCGGCGGCCCCGCCCGACCACCTGCTCCGGTACGGCTCGGCCGCGGAGCAGGTGGCAGACGTGCGGATCGCCCCGGGCGCTCCGGACGGGCGACCGATCGTGGTGCTGGTCCACGGCGGCTTCTGGCGCCCCGCCTACGACCGGGCGCACCTGGGTCCGATGGCCGAGGCCCTCGCCCGGGTCGGCTGGTCGACCGTCGCGCCGGAGTACCGGCGGGTGCCCGGCCGGCCGGACCTGGCGGTGGACGACGTGCGTGCCGCGCTGTGGCATGTCGCCGGGCGCGCGGAGCTCACCCGTGGCCGGCGGGCGCTGCTCGCCGGCCACTCGGCCGGTGGCCACCTCGTCCTGCAGGTGGCCGCGACCGCCTGCGGTGCGGAGACGCCCGCCGGTGTGCTGGCCCTGGCGCCCGTGGCCGACCTCCGGCTGGGCCAGGCGCTGGGCCTCGGCGGCGACGCGGTCCGGGCCTTCCTCGGGGAGGACGCCGATGCGCGCCCCGACCTGGATCCCGCCCGGCTCCCCGCGCCGGCCGCGCCGGTGCGGATCGTGCACGGGGCCGCGGACGACGTGGTGCCGCCGTCGCTCAGCCGCTCCTACGCGCACGCGCACGGCGCGTCCGGGCTGGTCCTCGTCCCGTCCGGGCACTTCTCCCTGATCGACCCGTGCGGCGACGCCTGGCCGGCCGTGCTGGAGGCGCTCGACCTCCTGGCGGCCGGCGGCTGACCGGTCAGAACGCGTCCAGCCGGGCCAGGAGCGTGGGGCCGTCCCAGGTCGGGGGCGGCATGATCCGGCGGATGGTCAGCAGCGGGTGCGCCGGGTCCTGCGGATCGGCGAGCTGGAACGCCGCCCGGTAGCCCGCCGCCTGCACGCGCGGCAGCGCCTCGGGGGACCAGGTGCCGTGGGGGTAGGCCATGGTCTCCACCGGGTGGCCGAGGATGCCGGCCAGCTCGGCCCGCGGCTGGTCCAGCTGGACCGCCCACTGATCCCCGCTGAGCCGGTCGACCCGCTGGTGGTCCCAGCTGTGCGCCCCGATGGTCATGCCGGCCGCGTCCAGCTCGCGGAGCTGGTCGGGGCTCAGCCAGCCCGGCTTGCCGAGGACGACGGTCATCGGGAAGAACGCGGCCGGGAAGCCGAGCTCCCGCAGCAGCGGGAGCGCCACCGAGTGGTGGGTCGCCGAGCCGTCGTCGAAGGTGAGCAGCACCGGCCGGTCGGGCAGGGGCGCGCCGAGCTGCAGGTGGTCCAGCAGCTCCGGCACGCCGATCGGGGTGCGGCCACCGTCGCGCAGCGCCTGCAGCTGCAGCCGGAAGGCCGCCGGCGGCGTGATCATCGTGCGGGCGTACGCGCTGTCCTCCGCCCGGAACTCGCGCAGCTGGTGGAAGCAGAGCACCGGCACCGTCGAGCGGGCCAGCACCTCCGCCGGTGTCCCGGCAGTCGGGGGTGCGCTGGTCGGTGCGGGCTCGGTGGTCGGCGACGGCGCGGTCGTGCCGGGGCGGGACGTCCGCGGGGCGGTCGCGCGTTCCGCGGCCGGGCTCGAGCAGGCGCCCAGCAGGGCGGCGCCGGCCGCGGCGAGGAGCGTCCGTCTGCGCACCGCCCCACCCTCGCCGCCGTCGTCCTCCGGGGCAAGCACCCCGCCCGCGGGGCGCCGGCGCCGGGGTCCTACGGTGCTCGGGGCGCTCCCGGGGCCGGGGCGCGACGAGGAGGTC
>NZ_SSXC01000085.1 GCF_021699055.1 Blastococcus sp. MG754426 | reverse complement strand
CTCGCGGCCCTCTCGGGCCTGGCGCTCGCGCTCGGCGGCTGCGGCTCCGACGACGCCCCCGCCGGGAGCGCGGCCTCCACGACCCCGGGCACCGCCGGCGCCGCCCCGGAGACCACCACCACCGCGCCCGTCCCCGACGGGCCGTTCGGCGCGGGGTGCTCGGCGGTGGCCCCCGGAGGACCGGCTGGGTTCGCGGGGATGAGCGCCGTGCCGGTCGCCACCGCCGCCGGCAGCACCCCGGGGCTGTCGAGGCTGGTCCAGGCGCTGCAGGCGGCCAGCCTCGTGGAGACGCTGGACACCACGCAGGACATCACCGTGCTCGCCCCGGCCGACGTCGCGTTCGAGGCGGTCCCGGCCGACGCGCTGCAGGGGCTGATGGCCGACACCCCGGCGCTGACCGCGCTGCTGACCCACCACGTCCTCCCGGGCCGCCTGGCGCCCGCCGAGCTGGTCGGGACGCACACCACGCTCAACAACGACGAGGTGACCGTCGAGGGGGCGGGCGAGGAGCTCACCATCGGCGCCGACGGCACGCTCGTCGGGGCGCAGGCCTCGGTGATCTGCGGCCACGTGCAGACGGCCAACGCCACCGTCTACGTCATCGACCAGGTGCTGCAGCCCGCCGAGGGCTGAGGGCGCCCCCCGGCCGGGGACGAGCGACGCACCGGGCCGCCGCCCGGACGCGTGTCTAGGGTTCCTCCCCATGACGGCTCCCACCGCCCTGCCCGACCGCGACCGGCTGCTCCAGCTGATCGTCGACCTCGCCGTGGTGCACGGGAAGGTCACGCTCTCCTCGGGCCAGGAGGCCGACTGGTACATCGACATGCGCCGGCTGACCCTGCACCACGAGGGCGCCCCGCTGGTCGGCCGGGTGATGCGCCAGCTCACCGGCGACCTGCGCTACGACGTCGTCGGCGGGCTCACGCTGGGGGCGGACCCGGTGGCGACGGCGATGCTGCACGCGGCCGCGGCCGGCGAGGGGTGGCTCGACGCCTGCGTGGTGCGCAAGGCGGGCAAGGCGCACGGGCTGCAGCGGCGGATCGAGGGGCCGGACGTCGCCGGCCGCGCCGTCCTGGTGGTCGAGGACGTCTCCACCACCGGCGGCAGCCCGCTCACCGCCGCCGAGGCGCTGCAGGAGGCCGGCGCCGAGGTGGTCGCGGTCGCGGTGGTCGTCGACCGGGGCGGGCGGCAGGCGGTCGAGGATGCAGGCTTCGAGTACCGGGCGGCCTTCACCCTCGCCGACCTCGGCCTCTCCTGAGGACCGCGGATGATCAGGTGACCTGATCGTTCCGGGTCCTGGCTCAGCATCGGTAGTGAGCCAGGACCCTTGGTGATCAGGTGACCTGATCACCAAGGGAGCCTCTACGGTGTGACGGTGACCACGACGACGGCGACGTGGCTCGCCGAGCTGACCGGTGCGCTGGGCCGCGACAGCGTGCTGACCGACCCCGACGTCACGGCCGCCTACGCCCGCGACCAGGCGATGATGGCGCCGGCCGGCCTCCCCGCGGCGGTGGCCTTCCCGCGGCGTACCGACGACGTCGCCGCCGTCCTGCGGATCGCCTCGCGGCACGGCATCCCGGTGGTGCCGCGCGGCGCGGGCTCCGGCCTCGCGGGCGGCAGCAACGCCGTCGACGGCGGCATCACGCTGGTCATGACCCGCATGGACGCCGTCCTGGAGGTCTCCACCGCCGACCGGCTGGCCGTCGTGCAGCCGGGCGTGGTCAACAAGCAGCTGCGCGACGCGGTCGCCGGCAGCGGGCTGTTCTACCCGCCGGACCCCTCCAGCTACGACTGGTGCACGATCGGCGGCAACCTGGCCACCAACTCCGGCGGCCTGTGCTGCGTGAAGTACGGCGTCACCACCGACTACGTGCTCGGCCTCGAGGTGGTGCTCGCCGACGGGCGCGTGCTGCGCACCGGCCGGCGCACGGTCAAGGGCGTGGCCGGCTACGACCTCGCCCGCCTGTTCGTAGGCTCCGAGGGCACGCTCGGCGTCATCACCGAGGCCACGCTCGCGCTCCGCCCCGCGCCGCGGGCGCCGGTCACCCTGGCCGCCTCGTTCGCGACGACGGCGCAGGCCGGCCAGGTCGTCGAGCGGGTGGTCACCTCCGGGCTGGTGCCCAGCCTGCTGGAGATCATGGACGGCACCTGCATCCGCACCGTCGACCAGGTGCTGAAGGCCGGTCTGGACCACGGCACCCGGGCGCTGCTGGTCGCCCAGTCCGACGCGGGGGGTGCGGCCGCCGCCCAGGAGGTCGCCGCGCTCACCCGGCTGTGCGAGGAGGCCGGCGCCCAGTTCGTCCACTCCACCGAGGACCAGGCGGAGGGCGACCTGCTGCTCGCGGCCCGGCGCATGGCGCTGCCCGCGCTGGAGCGGGTCGGGGGTGCGGTGCTGATCGACGACGTCGCCGTGCCCCGCTCGAGGATCGCCGGCTTCCTGGACGGCTGCGACGCCATCGCCGCCGACCGCGACGTCGTCATCGGCGTCGTCGGGCACGCCGGTGACGGCAACATGCACCCGACCGTCTGCTTCGACGCGGGCGACGCCGACCAGCGGCAGCGGGCCTACGCGGCGTTCGACGACATCCTGGCCCTCGGGCTGTCCCTCGGCGGGACGATCACCGGCGAGCACGGCGTGGGCACGATCAAGCTGGACTGGCTGGAGCGGGAGATCGGTCCGGTGGCGCTGGACGTGCACCGCTCGATCAAGGCCGCCCTCGACCCCGCCGGTCTGCTCAACCCGGGGACGGTGTTCCGCAGCACGCCGGCGGGTGCCACGCTGGGGCGATGAGCAGGGAGCGCTTCCTCGTCATCGGCGGTGACGCGGCGGGGATGTCGGCGGCGGCGCAGGCGCGGCGGCTGAGGGACGCGGACGACCTCGAGGTCGTGGTGCTCGAGCAGGGGGACGTCGTCTCCTACTCCGCCTGCGGCATCCCGTACTGGATCGGCGGCCAGGTGGCCGACCGCGCGCAGCTGATCGCCCGGACGCCGGAGCAGTTCGCCGCCCGCGGCATCACCGTGCACACCGGCACCCGGGCGGTCGAGATCGACGCGGCCGCGGGCAAGGTGGTCACGGACGCCGGCGAGCGGATCGGCTACGACCGGCTGCTCGTCGCGACCGGCGGCCGGCCCAACCGCCCGCCGATCCCCGGGCTGGACGCCCCCGGCGTCTTCGGCGTCCACCGCCTCGACGACGGCGCCGCCATCCGTGCGGCCCTCGAGTCCGACCCGCGCCGCGCCCTGGTGCTCGGCGGCGGCTACATCGGGCTGGAGATGGCCGAGGCCCTGCAGCGCCGCGGGCTCGAGGTCACCGTGGTGCTCGCCGACCCGCTCCCGATGCAGCTGCTCGACGCGGACATGGCCGAGCGGGTCTGCGCCGGCATGGGCGCCATGGGCATGGAGATGCACCCCGACCAGGCGGTGCGGGAGATCCTGGTCGACGACTCCGGCCGCGCGCGGGGCGTGCGCACCGACGCCGGCAGCTACGACGCGGACCTGGTCGTGCTCGGGCTCGGCATGGGGCCGGAGGTGGCGCTGGCCGAGCAGGCCGGCATCCGGCTGGGCACCACCGGCGCGATCGCCGTCGACCGCACCCAGCGCACCCGCTCGCACCCGGAGATCTACGCCGCCGGCGACTGCTCGCAGACCTTCCACCGGGTCACCGGCGAGGCGACCCACGTCGCGCTGGGCACCCACGCCAACAAGCAGGGCCGGGTGGCGGGCTCGGTGATCGGTGGCCGGGCGGCGCGTTTCGCCGGCGTCCTGGGCACCGCGCTGACCAAGGTCGGCGACCTGGAGATCGGCCGCACCGGGCTGTGCACGACCGAGGCCGAGGAGGCCGGGTTCGACTACCGCACCGACACGATCGAGGGGACGACGAAGGCGGGCTACTACCCGGGCGCCGAGGAGATCGCGGTCAAGCTGATCAGCGAGGCCGGGTCCGGCCGGCTGATCGGCGCCCAGATCGTGGGCGGGCCCGGCTCGGGCAAGCGGATCGACGTGCTCGCCACCGCCATCTGGGCGGGGATGACCGCGGAGGACCTCGCCGGCTCCGACCTCTCCTACGCCCCGCCGTTCTCGCCCACCTACGACCCGGTGGTCGTCGCCGCCCGGGTGGTCAGCCGCATCGAGCAGGGCTGAGCCCGGAGACGGCGGCGCGCAGCCAGGCGTCACCCGGTCGGTGGTCCCCAGGGGACCACCTCGGGACGCGGCGTCCGCCCCGACGCCCCGGAGCGCGCCCGGCGGCGCGATACTGCACACCGACATCCGCACGTACAGCGCCGTACAGCCGTTCCCGACGGAGGAGTGCCGCATGCCCATCGCCAGCCCCGAGGTCTACGCCGACATGATCAGCCGGGCGAAGGAGGGCGGGTTCGCCTACCCGGCGATCAACTGCACGTCCTCCGAGACCGTCAACGCGGCGCTGCGCGGGTTCGCCGACGCCGGCAGCGACGGGATCATCCAGTTCTCCACCGGTGGTGCGGAGTTCGGCTCCGGCACCCGGGTCAAGGACATGGTCACCGGTGCGGTCGCGCTGGCCGAGTTCACCCACGTCGTCGCCGAGAAGTACCCGGTCAACGTGGCGCTGCACACCGACCACTGCCCGAAGGACAAGCTCGACTCCTACGTGCGCCCGCTCATCGCGCTGTCCAAGGACCGGGTCGACGCCGGCCAGGAGCCGCTGTTCCAGTCGCACATGTGGGACGGCTCGGCGATCGAGCTCGGCGAGAACCTCGACATCGCCGAGGAGCTGATGGAGAAGTCGGCGGCGGCCAAGATCGTCCTGGAGCTGGAGATCGGCATCGTCGGCGGCGAGGAGGACGGCGTCGTCGCGGAGATCAACGAGAAGCTCTACACCGCCGACGGCGACTTCCTGCGCACCGCGCAGCAGCTCGGGCTCGGGGAGCGCGGCGTCTACCTGCTGGCGGCGACCTTCGGCAACGTGCACGGGGTCTACAAGCCCGGCAACGTCAAGCTGCGTCCCGACGTGCTGCAGCGCGGGCAGGCGCTGGTCGCCAAGGAGTTCGGCCTGGGCGAGGACGCCAAGCCGTTCAACCTGGTCTTCCACGGCGGCTCCGGCTCGGCCGAGTCGGAGATCCGCGAGGCGCTCTCCTACGGCGTCGTGAAGATGAACGTCGACACCGACACCCAGTACGCCTTCACCCGGCCGATCGCCGGGCACATGTTCACCCACTACGACGGCGTGCTGAAGATCGACGGCGAGGTCGGCAACAAGAAGACCTACGACCCGCGCAGCTACCTCAAGGCCGCCGAGACCAGCATGGCGGCCCGCGTCGTCCAGGCCTGCGAGGACCTGCTGTCGGCCGGCCAGTCGCAGGGGGCGTGATCGTGGGCCACCCGCACGGGAACCTGCTGGGCGAGCCCGACCCGACGCTGCTGCCGCCGACGCCGGAGGCCGACGCCGAGCTCGCCGAGGGCGCCACGCTGGCCGAGGCCGCGGCGCACCACCCCACGGTGAGCGCGGTGTGGGCGGGTCTCGCCGAGGAGGCGATCAGCCGCCCCGAACGGGCGCTGGTCGACACGGTCCAGGCCTACGCCTACGCCCGCACCGGCTACCACCGCGGGCTGGACGCGCTGCGCCGCAACGGGTGGAAGGGCTACGGCCCCGTGCCGTGGTCGCACGAGCCCAACCGGGGCTTCCTGCGCTGCGTGATGGTCCTCGCCCGCGCGGCCGAGGCCATCGGCGAGACGGCGGAGGCCGAGCGCTGCACCCAGCTGCTCCGGGACTCCGATCCGACGCTGGCCATCTGATCGTTCACGATCGGTAACGGGCGGTCCGCTCCGGCGGGCCGCCCGTTGCCCGTTCCAGCAGCGCGTTCGGCTTCCCGGGTTTGGATCACCGCCGTCGTGATCACTACGCAGAGTGCTCGGCGCCAGAAGGGCGCCCAGGAAAGGAGACCTCTGATGGCCACCTTGCTCTGGATCCTCGCCGTCGTCCTCGTGGTCGCCGGCGTCGTGGCGATCATCCGCAAGGAGATCCTGTGGGGGATCGTCCTGATCGTGGTCGGCCTGCTGGTCGGTCCGGGTGGGGTGAGCATCTTCACCTGACCGGCCCCGGGCCCCCGCCGTCGCGGGGGCCCGGGGGTGTTCACCGCTCGCCGAGCTCCGGGTGGAGGGCGGTGAGCGCGTCGGTCAGCGTGTTCAGCTGGTCCCCGCCGGCCATCAGCGCGGTGAGCCCGTCGGAGTCGACGTCGTCGCGGGTGAGGTTCCCGGCGACCTGCCCGTGGGCCAGCAGCAGGAACCGGTCGCCGACCAGGTGGGCGTAGCGCGGGTTGTTGGTGACGACGACGACCGCCAGGCCCTGGGCCCGGGCCCTGAGGACCGCCTGCCCGAACAGCGTCTGGCGGGCCACCGTCATGGGCGTGACGGGCTCGTCGATGACCAGGGCCCGCGCGCCGAAGTGCAGCGCCCGGGCGACCGCCAGGCTCTGCCGCTCACCGGCCTGCAGGGCGCTCGCCGGCTGGTCGGGGTCCAGCCCGGTGACGCCCACCCGCGCCATCGCCCGCGTCGTCGTCTCGCGCGCGCCGTCCAGGTCGAGCCGGCGGAACGGCCACACCCCGCGGGTGGGCTCGGCGCCGAGGAAGAAGTTCCGCCAGACCGACAGCAGCGGGGCGACGGCGAGGTCCTGCCACACGGTGGCGATCCCCGCCTCCCGGGCCTGGCGCGGCGAGCGGAACCGCGTCGGCACGCCGCCGACCAGCAGGTCGCCCTCGTCGTGGCGGCGCAGCCCCGAGATCAGCTGGACCAGGGTGGACTTGCCCGAGCCGTTCTCCCCGAGGACGCAGGTGATCTGCCCGGGGAGCAGGGCGGCGGTGACCCGGCTGAGCGCGGGCACGCTGCCGTGCCGCACGGTGACGCCGCGCAGCTCGACCACCGGGGTGGCGCGCTCGACCCGCTCCTCCAGGTCCGGCGGGGTGGCGCTCACGACCGCGGCCTCGCGCGGAGCCGGCGCCGCACCTCGCCGTTGGCCAGCAGCGCCACCAGCAGCAGGACGCCCAGGAGCGCCTGGAACCAGCGGGTGTCCCAGTCGGCCAGCGTGATGCCCTCCCGCGCGACCGCGTACAGCAGCGCGCCCACGGAGGCGCCGATCGCCGACCCGTAGCCGCCGGTCAGCAGGCACCCCCCGATGACCGCCACGACGATGAAGTCGATCCCGCTGAGGATCCCGACCGTCCCCCCGGCCTGGACGCTGGCCAGGCGCACCAGGGTCATCGTGCCGAGCAGCCAGCCCGCGGCCGCCGTCAGGCAGAACAGCGCCACGGTCGTGCGCCGCACCGGTACGCCGAGCTCGCGCGCGGCCCGGCGGGCGCCGCCGCTGGCGAACACCGCGTTGCCGAACTTCGTGCGCCACAGCGCCCAGGTGGCCAGCGCCGTGATGCCGAGCCACCACAGGATGCTCACGCTGAACCGCCCGTTGCCGAGCTGGACGGTCGCATCGAAGACGGCGGTCGCCGAGGACCAGCCGGGGGACTCGTCCAGCCCGCTGACCCGGGTGACGCCCGCCACCGCCTGCGCCCCGGCCTGCGAGGTGCCCTGCAGGATGAGGAAGGTCGCCAGGGTGACCAGGAAGCTGGGCAGGCCGGTGTTCACGACCAGGACGCCGTTGACCACCCCGACCACCAGCGCCGCCAGCAGCGAGACCAGCAGCGCCGGCCAGGTGCTCCACCCCGCGTAGCCGATGAGCAGCGCCGTGAGCAGCGAGCTCGCGACCGCGGTGACCCCCACCGAGAGGTCGAACTGCCCGGCCACCAGCAGCAGCGCCACCGCGACCCCGCCGATGCCGAGGAGCGCCGCCGTGTCCAGGACCGTCGCCAGCCCGAAGGGGCTGAGGAGCTCGGGCACCCGCAGGGCGAAGAAGGCGACGACGATGACCAGGCCCACGACGGCGGGCAGGCTCGGCCGCGCGAACGCGCGCGCCAGGAAGCGGCGGCCGGCGGGTACCTCGGCGGTCCGGGCGCCGAAGGTCCCGCGAGGGTCGGAGATCACCGGCACGGCGACCCGTGGGCGTGGCAGGACGTCGGCAGCGGGTCCTCCTCGGGCGGTCGGGTGGCTCCAGTGTCCACGACGCCCCCGGCCCCCCGCAGCCGCCCGGTGCGGGGGTCCTCTCAGGGGTCGAGCCGCCACCGCACGCGGTCGTCGGCGTACCACGTCCACCGGTGGACGGGGCGCACGAACGGCACCCCGTCCCGGACGATCCGGGCCGGGTCCGAGGCCACCTGCAGCGCGCGCCCGCTGGTCTGCCGGGTGGGCCGCAGGGGCTGGGTCATCACGGTCACCGTGATGGTGTCGACGGCGGTCCAGTCCGGCCGCACGTCGATGCGGGTGATCTCGCCGTCGGCCACCTTGATGTCGTCGTGGTACGCCTGCAGGCCCAGCCGCCGGGAGAGCGACCGGCGGCCGTCGCCGGAGGCCTCGATGCGGCCGTGGTGCAGCAGCACGCCGCCGTGGTCGTCGCGGACGAGCCCCAGCTCGCGGGGCGCCCCGGTACCGATGCCGAGGGCACGGGCCAGCGCGGTCGAGGACTTGTCGGCCGCCGGTTCCCACGCGACGGGCACCTCCGCCGTCCGCCCGGCCTTGAACAGCGCCGCCAGCGCCCCGGAGAGGCCGGCGACCGGGCCGCGCACCAGCAGCCGGTCGGCCGTCGCGACCGGCTCCAGCTGGCTCCGCAGGGGTGCCTCCGCGGGGCCCAGGCGGCGGAGGTCCAGCTCGACCGAGGACATGCCGATACCCTGTCACCCGTCCCACCCCAGCCCCGGCCGACCTGCCGGGGGATCGACCCGGGTGCCGCGCAGCAGACCCGTGCCGCCACCCCGCCGGACAGGAGAGCCACGAGCCGATGCCCGCTGTCGTGCTGATCGGTGCCCAGTGGGGCGACGAGGGCAAGGGCAAGGCCACCGACCTGCTCGGCGGCCGCGTCCCCTACGTCGTCCGCTACCAGGGCGGCAACAACGCCGGGCACACGGTGATCACCCCGGACGGCGAGAAGTACGCCCTGCACCTGATCCCGTCCGGGATCCTGACGCCGGGCTGCACGCCGGTCATCGGCAACGGCGTGGTGATCGACCCGGAGGTGCTCATCCGCGAGCTGGCGGGTCTGGAGGAGCGCGGGGTGGACACCTCGCGGCTGGTGATCTCCTCCGACGCGCACCTGATCATGCCGCACCACCGGGCCCTCGACAAAGTCACCGAGCGGTTCCTCGGCAAGCGCAAGATCGGCACGACCGGCCGCGGCATCGGCCCCGCGTACGGCGACAAGGTCGCCCGCGTCGGCATCCGCGTCCAGGACCTGCTCGACCTGTCGATCCTGCGGCAGAAGCTCGAGGGGACGCTGCAGGAGAAGAACCAGGTCCTGGTCAAGGTCTACAACCGCAAGGCCATCGACGTCGACGAGGTCGTCGAGGAGTACACGCAGTACGCCGAGGCGCTCAGGCACCGGATCGTCGACACCCGCCTGCTGCTGGGCAAGGCGCTCGACGCCGGTGAGTGGGTGCTGCTGGAGGGCTCGCAGGGCACGCTGCTCGACGTCGACCACGGCACCTATCCGTTCGTGACGTCGTCCAACCCGACCGCGGGCGGGGCGGCCGTCGGCGCCGGTGTCGGCCCGACGCGGATCGAGCGCGTCGTCGGCATCCTCAAGGCCTACACGACCCGCGTGGGGTCGGGGCCGTTCCCCACGGAGCTGCACGACCAGTGGGGCGAGTACCTGCGCAAGCACGGCGGCGAGGTCGGCGTCACCACCGGTCGGGACCGGCGCTGCGGCTGGTTCGACGCCGTCGTCGCCCGCTACGCCAGCCGGGTCAACGGCATCACCGACTTCTTCCTCACCAAGCTCGACGTCCTGTCCGGCCTGGAGACGGTGCCGATCTGCGTCGCCTACGAGATCGACGGCGTCCGGCACGACGAGATGCCGATGACGCAGACCGATTTCCACCACGCGACGCCGGTCTACGAGGAGATGCCGGGCTGGTTCGAGGACATCCGCGGCTGCCGCACCTTCGACGAGCTGCCCGCGGCCGCCCAGGCCTACGTGCGCCGGCTGGAGGAGCTCTCCGGGGCCCGGATCAGCGTCATCGGTGTCGGCCCCGGCCGCGACGAGAACGTCGTCCTCCACGACCTGATCTGAGTGATCCGTCGTCCTCCGGACGACCACGTTCCGTCCCCGGCTGAGCTGAGCCGTTGCGTCGCGGCTGCGCGGAGGCCTCCGGCCCCCACTCGCCACGACCGAGCGGTGCTGCGGGTAAATGCCGCGACAGCCGGGGCCGCCCGGGGCCACGATGCCGTGCGTGGAGCTGACCGATCTCGGCTGGACGCCGGACCGCGCCGCCGCGCTGCCCCCGGGCAGCGAGCCGGGGCGGGTGGTGCGCGTCGACCGCGCGCGGCTGACCGCGCTCACCGCCGGCGGCGAGCGCCGGGCGCACCCCGCACCCGCCCTGCGCGACGACGTGGTCGGGGGCCCCGCGGTCGGTGACTGGATCGCGCTGCGCGGCGAGCTCGCGGTCGCCGTCCTGCCGCGCCGCAGCGCCTTCACCCGCACGGCCGCGGGCCGCACCTCGGCCGCGCAGGTCGTGGCCGCCAACGTCGACACGGTGCTGGTGGTGGATGCGCTGACCGGACCGGCCCGGCTGCGGCGGGTGGAGCGCTACCTGGCCGTGGCGTGGAGCAGCGGCGCCGCGCCGGTCGTCGTCCTCACCAAGGCCGACCTGTGCCCCGACGTGCCGGCCGGGGTGGCCCAGGTCGCCGAGGACGCCGTCGGCGTGCCGGTGCTGGCGGTCAGCCCGGTCACCGGGGCGGGGCTGGACGCCGTCCGGGCGCTGGTACCCGCCGGGGCCACCGCCGCCATGGTGGGCCCCTCCGGCGTCGGCAAGTCCAGCCTCGCGAACGCGCTGACCGGGCGGGAGGTGGCGGGCACCCGCCAGATCCGCGACGACGGCCGGGGCCGCCACACCACCACGGCGCGGGAGCTGCACCGGCTGCCCGGCGGCGGGTTGCTGATCGACACCCCGGGCATGCGGGAGCTGGGCCTGCACGACGACGCGGACGGGATCGACCGGGCGTTCGCCGACGTCGCGGAGCTGGGGACGCGTTGCCGCTACCGGGACTGCGGGCACCGGGGGGAGCCGGGCTGCGCGGTGGCGGCCGCCATCGACGACGGCCGGCTCGACCCGGCCCGGTTCACCTCCTGGCGCAAGCTGCAGGCCGAGGCCCACCGCCAGCAGCTCCGCGTGGACGCCCGGGCGCGACGGCACCGTCGTCCCCCGGACGACACCGCGACCAGGGTGCGGGCGGGCTCGCGCTGAGCCGCTGCGTGGACCGCGCCGGGAACCTCCCGGGCCCCGCGCCGCGGACCACCGGTCGGTTCAGACCAGCTGGGCGGTGAGCGCCGTGCGGGCGCGGACGGCCTGGTCGGGGGAGTCGCTGATCAGCCCGTCGACCTCCAGCGCCAGCAACGCCAGCGCGTCCCCGACGGCGTCGCCCAGCCCCTCGGGGGCGGTGCCGCGGCGGAGGTGCCTCGGCAGGAAGGCGTTCTCCGCCCGCAGCGTCCAGCAGAACACCGTCAGCTCGGCGGCGTGCGCCTGGGCGACGAGGTGGCCGCCGCCGGGCCCGTGCTCGGCCCCGCTGGCCAGCACGCGCTCCCGGCTGGGCGCGATGCCCTGGGCGTAGGTCGAGATCTCCCGCAGCCCGGACGGGGTCACCATCGCGTCACCGACCGGCAGGTCGTGGACCAGCTGCACCAGCCGCGGGCCGTCCTCGCCCAGCCGGCCGCGGAGGTCGCGGAGCACCCCGGGGTCGAACGCCTGCACGACGACGGTGCCGTCCGCGCCGTCCGCCCCGAGCCGGCGCAGCTCCTCGGCCACCAGCGCACCCATGGGCATGCCGACCTCGGCGAAGTACTCGGGGTGCTTGAGCTCGGCCAGCACCTGCACCGGCCGCTCGGCGGTGGAGCGGCAGCGGGCCAGCTCGACGACCTCGGCCAGCGTCAGGACGCCGTACCGGCCGTCGTAGGCGGTGTTCAGCGGGCGGAGCTCGGGCATCCGCTCCACGGCGCGCAGCGTCCGCAGCTCGGCGTGCGTGAAGTCCTCGGTGAACCAGCCGGTGCACACCAGGCCGTCGACCACCTTCGTGGTCCGGCGGCCGGCGAACTCCGGGTGCTCGGCCACGTCGGTCGAGAGCGACAGCTCGTTCTCGTGCCGGACCACGAGCACGCCGTCGCGGCTGAGCACGACGTCGGGCTCGATGAGGTCGGCTCCCTGGTCGACGGCCAGCTCGAAGCTCGCCCGCGTGTGCTCCGGCCGGTAGGCCGGGGCTCCGCGGTGGCCGATCACGAGGGGGCGGGGAAGACGTGTCCCTGGCCGGTCCGCCAGCGACTCGGTCGCGCGCATGGCACCCACAACACATGAATCGGGTGAATCGGGGGCGAACTGGAGGGGACGGGTCGCGCACGATCGGGCGGCCGGCGCGCTGACCAGCGGCTGCCCGCGGCCGGCGTGGGTGATCTCACACGTCGTGCCTGTGACGGGTGGGACGGCACCCTGCGGCGGGGCCGCCGGTGCGCACCATCGGTAGGGTCGCGGATCGTGCGCGTGCTGGTGATCGGCTCCGGTGCCCGGGAGCACGCCCTGTGCGTGGCTCTGCAGTCCGACCCCGCGGTGAGCGCGCTCGCCTGCTCCCCGGGCAACGCCGGGACGCGGGCCGTCGCGCCGCCGCCCCCGGGCGGGGAGCAGCTCGCCGCGGCCGACCCGGTCGCGGTGGCGGCGCTGGCGCGGGACTGGCGCGCCGGCCTCGTGGTGATCGGCCCGGAGGTGCCGCTGGTCGCCGGGGCGGCCGACGCCGTGCGCGAGGCCGGCATCGCCTGCTTCGGCCCCTCCGCGCAGGCCGCGCAGCTCGAGGGCAGCAAGTCCTTCGCCAAGCACGTCATGACGGCGGCCGGCGTCCCCACCGCACGCTCGTGGCCCGTCGGCGGCCCGGCCGAGCTGGAGACCGCGCTGGACGAGGTCGCGGCGCTCACCGGCGGTGCCCCCTACGTGGTCAAGGACGACGGGCTGGCCGCCGGCAAGGGCGTCGTCGTCACCCCCGACCGGGAGGCCGCCGCCGCGCACGGCCGGCGGGTGCTCGAGGCAGGCGGCTCCGTGCTCGTCGAGGAGTACCTCGACGGGCCGGAGGTCTCGCTGTTCGCCGTCACCGACGGGACGACGGTGCTGCCGCTGGTGCCCGCGCAGGACCACAAGCGCCGCGACGACGGCGACGCCGGCCCCAACACCGGTGGCATGGGCGCCTACGCCCCGCTGCCGTGGGCCCCGGCGGGGCTGGTCGACGAGGTGCTGGCCACCGTGCTCCAGCCGACCGTCGACGAGATGGCCCGCCGCGGCGAGACCTTCAGCGGCCTGCTCTACGCCGGGCTCGCGCTCACCTCGCGCGGTGTGCGGGTGGTGGAGTTCAACGCCCGGTTCGGCGACCCCGAGACCCAGGTCGTCCTCCCGCTGCTGGAGACGCCGCTGGGCGGGCTGCTGCACGCCGCGGCCACCGGCACCCTCGCCGACCACCCGCCGCTGCGCTGGCGCGACGGTGCCGCGGTCACCGTGGTCGTCGCCGCGCCGGGCTACCCCGAGGCGCCGCGCACCGGCGACCCGGTCACCGGCGCCGACGGCGAGGGCGTGCTGCACGCCGGGACCGCGCTCGCCGCCGACGGCACGGTGCTGTCCGCCGGCGGGCGGGTGCTGGCCGTCACCGCCGTCGGCGACGACCTCGCCGGCGCGCGCCAGGCGGCCTACGAGCGCGTGGCCGGCGTGCGGCTGGCGGACGCCCACTGGCGCACCGACATCGCCCTGGCCGCCGTCGAGGGCCGGATCGCCCTCGGCTAGCCGGCGGCGACCACGGGGCGGGCGCGCTCGGGCCGGGGCTCGGGCGGCCGCGGGCCCTCGTGCCGGCGGCTCAGGTAGGTGCCGGCGACGTTCACGCACGCCACGGTGGGGACGGCGATGAGCGCGCCGAAGATGCCGCCGACCAGCAGGCCCGCGGCGATCGCGAGCACCACCGCCAGCGGGTGCACCCGCACCGCCCGGCCCAGCAGCAGCGGCTGGAGCACGTGCCCTTCCAGTTGCATGACGCCGATGACGACGGCGAGGGCGATCAGCGCGGTGATCGGGCCGTTGGACACCAGCGCCACCAGCACCGCCACGGTGCCGGCCAGGAAGCCGCCGATGATCGGCACGAAGGCGCCGAGGAACACCAGCGCGGCGAGCGGGATCACCAGCGGCACGCCGAGCACCGCCAGCCCGATGCCGATGCCGACCGCGTCGACGAGCGCGACGACGACGGTGGCGCGCACGTAGGAGATGAGCGTCCGCCAGGAGCGCCGGGCGGCCTCGTCGAGGTAGGCGCGGGAGGCGGCCGGGAAGAGGCCGACCAGCCACAGCCAGATGGAGCGGCCGTCCTTCAGGAAGAAGAAGAGGGTGAACAGCGCCAGGACGATGCCGGTGACGACCTCGCCCACCGTGACCGCGGTGGTCAGCGCGCCCGAGGCCAGGGTGTCCTGGTTGTCGAGCAGCGCGTCCTGCGCCTCGGTGAGGAGGTCGGCGAGCTGCCCCTCGGAGATGGGGAAGCTGCGGACGACGAAGGTCTGGACCTGCTCGAGCCCCTGGCTCACCTGCGCGGCGAGGTCGGCGAAGCCCGCGGTGAACCGCTCGACGACGAGGGTGATGATGCCCGCGACCACGGCCAGGCCGACCAGCAGCATCGTGAAGGCGGCCAGGGAGGGCGGCCAGCCCCGCCTGGCCAGCCCCGCGGCCCCCGGCTGCAGGAGCGCCGAGAGCAGCAGGGCCACGAGCACCGGGACGATGACGACGGCGAGGTAGGCCGCGGCCCAGAGCAGCGCGTAGAAACCGGCGATCACCACCATCAGCCGCCAGGACCACGCGGCCGCCATGCGCAGCCCGAACGGCACGACGCCCTCCGCGCCGGCCCCGGCCCCGCGCCCGGCGGGGCGCGGGGCCGCGCCGTCGGCCGAGGGGTGCGCGGGTGGGCCGCTGACCCCACCCGGACCCAGCGCGCCGTCGAGGTCGGGGGCGCCGGGGGCCGGGCTGCCCAGCGGGGGCGGGACGCCGTCGGAGCCGTCGGCGCCGGCCCGGATGCCGACCGGGTAGGGGTCGGGCGGGCCGTGGTGGTGGTGCCAGGCGTGCGGATCGTGCTCCCGGGCGGCGCGGATCCGGTCGCGGGCGCGCGCGGCGAGGTCGCGGCTGCGCACGGCGAGAACTCGGGCGCGTCGCCGCATCGATCACCTCCGGTAGGGGCCGTTCGTGATCACGCTAGCCCTGCGGGAGACTGTCCCCGTGCTGCGACGAGCTGACCGGTGGCGGGCGGTACCCGCATGATCGAGCGCTACACCCTCCCCGAGATGGGCCGGGTCTGGAGCGACGCCCACAAGTACGAGCTGTGGTGCCGCGTCGAGACGCTCGTCCTGGAGGCGCACGCCGCGGCCGGGCGGGTGCCCGCCGACGTCGTGGAGCCGGTGCGCAACGCGCCCCCGCCCACGGCCGAGCGGGTCGCCGAGATCGAGGAGACGACGCAGCACGACGTCATCGCGTTCCTCACCGCGTGGGCCGACAACACCGAGCCGCGGTCGGCCGCCGCGTTCGTGCACCACGGCATGACGTCGTCGGACCTGCTGGACACCGCGCTGGCCGTGCAGCTCACCGAGGCCACCGACATCCTGCTGGCCAAGGCCGACCGGCTGGTGGCGGCGCTGCGCGACCACGGGCTGGCGCACCGCGGCACGATCAAGGTCGGGCGCACCCACGGCGTGCACGCCGAGCCGGACGTGTGGGGGCACCGGGTCGCCGACCTCGCCTTCGCCGCGGCCCGCTCCCGCGACCGGCTGCGGGCGGCCCGCGAGCGCGTCGGCGTCGTCGCCATCTCCGGCGCCGTCGGCACGTACTCGCTCATCGACCCCTCGGTGGAGGTCGCGGTCGCCGAGGCGCTGGACCTGCAACCCGCCGACGCCTCCACCCAGGTGGTGCTGCGCGACTCGATCAGCGAGTGGGTCTCCGCGCTGGCGATCATCGCGACCGTCTGCGAGGCGATCGCCCTGGAGGTGCGGCACGGCCAGCGCACCGAGGTGCGGGAGCTGTCCGAGGCGTTCGGGTCGGGCCAGAAGGGCTCGAGCGCGATGCCGCACAAGAAGAACCCGATCCGCTCCGAGCGCATCGCCGGGCTGGCGCGGGTGGTGCGGGCGGCGATCGTGCCGCTCATGGAGGGCATCCCGCTCTGGCACGAGCGCGACATCTCGCACTCCTCCACCGAGCGGGTGTTCCTGCCCGACGCCGCGATCACCACCGACTACCTGCTCGACCTCACCGCGGGCCTGGTGGAGAACCTGGTGGTGGACGCCGAGCGGATGCGGGCGAACCTCGAGTCCACCGGCGGGCTGATCTACACCTCCTCGGTGCTGCTGGAGCTCGTGGAGGGCGGGCTGTCCCGCGAGGACGCCTACGCGCTGGTCCAGTCCGCGGCGATGGAGACGTGGCAGAGCGGCACGCCGTTCCGCGAGACGCTGCGCGCGCGGGCGTCGTCGTCCGGCGTGGCGCTGGACGAGGCGCGGCTGGACGAGATCTGCCGGCCGGAGCAGTACGTGGCGAACCTGGGGCCGCTGTTCGACCGGCTGGCTGCCCTGTCGTGATCGACCTCCCGCTCGTCGCCCGCGGCAAGGTGCGGGAGATCTACGACGCCGGCCCCGACCGGTTGCTGCTGGTCGCGTCGGACCGCATCTCCGCCTACGACCACGTGCTGCCCACGCCGATCCCGGACAAGGGGCGGGTGCTCACCCAGCTCTCGGTGTGGTGGTTCGAGCAGCTGACGCCGGTGCTGGAGGCGTTCGGGGCCTCGCACCACCTGGTGTCGGCCTCGGACGTGCCGGCCGACGTCGCCGGGCGGGCGATGCTCGTGCGGCGGCTGGAGATGCTGCCCGTGGAGTGCGTGGCCCGCGGCTACCTGTCGGGGTCGGGCACGAAGGAGTACGAGCGGACCGGGTCGATCCGCGACGTCGCCCTGCCGGCCGGGCTGGTCGAGGGCTCGCAGCTGCCGTCGCCGGTGTTCACGCCGTCGACCAAGGCGGAGGTCGGGGAGCACGACGAGGCGATCGACTTCGCCGCCGTCGTGACCGCCGTCGGGGCCGACCGGGCCGTGGAGCTGCGCGAGCTGACGCTGGCGCTCTACCGGCGAGGTGCGGAGATCGCGGCCGACGCCGGCATCGTGCTGGCCGACACGAAGTTCGAGTTCGGGGTGGCCGGTGGGGCGCTCGTGCTGGGCGACGAGGTGCTCACCCCCGACTCGTCCCGGTTCTGGCCGGCCGGCACCTGGTCGCCCGGGGCGGTGCAGCCCTCGTACGACAAGCAGTTCGTGCGCGACTGGCTGACCTCGTCGGGGTGGGACCGGGTCTCCGAGCCGCCCGAGCTGCCCGCCGACGTCGTCGCCGCCACGCGCGAGCGGTACGTGACGGCCTACGAGCAGCTGACCGGTCGCCGCTTCGCC
>NZ_SSXC01000084.1 GCF_021699055.1 Blastococcus sp. MG754426 | reverse complement strand
CGCCTGCCGCTGCGACGCACGACCCCAGACCGGCTGGAGCGCGGCGATCTCCTCGTCGGTCGCGACGCGGAACGGGGGCGTGACCGGTGCCTGGAACGCCTTCCGCCCCTGTCCGCGGGTGGCCCGGAGACTCAGGTAGATCGAGATCCCGATGATCGTGGTGATCACGGCGAGGCTGATGGTGGTCGGGATGTAGAAGAGGTCGACCTTGAGCATCATCTTGATGCCGACCCAGATCAGCACCAGGGCCAGGCCGATCTTCAGGTAGATGAAGCGGTGGATGAGGTCGGCGAGCAGGAAGTACATCGCCCGCAGTCCCAGGATGGCGAACGCGTTGGCGGTGAAGACGAGGAACGGCTCGTCGGTGACCGCGAAGATCGCCGGGATCGAGTCGACGGCGAAGATGACGTCGGTGATCTCGACCAGGACCAGCACCGCCAGCAGCGGGGTGGCCATCAGGAGGCCGTTGCGGCGGATGAGGAAGCGCTGCCCGTGGTAGGCGTCGGTGGTCGGGACGTAGCGGCGGAACAGCCGCAGCGCCTTCGACTTCTCCGGGTCGAGGTGCTCGTTGCGCTGGCGGATCATCTTGTACCCGGTCCACAGTAGGAACGCGGCGAAGATGTAGAGGATCCAGCTGAAGCTGGCGATGAGCACCGACCCGCCGGCGATGAAGATGCCGCGGAAGATCAGCGCGCCGAGGACCCCGAAGAACAGCACTCGGTGCTGGTACTCCCGGGGAACGGCGAAGTAGGTGAAGATGATCGCCCAGACGAAGACGTTGTCGACCGCCAGCGATTTCTCGATCACATAGCCGGCGAAGTACTGCTGGCCGAACTCGGCGCCGTAGGCGGACCAGATATAGGCCGCGAACAGGTCCACGGCGAGCATGGCGACGATGCCGCCGAGCACGGCCAACCACAACCACAACGGGACATCCATGCGGAGACTCCTGCCTCGGTCGGTGCCTTACTACCCCGCCGTTGACGGGAGGTTCGTCGACGTTCGGTGCAGGCTGACCGGTCCGGACTGCCCCGGGTGCGTCGCGATCGTATGTACCGGAGGCCAAGGCCTCTGAAACGGCCGGGGGTTGGATGACGCCTGGCCGCCATGTCACCGCCAGCGGGCGACTCCCACGCTGCAGGGCTCGGCGGCACGGCCGTCGAACTCGTCGCGACGCACAGGCGCCCGCGGCCCTCGGCGTGTCCCTACCTCCACCGCAAGCGCGAGAGCTGGAACATTGACATTCGGCTCGCAGTCGACGATCGCCATGAACGATCAACAAGATGGCACCTGCACGATTCCTTGCCCCCGAGTGAGCTGCTCCAATAAGTGCTCAGATCTTCACGAGAGAACGGCACGAATGCTACCTTCGGAGGTAGCTCGGGCCCCGCTTCGCGGGGCCCATCGGCGTTTCTAGGGGTGACTCGTTGGTCATTGTCGGGTGGCGTTGAAGATGCACGGCGGAATGAAGATTTACGCCGGCGCGCCGGTGGCTGCCCGGCACTACGTGGAGGCCGACCGCGGCCGGGTCGACGACTACTACCTCACCGAGGGCACCGGCGTCGCCCGTCGCTTCACCACAACGGATGGTCGCGCGGCCGAGCTGGGGCCGCTGACCGGCGACGCCTACGAGACCTGGGTGGCTGGCCGCGACCCGAAGACGGGTGAGCCGAGGGGGCAGCTGCGCACCGATGAGCACGCCGTTCGGTACGCCGAGGTGGTGGTCAACGGCCCGAAGACGTGGTCGCTGGCCGCCGCGCTGGACCCGGACATCGCGACGGCGTACGAGGCGGCGCAGGACCGCGCCGCCGAGCAGATCATCGCCTGGCTCTCCGAGCACGCCACCACCCGGGTCGGCCCGCGCGGCGGGCAGGTGCAGATACCGCTGGAGGTGCTGGAGGCCGCGACGGTTCGGCACTACACCTCCCGGGCGAACGACCCGCACTGGCACCTGCACCTGCAGTTCCTGTCCCGGGTATTCGCCGCGGGGAAATGGCGCGGCTTGCACACCGTCGGCGTCCGCGACTTCTTGGGCGCGATCAACGGGATCGGGCACGCCGCGATGGCGTGTGACCCGGAATTGAACGCCGCCTTCGCCGCGCACGGCTACCGGAAGGGCGCTACGGGAGAAATACTGGAGCTCGCCGAGTACACGGGTCCGTTCAGCGCCCGGCACGCCCAGATCGCCCGGAATGTGGACCGCTACGAACGGGAATGGACCGCAGCGCACCCCGGCGAATCCCCCGGGCCGGTGCTGCGCCGAGCCTGGGACGTCCGGGCGTGGGCCGACGGCCGCCCGGACAAGATCACTGCCCAGCCCGGGGTCGGGCTGGAGGAACGCTGGCGGGCCGAGCTGTCCGCCCTCGGCTACCGCGACCCGGGAAAGCCGGTCGACCTGGCCCCCACCCCGATCGGGGCCCTCGATCGAGACGAACTGGTGCAGCGCGCGCTGGCCCGGCTCGCGGCCGGGCGGTCGGCGTGGAACGCCGCCGACATCCGGGGCGAGGCCGAGCGGCTGATCGCCGCCGCAGGCGTCGTCGCCGACGCCGGGGTGCGCATCGAGCTGGCCGAAGACCTCACCGCCCGCGCGATGGACCGGTGCGTGCCGTTGCTGGACCGCGACGGGGTGCCCGAGCACATCCGCGCCTGGACCTCCCAGCCGGTCCTCGACGTCGAAGCCGACCTGACCACCCGGCTCGCCGCCCGCGCTGCGCGCGGCGTGCCGGACACCGTCCCGGCACTGCCGGTCGAGCGCGTGGCCGCCGCCGGCCGGCTGGATGCCGGCCAAGCCGCGGCGGTCGCCGCGCTCGCCGGCGACCGGCCCCTGGTGGTGGTCGAGGGCGCCGCCGGGGCGGGCAAGACCACCACCCTGTCCGCCACCCGCGACCTGCTCGAGGCACAACATCGCCGGCTCGTGGTGGTCACCCCCACCCGCAAGGCAGCCAAGGTGGCCGCCTGCGAGGTGGGGACGGCCGCCGGGTCGGCGGCATCCCTGGCCTTCCAGCACGGCTGGCGCTGGAACGACGAAGGGCGTTGGACCCGGCTCACCGCCGGCCAGGTCGACCCGGCGACCGGCCGTGTGTACGCCGGGCCGAACGAGGCCGCGCAGCTACGGCCCGGGGACCTGCTGCTGGTCGATGAGGCCGGGATGCTCGATCAGGACACCGCCCGCGCCCTGCTCACCGTCGCCGACGAGTGCCGGGTCCGGGTGGCGCTGCTCGGCGACCGGCACCAGCTGTCCGCGGTCGGCCGCGGCGGCGTCCTAGACCTCGCCATCGGCCAGGCCGACCCCGGGGCGCACCTGACACTCGACTCCGTGCACCGCTTCACCCGAACCGACGAGGAAGGCCGCACAACACGCGACACCGGCTACGCCGAGCTGACCCTGGCCATGCGCACCGGCGAGGACCTCGGCGCCGTCTTCGACGCCCTCCTCGCCCGCGGCCAGATCCGGCTGTTCCCCGACGCCGCCGCGCTGCGCGACGCGCTGGCCGCCACCGCCGCCGAGTCTTATGCCGCAGGCCGACCGGTGGCCGTGGTGGTGGACACCCGCGACCAGGCCGCCGAACTCAACACCGCCATCCGGGAACGGCTGGCCGTCGCCGGCCGGGTCGATGACCGAACGGTGGCCGTCACCGGCGCCGGGGAGCGGATCGGCGCCGGGGACCGGATCGCCACCCGGCGCAACGACCGTCACCTCGACGTCGCCAACCGCGACACCTGGGTGGTCACCGCGGTCGGCCGCCGCGGCGGGCTGCTCGTCACCCCTGCTGTCACCCCCACCGGCACCGTCCCCGGGAACGGGTCCGGCGGTGTCACCCCGGCCGGCCTAGGGACCCGCGTACTGCCCGCGGACTACGTCACCGAGCACGTCGAGCTCGCCTACGCCTCCACCGCGTACGGCGTGCAGGGCGACACCGTCACCGCCGCGCACGTGGTGGTCGGCGAGCAGACCGGCGCCTCCTCCTGCTATGTCGGGATGACCCGCGGCCGAACGGCGAACACCGCCCACCTCGTCGCCACCGACGCCGACCAGGCGCGGGGACAATGGATCGCCGTGTTCGCCCGCGACCGCGCAGACCTCGGCCCCGCGCACGCCGCCCAGCTCGCCGCCGCCGAGGCCGCCCGGTACGCCACTCCCCGCCCGCTGGAGCAGACGCTCGCCGACCTGCACTCTGCGTGGACGGCCGAGCAACGCTGCCTCGACCGGCTCGCCCACGACCTGCCGCGCCGGGACGCGCTGCGCGAGATCGTCGCGCTCGAGTCCGCCCACGCCGACCGGGCCGCCGCGCTCACAGATGCGTATCGGCAGACAGGGATCGACGCCCGCCACGCGACGGCGCGGGCCGACGCCAGCGGCGCGGTCGTCACCGCCGAGACCGACCGGATCCGCGACACGCTGCTCGGCAGCTGGGACACCGGGCGGGACGCCGCCCGCGACGCCGCGCGGGTCGTGCTCGACGGTCCCGGCCGGCTCCGGCTTCGGCTGGCGGCGGTGAACCGGGCCGGCGAGCAGCTGGTGGACTGGGCGGACGCCTGGCGGCCCTACCTGCCGGCCATGCCCACCGACCCGCGGCAGATCGCGCGCCTGGCTGACCGGTCCGACGACCAACCGCGGCTGTGGACCGCCTTCGACTCCTACGCCCGCCACCACGCCGAACACGCCCACCCGGAGCACGCTCAGTTGCGCGCGACCGCAGCCACCGCCCAGGAGGCCCACCGGCACGCCGGGGCCGCGGTGGCCGACGCCCGCCGCCAGCACGAGAACCGGCTCGCCCGCTTCGGACCGCTCGCCCGGACCTTCGACCCGGCGGAGCGACTGTCCGACACCGAACACCAGATCGCCGCTGCTCGCCAGCAGCTCACCGATGTACGCGCGCGCATCGCACGACTGACCTCCGAGCCGGCGCTCCGCGCCCAGCCGCCCGACCGCCTCGCCGGAGAGCGGGACACCTGGCGTGCACGCCAGGACGCCGACCCGAACCCACACCGATCGGCCGCCCCGCTGCCGACCGCCTCCGAGCCGGGTGTCCGCCTCCCGCGGCCCGAGGACCTCGCGGCACTCACCCGGCACACCGCCGCAGGGCGAGGCATATCGCGCTGAGCGGGCGGCGCCCGCCGGAGCCTTCGACGACGGGGCGCTGAGCACCGTTCCGGTTAGTGCCGCCGCCCGTCGTCCAGGTCGGGGGTGGGTGCCCCCCAGCTACGGCGCTCGCCATCACCCGGATGGTTCACCATGGCGTGCGGGTCAGTGGGGACGCTTCACCGGACGGTCTCCCGCCCACACCGCGCCCACAAGACGCCCACAGAAGGGCCGTTCGCGACCAACATCGGCCGATCGCAGCAAACGGTATTTCCGCTGGTCATGGCCCAGTTCCGCGTAGAATGCGCTGATCAGAAAAGTGTCTTTTGGGAACTTTTAATCCGCGGGTTGTGGGTTCGAGCCCCACGGGGCCCACCTCCTCCTCGTGTTGTCCCGCCTGATGCTCGACCGCGGGGCTCCGGGTTTGGCCGCGACAGTGCTGCGGTTGCTGGTCGACAGCTGTCTCGGTCGGTCCTCGACGCTCTCTCGATGAGGGAGTCGAGCGTGGCTGAGCACCATCACGCCGGCGCCCGGGAACAGCGCACCGAGGAGGCTCCCGCCGGCCCGGTCGCGGCTAACGTCCGCCCATGGCCGAGATGGTGCTGTTCCACCACGCGCAGGGGCTGACCCCCGGCGTCCGCGCGTTCGCCGACGACCTGCGCGCCGACGGGCACGTCGTCCACACACCGGACCTGTACGAGGGGCGCACCTTCGCCACCCTCGACGAGGGCGTCGCGCACGCCCAGGAGGTCGGTCTCGGCGCCGTGCTCGCGCGCGGCCGCGCGGCCGTGGAGGGGCTGCCGGAACGGCTGGTCTACGCGGGGTTCTCCCTCGGCGTCCTGCCGGCCCAGCTGCTCGCGCAGACCCGCCCGCGTGCCGCCGGCGCGGTGCTGCTGCACGCCGCCGTCCCGCTCGGGGAGTTCGCCGGCGAGTGGCCCGCCGGGGTGCCGGTGCAGTTCCACGTCATGGACGCCGATGAGCAGGGGGACGTCGACGTCGCACGCGAGCTCGCCGCGGCCGTCGACGGCGCCGCGCTGTTCCTCTACCCGGGGGAGCGGCACCTGTTCACCGACCGGGGCCTCGCCGACCACGACGCTGCGGCCGCGGCCCAGGTGCTGGACCGGGTGCGGGCCCTCCTCGCCGCCGTGGGCTGACCCGCGACACGCCGGCGCGCCGGAACCGCCACCGGGGTGACCGACCCCCGTCCGCGCCCGCGCCACGCTCGGGGGCCGGCGCTTTGTCGACAGGTCGCCGGCGCGGAGGAGGGGTCACCGCACGCCCCGGGGGCCGTGCGCAACGAATGGGAAACGGGCCAGGTCAGCAGCAGGTCCGAGGGGCCGTCGCGGGGCCTCGCCGTCCCTAGCCTTCGGGACGTCCGCGGTGCTTCCCAGCCGCGGAGAACCACCCGCGAGGAGCCCCCTGTGCACGCCACCGCATCACCGGTCCGCAAGCCGTCCGCCCACGCCCCGGAGGGCGCCGACGAAGGCCTGGCCCTGCTGAGCGAGCTGATGGTGGACGAGCCGGCCGCCGCCCCGCCGGCGCCCCGTCCGCCCCATCCCGGCTGGACCGCCCGGGT
The DNA here is from genome assembly GCF_021699055.1 of Blastococcus sp. MG754426. GTDB lineage: Bacteria > Actinomycetota > Actinomycetes > Mycobacteriales > Geodermatophilaceae > Blastococcus. The sequence goes on along the minus strand of NZ_SSXC01000084.1, from coordinate 12,031 downwards.
GCAGGAGTGGACCCACCGCGCGTCGGCCTGGGGCGAGGGGCCGCAGGGGGCCTGGCGTGCCTGGTGAGCTGCTGACGGTCCTCGCGCCGCTGCTCGGCTGCGGCGCGCTGATCGCCGTCGTGGTGGTGCTGGGCGCGAGTTCCACCGCCCGCTACGAGTTCGAGCGCAACGCCGTGCAGGCGCAGCAGCGGGCGGCGGTCGGCGCCCCGCAGGCGGCCGGGCCGGCCCACGCCCCCGGCGACGTCACGGTTCCCGAGACCGTCCGCGCCCAGGGGGCCGCGGCGGAGCGGACGGCCGTCGGCCTCGCCACCCACCCCGCCGGGCCGCGCCGCCCCGCCGGCCCCTCGACCACCGGCTGGTGGCTCGTCGCGGAGCACGACGGCGAGGTCGTGGCCGGTCCCTTCGCCGATGCGATCGACGCCGGGTGGGCGCGGCTCTCGGCGGGCCTGGAGGAGACCACGCGGGTGGTGCACGGCGGCCGGCGCCCCGACGGCGGCGTGGCGCGCCGGCAGGCACCGGCCGAGCGCGAGTGGCTGGCCGACCTCGGTGACCAGCTCGACCGGCTCCCCGAGGACTGGGACCCGTTCATGGTGGACGACGAGGACGTGCTGACCACGCTCGCCGTCGACGTCACCTCCGCGCTGCTCGAGGCCGGGCTGCCGCTGCACGACTGCGAGGGCCGGGAGCCGGCCGGGCACGCCGCGGGCGGCGTCTGCCTGACCCCGCACCCGGACGGCGCGGGCGTCCTCGTCACGTGGCGCCAGCACGACCGGATGAGCGTGCACCAGGCGCGCGGCGGTGCGCTGGAGGCCGCCGTGCAGCGGACGATGACCGCCGCCGTGGCCACGGTGCTGGGCCAGATGGGCTTCGGCGTCGTCGAGTTCGGCTCGCCCGGCTGCCACCTGGTCACCGCAGCCGCCCGCTGACGGCGGGCGCCGGGGCGGCTCAGCAGCGATGCGCGGCCTCCGGGGCCGGGGGCACGACCAGCACGGGCCGCCGGCGCAGCCGGGCCGGGAGGCGCCGGCCGCCCGACGGGAGGGGCACGGCGTGGGCGGAGCGGGCGGGCAGGTCGATCACTGGCTCTCCTCGGGGCTTGCGGTGCACCGCGACCCTCCCCGGTGGGTCTGACGAATTCCCGCGCCCGAGCTGTGCAGCACCTGGCATTCCCGACCCGTGACGCGTCTCACCTGCACGGGTGGGGACCGTCTCAAGCCTTCCGCACCACGGTCGATAGGAGCAGCGTGCGCAGAACCCCGGACGAGGGCCGCCGGCAGCGGCGCGGTGGACCGCTGTGGCGGTACCTGGCCGCGCTCGTGCTGCTGCCGCTGGTCGGCGTCGTCGTCCTCACCGTGGCGGCGGCCCAGGCCCGGGCGGCCGAGGTCGCCGGCGCCGAGCGCGCCGAGGTCGCCGTCCGCGCGCTCGCCCTGCTCGACGCCGCACGCAGCGGCGTGGAGCAGGAGATGATCCCCGCCCTCACCCTGTCGATCGTCGACGACCCGGTCGCCGCAGCAGCCCTCGGGCTGCCCACGTTCTTCCTGCGCGCCCAGGAGCAGGCCGCCCTCGACGAGGCGGCGCGGGCGCGGACCTCCACCGATGCGGCCCTGGAGCGCCTCACCGGCAACCCGGTCGCTGCGGAGGCGGCCGCGCATGCGGCAGAGGACGTGACGAAGCTGCGCCGGGCCTACGAGGGGAGGCGGCTGGGCATCGAGGAGCTGCACCTGCGCTTCCTCGCCGTCTCCAACGACCTGATGGCCGCCCAGGCGGCCGCCGCCGTCGCGGCGACCTCCGAGGGCGTCCCCGTCGCCACGATGCGTGCCGTCAGCGACGTCCGGACCGTGGCGCAGCTGGCGCAGGCGACGGCCCGGCAGATGCCGCTGTTCCTCGGCTCCCTCCTCGTCGACGACCAGGAGCAGCTGATCGGCTCCCGGACCGCCTGGGAGACCGCCTGGATGGACTACCGGGACGCCCAGCGCCGGATGGACACCCTCTCCGGGGAGCCCCTGCGCGAGGCCTGGCAGGAGGTGCGCGCCTCCGACGTCGTCGCCGACCTGGACGGTCTGTTCGCCCGAGGTCTCGCCGGCGAGGTCCGCAACCTCGCGCTCCCCGACCTCGTCGTCGCGCTGCTCCAGAGCCAGGAACGCGGCACCCTCCTCGCCGGGCTGGTGGGGACGGCGGTCGAGGAGGCCCGCTCGCTCGTCGAGGCCGACCGCGCACGCGCCGAGGACCGGCTCCAGGCCGTCCTCGTGATGGGTGCCGGCCTGCTCGCCGGCTCGGTGCTGGGCGCCGTCCTGCTCGGCCGCAGCGTCACCCGGGCGCTCCGGCTGCTGGCCGCGCAGGCGACCGAGATCAGCCAGGGGTCGCTGGTCGAGGTGGAGGCCGACGGCCCGCGGGAGGTCCGGACGGTCTCGGCCGCCCTCGGCTCGGCCGTGGCGGGGCTGCGCCGCATCCAGGACCAGGCGCAGGCCGTGGCGCGCGGCGACCTCGACGACGCGCTCCTCGACGAGCCCCTGCCCGGCCCGCTCGTCGAGGTCGTGCACGCCTCGGTGCGGGCGATCGTCACCTCCGTCCGCCAGCGCGAGGAGCTGCAGTTCGCCCTAGCGCACCGGGCCACCCACGACCCGCTGACCGAGCTGCCCAACCGCGCGCAGGCGGTCACGCTGGTGACCTCCGCCCTGCACCGCGGTCGGCGGTCCGGGGAGATGACCGGGCTGCTCTACATCGACCTCGACGGCTTCAAGGCGGTCAACGACGCCCACGGCCACGCCGCCGGCGACGAGGTGCTGCGCGCGGTGGCGGCCCGGCTGCGCGCCGCCGTCCGCCCGGGCGACGTCGTCTGCCGCCTCGGTGGCGACGAGTTCGTCGTCCTCGTGGAGCCCGTGCACGCCGAGCACGACCTCCTGGACCTGGCCGAGCGGCTGATCGCGTCGGTCAGCCGGCCGGTCGCCGTCGGGACGGCGACGGCCACCATCGGCGCCAGCATCGGGGTGGCGGTCAGCCGCGACGGCGGCACCGACGCCGACGTGCTGTTCGCCGAGGCCGACACCGCCGCCTGCCGGGCCAAGGCCCACGGCCGGGGCCGGGCGGAGATCTTCGACGAGACGCTGCGGCTGCAGCTCGCCGAGCAGGCCGAGCTCGAGGCCGCGATCGCCCACGGCCTGGCCGGCGGCGAGATGCACCTGGTCTACCAGCCGGTCGTGGACGTCGCCTCCGACCGGCTGACCGGGTACGAGGCGCTCGTGCGCTGGGACCGGCCGGGCGTGGGCGCGGTCCCGCCCGACCGGTTCGTCCCGGTCGCCGAGCGCTCCGGCCTCATCCGGGACATCGACCGCTTCGTGCTCGGCGAGGCCACCCGGCAGCTGGCCCAGTGGCGGGCCGCCACCCCGGTGGCCCCGGGCCGGCCCGAGCCGACCGTCGCGGTCAACGTCTCCGGCCGGCATCTCGCCGACCGGCGGATCGTCGCGGACGTGGCCGAGGCGCTCGAGGCCTCGGGCCTGCCGGCGCGGCTGCTGGTCCTCGAGGTCACCGAGACCGTGCTCGTGGACGACCCGGCCGCCTACGACCACCTCACCGAGCTGCGGGGGATGGGCGTCGGCATCGCCATCGACGACTTCGGCACCGGCTACACCTCGATCGGGCAGCTGCGCAGCATGCCCGTCGACACCCTCAAGATCGACCGCAGCTTCGTGGCGTCGGCCGAGCCGGCGCACCTGGAGCTCGTGGCCCTGATGATCCGCGCGGCGCACACGTTCGGGCTGACCGTCGTCGCGGAGGGGGTCGAGGAGCAGGCGCAGCTGGCCCGGCTCCGGGCCGAGGCCTGCGACCGGGCGCAGGGCTACCTGCTCTCCCGGCCGCTCCCCGCGGTCGAGGCCGGGGCGCTGCTGCGCCGCGATGCCCTGGCGGCACCCGCCGGCTGACCGGTCGCGCCCGGCGCAACCTCTGCCGGGACCGGCGAGGTGTGCCACCATCCGCCGGTGACCGGCTCACCCCTCCCCACGGCCTCCCGCCCCGCGCCCACCGGGCGGGGTGAGCGGGCGTGAGCGACCTGGACGCCCGGCCCGCCGAGGCGGGGAACGGGCTGAAGCGCCGGGTCTTCTACGGTTCGGTCGCCGGTGTCCTCGCCATCGCGCTCTGGGCGACGGCGAGCCCGGCCTCGGCCGCCGAGACCATCGGGTCGCTCGTCGGCTGGACCTCCGAGTGGTTCGGCTGGTTCTACATCGCCTTCGCGACCGCGGTGCTCGTCTTCGTGCTGGTCATCGCCTTCTCCCGGTACGGGAAGGTGAAGCTCGGCCCCGAGCACTCCACACCGCGGTTCAGCACGTTCGCCTGGGCGTCGATGCTCTTCGCCGCGGGCATCGGCACCGACCTGATGTTCTTCGCCGTCGCCGAGCCCGTCACCCAGTTCCTGGCGCCGCCGGTGGGGGAGGGTGGGACCCCGGAGGCCGCCGCCGAGGCGACCGTCTGGACGCTGTTCCACTACGGCATCAACGGGTGGGGCATGTACGCCCTGATGGGCATGGCCCTGGCCTACTTCGCCTACCGCATGAACATGCCGCTGGCGATCCGCTCGGTGCTCTACCCGATCTTCGGCAAGCGGGTGCACGGCACGCTGGGCGACGCCGTCGACATCGCGGCGGTCCTCGGCACGATCTTCGGCGTCGCCACCTCGCTGGGCATCGGCGTCGTCCAGCTGAACTACGGGCTGTCGGTGCTGTTCGGCATCCCCGAGGGCCGCGCCGCCCAGCTGGGGCTGATCGCCCTGGCCGTGGGCGTGGCGACGGTGTCGGCGGTCAGCGGCGTCGACCGCGGGATCAAGCGGCTCTCCCAGCTCAACGTCGTCCTCGCGCTCGGCCTGGCCGGTTTCGTGCTGGTCACCGGCAACACCGCGTTCCTGCTCAACGGGCTGGTCCAGAACGTCGGCGACTTCGTCAGCAGCTTCCCCGGCCTGACGACGGAGACCTTCGCCTACGACCGGCCCGACGAGTGGCTGAGCGCCTGGACGCTGTTCTTCTGGGCCTGGTGGATCGCCTGGGCGTCCTTCGTCGGGCTCTTCCTGGCCCGCATCTCGCGCGGGCGGACCATCCGCCAGTTCGTGGCCGGGACGCTGCTGCTGCCGTTCAGCTACATCCTCATGTGGGTGTCGATCTTCGGGAACAGCGCGATCGACCGGATCCGGCAGGGCGACGCGGCGTTCGGCGAGACCACGGTGAACCTCCCGGAGCGCGGCTTCTACACGCTGCTGGCCGACTACCCGGCCTTCCCGTTCATCGCCTCGATCGCGACCTTCGTCGGCCTGCTGTTCTACGTGACGTCCGCCGACTCCGGCGCCCTGGTGATGGCCAACCTCTCCTCGCGCCTCCGCCGCCCCCAGGACGACGCCGCCCCGGGCGTGCGCGTCGTCTGGGCGGTCGCCACCGGCGTCCTCACGGCCGCGATGCTGCTGGTCGGCGGCGTGCCGGCGCTGCAGAACGCGACCGTCATCATGGGCCTGCCGTTCGGCTTCGTGATGGTGCTGGTGATGGTCGGGCTCTACCGTGCCCTGCGCAGCGAGGCCGACCGCGCCGCGCACCGGCACCGCATCGCGCCGTCCGGCCGGCCGGCCGCCCGGCGCCGGGCCCGGCTGCGCCGCCGCCGCACCCCGGGTCCCACGGGACGCGAGCGGGTCGACCAGTACCTGCACGAGACGGCTCGGCCGGCGCTGGCGGAGGCGGCGGCCGAGCTGCGTGCTCGGGACGTCACCTCGGACACGCGGTGGGTGGTCGACGACTCGGGGACGCCCTGCGTCGAGCTGACCGCGGGGGTCGGCGACGGGTCGCCGTTCCGCTACCGCGTCCGGCCGGGCCGGGCTCCCCACTGGGGCGGTGGCGCCCGGCCGTCCTCGGACCCGGCGTCCTCGCAGCTGGCCGTCCACGTCGACGGCGCGGCGAGCTACGACGTCATGAACTTCACGCACGCCCAGCTGATCGACGACGTCATGGACCGCTTCGAGGAGCACGTCGCCGGCGGGGTCGCCCGCGGCTGAGCGGGGCGGCTCAGCGGTCGAGGAAGGACTCGACCACGGGGGCCAGCTCGTCGGCCTCGGTGACCAGCGCGATGTGCCCCCCGGGGTACACGTGCAGCTGTGCCCGGGGGATCAGCCGGGCCATCAGCCGTGCGTTCACCACCGGGATGATCGGGTCGTCGTCCCCGGCGACGACGAGGGTGGGCTGCCGGATGAGCCGCAGGAACGGCAGGCTGCTCCAGCCGGTGCTCGAGGCCAGCTGGTAGTAGTAGCCGCGCTGCGGGCCGACCCGCGTGTGGCTGTGCAGCGCCGCCGCGGCCCGCTCGGGGTCGGTGCGCACCGAGCCGCCGTAGATCCGCCCGGCGACCCGGCGGGCGTACTCCGGGTCGCGGTGCCGCCGGGGGGTGAGCATGTGCGCCAGCACCCGCGGGCTGGCCGGCACCATGAGGGAGCCGGTCGCGGTCGCGGCCAGCACCAACCGCCGGCAGCGGCGCCGGTGCTGCACCGCGAAGTGCTGGGCCAGCCCGCCACCCCAGGACAGGCCCAGGACGTCGACCGGGCGGCTGTGGCCCAGCCGGTCCAGCAGCCCCGCGACCACCGGGCTCAGCGTCGACAGCACGTAGGGGACGACGGGCGGCGGCGAGCCGCCGACGCCGGGGACGTCGAAGCGGATGACGGTGCGCCGCGGGTCCAGCGCGTCGACGAACGGCTGCAGCACCTCCAGGCTGGCGCCGATGCCGTTCATCAGCAGCAGCGGCGGCACCGCCTCGTCGGTGCCCGGCCGCACGGCGGTGCGCAGCGTCCGCCCGCCGATGGTCAGGCTGCGGACGACCTCCCGGCTACTTGTCGAAGACATACGTCCCCGGAGCATCGGCCAGCGGCTCGAGGCCGTCGCCACCCAGCTGCTGGGGCGCGGGGACCTCCTCGCCCGACCGCTCACCGAGCCAGGCCACGTAGTCCGGCCACCAGGAGCCCTTCACCGTCTCCGCGCGGCCGAGCCACTCCTGCGGGTCCGGCGGGGTGGAGGGCGCCACCTGGAACGTCGACCTCGGGTTGCCCGGCGGGTTGACCAGCGAGGCGATGTGGCCGCTGGTCGAGAGCACGAACCGGCTCTCCCCGCCGAGCAGCTGGGTGGTGCGGTAGCAGGCCTGCCACGGGCAGAGGTGGTCGGCGACGCCCGCGGTGACGTAGGAGTCGACGGTGACCGCCGAGAGGTCCACCGGCGTGCCGAGCATCGTGGCCCGGCCCGGCTCGGTCAGCGCGTTGCCCAGCGCCACCTCGATGAAGTCGCGGTGCAGCGCCGCGCTCATCCGCGTGGTGTCGGCGTTCCAGAAGAGGATGTCGAAGTTCGGCGGGGGCTTGCCCTGCAGGTAGTTGTTGACCCAGTAGTTCCAGATCAGGTCGTTCGGCCGCAGCCAGGCGAAGACCTCGGCCAGCTGCGCGCCGTCCAGGTACCCCTTCTTCCGCGAGCGCTCGATGGCGGCCCGCACGGCCTCGGGGTCCATGAGCGCGGACATCGTGCCGGCCCGCTCCCAGTCGAGGACGGTGACGGCGAAGCTGGCCGAGCGGACGCGGTCCTGGCGGCCGGTGGCGGCCAGGTGCGCCAGCACCATCGCGGTGATGATCCCGCCGGAGCAGAAGGCCTGCACGCTCGCCTGCTCCTGGCCGGTGATCCGCTCGACGGCGTCCAGCGCGTCCAGGACCGCCTGGCCGTAGGTGTCCAGGCCCCAGTCGGCGTGCCGCTCGTCGGGGTTGCGCCACACGATCATGAACACCTGCTGGCCGCCGGCCAGGTAGTGCTCCACGATGCTGCGGCCGGGGGCGAGGTCGGTGATGTAGTACTTGTTGATCGTCGGCGGTACGACCACCAGGGGCACCGACCGGACGGTCTCCGTCGTCGGCCGGTACTGGATGAGCTCGAAGACGTCGGTGCGGAACACCACCGCGCCCGGGGTGACGGCGAGGTCCTCACCCACGGTGAAGGCGTCGGGCTCGACCATGGAGGGCACCCGCGGCGGGCTCGCCAGGTCGTGGACCAGGCGCCGCACCCCCTCGACGGCGTTCTTCCCGCCGGTGTCGATGACCGCCTTGAGCGCCAGCGGGTTGAGCACCGGCACGTTGCTGGGGGCCAGGGCGTCGACCAGGTTGGTCGCGGTGAAGCGGAGCCGCTCGTCGTCCTGCCAGTCCAGGTGGGCGTCCTCGATGAGCTCCCAGGCCACCCGCGCCGTCGCCAGGTGGGCCTGCATGGTGCGCCGGAGCAGCGGGTTCCCGCTCCAGGCCGGGTCGGCGAACCGCTTGTCCTTCTTGCCCGGCGCCACCTCGGAGCGGCCGATGACGACCTTGCCGAGCTCCCGGGCCAGCTCACCGCCGCGGCGGGCGAGCGTGTCGGGCCGGCGGGCCAGGGCGGCGCCGAACCGCAGCACCGTCCCGGCCGGCGGGATCAGCCGGCGCAGCGGCCCGGCGGCGGCGTCCACGAGCACCATGTCCAGGCCGGTGGCGGCCTCGGTGGCCGGCTCGGCGCTCCCGTCGGCCGGGGGGCCGTCGGGGACGGCGCGCGGCTTCGGCGCGTCGCGCCCCGGGTCGGTCGCGGGCTGGGCCATCGCGGTCTCCTCTCGACGCGCGGCCCCGGGGTGGGCGGCGCCATCCCCCGAGACGCTGGTGTGACCTGAAACACTCAACCACAGGACGCAGGCTGCGGCAGGGGCGCGCCGGACGTCACGCCGCCTCCGGGACCAGTGCCGTGCGGGGTGCGGCGTTCGGCGCCCGCCGCCACGAGCGGTTGTGCCGCCAGAACAGGTAGCAGCCCAGCCCCAGCGGGATGGGGAGGACGTAGCTCAGCGCCCGGAACAGCAGCACCGCGGCCGCCACCTGCGCCCGCGGTCCCCCGGCGGCGGCGAGGCCGGCGATCAGCGCCACCTCCACCACGCCCAGCCCGCCGGGGGTGAGCGGGACGGCGGTGAGCAGGCGCGCGAAGGAGAAGACGACGAGCGCCTCGGCCACGCCGACCTGGTCGGCGCCCACGCCGGTGAAGCGCAGCGCCAGCAGCAGCAGCAGGAACAGCGACAGGTGGCTGACCAGCGTGGCGAGGGTGATCCAGTGCCAGCGCGCCCGCAGCAGCAGCACGGTGCGGTCACGGAACTTCGTCGTCGCCCGGTCCCAGCCCTCCACCGGGCCGCGGCCGAACGGCCGGCGGAGCGCCGTCGCCACCCGTGCGGCGGCGCGGCCGAGCCGGGCCGCCCCGCCGGCGCTGCGGAGCACGACCCCGAGGAGGGCGACGGTCGCCGCGAGGGCGCCGAGCCCCAGGAGCCCGCCGACCACCCGCGCGGCCGAGGGTGGGGCCGAGAACGCCAGGAGGGCCAGGGCCAGAACCGGGAGGCCGAGCTTGGCGAAGTTGTTCCACAGCCCGGCGACCAGCAGCGCCACGGAGGTGCGGGAGCGGGAGAACCCCCACGAGGAGTTCATCGCGTAGGTGAGGCCGACGGCGACCGCCGCCCCGCCGACGACGGTGTTGGAGACGGCGGTCGCGGCCTCGGTGGCCACCGTGGCCTGCCGCAGGGTCAGGCCGGGGGTCGTGGCGACGACGACGAACTGGTAGGTCACCACGTTCCAGCCGGCCGCGAGCAGCAGGGTGGCGACCTCGACCCACGTCATGCCCGTGATCGCCGCCCACACCCCCGAGAGGCTGGTGAACTGGGGCAGGAACCAGGTGAAGACGGCGACGACGAGCCCGGCCGACAGCAGCGGCCCGAGGGCCCGGGCCCACCGCGGACGGCGGGCCCGGCCGCCCACCGGGGCCGCGGCGGCGCTCACCGGTCACCCGCCGGGGGGTCGAGCTCCAGCTCGCCGTCGGTCTGGTCGAGGACGGCCGCCCGCACCTGGTCGCGGGTCACCGCCCCGATGCCCTGCGTCGCCACGGCCAGCGGCTCGGACCGGTTCTCGCCCGACAACCGGAACAGCACGCGCAGGCACCCGCCGGGGAAGACGTAGTAGCGGGTGCCGACGTACCGCGGGCTGACCTGGTCGACCCGCTCCCAACGGCGCATCCCCTCCCGCTCGCTCGGGATCTCCGTGGCGCCGGTCGTGTCGCACGACGCGGTCAGCGCCACCTCGAGCGCTCGCAGCCCGTCGCGGTCGGAGTCCAGCCAGAAGCGCGCGGAGGACTCGGTCGCCTCCAGCCCGGCCAGGCCCCACCCGAGGGGCATCGCCTCCAGGCAGGGCACCCACGTCGCGCCGGGCACCGACTGCGCCATGAGGACGACGCCGTTGGCGGGGAGCCCGGCGTCGCCCTCCTCGCACGCCAGCGTCTCCTCGCCCAGCACCACCGGCTGCCCGCAGCCGGCGAGCAGGCCGGCCGCGAGCAGCAGCGGCGCGGCCCGGCGCGCCCGCCCGGTCACAGCGGGGACCCGAGGAGACCCGCCGACACGTAGGCGGCGATCCCGGCGGCGGCGAGGGTGACGACGGTCAGCCCGGCCCGCCGCCAGGTCCAGCGCTGGATGCGCACCGGCGGCAGCCGGAACGGAAGCAGGGCGAGGAACTCCTCCTGCAGGTCCCGCCCCTGCTGGCGGATCATGCGCCGCAGCTGCGAGGGCATGGTCAGCCCGCGGGTGGCGGCGAACGCCTCGGCGATCTCCTCGTCGGAGAACTGCAGCCGCGCCCGCCGGTACACCCGCTCGGCGTCGGTGCGCAGCGCCAGGACCAGCATCATGTTGGCCAGGTCCACCGCCTGCCGCCACGGGCTCGGGCGCACCTCGGCGAACGCGGAGTCGATCAGGTGCAGCGTGCCGTCGCGGACCAGCAGGTTGGCCGGCTTGATGTCCCGGTGGGCCATGCCGATCTCCCACAGCCGGCGCACGATCGCCAGCCCCTGGTCGATGACCGCGTCGTCGACCTCGGCCTCGCCCGCCTCGCGTGCGCCGGAGATGAACTCCGTGACCAGCAGGTACTCCCGCTCCGGCGTGATCTCCACGATGCCCAGCGGCTGCGGGACCGGCAGCCCGCCGTCGCACAGCACCCGCAGCACGTAGTCCTCGTACTGGACGAGCCGCCGGACGCTGTGGAAGGGCTGCTCGTCCTCCAGCCGGCCGTACAGCAGCGTGCGGCCGAGCTTGTACCAGCGGTCGGAGCGCACGTGGGTGGCCGCGTAGAGCTTGCCGAAGACGTGGCTCTCCTCCTCCCCCTGCGGGTCGTGGGCCTTGACGGTGATCCGCAGCGGCGTGGAGCCACCCGAACCGGCCAGGCCGAACGGGGAGACGTCGGTGGCCACCAGCCCCAACTGGTCCTGCAGCGCCCGGACGATGGCCGCTCCCCGCTCGCCGGAGACGTCCAGGTGGGCCGGCCGGGCCCGGGTGTAGCGCACCGGGTGCACGGCGTTGGGCGTCAGCAGCCGGAAGGCGGCCAGGGGTGTCGCCACGCCGAGGACCACGCCGGCCAGGACGCCGGTGGGGTGGTCCTGGGCCAGGTAGAGCCGGGAGGCGGCGGTGACGACCAGCAGCCCGCAGACCACCCACTTGCCGATCGTCCGCTTCCGGCCGGGCGGGACGAGGGAGTAGAGGGTGCTGACCAGCAGCGCGGCCAGCACCGTCACCGGGAGCGACGGCATCGCGAACCCGGACCAGTCGCCGAGCACCGCCACCTCGAACGGCCGGGGCCGCTGGAGGGTCACCGTCATCGCGGTGCCGACGTTGACCACGAGCAGGCCCACGCCCAGCCACACCAGCAGGTGCCGCCAGCGGCGGAAGGCGGCGAGCAGGACCAGGTCCGCCAGCCAGATGGCGTGCAGCGCCTTCGCGCCGGCCAGCACGCCCGCGACCTCGGCGACCGCGGTCAGCGCGGGCGTCCGGGTGCTCGCGATCGCCTGGAGGACCCGGGTGTCGGCGACGTCGACGTACCGGATGGTCCCGGTGACCACCACGGCGAGGCAGGCCAGCAGGACCAGCGCGCTGAGCCCCAGCCACCACCTGCCCGACGCCCGGAGCTGGCGGGGCAGCGGCGGCGGTTCGCCGGAGGGGCGGCGACGGCGGCGGACGCGGGCGA
>NZ_SSXC01000083.1 GCF_021699055.1 Blastococcus sp. MG754426 | reverse complement strand
GCGTTCCAGGCACCGGTCACGCCCCCGTTCCGCGTCGCGACCGACGAGGAGATCGCCGCGCTCCAGCCGGTCTGGGGTCGTGCGTCGCAGCGGCAGGCGCCTGGGGACACCGAGCGCGAGCCGGACGCCAGGCGGCGGAGGTGACACGGGCCATCCCGGGGCCGGTGGCCGCGGTCGTCACCGACGATCTGGAGGCGGTACGCGCCGTTCGACACGCCGTCCGCCTGGCGCGCGACTGGGACCGGCCCCTTCTGCTCCTCGTCCCTCTGCCTGGTACCGGGCTGTCTCTGGACCCAGCGCTGCACGAGGTCGCACGCCGGCGCCGCGAGCGCGATGCGGCAGCGGTGCTCGGCCGGATCACCCCCGCCCTCGGCGGGCGGCCGGCGCCCGCGCACGTGGTCACCTACCGCCCAGTCCGTGCCCGGACGCCGGCCCTCACCGCGGCACTGCGAGCCGCGCGACGGGCCGGCGCCGAGGTCGTCGTCTGCGGCCCCCGCGCCGCGGGCCGGACGGGCACCCGAGGGTTGGTTCTGCTCGACCCGGTCACCGGGCTAGCGGCGAGCGGCCAGCCTGCGCCGTCGCCGTCCGAGGGCGTCGGGGAGCATGTTCCCCGCTGACCCGCCACGCAGGCTACCGAGGCCCTGCGGCGAACGTGGCTCCCCGCCGCGGCGGCCGCATGGGCCCTTCGGCAGGGCGTCGACCTAGTCATCGGGTCAACGGCAGCGGTCAGCTCAGCAAGGAGCGCGGCGGCCTTCTCCGCTTCCTGCCTCGCCTGCTTGGCGCGGGTCAGGGCATGGGGGGAACCGCCCGGCCCCTCCGCCGCTGCCGCGACGAGGGCGGCGGCGGCCTGGTCCAGGGGCGGCCCGGCAACGGCGACTGCGGCGGGTCGCCGTCCAGCCGGGGGACCACGGCTGCCTTGGCGACCCGCTTCCGGGCCAGCCCTGTCGACTTGGCCACCTTTACTCTCCCGGCCGGTGGTCAGGGCGGCAACTGTCGTGGTCATCGTGGGTTCTCCTTCGATGTTTCTGTGGGGTGGCGGTGCTCTCGGTGGGGTGCTGGTGGCGGCCATGTCGCGCTCTCCCCGCTCAGGTGGTGGCAAGAGACGCGGGCACCGGCGGTCGGCCCGGCCGGTCCGGCTGGCGGGGCGGCGTCCCCGTCCCCCGTGCGGCGTTCTCGGTGCTCTCGGCGCCGTCGAGGTGGTCGAGGATGCGGCGGGCGGCGGCGGTCACCGTCGCGGCGGCGGCGCGGACGATGTCGGTGTCCCCGGCTGACCAGGCGGCGACGTAGGGGACGGTGTGAGCGCCGGCGTCCAGCCCGGCCCAGGCGGTGACGATGTAGGCGATCGACCCGGCTTCGGCCTCGGCCCGCCCGCGGCACCCCCGGTAGTCGAAGTCGTCGGCGGTGTGCCCGCACTCGATGTGCGCCAGTTCGTGAGCGAGGGTCTTGACCGCCTGCGCCTCGGGGACGTCCGGGCGCACGCGGACGGTGCGGGCGGCCGGGTCGGTGAGGCCGTTGGCCTGCTCGCAGGCCTCGCGGACGAGCGTGTAGCCGTGGCCGGCGACCTGGGTGGCCAGCGCGTCCCACAGGGCGGCGGGGGCGTCACCGGTGAGCAGCTCGGGGACGATGTCGGGCAGCGGGTCGCCGTCGGTCTGGGAGATGTCGAAGACGTGCGCGACCCGGAACCCGCGCAGCACCCGCGCCCCGGCACGCTGGTCGGCGTCCCCGCCGGCCGGCTCCCTCGCCGTGCCCGTCGCCGTCGCGGCGGCGGGTGCCGCCTGGCCGGGGTCGGTGTTCTTGGGGGTGTAGGTGCACGGCGCCAGGACCGCGAGCCCGGTGGACCCCTTGACCACGCTGCGGCCCAGCGCCTTCCAGGTGCCGAACCCGGCAACCCGGGTCGGGCTGATGCCCAGCCGCGCGGCCTGCAGCTCGATCAGCATCTGGTTGTTGAGGCTGTAGGTGTGGAACTTCGCGGCGGCATCGAGCATCGCCCGCCACTGCGGATCGGCGGTCAGCTGCTCGACCTGCTCGCCGATCTGGTCGTGCAGGGCGGCGATCTTCGCTGCGCGCGCGGCGTCGGCGGCTTCCCGTTGCGGCTCGCTGAGGCGGGCGCGCCTACCCCGCTCGTCCTTGCCGGTGCGGCTGCTACTGGTTGTGCTGTTGGTGCTGGTCATCTGGACCCTCCCGGAACTGGAGCCGAAGCCGGTACGGAAGGGACTGCGGAACAGGTGTCCTGCCACCCATTCCCCCGGCCCGTCCGGCACAGAGCTCTGCTCAGGGGCCGGGAGCGACGGCGGGGGACGACCGGACCAAGACTGCTTCCGCAGCGCAGCGCCCGAAGGGCGGAAGGATCTTGGTCCGGTCGGGAGGAGACGGCGCGGGAGGCCCTTACGCTGAGCTGCCGGACGGGTCGGGGGACCAGCAAGGACAGCCCGCCGCAGGCGGACGGTGACGACGGCGCAGCCGGCGCCGCGCGCAGCGTGGCCCGATGTGTGCTCCTGGCCCACCCCACCGGCCCCGGCGCGACGACGGCGACGGCGCGCCCACCGGTCAGCGAGCCCCATCACCCGACACGTCGCGGAGAGACCAGAGGGACCGGCCACGGGCACTGCCGTCCCGCCGGGCCCCGGGTGCGGTGTCGTGCGCCATGAGTCGAGCGTGGCCAGGCCAGCGCCCGCCCAATGGTGTCGGTCCCGATGTTGTGGACAGGAGCCATCGTCCACAGGGACCGGTTGCGCGGGAGCGTCCCGATGCCCGGGCCTGCACCGGCTGGCTGCAGGACAACAGGAGGAGAACCGGAGGAAGGCCATCCGCAGAACGTGGTTCCCAAGCGCGGGCGGCGCAGGCCGGTCAGGGACAGGGCCGCGGAGCGACAACCGGGGATCAACCGGAGACGAACAGGAGGCGGTCCGGGGAGACCCCCTGATCGAGACGGGGCCGAACCCGGCCGTAGTACCGGGAGGCTGTCCACCGGCCGGTCTCCGTCGCTAGCAGGTGCCCCCCACCGGTGGCCGTACAGGGGAAGAACCGGAGCCCGTCAGAAAAGGCTGGCTGTGAGGTGTCACCAGCGGGCCCGAAATGGCGCCTTCTGTGGTGAAGGCACCGCCACCGACGACTTCCGGGGAGCCAGCCATGCCCGACCCCACCGCCGGCCACGAGCCGGAGCTGCTGACCATCACCGAGGCCGCCGACGTGCTGCGCGCGCCGGTGGCCACTCTCCGGTACTGGCGACACCTCGGCACCGGCCCGAACAGCTTCCGGCTCGGCCGGCGCGTCCTCTACCGCCGCGTCGACCTGCGCGCCTGGATCGACGCACAAGCTGACCAGTCCCCCCGCCGATAGCCCCGCGCCCGGCGGAGGGCGGCTGGGCGGGGCGCGAAGCCGCGTCGGACTCCCGGCAGACGGTGCGGCCGTGTGGCCAGCCCTGTCTGTGGACGACGACGGCCGTGCACAGAAGCCGGCCGGGACAGGCTCCGGCGGCGCCGGAACGGCGACGCTCGCATCACCGAGAGGAGCAGCGATGGGATGGATGGGCCCGGTCGTGGGCGGCCAGGAGCACGAGGGCTGGGTGGTGCCGCTGTTCGCCGACGGCGCGCAAGGCGCCGGCACCACCAGCGCCCGCGGGGTGCTGATCGCCCGCCGGCCCGACGACGGGCCCTGCGACGGCGACCGGGTCCGGCTGACCTACCGCAACGGTGCCACCGCCGAGGGCGTCTGGTCCGACGGCACGGTCATCGGCGATGACGGGATCATGCCCGCCGACGCCGGCGACCCGGTGCACTGCGAGGTGATCGAGGAGGCCGACCAGTGGCGTCCGGACGCGGAGGTGGTCGGCTGGGTCGCCGGCTGCACCTGTGGCTGGCGCGGCATCCCCTGGGCCCGCGTGACCGCATGGGAGCTGGCCGACCCGGCGGCGCGGCAGCTGGTCGTTGCCGGTCCGTGGGCCGACCTGGAGGCCGCCGACGAGACGCAGGTCATCGCCGAGTGGCGCCGGCACATCGCCGGATGGCAAGCCCTCGAGGACGTCGAGGCGGCCGCCGCCGGGCAGGCCGCCGCCGCCCGCGCGCTGGACGAGGCGGTGCGCGCCGCCGTCGCGGCCGGGGCCTCGTGGGCCGACATCGGCCGGGTCACCGGCCTGACCGGCCGGTCGGCGGCCGAGCGGTGGTCCCCCCGTGGCTGAGCAGCCGACCGGCCAGCCCGGACCGAACGAGCAAATCCCGTCAAGGGCGGCGCATCCCGCTCGTCGTCGACCTCGACGGCGAGCCGCTGGCCCCGCTGCGCGCCCTGGAAGAGATCCTGCTGCGCCTGGGCACGTGGGAGGACGACGACCAGCAGGATCCGGGCACCGAGACCGAGCCGCTGCGATTGCCGGCGCCACTGGCCAACCGGGTCGCCCTCGCCGCTGTCCAGCGCCTGCTAAGCGCCCTGGCGCCCACCCAGTCCCGGCCACCACGGTGCGGCCGGCTGCTCGCCCCGGACGGCCGCTACGAGTACGCGCTCACCCTGCCCGGCGCCGGAGTCGACGGTGACCGCCCGTCCTGGTCACGCCACTCGCCGGCCGAGGTTGGCGCGGATGTCGGCGGCCACGTCCGAGAGATGCCGGTAGGTGTCGGTGGGCAGCCGCCAGCCGATTCCCGCCTCGGCGAGGACGTCGTTCCCCGCTCGGGTGGACAGTGCGGCTTGCTCGGCATCCCGGGAGATCTTGTTGAGTCGCCAGCTGGGCGAGGCGGGCATGCGGTCGATCTCGGACAGTTCGCGGTGGCGTGCGCGCACGGCGTGCTCGCGCCAGCTGTTTATCATGCTGCTGGCGCCGTCCGGGCAGCAGGAGCTCTCCGGGCAGACCAGCGTGGCCCGTAGCAGCCGGTTCTCGAGCAGCTTCTGGCCATGGCTGCGGTCGAGGCTGCGGCCGAAGGCGGTGAAGTACACGTTGGCCTCGCCGCCGCCCGTGCGGGGCTTGTCGCTGGGACGCCTGCGGGCCAGCAACTGGGGAAAGTGGCCGGCCTCGCCGTGCCCGGGACCGGTCTCGTAGCCGGCGGCTCCCACGCCGGTAAGGGCTGCACCGTAGAGGCCTTGGCGCCAGGACAGCACCCGCCGTCCGGCGGCGGCGTGCTGGGTGGCGGTCATCAGCGTGGCGATGGCGTCGTAGCTGGCGGTCCGCTGCTTGGACCAGGACATCGACAGCGCCACGTAGCGGGTGTTCATCTCATCAGCGGTAGCGAGGAACGGGTCCAGCCCGGCCGGCCAGGTGGACTGGGGGCCGAACTGGTGCAGGGACGCGGCGAAGACCGGCGCGACGGGCAGGTCGATGTCTTCGCGCTCCAGATAGCGGGCGGTCCGGATCAACAGGCTGCGGTTGACCTCCAGCCAGGCGCTGTTTCGCCGGTCGACGTAGACGTAGGGCGGAATGAGCACCGTAGCGCCCTGCTCGCGCTGGAAGCCGATTACCTGGTCGACCAGTTCGTCCTGCAGTTCGTGGTGGCCGAGGTCTGCCGGGGTCAGCTTGTCTGCGGTGGCGTACGGCAGTCGCGCCCAGCCATTGCTCGGCGACTGCTGATCGGCCAGCAGCGGGGTGAGCGGGTCGACCAAGAACGGCACCCCGGCTGCATCCGCAGTCTCCCGGAGGCCCGGCCGCTCCATCGCCACCTGCGCATCGGCAACCACCCCGGTGAGCGGCAGCTCCCGCAGGGGCCACAGTCCGCTGGCGGCCGGGGCGCACAGATCCTTGACGAGCAGGTGGTCACCGCGACCGGCCCTGATCAACAGATCCATCGGTGAGTCTCCTACCACAGAGTTACCGAACTGTGACGCTTGCGGGGTGAACGTTAGCACGAACTTGACAATGTACCTAGCGGCGAACGGTGAGGATGTATAGCGTCTACCTCGCAGGCCGAACGGACCGATCGGCGCTGCCTCAGAAGGAGACCAGTCAGATGAGCCCGACCCGCACCGCCGCGGCGGCGGCGTCCCAGCCTGCGTCGCACGACCCGGCCGGAGACTCCCCCGTCTACCGCCATGTCGTGGCCGACACGCGCCGCGCGCTCACCCTCGCCGAGATCGGGGAGATCGTCGGCGCCGGAGAGCGCGCAGTGCAGAAATGGGCCGCCGGCGCCGCGCGGCCCGAGGGCACCAAGCGCGACCGG
Organism: Blastococcus sp. MG754426; assembly: GCF_021699055.1. Lineage (GTDB taxonomy): Bacteria > Actinomycetota > Actinomycetes > Mycobacteriales > Geodermatophilaceae > Blastococcus. Next base: position 11,803 of record NZ_SSXC01000083.1, on the reverse strand, counting down.
CTGCTGGAGCTGCAGTACGTCATCGCAGAGCTCTCCGACGTCTACAAGCCCGAAGGCATCGACATCTGGCTGCACGCCCGACAACGCGCCCTAGGCGACCGCCGCCCGATCGACGTACTGAAGGCAGGCGACTTCGAGACCGTGCTGCGACTGGTGCAGCGCCTCGCCGGCGGGTCGAAGGTTCGGTAAGGCGTGCAGCGCTCCATCGCCGAACGCGTCGCGGCCGTGCCACCGATCAGCGTGCACGGCACCTTCTACCGACACGCGGCGGTCAACCGCGACGCCTTCGCCGGCGGCGACCAGGGACGCTGGGGAGAGACGTTTCCCGTCATCTACCTCGGCCGTCCACCGACGTCAGTCACCGCCGAGGCCTACAGGCACCTGGTCGAGGCCTACGGGATCCCCGTCGAGCTTGTGCAGCCGCGCCGCTTCTATACCGTCACCGTGGATGTCGACGCGGTGCTCGACCTCACCAACCCCCACAACGTCGCCGCCGTGGGACTCTCCGCTGCCGACCTGAGGTCCGAGGTCGACGACTACGCCGCCTGCCAGCGCGTCGCCGCCGCCGCCCACCAGCTCGAGCTGCATGCCGTCCTCGCCCCCTCGGCCACCGGCCTGGGCGAGACGCTCGCGCTCTTCCGGGAACGGATCACCCTGCGGGAGATGCCGGTGGTGCGCACCGAGGAGACCTGGAACACGCTGCCGGCCGACCCACGCCAGCTCCGCGCCGTCCCGCCCAGGCAGGCCTGACCCAAGTCATCCCACACCGGGCTCCTGACTGACCTGCGCGGTAGTGGACCAGGCCGCCGCCCCGGCGCCACAGCGGTCACGCCCCCGAGACCAGGCGCGGGGCTGACGGGCGGACTGTCTCACAATCTCGGTCCGCACATAGTCCGCAGAAAGTCCGCAAGACACCCAGAACGCGCCGTCCTCGACCAACGACACTTCACGCCTATACATGCAGCTCAGAACGGGAGTTTGCGCGAACTATGCTGCTCAGGGGAGAGCGGCATAATCATGTCCGGGATGACGAGGGCGGCCCGTTGTCAGAGGCGTCCGGCACGCTGAGAGACGCATACCTCGCTACGGAGGTCCTCATGGACGGCTCGATCACCCGCATCACGCTCAGCGACGGCTCAACCCGCTATCGCGCCCGGTATCGCGACCCAGGCGGCCGTCAGCACGAGAGGCGCTTTGCGCGGAAGGTAGATGCGCAGCGCTGGCTGGATGAGGCTACGTCAGCCATGGTCACGCAAACGTGGACGGCGCCAGTCCGAGGCCGGATCACCGTCGAGGAGTGGTCCGATCGATGGCTGTCCTCGCAGACCGGGGTCAAGCCGAGCACCCTCTACCGGTACGAGAACCTGCTGCGGACCCACGTCCTGCCGTCGTGGAGTCGGTACCGGCTCGCCGACGTCACCCACGCCGACGTCGCCGTCTGGGTGGCTGAGCTGCTGACGCAGGGATCCGCCCCGGGCACGGTCCGCCAGGCCCACCGCGTCTTCTCACTCCTCCTGGGCCTCGCCGTCCGCGACGGGCGCATCCCCCGCAACCCGGCCGAGCGCGTACCCCTGCCCCGAGTGACGCGGCAGGAGCCGAGGTTCCTCAACCATGACGAGGTCGAGCGGCTCGCCGACGCGGCGGGTGAGGACGGGGACGTCATACGGCTGCTCGCCTACACCGGACTGCGCTTCGGCGAGATGGCCGCCCTGCGGGTCCGACGGGTCGACTTCCTCCGGCGCCGGCTCACCATCGCCGAGGCGGTCACCGAAGTCGGCGGGCGGCTGGAGTTCGGCACACCGAAGACCCATCAGCAGCGGACCGTGCCCCTGCCCGCGACCCTCGCCGAGTCGCTGGCCCGCCACTGCGAGGGCAAGCAGGGCGACGACCTGCTGAGGACCACGGCCAGCGGCACGGTGCTGCGGCTGCGGAACTGGCGTCGGGCCGTCTTCGATCCGGCGGTCCGGACGGCCGGGCTGAGCGACGTCACCCCACACGACCTCCGGCACACCGCCGCCTCTCTCGCCGTCGCCAGCGGCGCGACCGTCAAGAGCGTCCAGCGGATGCTCGGGCACGCCTCGGCGGCCATGACGCTGGACGTGTACTCGGGCCTGTTCGACGACGACCTAGCCGCTTTGGCCGACCGGATGGACGCCGCCGCGCGGGCAGCCACGGACGCGCGTGTGGGCGCCGTGTGGGCGCGGCCAGCAGCCGAGACTCCGACGAAGGGAAAACGCCCAGGTCGACGCGGTGGGCCCCGTGGGGATCGAACCCACAACCCGCGGATTAAAAGTCCGCTGCTCTGCCAGTTGAGCTAGAGGCCCGGGCGCGCGGCCGGCGGTCCGGCGGCGCCCGGCCTAAGGCTACCGCCGGTCGCCCGCCGGCCTCCGGTGCCGGGACGAGGAAAGCCCGGAGAGGTCCGGGCAGGAGCCGCTCCGGCGACCGCTGGATCGGCCCGCGCAGCGGCCCCGGCAGGTCCGGAACTAACCTTGACGGGCTGCGCCCACGAGGCGCCGTGACACACCTCATACGCCCGCGATCGCATGCAGCGGCCGAATCCGGCCGACGATCGAAGAGGAGGCGCTGCGGCGCCGGGCCGAGCACACAGCCAGAGAGGCAGACGTGACTTCCGAGCGCAGCGTTCCCGACAGCGCGAACCCTGACGTCGTACTCGTCGGCGGCGGCATCATGAGCGCCACCCTGGCGCAGCTGCTGCACCTGGTCGCCCCCGAGTGGAGCGTGGCCGTCTTCGAGTCGGGCAGCGCCGTCGCCGGTGAGAGCTCGGGCCCGTGGAACAACGCCGGCACCGGGCACGCCGCCCTCTGCGAGCTGAACTACACCCCCGCCGGACCCGACGGGCAGGTCGACCCGAGCAAGGCCATCACGATCAACGAGCAGTTCCAGGTCTCGCGCCAGTTCTGGTCGCACCTGGTCCGCGCCGGCATGACGGGCTCGCCCAAGGACTTCATCTCCCCCGTCCCCCATCTGAGCTTCGTCAGCGGCGAGCAGGGGCGCAGCTACATGCGCAACCGGTACGCCGCCCTGAGCGCCCAGCCCCTCTTCGCGGAGATGGAGTACTCGGAGAGCCATGCCGAGCTGGCCGGGTGGCTGCCGCTGATGATGGAGGGCCGCGACCCGGAGCAGGTCGTCGCCGCCACCCGCTCGGCCGCGGGCACCGACGTCAACTTCGGCGCACTCACCCGCCTCATGCTCGACGACGCCGCCACCCGCGGCGTGAACGTGCACGTCAACCAGCGGGTGGACGCCCTCGAGCGGGAGAGCGACGGCCGCTGGAAGGTCACCGTCCGCGACACCCGCTCCGGCGACCGGGTCACGATGCGCACCCGGTTCGTCTTCGTCGGCGCCGGCGGTGGCGCGCTGCCCCTGCTGCAGCAGGCGGGCATCCCCGAGATCCGCGGCTTCGGTGGCTTCCCCGTCAGCGGCATGTTCCTGCGCAGCCGGTCACCCGAGCTGGTCAGCCGCCACCAGGCCAAGGTCTACGGCCAGGCCGCCGTCGGTGCCCCGCCGATGTCCGTGCCGCACCTGGACCTGCGGCTGATCGACGGCGAGTACTCGCTGCTGTTCGGCCCCTACGCCGGTTTCTCGCCCAAGTTCCTCAAGGCCGGGTCGATGTTCGACCTGCCCAAGAGCGTCAAGCCGAACAACCTGGGCTCCATGCTCGGCGTGGCCCGCACCGAGATGGCGCTCACCAAGTACCTGATCGGCGAGCTGCTGCAGACCCGCTCGGCCCGGCACCGCACGCTGCAGGCCTTCGTGCCCACCGCCGAGCAGGACGACTGGGACATGGTCACCGCCGGCCAGCGGGTGCAGGTCATCAAGCAGGACCCGAAGTCGGGCAAGGGCGTGCTGCAGTTCGGCACCGAGCTCATCGTCGGCGGGGACGGCAGCATCGCCGGCCTGCTCGGCGCCTCCCCCGGTGCCTCGACCGCCGTCTCGGCCATGCTGACGCTGATCGAGCGCTGCTTCCCGCATCGCCTCGACGCCTGGCGGCCGCGCCTGCGGGAGGCGATCCCCTCCTACGGCCGCCCGCTGAACGACGAGCCCGCACTGCTGGCCGAGGTGCGCGCCGAGACCAGGCAGACGCTCGAGCTCAACGGCTGATCCACCGCGCGACCCCGCGCCCGGGGAACCGCTCCCTCCGAGGACCGGTTCTCCGGGCGTCGTCGTCACAGCACGTCGAGCACCAGGAGCAGCACGAGGGTCAGCAGCGCCGACAGGAGCAGCGAACCGAGGCAGCCGAGCCGGCTGGAGAAGAGGAAGAACACCGCGTCCCGGTGCCCATGGACCCCCGTGGTCCACACCTCCTGTGCAGCGCGTCACCCCCGTACGCGCTCGACCACCCATTCAGGGGATCGCGGGCTGGCCGGGCGACTACGTACCGTCATCACCGTTCCGGTCGGGAGCGCGTCACCGTGCCCCGTCCGCCGCATCGTCCGCTCCCGCGCCCCGGCGCCGGGGCGGGTACGACCCCGGCCCGGCTGACCCGTTCCCCCCGGGGCGGCCGGGCCGGCTTCTTCCCGGGCCTCAGCGCCGGCACACCTCCCGCACCAGCCCGGTGAGCGCCGTCCGCAGGCCGTCGTCGACCGGCAGGTCGACCACCACCTCCGGCCGCCCGCCGATCCGGACCGCCACCGGGAACAGGTGCGGCTGCTTCACCTCGGCCAGCACGTGGGCGTCGCAGGTGGCGAGCGTGAAGACCACGCCGCCCGCTGCCGCCGCACCACCCCGGGGGAGTTCCAGGGGCAGCTCCGCCGTGACGTCGAACTGGACGTTGCCCCCGACCCGGCCGACGACGACCTCGTCCTCCGTGCCGAGCCGGGTCATGAGCAGGCGGCCGGTGAGCCGTTCCGGACCCGCCTGCAACCGGTCCACGCGGAGCTCGACCGCCTCGGCCACCGCACGGGCCGCGCACTCCTCCTCGTGCACCCGGGCGAGCGTGTCGCCCTCCAGCGGCACCCGCACCTCTTCCACCGAGCCGTCCGGGCGGAGCAGGGTCAACCGCGCCGCCGGCGCGCCGCCGCCGCCGCCGGAGCACACCGCCTCGCCGTAGGGCGTGGGCAGGTCGGTGACCCGCCCGGGCACGAACGCCGCGTCGACCTCCGTCGGCGGGAGCGGCACGAAGCCGGGGGCGTCCAGCGCCACCCCGGTCACCGTGTACGGCTCGCCCCCGGTGTGGGAGACCCGCACCTGGACGCGCCCGCCGACCGCCGCGTCGGTGCGCAGGCGGACGGCCTCGGCGGCGACGCCGGGCACCCGAGGCGCGACGGTCGACGCCGTGGCCACCGCCTCCGACCGCGGCGCACCCGGCTCGGCACCGCAGGCAGCGAGGAGCAGCGCGCCCACCAGCGCCGCGGCCCACCGCCCCATGCCGCCGCAGCGTAGGGCGGCACCCGCCTCAGCGGTGGCGGCTCGGCACCCGGGCCTTCACCCGGCCGGCGTCCATGCGGACCTCGAGCTTCTCCTGCGGGTTGGCCGCCGGCCCGCGGCGCGGCTCACCGTTGTCGAGGTCGAACGCCGAACCGTGCCACGGGCACACCAGGCACTCGCTGCCGCGCACCGTCTCCAGGGTGCCCTCGTCCAGCGGGCCCGACAGGTGCGAGCAGGCGCCGACGAAGACGTCCACCCGGGCGCCGCGGCGGACGACCGCCAGCGGGACGGACATGCTGCCGCCCTTGCCCGCCCGCATCGTCGGCCGGCCGTCGGGCAGGTCGTCGAGCGGGCCGAGGTCGATCCAGTCGGTGGTCAGCGCGCGGACGGCGGTCGCCGCGTGCGAGGCCCCGGAGGACTGCGCGTAGGACATGTGCCCGCCGATCGCCGCCGAGCTGCCGGCCAGGCCCAGCCCCGCGTAGGCCAGCGCCCGGCCCAGCGCGCCCCGGCCACGGGCGCGGGCCACCAGCGATCCCCCGTAGAGCCCCAGCGCCGCGGCGTTCATCACCGCGTGGAGCGCGCCGAGCCGGCGGACCCCCGCCCCCTGCTCCGACCAGTCCGCCGCGCCGGACATGGCGGCCGGCACGGCGGCGGCGATGCCGGTCCCGATCAGCGCGGTGGCCGCGGGCCGCAGCGGCGGCACGGCGTCCAGCAGGCCGGCGGAGACCCAGCTCCCCACCGGGACCTGCACCAGCACCGGGTGCAGCGGGTGCCCCAGCCAGGTGCCGTGCAGGACGTCCTTGACCGCGCTCGGCATGCCCTGGACGGCGCGCCGGGCCGGCTCGATGGCCTTGTCGAACGCCGTCACGTCGCCGATGCGGTCCAGGAAGCCCATGAGACTCATGGGCCGCCCCTACCCCCGCGGCCCCGGCCCGACGCACGGGAGGACGACGACTCCGCGGCGGAACCCACAGGTGACCGTGAGCAAGGACACGGGTGGTTGCCAGCCGCACCAGGCATGTATTGGCGTGACAGGGGTTCCCCCCGGGTGAATCCTTGATCCACCGCCCTGCCCACCTGCCGAAGGACCCCCGTGACCTGCGTGTCCCCGCTCCGCCGCGGTCAGGCCGCCGACCCCGTCGGCGACCTGCCGGATGCGACGGCGCCCGGGGGGCACGCGGCCGCCGGCCGGGTGGCCACCTACCTGCGCGGGGATGCGATCCCGGCCCAGTTCCTGCGGTTCGTGCTGGTCGGCGGGGCGAGCACCGTCGTCTACGCGCTGCTCTTCGTCGCCGGGCACGGCTGGGGCTACCTGACGTCGCACCTCGTGGCGACGGCGGCGTCGACCGTGCTGGCCAACGAGCTGCACCGTCGCCTGACCTTCCACGCCGACGAACGGGTGCACTGGTTCACCGCCCAGTGGGAGGCCGGTGGGGTCACCGTCCTGGGTCTGCTGGCCACCAGCACCGCCCTCGGCCTGCTCGACGCGCTCACCGGCGACGACCAGCCGGTCCTGCAGATCGCGACGGTCGTCGGCGTGACCGCCTTCATCGGTCTCCTGCGCTTCATCGCGCTGCGCTGGATCTTCCGCCCGGTTCCGGCGCGGGCCTGACACGGGCCCTCCGCACCTGATCCGCGGTCCGGACATCGCTTAGCCTCGGCCCGGTGAGCGAGCCCACCGCGTCGACGTCCCCGTGGCCGGGCCGTGCCCGCGTGGCCGCGCTCTGGTCGGCACGCGTCGCGCTGGCCCTGGCCGGGGCACTCGTCGCCGTCCTGCTGTTCGCCAAGGTGTCGGCGCCGATCGGCCCCTTCGACGCCACGCTCGCCTTCCGCCCCGCGCCCGGTGGCGCCGTGGTGGCCGTCCCCCCGCTGGGGTCCCTCGCGGTGGACGCCTACGACGGCCCGCTGCGGCTGGACATCTCGCTGCAGTCGGTCGACCAGGCGCGCGCGCAGGCGCTGGCCACCGACCCGGTGCGGCTGGCGGGGGTCGTGGACCGGGTGACGGAGGACCTGCAGTCGGCCGTGGTCCGGCTGGTCTGGGTCACCGTGCTGGTGGCGCTCGCCGGCGCGGCGCTCACCTCCTGGCTGGTGCTGCGCCGGCGCCGGGAGCCGCTGATCGCCGTCGGCATCACCACGGCGCTGCTCGCCGGCACCGGCGGCCTGGGCGCCGCGACGTGGCGCCCCGAAGCGCTGTCCCAGCCCACCTACACCGGCCTGCTGGTCAACGCCAACAGCCTCATCGGCAGCGCGCAGGACCTCGTCGCCCGGTTCGACGCCTACCGTGCGTCGCTGGAGGACCTGGTGGCCAACGTGGGCACCCTCTACGCCACGCTCTCCGCCCTGCCCACCCCCAGCGGCACGGGCGACTCGGTGGTCCTGCTGCACATCTCCGACATCCACCTCAACCCGGCCGGCTTCGACCTCACCCGGCAGGTCGCGGAGAAGTTCGAGGTCGACGGCATCCTCGACACCGGCGACATCACCGACTGGGGCTCCGAGCCCGAGAACCGGCTGATCACCGCAGTCGGCGACCTCGACGTCCCCTACGTCTACATCCGCGGCAACCACGACTCGGCCACCACGGCGGGCATCCTCGCCGCCCAGCCCAACGTGACCGTCCTGGACGACTCGGCGGTCACGGTCGCCGGCATCCGCATCGTCGGTGCCCCCGACCCCCGGTTCACCCCCGACAAGAGCACCGGTGACGACGACGCGGGCGTCGACGTCCTGGAGCGCTCCGGCGAGGAGCTGGCGGACTTCACCCGCACGCTCGCCGAAGAGCCGGCGATCGCGATGGTCCACGACCCGAAGCAGGCGCCGCCGCTGGACGGGCTGGTGCCGCTCGTGCTGGCCGGGCACACCCACAACCGGGTGGTGGAGGAACTGGCGGACGGGACCCTGCTGATGGTGCAGGGCTCGACCGGCGGGGCCGGCCTGCGGGCGCTCGAGGGCGAGTACCCCGAGCCGCTCACCTGCACGGTGCTCTACCTCGACCCGGAGACCGGCGCGCTGCAGGCCTACGACGACATCACGCTCGGCGGGCTCGGCGCGACCGAGGTCACCGTGGAGCGCACCCTGGTCGGCGCGGACCCCGCCGCGACCGACGCAGAGGCCCCGGCCGTCGAGCCGCTCGTCCCGGCCTCCCCGGCGGACTGACCGCGGGGTCCTAGGCTCGACGCATGACGACGCCGACCCGCGCCGCCCGCCTCGCCTCAGGAGCCCTCGCCGGCGGCCTCTCCCTCGCGGCCCTCACCGGCTGCAGCTTCTCGTCGCAGAACGTCTCCTGCAGCGGGGGCACCTGCACGGTGACCCTCACCGGCACGGGGGCGGAGGCGGAGATCCTCGGCACCACGCTGTCCTTCGACAGCGTCCAGGACGGCCGCGCCTCGCTCACCGTCGGCGGGGCCACGGTCTCCTGCGCGCAGGGCGAGAGCGTCTCCGCCGGCCCGCTGGAGCTCGCCTGCTCCAGCGTCACCGACGACTCGGTGGAGCTCCGCGCCACCGTCGGCTGAGCAGCCCCGTGCCGGCTCAGGACGGGTGCGAGACCTCCACGACCACCCGCGTCGGGGCCTCGAGCAGGTACACCCGGAAGGGCGCCTGGGTGCCCGTCCCGACGAACGACGTCGTGACGCCCTCGAACGTCGCCGCGAAGGCCACCTCGGTCACCGTGCTCGTGCCCGGGCCGGTCACCGGCCCCGGCGCGGCGAACTCCTCGACGCCGGTGTCGTAGGGGTAGCCGGCCCCGGTGAGCTGCACCTGCAGGACGGCGTCCCCCGCGAGCTGGACCTCCTGCCCGCGGCCGGGCTCCGTCGCCTGGTCGACGTACCGGACGTCCCAGCCGGGGGTCCCGGTGCCGTCGAGCTCGAAGACCACCCGGTCGAAGCCGTCGTGCGCCCCGACCCGGACGTCCCGCACGGTGACGCGCGCGTCGGCGGAGGGGTCGGCGGTCTCCGGCCCGGTGTCGAGATCGGCCGCGACCGGCGCCTCCGAGGTGGTGGTGGCGCCCGGCTCCTCCCCGGGCTCCGGCGACGGCGCGCTCGCCGGGGCGCTGCTCGTGGCCGCGCCGGTGGACGACGACTCCCCCACGTCGCCGTTCCCGGCGCACCCCGAGAGGGCTACGAGGGAGGCGAGGACGGCGGGGAGGACCAGCTGGGGACGGGCGCGCACGCGACACAGCCTCGCACCCGGGGACCCCCGCGCGGAGGAGGCGCGAGGGGCATGTATTGTTCTCGCTGCCCCCGGCGAACACGAGCCCCCATCGTCTAGCGGTCCAGGACGCCGCCCTTTCAAGGCGGTAGCACGGGTTCGAACCCCGTTGGGGGCACGCAGCACCAGCACCACCAGCAAGGCCCTGTAGCGCAGTTGGTTAGCGCGCCGCCCTGTCACGGCGGAGGTCGCGGGTTCGAGTCCCGTCAGGGTCGCTCTCCGGTGAGATCACCGGGAGGGGCAGGTAGCTCAGTCGGTACGAGCGCTCGCCTGAAAAGCGAGAGGTCGGCGGTTCGACCCCGCCCCTGCCCACACTCTCCTCGCGCACGGGCCCGGCAGCTGCCGGGCCCGTCGTCGTCCTAGGCCCAGCTGCGATCGGCCACGACCTGCGCGTAGACCTCGCCGTGCACCTCGCGGACGGCGGCCCGCTGCTCCTCCCGCCAGCCGCGGTCGGCCGGCCGGGGCATCGGCCGGGTCAGCGCCGCGCCGATCGCGGCGGCCAGCGAGACCGGGTCCAGCCCCGCCCGCTCGTCGTTGGTGTAGGGCACCACGTCCGACCACTGGTCGGCGAACCACCCGCAGCTGGGCGCCACCACGCGGGTGCCGACGTCGCGGCAGATCTCCACGTCCGGGGAGTGGGTGCCGCACCGCTCGGGGAGGACGGCCACGTGCAGCTGCTGCAGCTGGCCCGCCCACTCGCCATCGGCGCAGCGCACGATCTCGAGCTCGCCGGCGTCGGCGAGGGCGACGATGCCGGGGTCCAGCGCCGGGGCGACCGCCGCGTCGACCAGGACCCGCAGCCGGCCGCCGCCGGACAGCGCGCCGGACAGCGCCGCGCGCACCATGCCCACGGGGTCGGGCACCGCGCCGGACGCCGGGCCGACCCGCAGCCCCACCAGCCCGCGCTCGGCCCCCAGCTCCGGATCGGGGACGGCGAGGGAGGGGTGCGCCACCACGATCGCGGTCCGCCCGTAGCGCTCGGCGATCTCGTCGGCGGCGCCCACGGTCAGGGTGAGCACGACCTCCGCGGTGGCCAGCACCGCGGCGAGCTGCGCGTCGCGTCCCCCCGGCGCCGGGCCGGCGTCGCGCAGCTGGTGGACGGTGACGACCAGCGGGATGCCCAGCCGCTGCAGCTCCTCGGCCCACGCCTCGGGTTCGGCGGGTCCCGGGTGCCCGTACCCGACGTGCAGGTGCACGACGTCGACCTCGGCGGCGTGGGCGGCCAGGTGGGCGCGGTCGAGCCACGGCGCCGGTTCACCGGGGGCACCCACCCGCACGACCCCGGCGGGCAGCACGGCGTCGACGTAGGGGCCGGCGTGCGGGATGGACACCACCCGGATACCGGCCCCCGGCGTCGGGGGCAGCCCCGGGAGCGGGGGTTCAGCGTGCGTCACGCGGCGGCGGTTCTCCTCGTGCGGTCGAGCCACGACGGCACCGCGGTGCCGCTCGACGTCCTCAGCGCCCGCCGACGTCCTTGCGGCTGCGCCGGTCATGCCTACCCCACCGCCTCCGCGGCCAACCCGTGATCAACTCCATCGGGTGAGTGGGCGGCGCCGGCGTGTCAGGACCCGACCCGGCGCGCGGTCAGGTACGCCGGCTCCCGGAAGCGGGCGAGCGGGCCGTCGGCCACCAGGCCCGGTGGCGGGTGGCGGACGGCGTCGAAGCGCAGCCCGGTGTCCAGCGGGCCGTGCGCCCCGGTGGTCCGCAGCGTGGCGAAGGGCCGCCACCCCTGCACCCCGGGCGCGACGGCGAGCGTGAACTGCACCGTGCCGGCCGCCGCCGCCACCGGCTCCGGGTCCGACGGCAGCGGGGCGACGTCGGGGAAGGCGGCCAGGCGCACCGGCCCGGCCGCCGACCGGTAGGCCATGATCGAGCCGTAGGTGGCCGCCGCGTCCGAGCGGAGCACCGGCACCCGCCGCGCCAGCGGGCCACGGCCGCTCGTCGACAGCAGGAGGTCGACCGGTTCGTCGTCGTCACCCGGCAACCGGACGGCCAGCCCCAGGACGTCGGGCAGCGGGGCCGGGAGCCCGGCGCCGCGCGAGAACCGGATCACCGCCCCGGTGGTGCCGCTGCCGTCCAGCCACGGGACACCCAGCGGCGGCTCGGCCCCGTGCCGCTCCAGGACGGCGTCGAGCACCGCGCCGCGCGGGTGGATCGGCCGGCCGCGCCGCCGCTGGGTGTCCCGTGGCTGGACGGCAGCGGCACCACC
>NZ_SSXC01000082.1 GCF_021699055.1 Blastococcus sp. MG754426 | reverse complement strand
CACCGGCCGAGCACGAGGACACCTTCTACCGGCACAACCCCGCGGCGGCTACCGTCGCCGCGTCAGTTTCGAGCCTCCACTGAACCCGGGGCGGGACATCCCTTTGAACCACTCGCCGGTGAGCGCTCTGAGGAGTTCTTGGTTTCGTCCCCCGCCGAGCAGGCACATGTGAACGGCACGCCGGATGTCGGTGAGCCACCGTGCGTGCGGCCAGCGCGTGCCGAGCTGTTCGAAGACGACGTTGGGATCCGTCGCGGCATGTGCGGCGATGTGCTGCACGACCCGGTCCGCGAGTGGGATTACGCTTTTGATATCTGCCTCGGAGGGCTCTCGAAGTGCCATGTCTCGGCTGAATGGGTGATCTGCGGTCATCTGGACCTCAAGGGCTGCGGCCAGGAATCGCGGTAGCTCCTCGCGGGCGAGCGCCTCGGCGATCTTCGGCCCGTGCTCCTCCAGGGCCTCGGCGGTGATCCCAGCCCCGTGGTGGTCGTCGGGAAAACCTGCTTCTCGGTGGCGCACTCCGAAACTCATCGACGCTAGCCGCCCGTTGCGCAGCACGCCGTGCTGGACAAGGTGCGGGCGGATCCCTCCCGCACGATGAATTGACACGTTGAGAATGGTGTTCACGATGTCGACGGCACGCGGGACTGCTCCGGCCGCGTTCGTCTCTCCGAGGTCGACGCGCACCAGAAAGTCGACCTCCGATTCCTCGCCGACACGGGTTGCCACCTCGAAGAGGTTGCCGCCTTCCAGCAATTCACAAAGCTCGGCTCTGTGATCGAACTCCTGACCATCAGGGCGAGCATTTGGAACTGCCCAATGCGCATTAAGGAACGCGACCCGACCGGCGCTCAGCCGCGGAAACGCGCGGCCCTGGTAGCCGAGCCACACCACGATAGGCTCGATCTGCGCTGGCGTGGACGCGATCACGCGGGCCTTCGCGACTCGCTCTTCGAGCGGAACGTCCTTCTGGCCGATCGGGAAATCCCCTGGGTCGCGGCCGAACGCGACCGCGGAGACGATCTCCCGGAAGGTCTCCTCCGCATCGCAGCCGCGCCTACGAATCTGCTCGAAGAGGAGTTCGGCGATCGGTCGGTACTCCCTGCGTTGCAGCGTGCGGTCCTTCGCCGCCTTGACCAGGTCGTCCCAGCTTGCAGCGACCGCGGCATCTGAAGCGAGACTTGACACGAGCGCCTCGGCAGTCGTGACGACGTCAGCCCACGCGGCGTGGGTGCGCGTGCCGGGTGACTGGCTGAGCACGGAGGCTCCGCTGCCGGTCAGCCGCGAGAACGCTGCCTGGAACAGTCCGAGCGGACCGCAAATTTCGGCGCGCAGGGCGCCACCCAGGGCGGAAGTCGACTCCGCAACGTCCATCTGTAACGAGTCGCGGTTAGCTGACTTCCGCCAGGCATCCGGACCACTAGCCAGCGCGACCCAGCTGAGGATCTCTTCGGCCACCACCGTGAGCGGCAGCGCGGAGCTCCGACCATGCCGCCGATCCAGCGACGACACGAGCGACTTCACCCACGCCGGCTCGTCTCCGGACCAGTGATCGCTCACGTTGTAGTCGATCATCATCGGCGCCTCCCCTTGGTCCGTCGCGAGCTCTGGTCATAGCTCCTCACACTGACGGAGCGAGAACGCGTCAAAGAAGACTTGAAGGGTCAGGCCCCCTGAGCGCCGTCGTCGACGCCGTACGCGCAAGAGCCGGTCCGGGCAGTCGATTGCGGAATGCTCGGCTGCGATTGGCGAGGATCACCAGCAGGAGTCACGTTATGCAGAGGGCTCGCGCGTAGGGGCCGCTGGCGGGAATCGTGCTGGGTGTCTGTCACAGGCCGAGGACCAAACGCAGCGCGGCGTCTACCTGGCGCAGTTCATCGAAGCTGAGGTGACCGGCCGAGTCCCCCAAGCGCTGCGGATCCACGGCACTGGTTTGCTCGGCCAGCACCCGGGTGGGGCGGCCCTCGATGGAGACCTCAGGACGGAACGTGGCCGCGCGTGCCGAGGTGGACGTCGGCGCGACCAGCCAGGTCGACAGCGGCAGCAGGTCAGACTGGACGACGACTGCAAAGCGGCCGCCGGCCTGCTCATGGCCCCGGGCGCCCCGAGGGGAGCGCAGGCGGTAGACCTCACCACGCACGCAGCGTCTCCATGTCCCGAAGGACCTGGGCCGCCTCAGCACGGTCGGCGTCATCGGCGGCCAGCGCAGCGGCCTCTACGCGCAGCCTGTCTTGCGCTGCCATCCTGGCAGCCTCGATTAGAGCTGCTCGAACGGCCGTCGAGACCGAAGTGCCGTCTTGCGTCAGAACGGCCAACGCTCGACGGACGTCTTCATCGGGGCGGAACGTGATCGTCTCAGGCACCCTTTCAGTGTCTCACCGTTTGTAAGACGTAGGAAGAAGCTGTTGGGCGGTCTTGCACTGAAGCCGAGCGTGGCGCGCCAAGGCAATCGGAGGCACGAGGGGAGCTGGTCGAGCAGCTACAGCAGTCCCGCCCCGACACCACCATCACCTGCTTGCCCAGCTTCCGCGCCCGGTTGGCGGTGGTCACGGCGCCGGAACGGGCCGCGGCCTCGACCGCGACCGTGCGCGCGTGAGCCCGGCGATAAGCCGGTTGCGGACCAGGAACCGGTCGGTTTGGGACAAAACGGCAGTTCGTCAGCCGGTCCGCGGAGAGGCAAGGGCGGCTCGGTAAACAGAGGGATCACTGGGGGGACCTGGAAGCCAGCGAGGTCCTTCGCCCCGAACCGTTGACAGCAGATCGCGGGCGGCCCTCTCCGCCTCATCAGCGGGTAGCAGCCGAGCGGGAGCGTCACCGAAGCGCTCGCTGGCCTTGAGGGCGTAACGCTCCACGACGACTCGTCCCTTGTGCGAGACCTCGTTGTCGTGCGTTGGAAGCACTCCGAGGTGGAGTTCAGCAGCCTGGAACAAGGCACGGGCCACCCCACGCCCCTCAAAGGCTTCCTCCACGGCCACCATCTGCAACTCACCGTCCGGCCGTGTCTGGAGAGCCCCCACTGGAACCCCGTCGCAACGAGCCACCCAGAGGAGTCCGAACCACCAGGGTTGCTCGGGGTATGCCTCACGTCGGTACAGGTCTACGTCGATGTCCACGGCGCCATCGTGCAACAACGAGATCGCGGCTCAGTACGCGTTCGCCGTCACCCAGGGGTTCTTGCCGGATCCGGGACACCTGGTCCGGAAGATTTGGCCGCCTCGCTCATCGTCGAACTCATGGGCTACAAACACCCATGGGTCAGTCCTCTCAGTGATTCCGGACTTGCCGTTGTGTTCGCGCTCGATGACCTGATGACACTTGCCGCACACCGCCGCGTTCGCCATGCGGGCACGCTAGCTGTCAGGGCGCGGCGCTGCCTGCCCGCGCCGACGACCCCATGACGAAGGTCGGTCACTCCAGCTCTTGGTTCCTGGTTCGCGACAGCCAGTACCGCCGTCTGCGCGGGAGGACGGATGAGTCGATGACGTCGAACGCGGACCCCTCCAGCCGCAGCTTTGCGATCCGCCAGTTGCCCAACTCCTGAGGGACCCGCTCGATCGGGAGGCCCCCCGTAGCCACCTCATACGTGTCCATGGCCCCCGTGTCCGCCTGGTCTACGTAGTTGAACTGCAAACGCCACTCAAGGCCGGGCTCACCCTTCTCCCGCAGCTCGGCGCTCGCTACCCACTCCCCTAAGGTCTGTTGGATGACGTGGTACACCCGCAGCGAGTAGCGGCCAGGCACGGTGATCTGCTGCCCGATGAGCCCACGGCTCTCGCGGTCATACAGCGGCAGGTTCGCGGTTAGGTCCATCGGCTGGTCCGTCGCGTTGTGGACGGTGAGTGGCTGCCGCACGAGGATGGGTATCTCCCGGTCACGCGGCATGGTGAACGCCGTCCCCGGGGGTAGCGCCTCATCGGGCCTCAGGTTGTCGGCCAGCCGTCGGACCGGGGGCCATATCGGAGGCTCCGGCCTAAGCGTGAGCGTCGGAGTCTTCGCGTCAATCCGCGTACGGATGGCCTCTGCGATTAGCGTCCGAGTGTGCCCCTCCTGCGACCGAGCCAGATCCAAGGCCTCGTTGGCTGCCCGAGCGGCCTCACCGGCCGCTCGCGCGTTTTTCCTGGTCTCCCACGATTGCCATGCGATAACCCCGGCGCTCACAGCTCCCACGCCTGCCGCGACCCATTGCGCATCCACTCACTGCCCCGCTTCCCTCTACGCGATGGCGGAGTGTCTCGCAGATGACTGACAGACGAAGCGACCGCGGTGCCTTCCCGGCAGATGGCAGGTTGTCTCTCACACCATCAAGTCAGTAGTGGAGGTATGCGAACGAACCTGACTCAGACGGGACAGAAGCCGATGTACCCGAACGTGACGACCTCCCCCGCGCCTCCTACACCGCTCCCGGATCCCCGCGTCCGCCCCACCCTCGATGCGCCGCTCGTTGCCGCAGGGCTGGACGGTCTCGCCCTCGTCTGGCTCTGGCTCATCGGCAAGGTTGTCGACTGACAGACCGCAGGGCCATTGGCGACTCACGGGAGCACCGCTACGGCGGCTTGCCGCCGACCCGAGTCACTGGAGAATCAACAAGATCAAGAAGGACACACGTCTTGCATCTCGGGCGGCGTAACGCGTTGGACAGCTTTCCTGGAGGTCTGCGCTCTCCGTCCAGAGCCTCACCAGCGAGGAAGTCAGCACCGCGCCCAACGGATCGACCGTGGGCGCCAACGTCATCGGTCGTCTCCCCGGCGGGGCTGAACGACGGCGGCGAGACCAGACGAGGCGTGCCGCCGAGCCTGGTTGCACTCCCAGCCCGTTGTCGTCGCGTCACCGGCGTCGAAGGTCGACCCGGCCACGTCCCCCCGATGCCGTATCCTGACCGCAGCCCTGCTCCAGGTCTCGCCTGGTCTCGTGGTTCACGACCGCGCTGGGCACGCAGCGATGACCGAGCTCTCCGGTCAGGTCAGAAACACCGGAGCGCTACCGGGCCAAGATCATTTGGCGCCGGGCGGTCATTCCCTGCGGTAAGCCGCCCCGTCAGCGCGGAGAACGCGAACTGACGGGACCCACCGGTGGGAAGCGAAGTCCTCCCCTACGTCGCCGATGGCGGCGTCTTGTTCGGCGCTGCGTTCCTACTGCGGCGCTGTTTGATCGCCGTCGTTGCGCTCGTCGGCACCCTAAGTACCAAGGATTATCGGCGCGACAGCGCGCTCAAGGTGCTTCGGATGTTGCGCTTCCGGCTACCGCCAGATGAGGAGGCGTCGCGGCCTCATTGAACGGGGCTCACGCAAGTCCCGGGTGGCTCCTCGTCGCCCCAAGGTCCGGAGCGCGTTGCAGCGTCCGGCAGAGGATCGGTCAGCGGGACCTTCTACTTTCCTCCCTCGGACTCGAACCATGCTTCAGCGCTGGGTGGTTTGAGCAGTCCCAAATCGTTGAGCTCATCTTCGCTGAGGTCGGCGACCCCAAGGTCACGTAGGTGGGCGTCCAGGCGTTCCTCAAACTCGTCGAGTCGGGCTTGAACTCGGGCAAGCTCGTCTGCCACCTCCCGACAGAGCGCCGGATCGTCCAAGAATACTGCTCGGTCGCGGATGTACCGGTGAGCGAGGTAGTTGCGTGTCTCCACAGCTTGCTCGGCCTCGGCCCTCAAAGTGTTGGGTAAGCCCAGAACGCCGACGAGTCGGCCCATCGACTGAGAGTCCCAACCTGCGACCTTCGTCATGCCTTGGTCCAAAGTGATGCCCTGCCTCAGCCGCGCGGCCAGAATGCGCCAGAAGCTCAGCTCGACCAACTGGAATCGCAGGATGGTTTCGCCGAAGGCGCCCAGCACCAAGAACCTGGCCACAGCCCGATCATCGGCCTCGGAGGGTTCGGGGTGCGGCACGCTGGCATTCTGCATGTGCAGATCAAGTCGCGCACTGGAGCGGCGACCGGTTTGTCCGATTCCGTGCCCTACGGCCAGCCGACGTCCCTGACGATCAGAACGGTGGTTCGTCGGGGCCCCAAGGGTCGGGGTCGTACGACTTCCCCGGGTTGCCGCCCGCCGAGGGGTCCTCCGGTCCGTCCTCGTGCGGGCCATCGACTGGCCCCTTGCCGCGGATGGCTCGGACGAGCGCGTCGATCCGCTCGCCGGGGTTACCCGCGAAGTTGAAGTCGTCGAGCCGCTGGGCGGCGTACCTCGCGCGGAGCGGCTTGGATTCGCCGACCGAGGAGACTGCCTCGTCGTAGAGGCGTGTCCACTCGTTGCCGAACAGCGCCTTCATCCCGCCCTCAAAGTTTGGGTCGAGGGTGGCGTAGCCGTCACCGACGTAGAGGGGCTCGCGCAGAATCGTCGCAGCCTCCGCTGGGTCACCCTCGCGGCCGAGCGCCCTAGCAATGTCCATCCGCTTAGCGAGCAGCTGCACATCGCCGCCCTTGTCGGAGTCGGTGTCGAACAGGCAGAAGCACTCGATGCCGAGGGCGGTGTAGAGCCGGTGCCACTTGGCGACGTTGCCGACGCCCTCGACCGGGACCACGGAAACGCCCTCCCTGAGCACGTCGAGGCCGCGGGCCCTGAGTAGCTCGGGTAGCGCCAGGGACTCGGTCCGCCCCTCGACCAGGACGCAGCGCCTCGCGAAGAGGCCGCTGACGATCTCCGTCGTGGCGCCGGCCGCGTAGAACGGGCCGACCGTCGAGGGCTGCGTCCTCTCCGGGTCCGCACCCCGCTCGACCAGGTTCGCCGTCAGGTCGTCGAGGGACCTCTGCACCACCTGAGTCGCGCCGTCCTCGCCCTTGCTCACCATCACCAGATTCTCTGGCCTCGCCAGGTCGACGAAGTGCGGCGAGTGGGTCGTCACCACCACCTGCAGCCCGGGAGCCGCCAGGTGGTCCAGCCTCGTCGCCAGCCACTGCTGAGCGAGCGGATGGAGGTTGGCCTCCGGCTCATCGATGACAAGCACCGTGCCCTCCGACTGCCCGTAAGCCATCGCGTAGGCGTAGGCGAACGCCAGGGCGAGCACTTGGGACTGGCCGGTGCCGAGCTCGTCGAAACTCCTCACTTCCCCCTCGAGGGTGGGGTGGATGCGGAGCGAGCGGAAGAAGTTGCTCGGGTCGTAGGCGCTGAAGTCGACGTCCAGCCTGTATGGCAGGTTCTGCCCGAAATCCTCGGCCGTCTCCGCGAGCAGCTGCTTGAACTTGGCGAACTCCGGCACCGCCCCGAATCCCTCAAGCAGCCCACCGAAGATCGCGGCGAGCTGCGTCCTCCGCGCGGGGTCGTGGAGTAGGCGCTCGTGGAACCGGTGCATGAGCTTGGAGAGCATCGTGTACTTGCTCGCATAGCTCAACTGGTAGTCCAGCCTGCGGTCGGCATCGAGGACTGCGGCCGAGAGCACCGACCGCATGACGTTGTTCGGCCAGGACTTTCCGCAGTAGGCGTTGCTGCACGTGAAGCGGTACTTCACGGGGTTTCCGTCCGTCCCAGTGTCCTGAGTGTCGTAGGTCCATCTGAAGTACTCGACCTCGCCTCCCGAGCAATAGGGGCAGGCGATGCCAGACACCGCCGCGCCGACCTCGACCGCGATGCCGTCGCCGTCCCGCCCGTGGAAATCGTGGTCCTCCAGCCGGCGCGTCCCGGGCCAGTAGTCCCCGAAGATGACGTCCAGGGCGCGTGTGACGTTGCTCTTGCCGGCGTTATTCTCACCAAGCAGCACCAGCGCGCCGCTCTCAGGGAAGCGAATGGTCACCCCCCCGCCCCCGATGGAGCGCAGGTTCTTGACGCTTAGCTTCTCGATTCGTGGCGGCATCGACTGCTCCCTCCTGACTCTGGGCGCACCAGTCTCCCCGCTCGAAGGACAACCGGCCTTGATTGACGTTCGAGGCCATGACCTTCGGCAGCCCTTGCGGCGTCATTCTGGGCGGAAGGCAGCGGGCTCTCCGATCGCCCCTGAATGAACGTTCCGTACGAGGAACCCCTACCGGGAATCGGCAAGTCAAGTCGTCAGCCACGAGAGGCGGTCTCGTATGACCCGCCGACAGACATGCCCGGTGACGGGGCGGTTTCCGGGACAGCTCGGCCGCCGAACTGCACCGATAGCGGCGCCGCTGCGGACGGCCGGGCAACTCGCCTGCCACTCCCCCGCGCGGTCACGCGCCGCGCCGAGGTCAGCCCAAGAGGCTTCCAGTTCCCACGAGCGCCGAGCGAGGCTCACGCCGCCTCCCGGAGCCGATGCAGTCCTCACGCAACTGGAGATTCCAAGATCACGAGGCGACACACCTCCTGCATCTAGGGTCTGAGAGCTCGTGGTGACGGGTTACAGGAGAACTGCCAGCAGACTTCAGGCCATGGGAACGAGCGGCCCCCCGAATACCGGGCACGACGGCGGGCAGGTGAACAACAACGCCGTCAACGCCACCAGCAGGCCGCAGTGAATCGCCCCCGTCCGGACCAGGCCGGCCCTGCGGGGACGGGCCCGAACGCCGCATCGCCGCGACGACCTGCGGATGGTGCGGGGGACCGATCACCCCGCGCCGGCGCGGCCCCATCCCGAAGTGGTGCTCGGCCACCTGCCGGCACCGGGCGTGGGAGCAGAGCCGCGCGGCGAACTCCGGCCGGACGGCGGTGCAGGTGGTCGAGCGACGGGTCGAGATCCGTGTACCCCTCGAGCCGACCCGTCGAGACTGGCCGCGGTTGCTCGGCGAGCTCGCCGGTCAATTGCATGACGGCCGCGTCTACGACCGGGACCTGCCCGCCCTTGGCCGGGCACTGGACCCCGTGTTGCGGTCCTACCGGCGGAGGGCGCGCTGGAGCGGTGCACCCGACCTCACCTGAGCGCCCGGAGCCGGAGCTGCCGTACTGCTTCTGTACGGCACCGGCGTCGACGGTGAGGTCGGGACAGTCCTCTTGGAGCGGGAGGGCCAACGGGGGGTGACGTAGGTGACGGGGGCGGTGATGACCCAACCGGGCCGATGTCACCCCGACCGACGCGCCACTGACCGTCGCGGGCGACGTGGCTGCCGGCCCTGCTGGACGTCAGGGCCCCTCTGCTCAACAGCACGCCCCGCCAGGAGGCGCACCGATCCGGTGCTCGGGGTAACGCGCCCCGGTGACGCCCGCCCGGCATGCCGCTCGGCGGCTGACCGCATCTCTGTCACCCCCGTCGTCAGCCACCCATCACAACGAATTGCGCGGTCCTGGATGCATAAGGTGTGTCGGCTCGTGATCTTGTCCCGTCAGGCAGCTGGGAGGGGGCGCGGAACGGGAGGCGCAGGCGAGGATCGAGCACGCAGCGCAAGGGGGAGGTTGGAGAGCGTGCTGCCGCGGGCGCGACGGCGATGAGCACCTGGCGAGCTGAACGAGGGATGTTCTCGTCGAGCTTGCCCTTCACTCGGGCCCAGCGGGACCGGTTCCTCGCGGGCCAGCAGCGCCCCGTACGCCTGCACGCCTTCCGGGGTCAGGGTCGGGTACTCCGCGACGATCTCCTCCGGACTCTTTCCAGCAGCAAGGCAGTCGAGCACCACGCTGACGGGCACGCGGGTGCCGGCGATCACCCCCTGGCCGCTCAGCACGGCCGGATCGGTGGTGATCAACGCCAGGCGATCGGAACTCATGCGCCGAGTGTGCCCGCGCCCACGATCGACTCCAGGACGCCGAGCCCCGGCCTGGAGGGAAACCGGAGACGCGCCGGAGCAGGTCAGGAGGCCGAGCAATTCGACGGACGTCGGCCCCAGGTGATCAGGCGCTCGGCAAGCAGGGACTGGAGAAAAACAGGAACTTCGCCCGGCACTGTCACCAACCGGCCGGAAATGGCGCCTTCTCCAGGTGGGCGTGCGGCGCCGGACGCCGGCGCACGAGGCCACACGACGAGGAGGGCGAGATGAGCGACACGCAGCGACCTCAGGAGCCGGTCGCCGGCGACCCGCTGCTGCTCACACCCGAGGAGGCCGCCACGGCGCTCCGCCTCGGGCGAACGACGGTCTACGCGCTCATGAAGGCCGGCGAGCTGCACGCGGTGCACATCGGCCGCAGCTGCCGCCTCTCCCGCAGCGAGCTCGAACGTTACGTTCGCGGCCTGGAAGCTCCCCGCACCGCTCCTCGTGCGCTGCGCCGGACCCGGACCACCACGGACCAGCGCGGACTGTTCGAACTGGGCCCGACGTCGCCCGATGCCGCGTGAGTCCACAACCGCTCCGCCGGTGTCGGACCGCTCGGCCAGACTGACACTCCGGCCCACGACCCAGGGGTGACCAATGGCGGGACGCGCCTCGAACGGCGAGTCGACGATCTACAAGGGCGCCGACGGCCGCTGGCACGGCTACGTCTCCGTCGGCTTCAAGCTCGACGGCACGCTCGACCGCCGGCACGTCAGCAGCAAGAGCCGTGGCGTCGTCGTCGCGAAGGTCCGAGAACTCGAGCGCAAGCGCGACTCGGGGACGGTCGGCGAGACGTCGACCCCGACAGTCGCCTGGTGGCTCGAGCACTGGCTGACCACCATCGCGCCGCGCCGCGTGCGACAGCGGACGCTGGAGAGTTACGAGTCGGCCGTCCGCAAGCACCTGATCCCCGGCATCGGCCGGCACCGCCTCGACCGGCTGCGACCGGAGCACCTGGACCAGCTCTACACCGCCCTCCTCGACGACGGCTACTCCCCCGCCACCGTGCTACGCCACCACCGCATCCTGTCCCGGGCCCTCACCGTGGCCGTCCAGCGCGGACACGTCCCCCGCAACGTCGCCGCGCTCGTCGACCCGCCCGCCCAGAAGCAGAGCGACATCGCCACAGCCCTCGACCTCGGCGAGGCCCGCGCCGTCCTGGGGGCCGCCGCGACCATGCGCAACTCGGCCCGCTGGACCGTCGCGCTCGCCCTCGGCCTCCGCCAGTCGGAGGCGCTGGCGCTGCAGTGGAAGGACATCGACCCGCTGGCCGGCACCCTCACCGTACGGCGCAGCATCCACCGGGTCCGGGGCGGCGGGCTGATCTACGAGGAGCCCAAGACCCGCCGCAGCCAGCGCACGCTCGCCCTGCCGATGCCTCTCGTCGACGAGCTGCACCGGCACAAGGCCGCCCAGCTCGGCGAGCGGATGCTGGCCGGCTCCGAGTGGCACGACGAGGACCTCGTCTTCGCCCAGCCGAACGGCCGCCCCATCGACAAGAAGACCGACTACGACGACTGGACCCGACTGCTGCAAACAGCCGGAGTCCGCCACGTGCGCCTGCACGACGGCCGGCACACCGCCGCCACCCTGCTGCTGTCCGAGAACGTGCACCCGAGGGTGGTCATGGAGCTGCTCGGTCACAGCCAGATGCGCACCACGATGGACATCTACAGCCACGTCATGCCGGCCCTCGCCCGCGAGGCCGCCGACCGGATGGGCGCCCTGCTGCTGCCAGGTAAGGGTGGGCAAACTGCAACCACAACTGCAACCAGAGACGACTCAGGCCGCCCTCCAGAAGGAGAACGGCCTGGTCATCGGGGTGGAGCTGAGGGGACTCGAACCCCTGACCCCCACACTGCCAGTGTGGTGCGCTACCAGCTGCGCCACAGCCCCGATACCGGCCCGGCGTGTTCCTCCGAGCCGGGAGCAACTGTACAGGGCCGGTTCACGGGTCCGGCGGAGGGGGTGGGGTGCGGGGCCACCGCGCGGCGGCCCCGTGGTCAGGCCTCCTTCATCTGGGCGATGCGCAGGTGGTTGCCGAACGGGTCGCGGAGGCCGAAGTCGATGCCGTAGGGCTGGTCGACCGGCTCCTCGGTGATCTCCACGCCGCGCTCCTTCAGCTCGGCGTGCGTCCGGTAGGCGTCGTCGCAGGTGAAGAAGAGGTGCCCGCCGGCCGCCCCCTTGCTCACCAGGTCGCGCACCTGGGCGGCGGTCTCCTCGCTCATCGCCGGCGCGCCGGGCTTCTCCAGCAGCACGGCCCGGTCGGGCTGGCCGGGCAGGTTGACCGTGAGCCAGCGCATCGGCCCGAAGTCCATGTCGGCCTGCACCTCGAAGCCGAGCTTGCCGACGTAGAAGTCGAGGGCGGCGTCCTGGTCGGGGACGTAGATCTGGGTGATGGAGATGGTCTTCAGCATGCGGGGAACGCTAGGGAGCCGGCGCCGCCGGCTGCTTCTCCGAAACTGCTCGATCGGTCGCCGGCCGCGCCCACGCCATCGCGAAGCAGTTGGGCACCGGCGGCAGCGGGCCCCGCCGCCGGTAGGCGCTCGGCGGCTCCCCGACGACGTCGCGGAAGACCCGGCTGAACGTGCCCAGGCTGGAGAAGCCGACCTCCATGCAGACGTCGGTGACGCTGCGGTCGCCGGTGCGCAGCAGGAACATCGCCCGCTCCACGCGGCGGCGCTGCAGGTAGCGGTGCGGCGTCTCGCCGAAGGCCGCCCGGAACGAGCGGATGAAGTGGGCCGGCGAGACGAGGGCGACGCGGGCCAGCGTCGCGACGTCGAGCGGCTCGGCGTAGTGCGCGTCGATGGTGTCCCGCGCGCGCAGCAGCCGCCGGTTGCTCTCCTCGACGGCGGCGGTCACGGGGCGATCAGACCACGACCGCGCCGGTCTCAGACGTGGACGCCGCGCGCCGCCAGCCACGCGATCGGGTCGACCCGCTTGCCCTCCAGGCCCCCCTTGTGCACCTCGAAGTGCAGGTGCGGGCCGGTGGACTGACCGCGGTTGCCCAGCAGCGCGATGGTCTCCCCCGCCTCCACGTACTGCCCCGGCGTGACCAGGATCTTGTCCATGTGGCCGTAGACGGTGACGTCGCCGTTCTCGTGGAGGATGTAGACCGCCAGGCCGAACCCGCTGGCCGCGCCCGCCCGGAGCACCACGCCGTCGACGGCGGCGTACTCGGGCGTGCGCATGGGCGCGGCCAGGTCGATGCCGTAGTGGAAGGTCCCCCACCGACTGCCGTAGCCGCTGGTCAGCCGGGCGCCGGCGACCGGCAGGACGGCCTTCGGGCGCGCGGCCTCGGCGGCGGCAGCAGCGGCGGCCTCCGCGGCCGCCTGCCGCTCGGCGCGCGAGGCGGCGACCTCCTGCAGCCGGGCCTGCGCCTCGGCGACGGTGATCGAGGCCTGCGGCAGCACCTCGACGCCCTCCTCCGCCGTCAGCAGCGAGTCCTGGGCGGCGAGCACGGAGGTGGCCTCGGCGGCCGGCGCGCCCTGCAGGCTGATGCCCGCGGCGACCGCGCCGCCCAGGAGGACCGAGCTCAGCAGCAGCGCCGGGCTGCGCCGGGCCCGGGCCGGACGCCGGTGCGTGCGGCGCCCGGCTGCCCGCCCGGTCCGGGGGTGCACCGCCGTCAGCAGCTCCGTGCGGGCCTCCGGGCCGATTCCAGCGTCCATGCACCCTGTCCGTCTCGCGTCCCTGACGTGCGCGCCCTCGATGAGGCAGACCCATCGAAACATTGCGTGACCGACTCGTGACCAGCCGTTCGGCGCGTCGTGCGGGACACGCCGAGGCGAGCCGCACCACCGGTCGCAGGCGTCCCACGAGTCACAGCCGGAACTGACACCGGTGTAGTTCGACCCGCCTACCGGAGCCCCGCGCCGGTCGAGGATCATGGACGCCGACACCGGCGCCGAGCCGTCCGTCAGAGGCCTCCGAGGGCGTGTTCCGGCCGTCGGTGGCGGCGCGCCGTCGACGACGCGGGACGCGAACCTGACGCAAGCGGCGCCGGTACCCGCACACTGTTCCCATGGCCCCCGCTCCCGGGGGCCGCGATCGACCGTGTCCCCACACGCCCGGAGGAGGGATTGCGTTGACCGACGCCCGACCCGTTGACCACGTGACCCCTCCGTCCCGCCGGTGAGGATCACCTACTTCAGCTTCCGGGGGCTGTTCGCCGACAACCCGCGCGCCCTGTACGAAGCCCTCGCCGCACGCCACGACCGCGACACCGTGCACACCTGGCTGTGCACCGAGAAGACCCGGCACACGTTCCCGCCGGACGTCGAGACGGTGCTGTACGGGACGCCGGAGGCCCGCGCCGCCCTGGAGACGGCCGACCTGGTCATCGCCAACGACTGCATCTCCATGCACTGGACCAAGCGGCCGGGCACCTTCTACCTGCAGACGTGGCACGGCACGCCGCTCAAGCGCATCCACCACGACGTCGAGGGCGGGCCGGAGGGCTGGCTCACCAACGCCGACCTCGACGTCGCCCGGTGGGACCTGCTGCTCTCGCCGAACGCCGTCACCACCGACCGGCTGCGCGGGGCCTTCGGGCACCGCGGCCCGATCGCCGAGACCGGCTACCCGCGCAACGACCTGCTGAGCAGCCCCGACCGGGAGGCGGTGCGCCGGCGGGTCCGGGCCGACCTCGGCCTGGACGACGGCCGCACCGCGGTGCTCTACACCCCCACCTGGCGCGACGACCTGGTGTTCCAGGGCGACGGCTCGGCCCCGCCGCTCGCGATCGACCTGGCCGACTTCACCGCGCGGCTGGGCGAGGACCACGTGCTGCTGCTCCGGCTGCACAACATGGTGGCCGGCCGGCTGGAGTTCCCGCCCGGGGCCCCGGTCGTCGACGTCTCCGACCACCTCGACGTCGCGGAGCTGTACCTGGCGGCGGACCTGATGGTCACCGACTACTCCTCGACGATGTTCGACTTCGCCGTCACGGGTAAACCGCTGCTGTTCTTCGTCTACGACCTGGAGCGCTACCGCGACCAGCTGCGCGGGTTCTACTTCGACCTCGCGGCGGTGGCACCGGGTCCGCTGCTGGCCACCAGCGGTGAGCTGATCGACGCCATCGCGGGCGTCGACGCCGTGGCCGCGGAGCACGCCGGGCGCTACGCCCGGTTCCGCGAGACCTTCTGCCACCTCGAGGACGGCTCGGCCACCGCGCGCGTCCTCGACCTCCTCCCGGCCGCACCCGCGTCCGGGCCCACCACCACCAGCAATCTCGAGGGAGATGATGTCCGTGCGGACCGGTGACCACATCCTCGACGCCGTCCGTCGGGGCGGCTCCCCCTCCTCGGCGCGCACCACGACCCGGCGGCACCCGGCCCCCTCGGTCCAGGTCGTCATCCTGGCCGCGGGCATGGGCACCCGGCTGGGCCGGCAGGACCCGAAACCGCTGACCCGGCTCGACGACGGCCGCAGCATCCTCCAGCGCCAGCTCGACGGCCTGCGCGCCGTGCTGGGCGCCGAGGTGTCGGTCACCGCGGTGGTCGGCTACCGCAGCAAGCGGATCATGAAGGCCGCCCCCGACCTGCTGTTCGCGTACAACCCCGACTTCGCGGTCACGAACACGTCCAAGAGCCTGCTGCGGGCGCTGCGCACCACGCGTGAGGGCGGGGTGCTGTGGCTCAACGGCGACGTCGTCTTCGACCCGGGCGTGCTGGAGGTGGCCCTCCCCTACCTCGTGGCGGACCAGAGCTTCGTCTGCGTCGACACCGGCACGGTCGCCGACGAGGAGGTCAAGTACACCCTCGACGCCGACGGGTGCATCCGCGAGCTGTCCAAGACCGTCCGCGGCGGGCTCGGCGAGGCGGTGGGCATCAACTACGTCTCCTCCGCCGACAAGGCCGTGCTCATCGAGCACCTGGAGGCCTGCTCGCACCAGGACTACTTCGAGCGCGGCATCGAGACGGCGATCGCCGAGGCGGGCCTGCGCGTGCGCCCGGTGGACATCTCGCAGTACGCCGCGGTCGAGGTGGACTTCGAGGGCGACCTCCAGCGGGCCAACACCCTGTTCGGCGGCGGACCGGCGAACGTCGTCGCCGACATCGCCTGATCCCGCGCGGGGAACCGCCGTCAGGCCGCCGGGACCGGGCGGCCGGCGGCGGTTCCGGCGGGCGCCGCGGGGGTCTCCCGGAAGCGGCGCACCGCGGCGACCCCGCCGACGAGCAGCCCCACGCCCAGGGACACCAGCACGGTCACGGCCACCCGCGCCAGCGGCTGCGGCCCGGCGGTCAGCAGGTTGGCCGACCACAGGACGTCCACGTCGGGCAGGCCCTGCACCAGCAGCAGCCAGCCGGTGACGACCGCCAGCAGCCCGGTCAGCGCGCCGCGGCCCCGCCGGGCGGCCCGCAGCCCCAGGACGGCGCACAGCAGCGTGGCCCCCGCCGGCAGGAGCGCGGAGACCAGGGCGCCGGCGTGGGAGCCCACCGTCACGGCGGGCTCGGGCGTGGCCACCGCGTGCCAGAGCGCCGCGAGCGCCCCGGCACCGAAGAGCGCCCCGAGCGCCAGCGGCGTGCGGGCCAGCAGACCCGCGGCCGCGGCGGCCAGCACGAGCGCGGCCACGGGCAGCCACACCACCCAGGGCGACGGCGGCGGGGTCCACGTCAGCACCCCCGCCACCTGGACGTCGGTCTGCCCGTGCCGCAGCGGCACCACCCACTCCGAGACGACGTGCTCGCGGCCCGGATCGGCGGCGACCTGCGGCGGGAGGACGCCCTCGCTCATCCAGTGGGTGCGGTGGTCGTGCCAGACGTAGGCGGGCTGGGTGGAGACCTGCTCCCAGTCCGGGGCGGCGTCCGCGTCGGCGGAGGGGGGTAGCGCCGTCCGCCCGTAGCGGTCCAGGTTGATCCAGGTCGCCGGGCTGTTGGCGTTGCGCCAGACCCCGTCGCGGCCGATCCGCAGATAGGGCTCGCCGGAGTACCCCGGGACGTGCACCTCGACGTCGGTGGTGTTGACCAGCTCGAGCTCGTCGCCGAACTGCAGCGACCGCACGCTCACACCCGGCAGCTGCGGGCTCACCTGCAGCACCCGCGCGTCGAAGTCGCTGCCGGCCGCGCCGCCGCCGACGTGCGCCGAGGCCGGCCCGGCGAGGGCCAGCAGCGCCACCACGGCGGCCAGGACCGCGAGCAGCCGGCCGAGGCCGCGCCTCACGCGCCCGCCACCACCTGCAGGTCCTCGGCGATGTCCTGGTGGGTGTTGCCCGCGTCGAAGGCCACGTGCGCCTCGTCGTCGCCGCCGTACAGCAGCAGCAGCGTCGAGTGCAGCCGGCCGTCGTCCTCGGCCTGCGGCACCCCGGCGGCCAGCTGGGCCCGCTCCACCGCCGCCTGGTCGCCGGTGAGGCCGACGAACGAGGTGGGCAGGTCGGCGTCGAACCGGTCGAGGTACTCCCCGAGCACCTCCGGGGTGTCGGTCGCCGGGTCGGTGGTCACGAAGACCACCTGCACCTGCTCGGCCAGCGCCGGGTCCACCCCGCGCAGCGCCACGGCGACGTCGGCCATCGTGGTGGGGCAGATGTCCGGGCAGTTGGTGTAGCCGAAGAACAGCATCGTCGGGCGGCCGGCGGTGGCCGCCTTGAAGTCGTACTCCGCGCCGGTGGTGTCGGTCAGCGTGAACGACGGACGGCGGTAGGGCTCGGGCAGGTCGAGCCCCGCGTAGCGGTCCTCGGGGCCCTCGACGACCGCCGGCCCCTGCCCGGAGTGGTCGTGCTCCCCGGCCGCCGCCCCGGCGTTCCCGGCCGCGTCGTCCGCCGAGCTCCCGCAGCCGGCGAGCACCAGGCCGGCGGTGAGCAGGAGCGCCGGCACGGCGCGGCGGGGACGTCGGCGGACGGCGGGAGTCACGAGGACACGGTACGTCGGGAAGCGCGGGCGCCGAGGACGACACCGGCGATCGCGGTGAGCAGCGCGAGGATGGAGAAGAACAGCGCGATGGCGCCGGGGTCGCTGGTGTGCGCATGCGCCTCGTCGGCCTCCACCTCCTCCCCAGGGGCGTCACCGGTGGTCAGTGACAGCACCGGGGCGGGGCGCTCCGGCTCGCCCTGACCGGCCACCGTGGGCTCGATCCAGGCCGCTTCGCTACCGTCGCTGTAACGCTGCACCGCCGGGAAGCCGAGCTGCTCGACGTCCGGGAACGGCCCCCCGGCGAGCGCGAATTCCTGGAACTGCCCGGGCGCGATGCCGGCGCCGTCGGCCGCGCGGAACTCCACCAGCGACACGTACGCGCCGATCTCCCGGCCGTGCACCTCGATCGGCTCGTCGAGCTCGGTGGTCTCTGTGCTGATCGTCCAGCCCGGCACCGGCTGCGCCCGCAGCGAGCCCATCGCGGCCTTCTCGGGGATCTGGATCCGCAGGGCGACCGTGCTGGCGGTGTCGCTCTCGTTGGGCACGCGGAAGGTGAGCTTCCCGTAGCCGCCGGGGGTGGCGTCGGTGGAGGAGACGGTGACGTGCGCGGAGGCACCGGGCGCCAGGCCCACCGCGGCCCCCAGGGCGGTCAGGGTGGCCAGCAGCAGGACGGCGAGCCGGGCGAGCGGACGGGACAGGGGCACGGGTCTCCTCATCGGGGGGCGCATCGGGGGGGCAGCGCCTTGGG
>NZ_SSXC01000081.1 GCF_021699055.1 Blastococcus sp. MG754426 | reverse complement strand
GCTGCGGCGCGGGGACCGGGGTGGGGGCCGGTGGCTCCTCGGCGCGCGCACCCGCCCGGCCGGCGCTGGACCGCAGCTCGTTGTTCTCCTCGATCAGGCGGGCCAGCTCGGCCTCCACCACGTCGAGGAAGGCGTCCACCTCGTCCTCGTCGTAGCCCCGCTTGCCGATGGGCGGCTTCTTGAAGACGACGTTGTGCACGTCGGCAGGCGTGAGTGGCATCGCAGGTCACCTCAGGTCGGACGGCGGGAACAGGGACGTGGTGGGAGCGGTGGCGCGGCGCCACCGTCCGACGGCTCTGACCCGGGGGGTATCAGCTGTCATGCGAGTGCGAGCGTGACGTTCCGGAGGACCACCACGGCGATCAGCAGCACCATAAACCCGAGGTCCAGTCGGATGGACCCCAGGTTCAACGGCGGGATCACCTTCCGCACCGCCTTCAGCGGCGGGTCGGTGGTGGAGTAGACGATCTCGAGACCGGCCGCGACCGCACCCGACGGCCGCCAGCTGCGCGCCAGCACCATCACCCAGTCGACGACGAACCGCGCGAAGAGCAGCACGAGGAAGACGAGCAGCACCGACGAGACGATCTGCCAGAAAAGAGACACGGGCCCCGCTCGATCAGGGCACCAGCCGGTGCCGACTCCACTGCGCGCCGCTCAGGACTTCTCGGAGAACCCGCCCTCGCGGATCTTCGCCTTGTCCTCAGCGGTGACGGCGACGTCCTGCGGACTGAGCAGGAACACCTTCGCCGTGACGCGCTCGATACTACCGCGCAGTCCGAAGCTCAGGCCCGCAGCGAAGTCGACGAGCCGCTTGGCGTCGGCGTCGTCCATCTCGGTGAGGTTCATGATGACCGGCATGCCGTCGCGGAACCGCTCGCCGATGGTCCGCGCCTCGTTGTAGGTGCGCGGGTGCAGCGTGACGACCTGGTAGCTCTTGGCCGCCGGGGCGGGCGCCGCCTCGGGCTCGGGCTCGGGAGCGGGCGCGGCGGCCACGGGCTCGCGCATCGCGAGGCCGGCCGCGGCCACGGGGCCGCTGCTGGTGCTCAGCACGCGGGAGGCGGTGGAGCCCGCCGCGCCCGCACCGGTCGGGGCCAGGCCGAGCGGGCGGGCCTGGACGCGGCGGACCGAGAGCGGCTCGGGGTCGCGGGCGGGCGGGACCGCGGGGACGTCGTCGGCGTAGTCGTCCGCGTAGCCGTCCTCGGCGTAGCCCGTGTCGGCGAAGTCCTCGTCGTAGCGGTCCTCGTCGTAGCGGCCGTAGCGACGGTCGTGCTCGAGCTCGTCGGACGGGCGGGCGTCGTACCGGCCGTAGCCGCGGGGCACGTCGTCCTCGACGAGCCCCAGGTAGATCCCCATCTTCCGCATGGCTCCAGCCATCGGACCTCCCCCTCTGCTGGTGTCCTCAGCGTCGCGTCTGCCCGGTCGTCGGCTCGTCGTCCCCGTCCGACCGCTCCCGGAGCGGCGGGTGCGACTGCTGTGACTCGCGTGGCTGGTGTTGCTCGAACTCACCGCAGGGTAGGGGGCGGTCGCCGAACAACGCGGTTCCGACACGCACGAGCGTGGCGCCCGCGGCGATCGCCTCCTCCAGGTCGCCGCTCATGCCGGCCGAGATCTCGACCGCCCCGGGGTGGTCGGCGCGCAGGCGCTCGGCGACCCGGGCGAGGCGGTGGAAGGCGGGCCCGGGCTCCTCCCCCCGCGGCGCGACGGCCATGACACCGCGCAGCCGCAGACCGGCGGACGACGCCACGGCGTCCGCGAGCGCGGGCACCTCCGCCGGCGCGGCCCCACCGCGCGCGGCGGCCTCGCCCTCGGGGCCGCCCAGGTCGACCTGGATCAGCACGTCGACCGGGCGGCCGGCCTCCTGACCGGCCCGGTCCAGCGTCGCTGCGAGCGCGGCACGGTCCAGCGAGTGGACGACGGCCCCGGTGCGGGCCACCGCCGCGGCCTTGTTCCGCTGCAGTTGGCCGACGAAGTGCCAGCGGACGTCGACGTCGCCGAGCTCGCCGGCCTTGGTCAGCAGCTCCTGCACCCGGTTCTCGCCGAACGCCCGCTGGCCGAGCGCCGCGAGCGCCCGCACGTCGTCGGCGGGCCAGGTCTTGCTCACGGCCAGCAGCCGCACGGTCGCGGGGTCGCGCCCGGCGGCCCGCGCGGCCCGGTCGATGCGGGCGCGCACCGCGCGCAGGTTGTCGGCGAGCCGGCTCACGGCCTGGATTGTCCCCGCAGCGACCGGCGCCCGTGCAGGGTCCCGACGCGAGCCTGCGCGGTGCGGGGGAAGGGTGGCCTCCTAGGCGAGCCAGACCAAGCCGGCCTGGCGGCCGGTGACGCCGTCGCGCCGGTGGGAGAAGAGCGCGGGGTCCTCGGCGGTGCAGCGGGGGTCCTGGACCACCTCCGGGATGCCGGCGCGCCGGAGGATCTGCTCGACCCCGGCCCGCAGGTCCAGGCCGGTGGTGCCGGCCCGGGTGGGGACCGCGGCGGCGGGCGCGATCCGCGCCACCTCGTGCTGCATCTCCGCAGGCACCTCGTAGCACGCGCCGCACACGGCGGGGCCCAGCAGCGCGGTCACGTCCCGGGCCCGGGCGCCGAGGCTCGCCATGGCCGACAGCGCCGCCGGGAGCACCCCCTTGCGGACGCCTTCGCGCCCGGCGTGGACGGCCGCGACGACACCGGCCCGGTGGTCGGCCAGCAGGACGGGCACGCAGTCGGCCGCCAGCACCGCGAGGACGAGTCCACGGGTCGCGGTGACCAGCCCGTCGGTGCCGGCCACCGGCCCGTCCTGCGGCCCGTCGACGACCGCGACGCCGGTGCCGTGCACCTGGTCCATCCAGACCAGCCGGTCCTCCCCCACGCCCAGCTCCCGCGCCACGCGGGCCCGGTTGGCGGCGACGTCACCGGGATCGTCCCCCACGTGGGAGCCCAGGTTGAAGGAGTCGTAGGGCGGACGGGAACGGCCGCCCCGCCGGTCGGTGACGACCCTGCGGGGTCGTACCTCCGACGGAGCGGCCGGTTCGTTGCTCATCGCGCCAGACGATACGTGCCCGGCGCGTGGCGGCCCCGCCCAGAGGCTCGTCCCGAGCGTGCGAGGGATGAGGAGGGCGGGGTCCTTCAGCCCTTGAGGAACTCCGGGATGTCGAGCTCCTCCTCGAAGTCCTCGTTCGACAGCGGTCGGCGGCCGTTGCCCGCGGAGCCCTGGATGGGCGGCAGCGGGGGCACGGTGAGGCCGCCCCCGGCACCGGCGCGCCCGCCGGAGGCCGGCGGGGCCTGCTGGGCGAGCCGCTCCCCCGTCACCGGCGGGGCGGCGGGGGCCGGGGCCGGCGCGGAGCCGGTCGACGGCGCCGCGACGGGCGGCGCAGCCGGGGCCACCGGCGGGGCGGCCACCGGGCGGCGGTGCGCGGCGAACGGCGAGGCGCCTCCGGTGGAGACGCCGCCCTGCGGCGCGCTGGTCGCGGCCGCGCCGTCCTGGCGGGTGTTGGGCCGCCCGCCGTCGAAGCCCGCGGCGATCACGGTGACCCGCACCTCGTCACCGAGGGCGTCGTCGATGACGGCGCCGAAGATGATGTTGGCGTCGGGGTGCGCGGCGTCCGACACCAGCGAGGCGGCCTCGTTGATCTCGAACAGGCCGAGGTCCGACCCGCCGGAGATCGACAGCAGCACGCCGTGGGCCCCCTCCATCGAGGCCTCCAGCAGCGGGCTGGCGATCGCCTGCTCGGCGGCCAGCAGCGCGCGGTTGTCACCGCGGGCGCTGCCGATGCCCATCAGCGCCGAGCCCGCCCCGGACATGACCGACTTGACGTCGGCGAAGTCCAGGTTGATCAGGCCGGGCGTGGTGATCAGGTCGGTGATGCCCTGGACACCGGAGAGCAGCACCTGGTCGGCGGTGCGGAAGGCGTCCATGACGCTGACGTTCCGGTCGCCGAGCTGCAGCAGGCGGTCGTTCGGGATCACGATGAGCGTGTCGCACTCGTTGCGCAGCTCCTCGATGCCCGACTCGGCCTGCACCGCCCGCCGTTTGCCCTCGAAGGCGAACGGCCGCGTGACGACACCGATGGTCAGCGCCCCGAGCTTGCGGGCGATCGAGGCCACGACGGGCGCCCCACCGGTGCCGGTCCCGCCACCCTCGCCCGCGGTGACGAAGACCATGTCGGCGCCCTTGAGCACCTCCTCGATCTCCTCGCGGTGGTCCTCGGCGGCCTGCCGGCCGACGTCGGGCTGCGCACCGGCGCCGAGCCCGCGGGTGAGCTCGCGGCCGACGTCGAGCTTGACGTCGGCGTCGCTCATCAGCAGCGCCTGCGCGTCGGTGTTGATCGCGATGAACTCGACCCCCTTGAGGCCGACTTCGATCATGCGGTTGACCGCGTTCACCCCGCCGCCGCCGATGCCGACGACCTTGATGACCGCTAGATAGTTGTGCGGAGGTGTCATGCGGCGCTCCTACCGTCTTCCCTCAACCTCGAGTTCAGCCTTACAGTTATGTCAACCAGGTCGACGGGGATGAAGTTAGGTGCGCGTCGGAAGGCGCTACAAGCACCCTCTCCGGGTCGGCGTGTCGGTGGACCCGGATCGCACCAGGCTCCGGCGACCCGTTGGTCACATCTGCACCACTGGCTGTGACGACTCGCGCCGGAAATGTCTTATCCCGTGATCCAGGCGCGGTCGGCGCGGGTGAGCAGAAAGATCCGCGGCCGGGGCGCGTGTCGGGCGTGTCGCGGACGACGGCGTGTCGCCGGGCCTCCCTCGTCGAGCCGGTGTGCACGCGCGCGGCCACCGTCCGCCACCGGACCGGCGGCGGGGTCGCACCGGGCCGCACCCGTGGCCGCTGCTGGGAGGGGCGAGCCGGGTGCACACGCGGCTCGACGCTCCGCGGGTCGGCTCCGCTCGCTCCTGCGCACACCGGTCCGGTCCTGGGAACGGTCACCTCACCGGCACGGAGAGCCCGCCGGACCGGCGGTGGACAGGTCAGCGCAGGACGACGGCGGAGGGGGCGCTCACGTCGACGAGGTCGGCCGGCTCCAGCTCGCCACCGGCGATCCGGTCGAGCAGCGCGACGAGCACCTCGGCCTTGGTACCCGACTCCTCGGCGCCGCCCCACACCACCACCGTGCCGTCGGCGAGGGTCATCGTGATCGACTGCGCGTCGGGTGCGGTGACCTCGGCGACGTCCTCCCGGAGCTGGCCGGGCAGGGCGCGGATGGCGGCGAGCGCGGCCGTGGTCGCGGGGTCGTCCGGCGCCGGGTCGTCGACGGTCAGCGGGACGACGCCGCGCGGGGCGTCCCCGGTGAGGGTGTCGAACAGCACGCCCTCGGCGTCGACCAGCGACCGCCGCCCGGGCGGGCCGACGACCGCCACCGGGACCCGCTCGGCGACCGTGACGACGATCCGGTCGGGCCAGCCGCGGGCCGCCTGCACGTCGCGCACCTGCGGCAGCCGGGCCACCCGGTCCTCCACCGCGCCGAGGTCCACCCGGAGCAGCGGCACCCCCTCGGGCACCCGGGCGACCTCCTGCACGCGCTCGGCCGTCAGGGTCGCCGTCCCGTCCACCTGCACCGTGCGGACCGCGAGCCACGGGCCCAGCCAGAGCAGCCAGCAGACCGCCGCGACGACGGTCAGCGCCGCGACGAGCTGGAGCGACCGGCGCCGACGGGTGCGCCGCCGGGCCGGGCGCCGGTCGGGCAGCGGGGTGACACGCCCGCCCCGGCGCACGGCCGCCCGGCGCTCGGCCGGGCCGCGGCCGCGCCGGGTCCGGTCGCGGGTGGTGCTGCCGGCCCGGCTCACCGGCCGGCGTCCGGCGCGTCGTCCTCCCCGCCCGGCTCACCGGCGCGGAGGGCGTCGAGGACCTCCGGGCCCACCATGGAGACGTCACCGGCCCCCATCGTCATGACCAGGTCGCCGGGGCGGGCGCGGGCGGCGAGCGCGGGTGCGGCCGCCGACCAGGACGGCTCGAAGTGCACGTGCTCGGCGGGCAGCGGGACGGCGTCGGCGACCATCGCCCCGGTCACCCCGGGGACGGGGTCCTCCCGGGCGCCGTAGACGTCCATCACCACGACCTCGTCGGCCAGGCCGAGCGCCGCGCCGAACCCCTCGGCGAACTCCTGGGTGCGGCTGTACAGGTGGGGCTGGAAGGCGACGACGAGCCGCCCCTCCCCCGCCACCGCGCGGGCCGCCCGCAGCTGCGCGGTGACCTCCGTCGGGTGGTGGGCGTAGTCGTCGTAGACCCGCACCCCGCCGGCGGTGCCCTTGAGCTCGAACCGCCGGTGCACCCCGCCGAACCGCGCCAGCCCCTCCACCAGCCCGTGCGCGGGCAGGCCGAGC
This sequence comes from Blastococcus sp. MG754426, assembly GCF_021699055.1. GTDB lineage: Bacteria > Actinomycetota > Actinomycetes > Mycobacteriales > Geodermatophilaceae > Blastococcus. The sequence goes on along the minus strand of NZ_SSXC01000081.1, from coordinate 12,579 downwards.
TCCAGGCCGGCGAGCAGCGCCGCCGCGCTGTTGCGGGCCATGTGCTCCCCCGGCACCCGGATCTGCACCCGGCCGAGCACGGCGCCGTCCAGCAGCGCGGTGTAGGTGGTGTGCTCCCGGCCCACCTCGAGGTCGACCATCCGGAGGTCGGCGTCCTCGGCCGTGCCGTACGTGCGCACCCGCGCCGGCCCGGGGACCCCGGCGAGCCGGGCGGCACCGGGGTCGTCGGCGCAGAGCACGACGAAGCCCGCGGGGTCCACGGTCTGCAGGAACCGGTCGAACGCCGCCTCCACGGCCGCGAGGTCGCCGTAGTTGTCGAGGTGGTCGGCCTCGACGTTCGTGACGATCGCGGCGAACGGCGAGAGCAGCAGGAACGAGCGGTCGCTCTCGTCGGCCTCCGCGACGAAGACGTCGCCCTCCCCCGCGTGCGCGTTGCTCCCCGACTCGTTGAGGTTGCCGCCGATGGCGAAGGAGGCGTCGACGCCGCAGGCCTGCACCGCGACGGTGAGCATGGAGGTGGTCGAGGTCTTCCCGTGCGTACCGGCGACCGCGACGCTCCGCCGGCCGGCCATCACCGCGGCCAGGGCGACGGCCCGCGGCAGCACGCGCAGGCCACGCTCCCGGGCGGCGACGAGCTCGGGGTTGTCCGCCCGGATCGCCGTCGAGACCACCACGGTCGCGGCGTCGCCCAGGTGGGCGCCGTCGTGCCCGACCTCGACCCGCGCGCCCAGGGCCCGGAGGGCCAGCAGCGTGGGCCCGTCCCGGCGGTCGGAGCCGGAGACCGGCACGCCGCGGGCCAGCAGGATGCGGGCGATGCCGCTCATGCCGGCACCGCCGATCCCGATCAGGTGCACGGCCCCCAGCTCGGGCAGCGCGGGCACCGGGCCGGACCAGGCCGCGACGGAGTCGGCGCTCACGTGCCGGCCACCTCGCAGACGATGTCGGCCAGCCGTTCGTCGGCGTCGGGCACCCCGGCCGCGGCGGCGTGGCGGGCCAGCCCGGCCAGGGCGGCCGGGTCGGTGAGCAGCGGCAGCAGGGCGGCCGAGATCCAGGCCGGGTCCAGCTCGCCGTCCTCCACCAGCAGGCCGCCGCCGGCCTCGATGACCGGGAGGGCGTTGCGGCGCTGCTCCCCGTTGCCGATGGGCAGCGGGACGAACGCCGCCGGCAGCCCCACCGCGGACAGCTCGGCGACGGTGACCGCGCCCGAGCGGCACAGCGCCAGGTCGGCGGCGGCGTAGGCGAGGTCCATGCGCTCGAGGTAGTCGACGAGCACGTAGGGCGCCTCGCCCGCCGCCCGACCCGGCACGACGACGTCGGTGTTCTTCGGCCCGCGGGCGTGCAGCACCTGGACGCCGGCGGCGGTGAGCGCCCCGGCCGCACCGACCGCGGCCCGGTTGAGCGAGGCGGCCCCCTGGGAGCCACCGAAGACCAGCAGCGTCGGGCGGTCGGGGTCGAGCCCGAACTCGGCCCGGGCCTCGGCGCGGCGCGCGGCCCGGTCGAGGGAGGAGATCGCCCGGCGCAGCGGCATGCCGACGTGCTCCCCGCGGTGCAGCGGGGTGCCCGGCGCGGTGACCGCCACCCGGGCGGCGAGGCGGGCCCCGATGCGGTTGGCCAGGCCCGGCAGCGCGTTCTGCTCGTGCACCACGACCGGGACGCCACCCCGCCGCGCGGCCAGGTAGGCCGGGAGCGCCACGTAGCCGCCGAAGCCGACGACGACGTCCGCGCCCAGCTCGTCGAGCAGCGCCCGGGTCTCCGCCACGGCGCGGCGCACCCGGCCGGGCACGCGCAGCAGGTCGGGCGTGGGCTTGCGGGGCAGCGGCACGGGCGGGATCAGGCGCAGGTCGTAGCCACGCGCGGGCACCAGCCGGGTCTCCATGCCGCGGGCGGTCCCCAGGCAGGTCAGCCGGAGCGCGGGATCGCGCCGGCGGAGGGCGTCGGCCAGGGCGAGCATCGGCTCGATGTGCCCCCCGGTGCCGCCACCGGCGAGGACGACGGAGCGGACGGCGCTCACCGCTCGCCCCCGGGACGGCCGCGCGGGGCGACCGGCCGCTGCCGGGGCGCACCGGTGCGCGCCTGCTCCCGGACCGGCGCACCACCGCGGGCGGCGGCGCGGGGCCGCGCGGAGCCGCCGGCGCGGGCCGCCGGGGTCGGCGCGGGCGACCGGCGCGGGTCGGCACCGCGGGCGTGCAGCAGCGTGCGGGCGCCGCCGACGACGGGCCGCTCGGGGCCGTCGGCCCCGGGGAACCGCCGGGGCCGAACCTGGTCCACCGCCACGGTGGGGGCCGGCGCGAGCAGCCGCGCCAGGCGGCCCCGCTCGGCGGTGCGCAGCGCCTCGATGGCGGCCGGCTCCGAGCGGGCGAACCGGGCCAGCAGCCCGACGATGAAGAGGGTGAGGATCAGCGAGGTCCCGCCCGCCGAGATCAGCGGGAGGGTCACACCGGTCACCGGGAGCAGGCCCACCACGTACCCCATGTTCATGGTCGCCTGGCCGGTGAGCCACACGGTGATCGCGACGCAGGCGAGCTGGACGAAGCGGTCGGCCGAGCGGCGGGCGATGCGGAATCCGGCGTAGGCCAGGACGCCGTAGAGGGTGACGACGACCAGGCAGCCGAGGAACCCGAGCTCCTCACCGATGATCGCGAAGATGTAGTCGGACTCGGCCTCGGGCAGGATGTTCCACTTCATCGCGCTGTTGCCGAGGCCGACCCCCCACAGGCCGCCGGTGGCCAGCGCGTACATGCCGCGGATCGCCTGGAAGCCGGTGTGGTCGGGGTCGGCGAAGGGGTCGAGGAACGCGGTGATCCGCGCCATGCGGTACGGCGCGGCCTGCACCATGACGACGATCGCGACGACCGCGGCGGCGGCGAGCGCGCCGAACCAGCGCATCGGCATCCCGCCGGCCCAGAGGAGGCCGACCAGGACCAGCCCCAGGCTCACCACGCCGCCGAAGTCCGGCTCGAGGATGAGCAGGCCCGACAGCAGCACGAACACCGGGAGCACCGGCACCAGCAGCGACGTCGTCGTCAGGTAGCGCTCGCGCAGCGCGATGACGTGCGCCCCCCACAGCGCGAACACCAGCTTGCCGGCCTCCGAGGGCTGGAAGTCGGTGACGCCGAGCGGGATCCACTGCCGGGCGCCGTTGCGCTCCAGGCCGATGCCGGGGATCAGCACGAGCACGAGCAGGCCGATCACGACCAGCAGCGCGACGGGTGACCAGCGGCGCACCAGGCCCACCGGCAGCCGCATCGCGACCACCATCGCGCCCAGCCCGATGCAGGCGAGCACGAGCTGCTTCACGCCCGGGGCCCACGCCGGCTCGTCGGCCAGCGCGGCCTCGATGGCGGAGGCGGAGAACACCATGACCAGCCCGATGAGCAGCAGCAGCCCCGCCGCGCCGAGCACCAGGTGGCAGCTGGTGAGCGGTCCGTCGAGCCACGCGGGCCCCGTCCAGCGGCGCTGCGGCGTGCGCGGCGCCACCGGGCGCGTGCGGCCCCGGGTGGTGCGCGCCTCGCGCAGCGGCCGCTCGGTGGTGGTCATCGCCCGGCCCCGAGCGCGCGCACGGCGTCGGCGAAGGCGCGGCCGCGGTGCGCGTAGTCCCGGAAGACGTCCATCGAGGCGGCCGCCGGGGCCAGCAGCACGGTGTCGCCCGGCCGGGCGAGCCCGGCGGCGGCGGCGACGACCCGGGTGATCGTCGCCTCTGCAGTCACACCCGTCCCGTCCATCCCGCCATCGTCGCCGCTCGGGACCTCCACGACCGGCACCGACGGGGCGTGTCGCGCCAGCGAGCGGGCCACGACGGCGCGGTCGCGGCCGAGCAGGACGACGCCGGTCAGCCGCGGCGCGACCGCGGCCACCAGCGGGTCGACGTCGGCGCCCTTGAGCAGGCCCCCCGCGATCCAGACCACGCGCGGGTAGGAGGCCAGCGACGCCCCGGCCGCGTGGGGGTTGGTGGCCTTGCTGTCGTCGACCCAGTCCACGCCGTCGACCGTGGCGACCAGGGCGTTGCGGTGCGCGCCGCCGGCGAAGCCGGCCAGGCCCCGGGCGACCGCCTCGGCCGACACCCCGGCCGAGCGGGCCAGGGCGGCGGCCGCGAGCGCGTTGACCACGTTGTGCGGGCCCGGCACCGGCAGCCGGTCACGCTCCAGCAGCGCCTCCCCCGCCGGGTCGGCGGCGAAGGCGCGGTCGACCAGGACCCCGTCGCGGACCCCGAGCTGGCCCGGGGCCGGCTCGCCCAGGGTGACCGTCACCGGCCGCGGGTGGGCCGCCACGAGGCCGGCGGCGACGGGGTCGCCCGCGTCGGCGACGGCGATCGGGGCGCGCTCCAGGATGCGCGCCTTCGCGTCGCGGTAGGCGGGGAAGGAGCCGTGCCAGTCGGTGTGGTCGTCGGCGACGTTGAGCACCGCGGCGGCGGCGGGGGCCAGCGAGGAGGACCAGTGCAGCTGGAAGCTGGAGAGCTCGACGGCGAGCGCGTCGTAGGAGGGCGTGCCGTCCGCCTCGCGGGCGGTGACCACCTCGACGAGGGGCCGGCCGACGTTCCCGGCGGCGACCGCCTTCCGGCCGGCCGCGAGCAGGATCGCCTCGAGCATGGTGACCGTCGTCGTCTTGCCGTTGGTGCCCGTGACGGCGAACCACGGCGCGGCGGCGCCGTCCGGCCCGGGGACGCGCAGCCGCCACGCCAGCTCGGGCTCGCCGACCACCTCGACCCCGCGGGCGGCGGCGTCGACCAGCAGGGGCGCGTCCGGGCGCCAGCCCGGGGACGTGACGACGAGGTCCACCCCGTCGGGCAGCACCTCCGTCGCGCCCAGCCACCCGGCGCCCGCGCCGGTGAGCTCGTCGACCACCGCGGGGCGGGCGGCGTCGGTGAGCAGCACCCGGGCGCCGGCGGCCAGCAGCACCCGGGCGGCGGCCGCGCCGGAGACGCCGAGCCCGGCGACGAGGACGGTGCGGCCGGAGACCGCCGGGGTGCCGCTCACAGCCCCACGAAGCTCAGCCAGTCGGCGTAGAACAGGCCGAGACCGAAGGCCACCGCCATGCCGGTGACCAGCCAGAACCGCACGATGACGGTGTTCTCGGTCCAGCCGGCCAGCTCGAAGTGGTGGTGCAGCGGCGCCATCCGGAACACCCGGCGGCGGGTGGCGCGGAAGAACGCCACCTGGATGATCACCGACAGCGTCACCGCGACGAACAGCCCGCCGAGGACGACGAGCAGCAGCTCGGTGCGGGTGACGATCGCCAGGCCGGAGAGCAGCCCGCCGAGCGCGAGCGACCCGGTGTCGCCCATGAAGATCCGCGCCGGGCTGGTGTTCCACCACAGGAAGCCCAGGCACGCGCCCATGCCGGCGGCCGCGACGAGGGTGACGTCGAGCGGGTCGCGGACGGTGTAGCAGCCCTCGATCAGCTCGTTGGCGCAGTCGTGGGTGAACTGCCAGAACGAGATGACGATGTAGGAGGCGAGCACCATCGCCGAGGCGCCGGCGGCCAGCCCGTCGAGTCCGTCGGTGAGGTTCACCGCGTTGGAGAAGCCCGCGATGAACAGGTAGGCCAGGATCACGAACGCGATCGGGCCGAGGGCCAGCGGCGCGATGTCGCGGACGTAGGAGACGACGGTGGAGGCGGGCTCGACACCGTCGTCGTTCGGGAAGTTGATCGCCAGGACGGCGAAGGTCACGCCGACGACCAGCTGGCCGACCAGCTTCGCCGTCTTGTTCAGGCCCAGGCTGCGCCGGTGCCGGATCTTCAGGTAGTCGTCGAGGAAGCCGACCGTGCCCATGCCCACCATGAGGAAGAGCAGCAGCAACCCGGTGGCGCTGAACCCCCACCCGGACTCGCCGACGAACACCAGGTGCGCGGCGAGGTACCCGACCACGGTGGCGCCGACGATGACGGTGCCGCCCATCGTGGGCGTGCCCTTCTTCGAGAGGTGGCTCTCGGGGCCGTCGTCGCGGATCTCCTGGCCCAGGCCCTGCCGCCGGAACGCCCGGATCGCCAGCGGGGTGGTCAGGATGGAGACGATCAGGCCGACCGCCGCCGCGATGAGCACGCTCCTCACAGCGCGGCACCGCCCAGCAGGTCGGCGGCGAGGAGCTCCAGGCCGTGGGCCCGGCTGGCCTTCACGAGGACGACGTCACCCGGTCGCAGCACCTCCGACAGCAGCGCTAGGGCAGCGGCCCGGTCCGGCACGTGCACCGACTCCTCTCCTGCGCGCCGCCCCGCGGCGGTCGCACCTCCCGCTATGCCTACCGCATCGGCGCCCACCGCGACGACGAGGTCGACCCCCGCGGCGGCCGCGTCGCGGCCCAGCCGCTCGTGCTCCGCGTCGGCGTCCGGGCCGAGCTCGGCCATGCCCCCGAGGACGGCGATGCGCCGAGTCCCGGCCAGCCCGGCCAGGGCGGCGAGCGCGGCCCGCATCGACTCGGGGTTGGCGTTGTAGGCGTCGTTGACCACGGTGACGCCGTCGGGGCGCCGGTCGATCTCCATGCGCCAGCGGCTGCGCGGCTGCGCAGCCGACAGCGCCGCGGCGACGGCGGCCGGCTCCAGGCCGACGGCCAGCGCGGCGCCCGCGGCCGACAGCGCGTTGGCCACCTGGTGCTCCCCCACCACGCGCAGGGACACGGGGTGCCGCTCCCCGCCGGCGACCAGGGTGAAGCGGGCACGGGCGCTCTCGTCGAGCGCGACGTCGACGGCCCGGACCGCCGCCTGCTCGGCCCGGCCCGTGGTGAGCACCCGGGCGCGCGTGCGGGGCGCCATGCCCAGCACGCGGGCGTCATCGGCGTTGAGCACCGCGGTGCCCCCGGCCGGCAGCGCCTCCACGAGCTCCCCCTTGGCCTGCGCGATGCCGTCGGCGCTGCCGAACTCGCCGAGGTGGGCCGAGCCCACGTTGAGGACGACGCCGACCTCGGGGCGGGCCACCTGGCACAGCCGGGCGATGTGGCCGCGCCCGCGGGCGCCCATCTCCAGGACGAGGAACCGGGTGCCGGCGTCGGCGGACAGCACGGTCAGCGGCAGGCCGATGTCGTTGTTGTAGGACCCCGGGGGGCTGACCGTCGGCCCGGCCGCGGCGAGCACCTGGCCGAGGAGGTCCTTGGTCGAGGTCTTGCCCGAGGATCCGGTGATCGCCAGGGTGCGCACGCCCGCGGCGGTCAACCGCTCGTGCACCCCCGCCGCCAGCCGGCCCAGCGCGACCACGGGGTCCTCGACGACGACGCAGGGCAGCGCCGGGTCCGGACGGGCGACCAGCGCGGCGACCGCCCCGGCGGCCGCGGCCGCACCGAGGAAGTCGTGCCCGTCGACCCGCTCCCCCGCCACGGCGACGAAGAGGTCCCCGGGGGCGACGGCGCGCGAGTCCAGCGTGACCGCGCCGGTGACCGCGCCGTCCGGCGGGCCCTCGAGCCGGCCCCCGGCGAGCTGGGCCACCTCGTGCAGCGAGAGCCGGATCACGCCCGCGCCCCCGCCGCGGCGAGCACCTCGCGCAGCTGCGCGCGGTCGTCGAACGGGTGCACCGTGCCGGCGACCTCCTGGCCGGTCTCGTGGCCCTTGCCGGCGACGAGCAGGGTGTCCCCCGCCCGGGCCAGCGCGGCCGCGGCGGCCAGCGCGGCCCGGCGGTCACCGATCTCCCGGACCTCGGCGCGCCGGTCGGCGGGCACCTCGCGGGCCCCGGCCAGCATCGCGGCCCGGATCGCCGCGGGGTCCTCCGAGCGCGGGTTGTCGTCGGTGACCACGAGCACGTCGCTGCCCTCGGCCGCCACCCGGCCCATCTCGGGGCGCTTGCCCGGGTCGCGGTCGCCACCGCAGCCGAGGACGGTGACCAGCCGGCCGGGGGTCGCCGCGCGCAGCGCGGCGAGCGCGGTCCGCACGGCGTCGGGGGTGTGTGCGTAGTCGACGACGGCGACGAAGGGCTGCCCGGCGTCCACCGGCTCCATCCGGCCCGGGACCACCGTCTCGGCGAGCCCGGCGACCGCGTCCTCGACCGCGACGCCGACGGCGTCCAGGAGCGCCACGGCCAGCACCGCGTTGGCCACGTTGAACCGCCCGGGCAGCCGGACGCGCGCCGGCCAGCTCCGCCCGCCGGGCCCGTGCAGGGTGAACGTCGAGCCCCCGCCGGGCGCCGTCGCGACGTCCGAGACGCTCCAGTCGGCCGCCGCGCCCTCGCCGCCGGCCACGGTGACCGGTCGCGGGCGCCCGGCCCGCTCGACCAGGCGGCGCCCGTACGGGTCGTCGACGTCGACCACCTCGGCGGCGGCCCGGCCGTCGAACAGCAGGGCCTTGGCCTGGAAGTAGTCCTCCATGTCGCGGTGGAAGTCCAGGTGGTCGCGGCCCAGGTTGGTGAAGCCGGCCGCGGCGAAGCGCACGCCGCCCACCCGGCCCTGCACCAGCGCGTGGCTGGAGACCTCCATGACGACGGCGTCGACGCCGGCGTCGGCCATCCCGGCCAGCAGCGCGTGCAGCGCCGGCGCCTCGGGCGTGGTGCGGATGCTGGGCAGGGCCGTGACGGTGCCGTCCGCGGCCCGGGTGCGCGCCTGCACCGTGCCGATCAGGCCGGTGGCGCGGCCGGCGGCGGCGAGCCCGGCCTCGACCAGGTAGCTCGTCGTCGTCTTGCCGTTGGTGCCGGTGATGCCGAGGACGGTGAGCCGGCGGCTCGGCTCGCCGTAGACCCGGTCGGCGACCGCGCCGAGCACCTGGCGGGGGGCGTCGACGACGCAGACCGGCAGCCCGGTGGCGAGCGCGTCCGCGCGGCCGGTGGGGTCGGTGAGCAGCGCGACGGCCCCGCGGGCGGCGGCGTCGGCGGCGAAGCGGACCCCGTGCGTGCGGGCGCCGGGCAGGGCGGCGTAGAGGAACCCCGGGCCCACCTCACCGGAGGCGAGCGTGACCCCGGAGACCACGACGTCGGCGCCGGGGCCCTCCGGCGGGCCGATCAGGTCGGCCAGTTCGGCCAGGGGCAGCGGGCGGTTCCCCGTGGGCCGCGGGGCCGTCCCGGGGTCGGTCGGGGTCACGGGGCTCCAATCTACCGGCGGGCACTCCGCGGACAGCACTTCGCCGCGGGCCCGCGCGCGGCGGCCCCCCTGCAGGGGCCCGCCGTGAGCGTGCGGTCGGTGGGGGGCAGCGGGGTCCTCACCCGGTGAGCTCGAACTCGGGGCGGGCGGTGCCGGAGGGCACCACGCCGTCGGCCATGAGCGCCGCCCGCATGACGTCGGCGAACACCGGTGCTGCGACCTGCCCGCCCTCCGCGGAGCTGCTCGGCCGCTCCAGGTCCACCGCGACGACGTACTGCGGGTCGTCGGCCGGCGCGAAGCCGACGAACGTGGTCACGTACCCGCCGCCGGCGTAGCAGTTGCACTCGGGGTTGGCGCGCTGCGCGGTGCCGGTCTTGCCGGCGACCCGGAAGCCCTCGACCTGGGCCAGCGGGGCGGTGCCCCCCTTCCCGACGACCGCCTCGAGCATGTAGGCCATCTGCTCGGCGGTGGACTCGCTGACCACCCGGGTGCGGGCTGGCTCGGGGGTCGGCGCCGGGCGGCCGTCGGCCCCGGTCACCGACTGCACGACCCGGGGCTCCACCCGCACGCCGCCGTTGGCGATCGCCTGGTAGATCGAGGCCATCTGCAGAGTGGTCACCGAGACGCCCTGCCCGATGGCCACGTTGGCCGCCCGCACCTCGCTCCACTCGGCGGAGTCCTGCAGGATGCCGCGGCTCTCGCCGGGGAGCTCGATGCCGGTCCTCTCCCCGACGCCGAAGGCGCGCAGGTACTCCTCGAGCTTCTCGTCGCCGACCTCGCGGGCCAGCATGATCGTCCCGACGTTGCTGGACTTGGCGAGGATGCCGGTGACGGTCCAGTCGACCGGGTCGTGGTCGTGCGCGTCGGTGACCACCCGGTCGCCGGCCTGGATGTGCCCGTCCACGGTCAGGACGCGGTCGGGGGTCGCCTGCCCCTCCTCGACGGCGGCCGCGAGGGTCACCGCCTTCATGACGGAGCCGGGCTCGAAGACGTCGCTGACCACCGGGTTGCCCAGCAGGTCGGGGTCGGTCGTGGAGTAGCTGCCGGGGTCGTAGCCGGGGCAGGACCCCATGGCCGCGACGCGCCCGGTCGCGACCTCGAGCACCACGGCCGACGCCCGGGTGGTGGCGCCGTCGGCGCACGCCTGCGCCAGCCGCTCCTCGGTGACGTACTGCAGGTCCTCGTCGAGGGTGAGGGTGACGTCGCGGCCGTCCACGGCCTCGGTGACCTCGTCGATGCCCGACGGGATCGGGTGCCCGCCGCTGCCGACCTCCACCGTCCGCTGGCCGGCGGTGCCCGAGAGCTGGTCCTCGAAGACCTGCTCGATGCCGGCCAGACCGGTGCCCTCGCGCCCGACGAAGCCGACCACCTGACCGCCCACGGCGCCGACCGGGTAGAGGCGCACCGGGTCGTCGCGCAGGTACACGCCGGCGAGCTCGAGCGCCGCCACCGCGTCGGCCGTCTCGGGGGCGAGCTGGGTGGCCAGGACCACGTACCGGCTGTCGTCGGTGAGCTTCTCGGTGAGCTCGGGGACGGGGACGTCGAGCAGCGTGGTCAGCGCCAGCGCGGTGCGCGCCGGGTCGCGGACCACCGTCGGGTCGGCGACCACCTTGGAGGCGTCCACCGTGTAGGCGAGCGGGTTGCCGTCGCGGTCGAGGATCTGGCCGCGGATCGCCGCGAGCGGGATCGTCCGGAGCCGGTCCTGCTCGGCCGCGCTGGCGTAGGCGGCGCCGTCGATGCCCTGCAGCACGACCAGCCGGCCGACGACCAGCACCAGCAGGCTGATGAGGACGACCAGGCCCCACCGGTTGCGGCGGCCGCGCTGCTCGACCGAGAGGCCGGCCCCGGCGCTGCGGCGGGTGCCGGGGGCGCGGCGGGAGACGAAGGGGCCGCCGCCGGACCGCCCCGCCGGGTCCGGGCGGGGGGCGCGGGCACCGGGACCGCGGACGCTGCTCGGCACGGGTCAGTTCCCGCCCTCGGCGCCGCCCGCCGGCGCGGGGCCCGTCGCGGCGCCGGGGGCGGGCTCGGGCTCCGGCGCGGGCTCGGGCGCGGGCGCGGGCTCCGGCGTGCCGCGCATCGCCGTCGTCCCGTCGGCCCCGAGGACCAGGTAGCCGGCGATGCCGGCCGGGACGAGCCCGGCGGCCTCGGCCGCCCGCGCCACGTCGGCGGGGGTGTCACCGGCGACGACGAGCTGCTCGAGGCGCTGCACCTCCTGGGCGCGCGCGGCGTTGTCGGTGCGCAGCTGGGTGGCCTTGAGGGAGTCGACCGCGATGGCGGTGTTGAGCACCAGCAGCCCGAGCGTGGTGAGGGCCAGCAGCCCCACCGCCAGCAGCACGAACGGCGCCGTGCGCGACCGCTCCGCGGCCCGGGGCTGCCGACGCGGCCGGGCGGCGGCGCCGGTGGGCACGAGCCGCAGCTCCGGCCGGGGGGTGGCCCGCCCGGTGCCGCGCGCGCCCGGCGGCGCGGTGCGGGGCGCCGGGCCGGTGGCACGGGTGGACCCGGTGCGGGTGGGGACCGTGCGCGACGGGCTGGTGCGGACGGCGGCGGCCCGGGTCATGCCGCCCGCCGGATGCGCTCGGCCGCGCGCACGCGGGCCGACGCCGCCCGCGGGTTGCCGGCGGTCTCCTCGGGGCCGGGCGCCTCGCCGCCGCGGGTGAGCAGCCGGAGCACCGGGCCGTGCTCGGGCAGCGGCACGGGGAGGTCCGGCGGGGTGCGGTCCGCGGCTCCCGCGGCCAGGGTCTGCTTCACGATCCGGTCCTCCAAGGAGTGGAAGGTGATGACGGCGAGGCGCCCGCCGACGGCGAGGGCCTCGATCGCGGCGGGGAGGGCGCGCTCCAGCGCCCCGAGCTCGTCGTTGACCTCGATGCGCAGGGCCTGGAAGGTCCGCTTCGCGGGGTGGCCACCGGTCCTGCGGGTGGCCGCGGGGATGGCCTCCCGCACGAGCTCGGCCAGCCGCGCGGTGCCGGTGAACGGCTCGCGGGCGCGCTCGCGGTCGATGGCGGCGGCGATGCGGGAGGCGAACCGCTCCTCGCCGTAGACCCGCAGGACCCGGGCCAGCTCCCGGGGCGGGTAGGTGTTGACGACGTCGGCGGCCGTGCGGGGGGCGCCGGGGTCCATGCGCATGTCCAGCGGGGCGTCGGCGGAGTAGCTGAACCCGCGGTCGGGCCGGTCGAGCTGGAGCGAGGAGACGCCCAGGTCGAACAGCACGCCCTGGACCTCGTCGATGCCCAGCCGGCCGAGCACGTCGGGGAGCTCGTCGAAGACGGCCGGCACGACGGTGACCCGGTCGGCGTGCCCGGCGGCCTGGATCCGGCGGCTCGCCTCGGCCCGCGCCTCGGGGTCGCGGTCCAGCCCCACGACGCGCAGCCCGGGGTGCGCCTCGAGCATGGCCAGCGTGTGGCCCGCCAGCCCCAGGGTGGCGTCGACCAGGACGGCGCCGGCGTCGGCGCAGGCGGGCCCGAGCAGCTCGACGACGCGGTCCAGCAGCACCGGGACGTGCACCGGGGGCTGCGCCGGCCCGGGGGCCTCGGCAGGTCCGGTGCTGCTCATCGTCTGCTGCCTCTCGGTTCGGCCCGGCGCTCCCGCGATG
>NZ_SSXC01000009.1 GCF_021699055.1 Blastococcus sp. MG754426 | reverse complement strand
CCCCCGAACCCGCCGCCGCCCCGGAGGTCCCGGACGCCCGACGTGTCGAGGCCGGCTCCTTCGCTGTACCGCATCCCGTGCTGCTCCTCCCGCCGTCCGGCCGGGTGCACGCTGCCACCGGGCTCCGCGCGCCGCGACTCGGGTCGCCGCGCAGCACCCCCGCGCCGGCCCTAGATTCGGGCCATGCCGCTGGAGGGTGAGTACGAACCGAGCACGCAGCAGTGGGTGCGCGACCAGGTGGAGCGCTACGAGGCGACCGGTGGACGCGAGGCGAACACGCTCCGGGACACGGGGCTGCCCGTGGTGATCTTCAGCACGCGGGGGGCGAAGTCCGGCAAGGTGCGCAAGCAGCCGCTGATGCGCGTCGAGCACGACGGCGTCTACGCCATGGTCGGCTCTCAGGGCGGGGCGCCGACCGACCCCGCGTGGGTGGCCAACCTGCGGGCGCACCCCGACCAGGTCACCGTGCAGGACGGCCCCGAGCCGTGGGACGGCGTGGCGCGGGAGATCTCCGGCGCCGAGCGCGACGAGTGGTGGGAGCGGGCGGTGGCCGCCTACCCGCCGTACGCCGAGTACCAGCAGAAGACCGACCGGCGCATCCCCGTCTTCCTGGTCGAACGCCGCTGACCCGCGGGGCCGTCACGGCAGCGCGGCGGCCAGCCGCGGGACGGCCTCGGCGACGGTCGCGTCCCACCCGGTGAACGGCTCGGCCTCGACCGTGCGCGCGGCGCCGCGGCCGGCTCGCCGCCACGTCCCCGTGACCCGGCCGTCGACGACCACGGTCGGGCGGAAGACGCCGTTGCGCCCGGGCACGATGCGCTCGGCGTGCGCCGGGTCCAGGACGGCCTCCCGGTCGGCGTAGCCCAGCACGAACTCGTCGAACCCGGGGAGCAGCAGCGGTGCGCGGGCGGCCTCCCGGTGCGCCGCGCAGCGGTCGAGGGTCTCCGGGTCGAGGTACTGCTCGGTGCCCTCCACCTCGACGCGCGCCAGCCGGTCCCGGACCGCGTCCAGGCCGGTGCGGACGTCGCGCACCGTCGTCCCCGCCCAGCGGACCAGGTCGTGCACCGTGGCCGGGCCGTGGCCGAGGAAGTACCGCAGCACCAGTTCGGCGAGCGCCTCCTCGCGGGCGAGCCGGCGGGGCCCGCGGACCCACTCGTCGAGCAGCACGAACAGCTGCTCGCCGTCCTCCGTCGGCCCCAGGCACAGCGTGCCGGTCTGGGCGAGGAACCACAGCAGGTGGTAGCCGCGCTGGCCGGTCGTCGCCACCCCGCCCTCGTCGACGGCCGCGAGCAGCGCCCGGCGGGTGAGCCGGCGGCCGCCCGAGAGCGCGGCGACGGCGAGCTCCCGGGCCCGCTCGGCGTCGGCGTCGGTCAGCCGCAGGGCGGCGCGCCGCCCCGCCAGCCCGGCGAGCGCACGGGGGCCGAGGAGCTCGAGCATCCAGGGCAGGTCGCCTGCGGGGACCAGGTGCAGCGTCCCCCGCATCGGCCAGGAGCGGACGACGGCCCCGGTGTCGAGGGCGTGCAGCACGGCGGCGCGGTCCCGGGCCCGCGTGCGCAGGGCCACCGAGGTCACCGCGCCCGGGAAGTCCTGGCCCTGCACCGCCAGGAGCCGGTGCACCGCCGCGGCGGCGTCGGTGGCCGGCGGCCCGGCCAGCCGCTGGGCCACCAGGCGCAGGAGGGCCACGTCGTGCAGGGTCGTCACGGGCCCAGCGTGGCAGCGGGGTACGACACCGCGGGCCTCACCGCCGTCGCTCGACGACCTCCACCGGCGGCGTCGCGGCGTGCCAGGCGCGGGAGCGCTCGCTGGCCTGCTCCCCCTCCTCCCCGTGGAGCCGCTCGGTGATGTCGTCGAGGACCGCCTGCCGCCCGTACAGCGCCACGACGTCGCCGGTGCGCACCTGCAGGTCCACGCTCGGCGCGCCCATCCACGTGCCGTCGTCCCGCTCGACGCCCAGCACGGTCACGCCCTCCTCGGGCAGCCGGAGCCGGCCCAGCGGCCGGGAGGAGATCCAGTCGCCGTCCCTGACCGGGACCTGCACGACCTGCCACCGGCCGCGCAGGTGCAGCAGCGCGGCGTAGTCCCGCACGTCGAGGTCGGCCACCCGGCTCAGGAGGCGTTCGATGATCCTCCGCAGCACCCGGTCGACCCGGTCGTTGCGCGAGAGCCACAGCAGGCCGGCCATCGAGGCGACGATGACGACCGTCCGGCGCACCCCGCCGCCGGTGGAGTCCACCCCCGCGTAGCTGAGGATCAGGGTGCCCAGCACGGTCACCGCACCGGCGCCGCTCACCAGCATCAGCACCATCACGATCCGCCTGCGCACCGGGTGGGAGACCACGGCCTCGGCCTCCGACGTCGTGAAGCCGGTGCCCGTGAAGGCCGAGCGGGCCTGGAACCGGGCGTGCCGCAGGGACATGCCGGTCATGGTCAGCGCCACCGTGGCGATCCGGGTGACGAGCAGGCCGAGCGTGACGATGACGACGAGGGAGACGACGGCGGCCACGCACCACGCTTACCGCGCCCGGGCGCGGGGGGCGACCCGGCTGCCACACTGCCGGCGTGCGGGCAGAGGACTGGGACCGGCGGTACGCCGAGCAGGCGCAGTGGTCGCCGGGGCCGAACGACCTGGTGGCCGACCTGCTCGCCGACGTCCCGCCGGGCACCGCCGTCGACCTCGCCGCGGGCGAGGGCCGGCACGCGCTCTGGCTGGCCGGCCGCGGGTGGGCGGTGACCGCCGTCGACTTCTCCGACGTGGGGCTCGACCGCGGCCGTACCCGCCCCGGGGCCGAGCGGGTGAGCTGGGTGGCCGCCGACGTGCTCACCTGGTCGGCCGGGGAGGGATCGCTCGACCTGGTGCTGGTCGCCTACCTCCACCTGCCGCAGGAGGAGATGACGCCGCTCCTCGCCCGGGCGGTCGGGTGGCTCCGCCCCGGCGGCCGGCTGCTGCTGCTCGGGCACGACGTGGCGAACCTGACGGCCGGCGTGGGCGGGCCGCAGGAACCGTCGATCCTGCACAGCGTCGACCGGCTGGCCCCGGTCGCCCGGCTCCTGGACGTGGACCGCCTGGAGCAGGTCCGCCGGGCCACGCCGCAGGGCACCGCGCTGGACACGCTGCTCTGGGGACGGCGCGCGGCCCGCTGATCCATCCGGCGGCGCACGGCCGAGCAGCCCCCCCGGGCGGTAGCGTCGCCTGTCGTGATGGGCATGGGTGGGGCCGGCGGGCCGGAGTCCGAGCGCCGGCGGCGGCTGGTCGCCGCGGTCGTGGTGCTGGCGATGCTGCTGGCGGCGGGCGCCACGGTGCTCTCCATCGTGCTGGGCTGAACCCGGTCAGGCCTTTGGGCCCTGGCGACCCCGGCGGCGGACCGGCACCGTGTGGGACGCCGAGGCCGCTCCGGCCCGGTCACCCTCCGGAACCGAGGACCGCCGATGACCCTGGTCGTCCCGCCGAGCCCCTCCGGCCCAGCCCCCGACGACCCGACCGGCCCGGCGGCAGCGCCGGCCGGTCTCCTCCACGACCGCGGGCGCACCGGCGCGCACGGGGACGACGCCGTCAGCGCGGCCGTCGTCCGGCTGAGCGGGGAGTACTCCGGCCGGATCGGGCACCGGGCGGTCGTCCGGGTGGTCCGGGACTGCCGGCGCGACCTGGGCGGGTCGCCGGTCGGTGCCCTCCCGGAGCTGGTCGAGCGGCTGGCCCGGTACCGCCTGGACCGGTGCATCGGCTGAGCACCGCCGGAAAGCGGTTGCCCGCCCGGGCAGGATGAGCCCGTGGGCTACGTCGACGTGACCGGTGTCCGGCACACCCTCTCCGACGGGCGGGTGCTGCTGGACGACGTCTCCTTCCGCGTGGGCGAGGGGGCGCGCGCGGCGCTGGTGGGCGAGAACGGTGCGGGGAAGACCACCCTGCTGCGGATCATCGCCGGCGACCTGCTGCCCGAGGCGGGCTCGGTGGCCCGCACCGGCGGCCTCGGGGTGATGCGCCAGTTCATCGGGGCGGTGCGGGACGACACGACCGTCCAGCGGTTCCTCGTCGACCTCTCGCCGCCCGCGGTGCGCGCGGCCTGGGACGCGGTGGAGGCCGCGGAGCTGACGCTGATGGAGAGCGACGACGAGCGCGCGCAGATGGCCTACGCCGACGCGCTGGCGCAGTGGGGCGACGCCGGCGGGTACGACGCCGAGGTCACCTGGGACACCGTCACGGTGGCGGCGCTCGGCGTGCCCTACGAGCGCTGCAAGTACCGCGAGCTGTCCACGCTCTCCGGCGGCGAGCAGAAGCGGCTGGCGCTCGAGGCGCTGCTGCGCGGGCCGGACCAGGTGCTGCTGCTCGACGAGCCCGACAACTACCTCGACGTGCCCGGCAAGCGCTGGCTGGAGGAGCGGCTGCTCGAGACGACGAAGACGGTGCTGTTCGTCAGCCACGACCGCGAGCTGCTGGCCCGGGTGGCCGACCGCGTGGTCACCGTCGAGGGCGGGTCGGCGTGGGTGCACGGTGGTGGCTTCGCCAGCTACCACGAGGCGCGCACCGCACGGCACGACCGTCTCGCCGAGCTGCGGCGGCGGTGGGACGAGGAGCACGAGCGGCTCGTCGAGCTGGTGAAGACCCTCCAGCAGCAGGCGAAGAACTCACCGGCCATGGCGTCGAAGTACTCCGCGATGCAGACCCGGCTGGCCAAGTTCGAGGCCGCCGGGCCCCCGCCGGACCGGCCGCCGGAGCAGAAGGTGGCGATGCGGCTGCGCGGCGGGCGCACCGGTGTCCGGACGGTGATCGCCGAGCAGCTGGAGCTGACCGGGCTGATGCAGCCGTTCGACCTCGAGGTCTGGTACGGCGACCGCGTGGGCGTGCTGGGCGCCAACGGGGCGGGCAAGTCGCACTTCCTGCGGCTGCTCGGTGGGCAGGAGGTCGCGCACACCGGGTCCTGGCGGCTGGGGGCGCGCGTCGTCCCGGGGCTGTTCGCGCAGACCCACGCGCACCCGGAGTGGCAGGACCGGACCCCGGTCGACCTGCTGTGGCACGGGGAGCCCGGGCGGCCGGGCGTCGACCGCGGGCGCGCGATGTCGGTGCTGCGCCGGTACGGGCTCACCGAGGCCGCCGACCGGCCGTTCCGCACCATGTCCGGTGGCCAGCAGGCCCGGTTCCAGATCCTCGCGCTGGAGCTGTCCGGGGCCACGCTCCTGCTGCTGGACGAGCCGACCGACAACCTCGACGTGCTCTCCGCGGAGGCGCTGGAGGAGGCGCTGGCGGCGTTCGAGGGGACGGTGCTCGCGGTGACCCACGACCGCTGGTTCGCCCGCTCCTTCGACCGCTTCCTGGTGTTCGGCTCCGACGGCCGGGTGTACGAGTCCGCCGAGCCGGTGTTCGACGAGGCGCGGGTCGCCCGCGCCCGGTGAGGGCCCGCGCACGACGGCGGCCGGTCGGCCGCCGTCGTGCGACCGGTCAGCCCAGCGCGTAGAAGACGCGCTCGTCGGAGCCGAAGCTGATGGTGGGCTCCACCGACAGCTCGGCACCCGCGAGAGCGGCCGGCGGGACGTCCATGCAGAACTGGAAGGTGTCCGTGCCGCCCGGGTTGAGGGTGGGGGCGTTCATCGCGTCGTCGGGCAGCAGGGCCATGCACTCGGCGTCGCTGTACTGGCGGTTGTCGTTGCCGTGGACGACCGCGGTGAGGTCCATCCCCGGGAAGCCTTCCTCGGCACCGGTGTAGGTGGCCGTCAGCTGGACGACGACGTACTGGCCGTTCGTCGCGGGCTCGTTGAACTGGTTGCCGGCGGCGGCGATGGCGTTCCCGTCGAGCTCGACGGCGTCGACGATGACCTGGTAGTCGCCGACCTGCGCCGGCACGCCGAGCGGCACGGTGTCCGCGACGGGTGCCTCCTCGGCCCCGGCGGGGGCGGCGTCACCGGCCGGCGGCGCGGAGACCTCGTCCCCGGCGCGGTCGAGCTCCTCCTGCACCTCGTCGATGACGTCCGCGTAGAACGCCTGGGTCGCGAAGACGACGACGATCGCGAGCACCGAGGTGACCAGGCCGGTGACGGCCATGCCGGTGCCGCCGTGCGTGCCCCGGCGGGCGCGGAGCAGGGCCGGGATGCCCAGGCCCAGGCCGACGACCGCGATGACCGCGGCCACGTTGTTGACGATCGGGATCCAGCTGAGCAGCAGGGCGATGATGCCGAGCACCATCGAGGCGATGGCGAGCCCGGCACCCTTCTTGGCCGGCGGCTGGAAGGCGGGCGGCGGGCCGTAGTACTGCGGCGGCGCCTGCGGGGGGTAGGACAAGACGACTCCTTCGACGATGCATTACCGGGCGGGACCGTATGGGTCCGGCAGGCGGGCGCACGCGCATGCGGAGTTCCGACACCCGCGGCGGGCCCCAGCCGTCCCAGGGGCCCCTGCCGAGCCGTCCGTCAGCCGAAGGAACGGCCCTCGCCGCGGTAGGTGGGCAGCGCGTCGACCACGGCGCCGCCCTCCACCGCGTGCAGCACGTCGACGTGCTCGCAGAGCTCCCCGGCCTTGGCGTGCCGGAACCACACCCGGTCGCCGGTGCGCAGGCCCGCGGTGCCCGGTCCGCGCAGCGGCGTCTGCACCTCGCCGACGCCCTCGCCCGCCAGCCAGCGGAGCCCCGCCGGGAAGGTCGGCAACGGCAGCCGGTCGGCCCCCGGCGGCCCCGAGGCGATCCAGCCACCACCGGCCACGGTGACGACGCCGGGCGCCGGCACGCGGGTGACCGGGACGGCGAAGAAGGCGGCGGCGCGCCCGGTGAAGGCCCGGTAGCCGTCGAAGAGGGCGGGGGAGTAGAGGCCCGAGCCGGCTGCCACCTCGGTCACCGCGGGCTCGGCCGCGGTCCGCTCCAGGCTGCCGGTGCCGCCGCCGTTGACGAACCGCAGCGGCGCCACCGCGGAGACGGCGGCCACCACCTCGGCGCGCCGGTGCGCGAGCTCCCGGGCGGAGACGGCCTGCAGCCCGCGCACCGCCAGGCCCCGGAGGGGACGGCGGGCCGGTGCGTCCTGCAGCCCGGCGATCTGCGCCTCGTACGCCATCAGGCCCACCAGTTCCACGCCGGGGCGGTCGACCACCGCGCGGGCCAGGGCGACGGCCTCGCCGGGGGAGTGCACCGGCGACCGCCGGACCCCGACGTGCACCCGCCCGCCGGCGGCGCGCAGGGAGGCGTCGACGTCGAGGCACACCCGCAGCGGCGGCCGGGTGCCGGGCGGGACGACGGCGTCGAGGAGGTCGAGGTGGTCGACCGAGTCGACGACCAACGTCACCCGGTCCGCTGCCTGCTCGTCGGCGGCGAGCGCGCGCAGCGCACCGGCGTCGACCGAGGGGTAGCCGACGACGACGTCGGTGCTCACGGCGTCGTCCCCGCCCGCCAGCCAGAGCGCCTCGCGCAGGGAGTAGGCCAGCACCCCGGAGAAGCCGGGGCGGGCGAGCACCCGGCGCAGGACGCCCCGGCACCGGACCGACTTGCTCGCCACCCGGACGGGCCGGCCGGCGGCCCGGGCGACCAGGTCGGCCGCGTTGGCATCGAGCGCGGCGAGGTCCACGACGGCGAACGGCGCGTCGAGCGCCGCGGTGGCGGCCTCGAGCGCCGCGTGCCGCCCGGCGGCGGGATCCGGCCTCATCACGGCGCAGCGTGCCCGGTGCCGAGCCGGGCGGGCAAGAGCTCGCGGGCGGTTGACCACCGGGGAGGCAGCCGCCAGAGTCCCCGTTCGACGGAGGGAGACCGGTGACCGAGCTGCTGGACCGGACCGGGGTCCGCACGCGGTGGCGCAACTGGGCGGGCAACCAGCGGGCCGAGGCGACGGCGGTGCACCCCCGGTCGGTCGACGAGGTCGCCCACGTGCTCACCGCGGCGGCCGCGGGGGGGCGCCGGGTGCGGCCGATCGGCAGCGGGCACTCCTTCTCGGGCATCGGGCGGCCCGACGACGTCCAGCTGGTCTGCGACCGCCTGTCCGGGGTCCGGTCCCTCACCGACGACGGGCTGGTCACCGTGGGTGCGGGCACGACGCTGCACCGGCTGGGCGCCGAGCTGCTGCGCCGGGGTTGGGCGCTGACCAACCTGGGCGACATCGACCGGCAGACCGTCGCCGGGGCGCTGGCCACCGGCACGCACGGCACCGGGGCGCGGTTCGGCGGGCTGGCCACCCAGGTGCGCGGCGTCGAGCTGGTGCTGCCCTCCGGGGAGGTGCTGACCTGCGACGCGGAGCGGCACCCGGAGGTGTTCGCCGCCGCGCGGGTGGGCCTGGGGGCGCTGGGGGTGGTGACGGCGGTGACGCTGCAGGCCGAGCCGGCTTTCGCGCTCCGCGCCACCGAGGGGCCGGGCGCCCTCACCGCGGCGCTGGAGGGCTTCGAGGAGCTGATGACCTCCACCGACCACGTCGAGTTCTACTGGTTCCCGCACACCGACGCGACGCTGGTCAAGCGCAACACGCGCGTCCCGCTGGCCGACGGGCTGGCCCCGCTGCCGCGCTGGCGCGCGGTGTGGGACGACGAGGTGCTGGCCAACGCCGCCTTCGCCGGGGTGGTGGCCACCGGCCGCCGGGTGCCGGCGCTGGTGCCCGGGCTGGCGCGGGTCTCGGCGAAGGCGCTGGGCCCGCGCTCGTTCACCGACCACTCCCACCGCGTCTTCGTCAGCCGGCGGCGGGTGCGCTTCCTGGAGATGGAGTACGCCGTCCCCCGCGCCGACGCCCCGGCGGTCCTCGCCGAGCTGCGCCGGGTGCACGAGGCCGCCGACTGGCGGTCGGCGTTCCCCGTGGAGGTGCGGCTGGCCGCGGCCGACGACGTCCCCCTGTCGACGGCGTCGGGCCGGGACACCGCCTACGTCGCCGCGCACGTCCCCGCCGGCGCCGAGCCGGGGG
This sequence comes from Blastococcus sp. MG754426, assembly GCF_021699055.1. Lineage (GTDB taxonomy): Bacteria > Actinomycetota > Actinomycetes > Mycobacteriales > Geodermatophilaceae > Blastococcus. Next base: position 59,193 of record NZ_SSXC01000009.1, on the reverse strand, counting down.
GCTGGTTCGCCGCGCTGGAACGGATCGCCGGGGAGGTGGGCGGCCGGCCGCACTGGGGCAAGCTGCACGGCCTGGACGCCGCGGCCCTCCGTGGGCGCTACCCCGGGTTCGACGCGTTCGTCGCGCTGCGGGACCGGCTGGACCCCGGTGGGGTGCTGGGCAACGAGCACCTCGACCGGGTGCTGGGGCCGGTCCCGCGGCCCTGAGCGGCCGGCGCCGGTTGCCCGGGGTCAGCCGGCGGGGTCGGGCTCGCCGGTGCCGCCGATGCGGTCGAGCTCGGCCAGCTCCTCCGGGCCGAGCACCCGCGCCGCGGCCTGGAGGTTCTCCTCGAGGTGCGCGACCGACGAGGTACCGGGGATCAGCAGCAGGTTGGGGGAGCGGGCCAGCAGCCAGGTGAGCGCCACCTGCTTCGGCGTCGTCCCGAGCCGCCGGGCCACGGTCTCGAGAGCGGCCGACTGGAGCGGGGTGAAGCCGCCCAGCGGGAAGAACGGCGTGTAGGCGATGCCCTCGCGGGCGAGGGCGTCGATCATCGGGTCGTCGTGCCGGTGCACCAGGTTGTAGTGGTTCTGCACGCACACCACGGGCGCGATCGACTGGGCCTCGGCGAACATCTGCGGCGTCACGTTGCTCACGCCGAGGTGGCGGACCAGCCCCTCCTGCTGCATGGCCGCGAGCGCCTCGAAGGGCTCGGCGAGCGAGCGCTCCACCGGCTCGGCGAAGCCGGGCATGCGCAGGTTCACCACGTCCAGCGCCTCCACCCCGAGGTGGTCGATGTTCTCCTCCACCGCCCGGCGGAGGTCGTCGGGGGCGAGGGCCTCGGGCCACCCCCCGTCGGCGTCGCGGCGGGCACCCACCTTGGTGACGATCACCAGGTCGTCGGGGTAGGGGTGCAGGGCCTCGCGGATGAGCTCGTTGACGACGGTGGGGCCGTAGTAGTCGCTGGTGTCGATGTGGTCGACGCCCAGTTCGACGGCGCGCCGCAGGACGGCGATCGCGGCCTCCCGGTCGGCCGGCGGCCCCATCACGTGGGGACCGGTCAGCTGCATGGCGCCGTAGCCGATGCGGTGCACCTCCCGGTCGCCGAGGCGGTAGCTGCCGGACTTCTCCGCGGTGGTGGTCATGTCCCGCCCCCTACCCCGGCAGAGGTCGGTGCGACTCCTGCGGGCGGCCGGCGCTGACCGACGGCCCCGGCCCTGGCGTTCGAAGGTCCCGCCGGCTCCGGTCCTCGGGCACTGACCCGCACCGCTCGGACCCGCCAAGGTGGAGGCCTCGGGGGCTCGTGGAGGAGGACGCATGAAGCGGAACATGGGCACCACCGACCGGGGGATCCGCGCCGTCGTCGGCATCGGGGCTGCCGTCACGGCGCTGCTCACCGGAGCCGGCTCGGCCTTCGGCATCGTGCTCTGGGTGGTGTCGGTGATCATGCTGGTCACCGCGGCGGCCGGGTACTGCCCGGTCTACACCGCCCTGCGGGTGAGCTCGGTCGGGGGCCTCCACCGGGAGACCACGCGGGTCTGACCGGGCGGCGCAGGGGCGTCACCGCACTGCGGTGACGCCCTGCGACGTCCGCGGACCGCTGGGATCAGGGCTGCAGCAGCACCTTCACCGCGCCGTCCTTCTTCTCGCGGAAGTTCGCGTAGGCCTCGGGCGCCTGCTCCAGCGGCACCCGGTGGGTGGCGAACTCGTCGACGCCGAGCGGGTCGCCGTCGACCAGCAGGGGGAGGATGTCGGGCACCCAGCGCCACACGTTGGCCTGGCCCATGCGCAGCTGGATCTGCTTGTCGAACATGCGCATGAGGGGGAGCGGGTCGGTGGCGCCGCCGTAGACGCCCGACAGCGAGATGGTGCCGCCTCGGCGGACCGCCTCGATGGCGGTGTTGAGCGCGGCCAGCCGATCGATCCCGGCGACCTGCATGACCTTCTCCATGATGGCGTCCGGCACGACCGCGCTGGCCTTCTGCGCCATGGTGGCCAGCGGGGAGCCGTGCGCCTCCATGCCGACCGCATCGATCACCGCGTCGGGGCCGCGGCCGTCGGTGAGGTCGCGCACCCGGGCGACGACCTCGGCCTGGTCGGTCGAGTCGATGACGGTGATGCCGTTGCGCCGGGCGCGGGCGAGCCGCTCGGGGACGACGTCGGAGGCGATGACCTGGCCGGCGCCCAGGTGCTTGGCGATGCGGGTGGCCATGTCACCGATGGGGCCCAGCCCGAGGACCAGGACGCTGCCGCCCTGCGGGATGCCGGCGTACTGCACGGCCTGCCAGGCGGTGGGGAGCACGTCGGAGAGGTAGACGAACCGGTCGTCCGACGGCGCGTCGGGCACCTTGATCGGCAGCGTGTTGCCGAAGGGCACCCGCAGGTACTCGGCCTGCCCGCCCGGCACCTGCCCGTAGAGCTTGGTGTAGCCGAACAGCGAGGCGCCCATCCCCTGCTCGCGGTTCTGCGTGGTCTCGCACTGGGACTGCAGGCCCTCGGCGCACATCCAGCAGGTGCCGCAGGAGATGTTGAACGGCACGACGACGCGGTCGCCGGGCTTCACGGCGGTCACGTCCCGCCCGACCTCGCGGACGATCCCCATGGGCTCGTGGCCCATCACGTCGCCGACCGTCATGAACGGCGCCATGACCTCGATGAGGTGGAGGTCGGACCCGCAGATGCCGCTGGAGGTGATCTCGACGATGACGTCGGTCTGCTCCTGGATGGTGGGGTCCGGGACGGTCTCCACCCGGACGTCTCCTCGGCCGTGCCAGGTCACTGCGCGCATAGGACTTCTCCCTCGATCGGGCATCGGAAAAGGGTCTTCTGCCCCTACGTGAGCCGGATCGCGCGACTCTCAACCATCCACGGCGCGTTGTTCACTCTGCGTTCAACTCTGCTCACGCACAGGCGATGGATCGGTGCGCGCATCGGTGATCCGGTTCACAGAACTGCAGGTCCGTACCCCGCTCTCCAGATCACGAATCCATCACGGCGTGTTTACATGGGCCCCGCTCCTCTCCCCGGGAGCCGCTGTGCAATGTCCGCCGACGGAAGTCAGGTGCATGAGCCCGCTCCACCACGACCGCCTCCCCGAGGGGGGTGCGGCACCGACCGGCACGGTCGACGCCACGCCCGCTCCGGCTCCCGCCACCGGCGGGACGCGCGAGGACAAGGCCGGGTCCGCGGTCCCGCCGCAGCGCCAGGGGAAGGCGCGCGGGACGGGGACCCGTCGGACCACCGTTCCCACCACCCGCACGCGCGGCCGCGCCACGGGGGCTGCGCCGGCCGCGGAGACCTCGCCGCGCCGCGACCGGACCGGTGGTCGCCACCGGGTCGAGGCGCCGACCCCGCTCACGACGGCGCGGGCCGCGGTCCTGCAGGTGATCGCCGCCAAGGTCGCGGCGGCGGCCGCGGAGGCGCCCGCCCGGCGCCGGCCGACGCCCTACAAGCGGTCCGCCGTCGACCTGGCCGCGCTCGCGCCGGTCACCGACGTCGCCGCGCTGGCCGAGGGCACCGCCCCCGCCCCGCAGGCCGTCGTCGTCGTCAAGGACGCCGTCGAGCAGCCCGCGCCGTCGCCGGTCCCCGGCGAGCCGGTCGTCGTCGTCCGCGACGCCGCCGTCGCGCCCGAGGCCGAGCCGGCCGAGGTCGTCGCCGCCGTGGCGGCGGGCCGCCGCGGCCGGCTGGACCGCCGCCTCCCCGCCGGGCGCCGCCGGTCCTCGCTCTACCTGGCCGCCGCCCTGATCGGCGCGCTGAGCATCAGCGGCGCATCGGTGAGCGGCGCGACGGAGGTGGCGACCGAGACCGCCGGCCACTCGATCAGCGTCGCCGAGCAGCTCGGCATCGACGCCTCCTCCGCGGCGCCGAAGGTCGACGCGGACGACACCGAGCGCCTGCGCGAGGTCGTCGCCAGCCGCAACGCCCGCGACGCCGACCGCACGGCCGCCGCGGACGTCCAGGCCGAGGCCGACCGGGTCGCCCAGGAGGAGGCCGACCGTGCCGCCGCCGAGGCGGCGCGCCCCAAGGCGGTGCTCCCGGTCCAGGGCGGGCGGCTCACCAGCGGCTTCGGCCAGCGCTGGGGCACCCTCCACGGGGGCATCGACCTGGCCGCGCCGATGCGCACGCCGGAGTACGCGGCGGCCGACGGCGTCGTCCTCGAGGCCGGCCCCGCCAGCGGCTACGGGCTGGTCGTGTACATCCAGCACGGCGACGGCGACGTCACCGTGTACGGCCACATGGACGAGATCCTCGTGACCCCGGGCCAGGTGGTGCGCGCCGGCGACACCATCGCGCTGCTGGGCAACCGCGGCCAGTCGACCGGCCCGCACCTGCACTTCGAGGTGCGCGTCGGCGGCATCGACGGCGAGCGGATCGACCCCCTGCCGTGGCTGCGGGAGCGCGGCGTCCAGATCTGACGCCGCACCGACGACGACGCCGCCCCCCGCCGGAGCAGTTCCGGCGGGGGGCGGCGTCGCGCGTGGGGCGGGTCGCGGCCGCCGCCGGCCGGGGCGGCGGTGCGCAGTGGGACAGTGGAGGCGCACGACCGGCCGGCAGGAGGAGATCGCGGTGGAGCACGGGCACCACTCGGGGATGTGGGTCCCGGACGAGCCGCCCACCTGGGGGCGGATGCTCCTCCCGCACCTGGACGCCTGGTCGGTGCTGGCCGTCCTCAGCATCGTCGGGCTGGTCGTCTACCTGGCCGCGGTCGTGCGCCTGCGGCGCACCGGGGTCTCCTGGCCGTGGTGGCGGACGCTGGCCTGGGCGGGTGGCACCGCGTCGCTCTTCGCCGTGACCGGTACCTGGTTCAACGGCTACAGCATGGTGCTCTTCAGCGTCCACATGACCCAGCACATGGTGCTGTCGCTGATCACCCCGCTGCTCCTGCTGCTCGGCGCGCCCGTGACGTTGGCGCTGCGCACGCTGCCGCGCGGCCGCGGCCCGGCGGGCGCCCCCCGGGCGCTGCTGCTCGAGGCGTTGCACAGCCGGTTCGCCCGCGCCGTGGCCCACCCGCTGTTCACGGTCCCGCTGTTCCTCGCGAGCCTCTACGGCGTCTACTTCACCCCGCTGTTCGACGCCCTCATGTCCAACCCGGCCGGGCACCAGTTCATGCTGGCGCACTTCGTGGTCACCGGTTTGCTGTTCTTCGGCCCGATCGTCGCCCAGGACCCCTGGCCGCGGACGCTCAGCCACCCGGGCCGCATGCTCGAGCTGTTCCTGCCCGTCCCGTTCCACGCATTCTTCGGCGTCGCGATCATGATGGCCGGTTCGCTCGTCGTCGACTCCTTCGCCGAACCCCCGGCCGGGTGGGGCGTCGACCCGCTGGCCGACCAGGCCGTGGCCGGGGGCATCGTGTGGGCCTTCGGCGAGCTGCCCACCGTGCTGGTGCTGTCCGTCGTGTTCTTCTCCTGGGCCCGGTCGGACGAGCGGCGGGCGCGGACCCTCGACCGCGCGGCCGACCGCGACGGCGACACCGAGCTCACGGCGTACAACGCCCGGCTGCGCGCTCTCGCGGAGCGCCAGCGGGCCTGATCCGCCCCCGAACGCACCGGGCGCCCCTCCCGTCGTGGGGAGAGGCGCCCGGGGTGCCTTCTCAGCCGACGTGGACGACGGCGTCGCCCTCGGCCGGCAGGTCCTCCTTGGTCGCCTTGATGAGCACCGCGGCGACGAGCGCGCCCAGCACCAGCAGCGCGGCCGCCCAGGTGAACGCCGTGGTGTAGCCCTCGACCTGCGCGGCCAGGCCGACGGCCGGGTCCCGCGGGTCGGCCCCGGAGGTGAGCGCGTCGGCGGTGTAGGTGCTGATCGCCGCCACCGAGAGCGAGGCGAGGACGGCGGTGCCGATGGAGGCGCCCACCTGCTGCGTGGCGTTCAGCATGGCGCTGGCCGCGCCGGCGTCGTGCTGCCCGGCGCCCACCAGTGCGAGGTTGGACAGCGGCACGAAGGTGAAGCCGAGGCCCAGGCCCAGGAGCAGCTGGCCCGGGAAGGGCAGCGTCCAGAACCCGGTGTCCAGCCCCACGAGCGACAGCGTGAACAGCCCGGCCGCGGCCAGGAAGCCACCGAGCACCATGAGCGGCTTCGGCCCGACCCGCGGGAGCAGCGCGCTGGAGGCGCCGGCCGAGACGAAGACGCCGAGCGTGGTCGGCAGCGAGGCCAGCCCGGCCATGACCGGCTCGTAGCCGAGCACCTGCTGGAAGTACAGGCTCAGGAAGAAGAAGGCCCCGATGAGCCCCGCCCCGACCAGGGTGGAGGTGAGGTAGGCCCCGCCGCGGTTGCGGTCGAGCACGATGCGCATCGGCAGCAGCGGGTTGCGGGTGCGCAGCTCCAGCAGCACGAACAGCGCCACCAGCAGCAGCCCGCCGACGATGAAGACCCAGGCGAGCCCGTCGGTCCAGCCGCTCTCCGGCGTGACCAGCGCGGGCGCGCCCTGCGCCGCGGCCTGCGCGTTCGCCGCAGCCGCCTCGGCCGCGTTGGTCTGCGAGGCCTCGGCGACCCGGGTGAACCCGTAGACGACGGCGCCGAGGCCCAGGGTGACCAGCACCGCGCCGGGGATGTCGTAGCTCGTGTCCCCGGGGGCCTTGCTCTCCGGGACGATCGGGACCGCCAGCACGATCGCGAGCAGGGCCACCGGCAGGTTCACCCAGAAGCACCAGCGCCAGTCGGCGTACTCGGTCAGCACGCCGCCCAGCAGCAGGCCGACGGCGGAGCCACCGCCGGCGATGGCGCCGTAGACGCCGAAGGCCTTGGCCCGCTCCTTGGGGTCGGTGAACAGCACGGTCAGCAGGGCGAGCGACGCCGGGGCCAGCAGCGCGCCGAAGACGCCCTGGAGCGCGCGGGCGCCGAACAGCATCGCCTCGTTCTGGGCGATGCCGCCGAGCGCGGAGGCGACGGCGAAGCCGGCCGCGCCGACCAGGTAGGTGCGCTTGCGGCCCCAGAAGTCGGCGATGCGGCCCCCCAGCAGCAGGAAGCCGCCGAAGGTGAGCGTGTAGGCGGTGACGATCCACTGCTGGCTGGCGGCGCTGATGCCCAGGTCGGCGGTGACGGCGGGCAGCGCGATGTTGACGATCGTGGCGTCGAGGATGACCAGCAGGACGGTCATGGCGATGACGCCCAGGGCCAGCCAGCGCTTCTCGTAGGGCTCGTCGGCGGCAGTCGGCGCGCCGCCCGCGGCAGGGGAGGGGAAGGGTTCGGTCACGGGAGGTCCTCGGGTCGTGCGGAACGGGCCGGATCGCCGGCCGGAGAGAACGTAGCGGCCTGCAACCATGTCGTCGTGCCTGTTTCGCTGGTGTTCACCGCAGATACGCACGTCCCCAAGCGCGCGCGTGAGCTACCTCATGCGCTGTGGGCGGCGATCGACGCCGCGGACGTGGTCGTGCACGCCGGCGACTGGGTCGATGTCGCGCTGCTCGACGCGCTGGAGCAGCGGGCGGCGCGCCTGGTCGCGGTGCACGGCAACAACGACCACGGGCCGCTGCGGGACCGGCTGCCCGAGGTCGCCCGCGCCGAGATCGGGGGCGTCCGGTTGGCCGTCGTCCACGAGACGGGGCAGGCGGCGGGGCGGGAGGCCCGGTGCGCGGCCCGCTTCCCCGACGCCGACGTCCTGGTGTTCGGGCACAGCCACATCCCCTGGGACACCACGGCCGCCTCCGGCCTGCGGCTGGTCAACCCGGGGTCGCCGACGGACCGCCGCCGCCAGCCGCACGGGACGTTCGTCACCGCCGTGGCCGCCGACGGCCGGCTGCGCGACGTGACCTTCCACCCGGTGCCCCCGCGCCGGTGAGCGCCCCACCGCTGGACCCGCGCGCGGTCGGGCTGCTCGCCTGCCCCGTGTGCACGGCACCCTTCGCCGTCGAGGGGGGCGGCGCCGGGCTGCGCTGCGCCACGGGTCACGCCGTCGACCGGGCGCGGCAGGGGCACCTGACCCTGCTGCCCCCGGGGCGCCGCCCGCCGACCGGCGACTCGGCCGCGATGGTCGCCGACCGGGTGGCGTTCCTCTCCGCCGGCCACTACGACGGCGTGACGGCGGCGCTGGCAGCGGCGGTCCTGCCGGGGGAGCCGGCCACGGTGCTCGACCTCGGCGGCGGCACCGGGCACCACCTGGCCCGCCTGCTCGACGCGCTCCCGGGGGCGGCCGGTGTGGTGCTGGACGCCTCGCGCTACGCGGCCCGCCGCGCCGCCAAGGCGCACCCACGTGCGGTGGCGGTGGTCGCGGACACCTGGGCTCGCCTGCCGGTGCGCGACGCCGTGGTGGACCGGGCGCTGGTCGTCTTCGCCCCGCGCAACGGCCCCGAGATCGCCCGGGTGCTGCGCCCGGACGGGCGGCTGGTCGTGGCCACACCCGGCCGGGACCACCTGACCGAGCTCGTCGCGCCGCTGGGCCTGCTGCGCGTGGACCCGGGCAAGGCGGAACGGCTCAGCGCCACCCTGGAGCCGCACCTGGCGCGCGCGGGCGCCGAGCGGCTCCGCCGGACCCTGCTCCTGGACCACGCGGCGGTCACCACGCTGGTGGGCATGGGGCCGCACGCCCGGCACCTGGCACCGGACGCGCTGGCGGCCTCGGTGGCCCGGCTGCCGGCCACCGTGCCGGTCACGATCTCGGTCGAGGTGGCCACCTACCTGCGCGGACGGTGATCGCCCGGCGCGCCTCGCCTGCCGGACCTGAGTGGCCGGGTGGCACGGTCTAAGCTGCCGACCGTGACGATTGCACCGGCGCCCATCGTGAGCCGGCCCAGCCCGGCTCACGTGGTCGAAAAGGGCTCGCGGCTCTCCAACCTGCTGCGGACCACCGACCACAAGACCATCGGTCTGATGTACATGGCCACCTCGTTCGCGTTCTTCATCGGCGGTGGCCTCATGGCGCTGCTGATGCGCGGTGAGCTGGCGCGGCCGGGGCTGCAGTTCCTGTCTCCCGAGCAGTACAACCAGCTGGTCACCATGCACGGCACGGTGATGCTGCTGATGTTCGCGACGCCGCTGTTCTTCGCGTTCTCGAACCTCATCATGCCGCTGCAGATCGGGGCGCCGGACGTCGCGTTCCCGCGGCTGAACGCCTTCTCGTACTGGCTGTTCCTCTTCGGCAGCCTGATCGTCGTCGGCGGTTTCCTGACGCCGGGTGGCGCCGCGGACTTCGGCTGGTACGCCTACGCGCCGCTGTCCAACGTCGTCCACTCGCCGGGCCCGGGCGCGAACATGTGGTTCGCCGGTCTGGCGGTCAGCGGTCTGGGCACCATCCTCGGCGCGGTCAACTTCATCACCACGATCGTCTGCCTCCGGGCGCCGGGTCTGACGCTGTTCCGGATGCCGATCTTCACCTGGAACACGCTCGTCACCAGCGTGCTGGTCCTCTTCGCGTTCCCGATCCTGACCGCCGCCATCGCGGCGATGCTGGCCGACCGCAACCTCGGCTCCCTCGTCTACTCGGACGAGAACGGCGGCCCGATGCTGTGGCAGCACCTGTTCTGGTTCTTCGGGCACCCCGAGGTCTACATCATCGCGCTGCCGTTCTTCGGCATCGTCACCGAAGTCATCCCGGTCTTCGCCCGCAAGCCGCTGTTCGGCTACAAGGGCATGGTCTTCGCGACCATCGCGATCGGCGCGCTCTCCCTCGCCGTCTGGGCGCACCACATGTACGCCACCGGCGCGGTGCTCCTGCCGTTCTTCGCCTTCCTGACCTACCTGATCGCGGTGCCGACCGGGATCAAGTTCTTCAACTGGATCGGCACCATGTGGCGGGGTCAGATGACCTTCGAGACGCCGATGCTGTTCTCGATCGGCTTCATGATCACCTTCCTCCTGGGTGGTCTGACCGGCGTCCTCCTCGCCAGCCCGCCGCTGGACTGGCACGTCAACGACAGCTACTTCGTCGTCGCCCACTTCCACTACGTCGTCTTCGGCACCGTCGTGTTCGCCGCCTACGCCGGCATCTACTTCTGGTTCCCCAAGATGTGCGGCCGGATGATGGACGAGCGGCTGGGCAAGCTGCAGTTCTGGCTCACCTTCATCGGGTTCCACGGCACGTTCCTGGTGCAGCACTGGCTGGGCAACGAGGGCATGCCGCGCCGGTACGTGGACTACCTGGAGACCGACACCTTCACCGTGCTGAACACGGTCTCCACGATCGGGTCGTTCATCCTCGGCGCCTCGGTGATCCCGTTCATCTACAACGTGGTCAAGTCGTGGAAGTACGGCGAGCTCGCGCTGCGGGACGACCCGTGGGGCCACGGCAACAGCCTGGAGTGGGCGACGTCGTCCCCGCCGCCGCGGCACAACTTCGTGGAGATCCCCCGGATCCGCTCGGAGCGCCCGGCGTTCGAGGCGCACTACCCGCACCTCATCGAGCGGCTGCAGGCCGAGGCCCACGTCGGCAAGCGGCACGAGCCCTACGGCGGCGTCAGCGAGGTGCTCGAGGGCACGGGCCCGCGCCAGGGCCCGAAGGACCCCGACCCGACCTGACGCAGGACCAGCACGTCACCGACGCCCCGTCGGCCTCCGGGCCGGCGGGGCGTCGGCGTCGCTGCCGCACGCGGGGCAGGGGCCGGGCCGGGGCCGCCACGGCCGTGCGGCACGATGACCGCGTGCCGCACGAGCCGACGCCCGACCTGCTGCCGGCCCCCGACGCCATCGCGCCGCGGGCCCTGCTCACCGTCACCGGGGCGGACCGGCCGGGGGTGACCGCCCGCCTGTTCGCCGCGCTGGCACCGCGCGGGGACGGGCGCCCGCCGGTCGAGGTCCTCGACGTCGAGCAGGTCGTGGTGCACGGGCACCTGGTGCTGGGCGTGGTGGTCGGCGCGCTGGTGACCGGCGGCCGGCCGGTGACCGGGGAGGCGGAGCTGCTGGACCACCTGCGGTCCGTGGCCGACGACGTCGAGGGCGCCGTCGGCGTCCGCGTGGCGGTCGAGTCGGCCAGCGGCCCCGACGCGCCGGCCGCCGGCGGGCGCCCGCACCACGTCATCGTGCTGGGGCGGCCGGTGCCTCCCGAGGCGGTGGCCGGCGCCGCGCAGGCGGTCACCGGGGTCGGCGGCAACATCGACGCCATCCGGCGGCTCTCCGACGTCCCGGTCACCAGCTTCGAGCTCACCGTCTCCGGCGCGGAGGCCACCGCCCTGCGCGCCGCCCTCGCCTCGGTGGCGGCCGAGACGGGCGCCGACATCGCCGTCGAGCAGGTCGGCATCGCCCGGCGCAGCAAGCGCCTGATCGTCCTGGACGTCGACTCCACCCTGGTGCGCGGCGAGGTCATCGACGAGCTGGCCGCGCGCGCGGGGCGGGCGGCGGAGGTCGCCCGCCTCACCGCGGCGGCGATGAACGGCGAGCTCGACTTCGCCGAGTCGCTGCGGGCGCGGGTCGCCGTGCTGGCCGGGCTGCCCGAGACGGTGCTCGACGAGGTCCGCGAGCACCTGGTGCTCACCCCGGGCGCGCGCACCCTCATCCGCACGCTGCAGCGGCTGGGGTTCCGCTGCGGCATCGTCAGCGGCGGCTTCACCCAGATCACCGGCCCGCTGGCCGAGAGCCTCGGGCTGGACTTCGCCGCGGCGAACACCCTCGAGGTGCGGGACGGGCGGCTGACCGGCGGGCTGGTCGGGGAGATCGTCGACCGGCCCGGGAAGGCGCGGGCGCTGGTCCGCTTCGCCGAGCAGTACGGCATCCCGCTGGACCAGACGGTGGCCGTCGGCGACGGGGCCAACGACCTCGACATGCTCAGCACCGCGGGGCTGGGGATCGCGTTCAACGCCAAGCCGTTCGTGCGCGAGCAGGCGCACACGGCGCTGAACCAGCCCCACCTCGACGCCGTCCTGCAGGTGCTCGGCTTCACCCGTGACGAGGTCCTCGACGCCGTCTGACCACCCGCCCCGCTGCTCGGCGATGACCAGGTGACCTGATCGTCGGGCGTCCTCCCTCGGCGTCGGCGGTGGGGGAGGACGGCGCCGCGGCTCCGCTCAGCCCTGGTGGACGGCGCCCTCCAGCTGCACCCCCGCCGTGCGCAGCTGGTCGAGAGCGGCGCTCACCGTGCCCTCGGAGACACCCGCGGTGAGGGGCAGCAGCACCCGCGTGCGGAACCCGGCCGCGACGGCGTCCAGCGCGGTGGCCCGCACGCAGTGGTCGGTGGCGATGCCGACGACGTCGACGGCGTCCACCCCGTGCCCGCGCAGCCAGTCGGCCAGCCCGACCCCGTCGGACACCCCCTCGAACCCCGAGTAGGCGGCGGCGTACTCGCCCTTGTCGAACACCGCCTCGAGCGTGCCGCGGTCCAGCGCCGGGTGCAGCTCCACCCCGCCGGTGCCGACGACGCAGTGGGCGGGCCAGGTCTCGAGGAAGTCCGGCGTCTCGGCGAAGTGCGACCCGGGGTCGACGTGGTGGTCGCGGGTGGCGACGACGTGGTCGTAGCCCGCCGTCCGGGCGTGCTCGGTGATCGCCGCCGCCACCGCGGCACCACCGGCGACGGCCAGGCTGCCGCCCTCGCAGAAGTCGTTCTGCACGTCCACGACGATCAGTGCGCGCGTCATCCCTGCAGTGTGCCCCGCGACGGGCTGGTCGCTCACGCGGTGAGCGTCTCCAGGACCGGTTCGCCGCGGGAGAGCGCCCACGCCTCGGCGGGCAGCGCCTCCCGCACCCGCGCGTGGTGCTCGCGGGCGCGCCGCAGCGCCTCGGGCGGGGCGACGTCGTCGCACACGGCGCCGTCGCGCACCAGCGGGACCACCAGATCGCGGTCGCCCGCCCGTGGCCCGACCGGCGCGCTGCTGACCACCTCGGCCGTGGCGGTGCCGTCGTCGCCGTGCCGCCGGACGGCGTGCTTGCGCCCGCCCACGGAGTTCTTGCCCTCGGAACGCTTGGCCACGGGGACGCCGTCCCGCTCCACCAGCTTGTAGACCATCCCGGCCGTGGGCGCCCCGGAGCCGGTGACCAGCGAGGTGCCCACCCCGTAGCCGTCGACCGGGGCGGCCATGAGGCCCGCGATGGCGTACTCGTCGAGGTCGCTGGTGACGATCACGCGGGTGCCGGTGGCGCCGAGCTCGTCGAGGAGCTCCCGGGCGCGGGTGGCCAGGGTCGGCAGATCGCCGGAGTCCAGCCGGATGGCGCCCAGCTCGGGCCCGGCCACCTCGATCGCCGTCCGGATGCCCTGCTCGACGTCGTAGGTGTCGACGAGCAGCGTGGTGCCCGTGCCGAGGGTGTCGACCTGCGCGCGGAAGGCCGCGCGCTCGTCGTCGTGGAGCAGCGTGAAGGCGTGCGCGCTGGTGCCGGTCGTCGGGACGCCGTAGCGCCGGCCGGCCTCCAGGTTGGAGCTCGCCGCGAACCCGACGAGGTGTGCGGCACGCGCGGCGGCCACGGCGGCCAGTTCGTGGGTGCGCCGCGAGCCCATCTCGATGCAGGGGCGCTCGCAGGCGGCGGCCACCATGCGCGCCGCCGCCGAGGCGATCGCCGAGTCGTGGTTGAGCACGGAGAGGGCGAGGGTCTCCAGCAGCACGCCCTCCCCGAAGGGGGCGCGCACGGTGAGCACCGGGGAGCCGGGGAAGAACAGCTCGCCCTCGGCGTAGCCGTCGACGTCGCCGCTGAACCGGAAGTCGGCGAGCCAGTCGAGCAGCCGCCGGTCGGTCAGGCCCTGGTCGCGCAGGGCAGCCAGCTCCTCGTCGCCGAAGCGGAAGTGCGGCAGGGCCTCGAGCAGCCGGCCGGTGCCCGCGAGCACCCCGTAGCGGCGGCCGTGCGGCAGGCGGCGGGCGAACACCTCGAAGACGCAGTCCCGCCCGGCCGTGCCGTCGGCGAGCGCGGCGGCGAGCATGGTCAGCTCGTAGCGGTCGGTGAGCAGCGCGGGAGCCGTCGGCATGGCTCCGGAGCGTAGGCGGAGCCCGATCGGCGGGCCGGGCGACGTCCTAAGCTGGGACCGTGGCCGGACCGCTCGCCCCGACCCGGGCCCCCGAGACGACCGTCGAGGAGCACGACGACCTCGACCGTCCGTGGGTGACCATCGTGTGGAACGACCCGGTCAACCTGATGACCTACGTGACGTTCGTGCTGCAGGAGCTGTTCGGCTACGACGAGCCGACCGCCACCACGCTGATGCTGCAGGTGCACCACGAGGGGAAGGCGATCGTCAGCTCCGGCCCGCGCGAGCGCATGGAGCACGACACCAGCCGGCTGCACGCCTACGGGCTGTGGGCCAGCTACCAGAGGGACTCGTGAAGCCGTTCCGCGCAGCCCGCGGCGGGCAGCTGGTCGCCCGGCTGGACCGGGCGGAGGCCGGCATCGTGGGGCTGCTGCTGGACCAGTTGGAGCAGCTGCTGGCCGCCGACCGCGCCGACAGCAGCGGGGACCCGGTGATCGAGCGGCTGTTCCCGGCCGGGCACCGCAGCGACCCGGCGCTGGCCGAGGACTACCGCGGGCTCACCGAGCAGGCGCTGCGCGGCGGCAAGGCCGACGACCTCGCGACGGTGCGCGCCACGCTGCCGGCCGACGGGGGAGAGGTGCGCCTGGACGCGGACCAGGCCGGCGCCTGGCTGCGCACGAGCAACGACCTGCGGCTGGCGCTCGGCACCCGGCTGGACATCGGCGAGGACACCGAGCCGCCGGAGGAGATCGTGGACGAGGGCGACCACCAGCTCGCCGTCTACTACTGGCTCACCGCGCTGCAGGGGTCGCTCGTCGACGCGCTCGTCGCGGGTCGCGCCGGCCGAAGGTGAGCAGCACCAGGGCGGCGAGCAGCAGGGCGAGGACGAAGAGCACGTAGACCATGCCGTGCAGCTCCACCTCGGCCAGCGCCGCGCCGACGGTCGAGACCAGCACCAGGGCCGAGGTGGCGAGCAGCAGGAGCAGGAGCACCGCGCGCACGACCACGATGACCACGACGGGGCCGCGGTCGCCCGGGTGGACCGCGCTGTAGCCGCGGTGCCGGAACAGCCCCCGCAGACCCATCACGAGCGCCGGCAGGGCCAGCAGCACGACGCCGGCGGTCAGGAGCAGCGGGACCCACACGACGCCGACCGTATCGGTCCCGGCTCGTCTCCCCGCGGCCGCCCGGCGGCCACCTGCCGGTCACCCGGCCGTGCCGTTCCGGGGGCGACCGGGGAGCGGCCCCGCGGGCACGCCTAGACTGGCGTCGTGCTGCGCATCGACCGCGCGACCTACGACGCCATCGTGGCCCACGCCCGGAAGGACCACCCGGACGAGGCCTGCGGCGTCGTCGCCGGACCGGAGGGGACCGAGCGTCCCGAGCGCTTCGTGCCGATGCTGAACGCGGCGCGGTCGCCGACGTTCTACGAGTTCGACAGCGCCGACCTGCTGGCGCTGTACCGCGAGATGGACGACCGCGACGAGTGGCCGGTCGTCGTCTACCACTCGCACACCGCCACCGAGGCCTACCCCTCGCGCACCGACATCGGCTACGCGTCGGGGCCGGCGGCCGACCCCCGCACCCACTACGTGCTGGTGTCCACCCGGCACCACGGCCCCGAGACCGGGCTGGCCGGCGACGACGTCGAGTTCCGCAGCTACCGCATCGTCGACGGGGAGGTGTCGGAGGAGGAGGTCGAGATCGTCGAGTCCTACCTGTTCGGGCACTCGCCGACGACCGTCGTCTACGACTGAACGTGTGACTGCCGCCGCCGCCCGGAATCGGCGGCGGTCACCGGGCGTTGCCCGCACAGACGCACCACGGCTGCAGAGCAGCACCGCGACATCCCCCACGTACCGAGGAGAAGCACGCCATGGCCATCGAGGTCCGGATCCCGACCATCCTGCGCACCCACACCGGCGGCAGCAAGACCGTCGAGGGCAGCGGGAGCACCCTGGGGGCGCTCATCGACGACCTCGACAGCAAGCACTCGGGTCTCAAGGACCGCCTCGTGACCGAGGAGGGCAAGCTGCACCGCTTCGTCAACGTCTACGTCAACGACGAGGACGTCCGCTTCACCGGTGCCCTGGACACCGAGGTCAAGGACGGCGACTCGGTCACCATCCTCCCGGCGGTCGCGGGCGGCTGCTGAGCGGCACCCCGCTCCCGCCCCTCGTCCCCGTCCCGGAAGAGCTCACCCGATGGCCCGCTTCGCCTCCCTCGTCGACTCCCTCGGCGGCACCCCGCTCGTCGGGCTGCCCAACCTCTCGCCGACCCCCGACGTGCGGCTGTGGGCCAAGCTCGAGGACCACAACCCCACGGGCTCCATCAAGGACCGCGCCGCGATCAAGATGATCGAGGCGGCCGAGAAGGAGGGGCTGCTGCGCCCGGGCTCGACCATCCTGGAGCCGACCAGCGGCAACACCGGCATCTCGCTGGCCATGGTGGCCCGGCAGCGTGGCTACCGGCTGGTCTGCGTCATGCCGGAGAACACCTCGGTGGAGCGCCGGCAGCTGCTCGAGATGTACGGGGCGCAGATCATCTCCTCGCCCGCCGCGGGCGGCTCCAACCAGGCCGTCGCCGTGGCCAAGGAGCTCGCCGCCCAGCACGACGACTGGGTGATGCTCTACCAGTACGGCAACCCGGCGAACGCGCAGGCGCACTACGAGGGGACGGCGCCGGAGATCCTGGCCGACCTGCCCTCGATCACCCACTTCGTCGCCGGGCTGGGCACGACCGGCACGCTCATGGGCTGCTCCCGGTACTTCCGCGAGCACAAGCCGGGGGTGCAGGTGATCGCCGCCGAGCCCCGGTACGGCGAGCTGGTCTACGGCCTGCGCAACATCGACGAGGGCTTCATCCCCGAGCTCTACGACGCCGAGCTGCTGGACTCGCGGTTCTCCGTGGGCCCCGACGACGCCATCCACCGCACCCGCCAGCTGGTCGAGCGCGAGGGCATCTTCGCCGGCATCTCCACCGGCGCGATCCTGCACGCGGCCCTGGGCATCGCCGACAAGGAGGTGGCGGCCGGGCGCCGGGCCGACATCTGCTTCGTCGTCTGCGACGGCGGCTGGAAGTACCTCTCCACCGGCGCCTACGCCGGCACGCTGGAGGAGGCGACCTCCGCGCTGGAGGGCCAGCTCTGGGCGTGAGCCACCGGCACGCCGGGTGCCTCAGGGCCGGATGACCGGGCCGCTGGAAGGCGGTGAGGGCCGGTAGGAGTCTGGCAGCCCGGCGCCGGCGGCGGCAGGGGCTGCTGCACGCCGCCCCGCCACGGGGCGGCGCGACCGTCGGTGGCGGGAGCTAGCCTGTCCGGCGACATGGGGACGCAGCCAGGAGCCGACGCACCGATCGGCATCTTCGACTCGGGTGTCGGTGGGCTCACCGTCGCCCGCGCCGTGCTGGACCAGCTGCCCGGCGAGGCGGTCCGCTACATCGGCGACACCGCGAACGGCCCGTACGGCCCGCTGCCGATCGCCGAGGTCCGCCGGCACTCCCTGGCGGTGATGGACGAGCTGGTCGCCAGCGGCGTGAAGATGCTCGTCGTCGCCTGCAACTCCGCGAGCGCCGCCTCGCTGCGCGACGCGCGGGAGCGCTACGACGTGCCGGTGGTCGAGGTGGTGCTGCCCGCGGTCCGCCGGGCGATCGCCGCCACCCGCAACGGCCGGATCGGCGTCATCGGCACCCAGGCCACCGTCACCAGCGGCGCGTACGACGACGCGTTCGCCGCGGCCCCACAGGTCACGGTGACCTCCGCGGCCTGCCCCAGCTTCGTCGACTTCGTCGAGCGCGGGATCACCAGCGGCCGGCAGCTGCTGGGCCTGGCGCAGTCCTACCTCGACCCCCTGATGGCGGCCGGCGTCGACACCGTCGTCCTCGGGTGCACGCACTACCCGCTGCTGACCGGGGTGCTGTCGGTGGTGCTCGGCGACGGCGTCACGCTGGTCTCCAGCGCCGAGGAGACCGCCAAGGACGTCTACCGGGTGCTCACCCGCGCCGACCTGCTCCGCGACCCCGGCGCCGCGCCGCCGCGGCACGCCTTCCTCGCCACCGGCGACCCCGAGCCGTTCGCCCGCCTCGGCCGTCGCTTCCTCGGGCCGGAGGTCGGCGCCGTGCTCGCCGCCGGACGGGCGGGCGCCGCGTGAAGCTGACCGTCGTGGGGTGCTGCGGCAGCGGCCCGGGCCCCGACTCGCCCGCGTCCTGCTACCTCGTGGAGCACGACGGTTTCCGGCTCGTCGTCGACCTGGGCAACGGCTCCTTCGGCGCGCTGCAGCGGTTCGCGGACCCGGCGTCGGTGGACGCGGTGTTCCTCTCGCACCTGCACGCCGACCACTGCCTCGACGTCGCCCCGTTCGTCGTCTGGCACCGGTACTCCGGTCGTGCCCGCGGCCCGCTCGTGCCGCTGTACGCGCCGGTCGGGGCCGAACGGCGGCTCGCGCTGGCCTACGACCTGGACGGCGACGGTCTCACCGACGTCTTCGACTTCGTCCCCGTGGGCCCCGGCGGCTTCCGCCTCGGCCCCTTCGACGTCGAGCTGGCCCGCACGGCGCACCCGGTGGAGACCTACGCCATCCGGCTCACCGCGGGCGGCCGGTCGCTCGTCTACACCGGTGACACCGGCCCCTGCGACCGGGTGGTCGAGCTGGCCCGCGGCGCCGACGTGCTGCTGGCCGAGGCGGCCCACCCGGACGCCGTGCCCGACCAGCCCCCGGGCCTGCACCTCACCGGGCGGCAGGCCGCGCAGCACGCCACCGAGGCAGGGGTCGGGCGGCTGCTGCTCACCCACATCCCCGCCTGGGTGGACCACATCGGCCAGCTGTTCGCCGCCAGCTCGGTGTTCAGCGAGACCGAGCTGGTCAGCCCCGGAGCCGTGTACGAGATCTGAGCCGCTTGCCGGATGGCCGCGATGGGGGAACGGTGACCCCCGTGGACGAGCGGGACGGCGTGCCGCTGAGCAGCCTCGACTCGCCGCTCGGTGACGGGCTCGAGGTCACCAAGCGGGCCCTCGTCGACCACCTCGACGCCGTCGCCGACCGGATGGTGCCGCTGCTGGCCGGCCGGCCGCTGTCGGTGGTGCGGGTGCGGCCGGGCCAGGCGCCGTTCATGCAGCGCAACGTGAGCAGGGGCGCCCCCGCCTGGGTGCGGACCGTGCCCGTGTGGGCCGAGTCGGCGCGCCGCGAGGTGCACCAGGTGCTCTGCGACGACCGGCGCACCCTGCTGTGGCTGGCCAACCAGCGCGCGGTCGAGTTCCACGTCCCGTTCCTCCCGGCCGGGGCGCGCGAGCCCACCGGACTGGTGCTCGACCTCGACCCGCCCGACGGGGCCGACTTCTCCGCGGTCGTCGACGTCGCGCGGCTCGCCCGCCGGGCGCTGGCCGGTGCCGGGCTCGCCGGCGCGGTGAAGACCAGCGGTTCCTCGGGGTTGCACGTCGTCGTCCCCGTGCGCGGCGCACCGGTCGAGGACGTCGCGGCGGCGACGCGGGCGCTGGCGCAGCGGACGGCGCAGCTGGACCCCGCGATCGCGACGACGGCGTTCCTGAAGGAGGAGCGGGAGGGCCGGGTGTTCGTGGACTCCACCCGGTCGGGCACCGGCACCGTCGTCGCCGCCTACAGCCCGCGGGTGCGGCCGGGGCTGCCGGTGTCGGCTCCCGTGGACTGGGCCGACCTCGACACGGTTCGGCCGGGCGATGCCACCGTCACGACGTCCTCCGCGCTGCCCGACTGGGCCGCTCTGCTGCCGGAGCCCCAGTCGCTCCCGGCCGACCTCGTCGCCGAGGGCCACACGATCCCGGTCGCCCGGGTGCAGGCCATGCACGAGGGGAAGCGGCGGGCGCGGGCCCGCCGCGCGGCCGAGGGTGGCTGACGGGCACTCCGTGCCGGTGTGATCTCCCGGTAGGTGCTGGTACGGGGCGGGTTCCGGCGACGTCGGGGCCCGTCCCTGCTGCCCTACGCTGCCACCCGTGACCGGCGCCCCCGAGGAGATCGTGCGCCACGCGGCGCGGACCCTGATGGCCGGCCGCCGGCTGGACACCGGCACCCTGGCGACCGAGCTGGGCATCTCGCGGGCGACGCTCTTCCGCCGGGCCGGCAACCGCGACGCGATCCTCGGCGACGCGCTGGCCTTCCTCGGCCGGCGCACGCTGGCCGCCATCGAGCGCGAGCACGACGCCCGGTGGGCGGAGGGCGGCCCGGCCGACCGGCTGCGCTCGCTGGCCGTGAGCGAGGACTTCCGCTACGCCCTCAGCGCCGCCGGCCCCGTCCGCCGGCTGCTCGCCGAGGAACCGGCGACCGCGATCCGGGTGCTCACCGACCCCCAGGGCAGGGTCCAGCCCCGGGTCGTCGAGGCCTACGCCGAGCTGTTCCAGCGCGACGTCGACGAGCACGGCCTGGTGCCGAAGATCCCGGTGCCGCTGCTCGCCCTGGCGGTCGTCCGGCTGGGGGAGTCCTTCCTCTACTCCGAGGTGCTGGCCGCGCGGGCGCCGGACCTCGAGGCGGCGACGACGGTCATCGACGCCCTCGTCCGCAGCGTCTTCGGCATCGACGGGACGTGACCGCTCAGCGGCGCCAGTAGAGGTGGTGGACGACCCCGCTCGGGCTGGGCACCTCATCGTGGTGGAAGCGGTCCGACATCTCGTCGGGCGAGGTCCACAGCCGCGCCCCCGAGCCCAGCTCCACGGGTGCCATCGCGACGTGCAGGGTGTCCACGAGGCCGGCGTCGAGGAACTCCCGGACGGTGGCGGCCCCGCCGCCGAGCCG
Source organism: Blastococcus sp. MG754426 (assembly GCF_021699055.1). Lineage (GTDB taxonomy): Bacteria > Actinomycetota > Actinomycetes > Mycobacteriales > Geodermatophilaceae > Blastococcus. The sequence goes on along the minus strand of NZ_SSXC01000009.1, from coordinate 38,649 downwards.
TACGTGCCGGCCGCCGGCCGCCGCCCGGGCCTGCTCCAGCACGTCGGCCGGGTCGCCCCCCACGAAGGAGAACGTCGTGTCCGAGAGGGTGAACGACGGGCGCGGGTGGTGGGTCATGACGAGGACGGGGGTGTGGAACGGCGGCTCGGCGCCCCACCAGCCCTGCCACTCGTGGTCCTGCCACGGGCCGCGCTGGGGGCCGAACTTGTTGCGGCCCATGATCTCGGCGCCGATGCCGTGCGCGAAGTCGCGGGTGAAGTAGTCGTCGAGCCCGCGGCTGCCGCCGGGCTCGCTGCGGTTCGGGAAGCTGGCGGTCGCGACGGCCCAGCCCATCAGCTCCAGCGGGTCGGCGTGGCCGAACGGCCGCTCCAGGCTCTGGCCCTCGCCGGCGGCGAAGCCGTCGCTCGAGACGGTGAGGTTCTGGACCTTCAGCAGCTGGTGCACGGTGCGCCTCCGGGACGGTCGACGACGGTTCGACCGCCCGGGCCGGGAGAACTCATCGGCGTCCCCAGGCGGCCCGATCGTCCACAGGCCGACGCGCGGGCGCACCGGGTGTCGGTGGTCGGTCGCAAGCTGTGCGGCATGACGACCGATCCCCGGACGATCGCCTGGCTCGACCAGGAGGACAGCCGGCTGGCGCAGACCATCCGCGCCCACCGGGTCGCCGTGCAGTACGTGATGCGCGGCGAGGAGGCCGGCGAACCGCCGTTCGGCTACACCGTGGGGCTGTTCGGCGTCGGGCACCCGGAGCTGGTCGTGGTCGGTGTCGGGCGCGAGGCGGCCTGCGGCGTGCTCCAGCACGTGGCCGGCCTGGTGCTCGCCGGGCGGGACCTGGTGCCCGGGGAGGTGATCGCCCACGGCGAGGCCGAGCCGCTGGTGGTCGAGGAGCTGCCCAACCCGGGCGACATCCTGTTCAGCGCCAACCGCTTCTACCAGCGCCCCGACGAGTTCTCCGTGCCCGCCTACCAGCTCACCCGGGCCCACCGGGACGGCGGCTTCCCGTGGGACCCGGAGTACCCCTGCCCGCCGGAGTGCCAGCCCCGGCCGGGCACGTGGCGCGCCTGAGGGATCACTCCAACCCGAGGTCGCGCCGCAGCTTGGCCACGTGCCCGGTCGCCTTGACGTTGTAGGAGGCGCGCTCCACCCGGCCCTCGGCGTCGATGACGAACGTCGACCGGATCACGCCGACGACCTCCTTGCCGTACAGCTTCTTCGTGCCGTACGCGCCGTAGGACCGCATCACCTGCTTGTCCGGGTCGGAGACCAGCGTGATGCGCAGGTCCTCCTTCTCGCGGAAGCGGGCGAGCTTCTCGACCGGGTCGGGGGAGATGCCGATGATCTCCAGCCCCGCCTCGGCGAGGTCGCCGGCCGCGGCGGTGAAGTCGACGGCCTGGGTGGTGCAGCCAGGTGTCATCGCCGCCGGGTAGCAGTAGACGATGACGCGCCGGCCCCGGTAGGACGACAGCGACACCGGGGTGCCGTCGGCATCGGGCAGCGTGAAGTCCGGCGCCGGGTCGCCGGGGGCCAGGCGGACGGGGGCGGCGTCGGTCTCGCTCATGCCGCGCATCCTGCCGTGTCCCGGGGGCGAGGTCGCAAGGGGGCGTCAGCCGGGCAGGAAGGAGAAGCGCACCTGCCGCTGGTGGTTGTCGGTGTTGGTGTCCACCAGGCAGATGCGCTGCCAGGTGCCCAGCATCAGCCGGCCCTCCAGCACCGGCACGCTGGCGTGCGGCGGGACGAACGCCGGCAGCACGTGGTCCCGGCCGTGCCCGGGGCTGCCGTGCCGGTGGCGCCACCGGTCGTCGCGGGGCAGCAGCGCGTCCAGCTGGGCCAGCAGGTCGTCGTCGCTGCCCGAGCCGGTCTCCAGGATCGCCAGGCCGGCGGTCGCGTGCGGGACGAAGACGTGCAGCAGCCCGTCGCGCTCCTGCTGCACGAACTCGGCGCAGTCGTCGGTGAGGTCGACGACGACGGGGACGCCGCCGGTGCGGACGGAACGCAGCTCCGATCTCATGGCGCCGATCCTGCCCGTCACGGGCTCCGGTCGCGTGCCGGGCTCCCGGCGTCTGCGGGCGGGACGGCGCGGGCCCCCGGTGCCGGTGCCTCGGCGGCCGTGCCGGGGGCGGCCGACTCCCGGGTCAGGGCCGCGCGCAGCTGGGCGACCTCCGCCGACAGCGCCTGCAGGTCGCGCCGGGTGACCGCCTCCGACTCCTCGCCGACCTCCTGCACCCGCTCCACCAGCCAGGAGGCGAACGTCGCGGTGATCACGCCGAGCAGCGCGATGCCCGTCAGCATCAGCCCGGCGGCGACCGCGCGGCCCTGCGTGGTCACCGGGAAGCGATCGCCGTACCCGACGGTGGTCACGGTGGCGAACGACCACCACAGTGCGTCGCCGAAGGTGTCGATGTTCCCCTCGGGGCGCCCGCATTCGGCATCCAGCACGGCGAGCGCGGCCACGAACATCAGCAGTGCCGTGGCCCCGACGACGTAGACCGCGACCCGGCCGCGCAACGAGCTCCCGGCGTGCCGGTTGAGCGCCGAGAGCAAGGTGACGAGCCGGAGGAGCCGCAACGGGCGCAGCAACGGCAGGACGATGACGGCCAGGTCGAACGGATGGCTCCGCACGAACCGGCTGCGGTGGTCGGACAACCACAGCCGGGCGACGTAGTCGATGGCGAACCAGGCCCAGGCGGCCGCGGTGACCCAGGCCAGCACCGTCGGCCACGGCGTGGCGAGATCCGGGTCGATGATCGGCCAGGCGTAGGCGGTGAGGAACAGCAGCGCGGCGGTCGTCAGGATCCAGCCGGTGGTGCTCTCCCACCGTCGCCGGCGCGCATCGTCGGTGGTGGGTGCGGCCATGTCCGGCGAGGCTAGCGCGGGCGGAGGGCCCGGCTCGTCCGGAGGTCGTCGGTTGCGTTCACTACTGTCGGCGGACGTGACCCGCGCCGACGGCCGTAGCGCCGACCAGCTCCGTCCGGTGACCATCACCCGCAACTGGCTCGACCACGCCGAGGGATCGGTGCTCGTGGAGTTCGGCCGCACCCGCGTCCTGTGCGCCGCGAGCGTGACCGAGGGCGTGCCGCGGTGGCGCAAGGGCTCGGGCCTGGGCTGGGTCACCGCCGAGTACTCGATGCTGCCGCGCGCGACGCACACCCGCAGCGACCGCGAGTCGGTGAAGGGGCGGATCGGTGGGCGGACGCACGAGATCAGCCGGCTCATCGGGCGCTCGCTGCGCGCCTCGGTCGACCTGGGGGCGCTCGGGGAGAACAGCATCGCGATCGACTGCGACGTCCTCCAGGCCGACGGCGGCACCCGGACCGCCGCCATCACCGGCGCCTACGTGGCACTGGCCGACGCCGTCGCCTGGCTCGGGGAGCGCGGGAAGCTGGCGAAGAAGGCTCCGCTGGTCCAGTCGGTCGCCGCGGTCAGCGTGGGTGTCATCGACGGCGAGCCGCGGCTGGACCTCGCCTACGAGGAGGACGTGCGCGCCGGCACGGACATGAACGTGGTCTGCACCGGGGACGGCGGCTTCGTCGAGGTGCAGGGCACCGCGGAGGGCGCGGTCTTCGACCGGCCGACCCTCGACGCGCTGCTCGACCTGGCGGTCGCCGGCTGCGCCGAGCTCACCCGCCTCCAGGCCGAGGCGCTGCAGCGCGGACCGGCCGCCCGATGAGCACCCGGCTGCTGCTCGCCACCCGCAACGCCGGCAAGCTCGCCGAGCTCCAGCGACTGCTGGCCACCGCCGTCCCCGGCGTCGAGGTCATCGGCCTGCGCGACGTCGACGAGTACCCCGAGGCCCCGGAGACCGGTGCGACCTTCGCGGACAACGCGCTGCTCAAGGCGCGCGAGGCGGTGCGGTACACCGGTCTGCCCGCGGTGGCCGACGACTCCGGGCTCGCGGTCGACGCGCTCAACGGCATGCCCGGGGTGCTCTCGGCCCGGTGGTCGGGCCGGCACGGCGACGACGACGCCAACACCGCGCTGCTGCTCGGCCAGCTCGCCGACGTGCCCGACGAGCGGCGGGGCGCGGCGTTCGTGTGCGCAGCGGCGCTGGTCACCCCCGACGGCACCGAGCGGGTGCTGGAGCGGCAGTGGCGCGGGCGCGTGGTCCACGAGAAGCGGGGGAGCAACGGCTTCGGCTACGACCCGGTGTTCGTCCCGGAGGGGCTCGAGCTGACGTCCGCCGAGCTGGAGCCGGCGGAGAAGGACGCCCGCAGCCACCGCGGCCAGGCGTTCGCGGCGCTGGTGCCGGTGCTGGCCGAGGTGCTGGCGCCCCGCTGAGCCGGTCCGGTGCAGGTCTTCGTGGACGCGGCCCGGACGTTGCGGTTCGCCGACGGCACCCCGGTGACCGCGGCCTCGGGTGTGGCCACGCTCGGGGACGGCTGGCTGGTCGTGCAGGACGACTCGACGGTCGCCGCCTGGCGCCGGCCGGACAGGGTGGTCACCGTGGAGGTGCTCCCGCCCGTCGAGGGCCTGCGCACCTTCAGCGAAGCCGCGGGTACCAAGCACCTGAAGCCCGACCTGGAGGTGGCCTGCCCGGCGGAGGTGGACGGGGAGCCGGCGGTGCTCCTGCTGGGGTCGGGTTCCACGGTCCGGCGCATGCGGGCGGTGCTGGTGCGGCTCGAGGACGGGCGGCCGGTGGTGCGATCGGCGGAGCTCGGCCCGGTGTACCGGCGCGTGGCCGAACGCCTGGAGCTGCCGATGGACCACGTGAACCTGGAGGGCGCCAGCCGCCACGGCGACGTGGTGCGCTGGTTCAACCGGGGCAACCTGGCGGCCGGCGTCCGCTCGGCGAGCGTCGACGTGCCGCTGCACGACCTCGTCGCTGCCGTCCTCGGCCGCGCCGATCCCGCCGCGGTCGCCGTGGACCGGCCCCGGCAGTACGAGCTCGGCGAGGTCGAGGGCGTGGGCCTCGCGGTCACCGACGCGGTCGCCCTCCCCGACGGCAGGGTGCTGCTGAGCGCGGCGGCCGAGGACACCCCGAACGCGGTGGACGACGGTCCGGTGGTCGCCACCGCGATCGCGCTGCTGGACGGCGACACGGTCCAGGCGGTCGCGCCCGTCCCCGAGGTGGGCGGCCACGTGCACAAGGTGGAGGGCCTGGCCCTCCGCGGGGTCGAGGGCGGCGAGGTGCACCTGCTGGCCGTCGTGGACGACGACGACCCGGACACCCCGTCGGCCGAGCTGGACCTGCGCGTCGTCCTGGGCTGACCGCCGCGTCAGCCGGCCCGGCGGGGCACCTCGGCGCGCCGCTCGAGCCGGGCGGGCGCGGTCAGCCCGAACAGGACGACGGCGAACGGGGCGAGGAGCACGCCCATCGCGATGCCGACCTGCCACCGGGGCGCCCGCAGCTACCACGCGTTCACCGGAGGAGCCTGCGGGGCCGCGGCGGGCACCGCACCCGTCGTCACCCGGTCGGGGGACCGCCGCGCCGGACGACGCCGCGCAGGACGCGTGCGGGAGGGGGGAGTCGAACCCCCACGCCCGAAGGCACCAGATCCTAAGTCTGGCGTGGCTGCCGTTACACCACTCCCGCGTGGTCCCGGAGTCTAGGAGCACCCGCGCGGGTGGCCGGGGAGGGCCGTCGGCGCGCTGACCAGCGGCACGTCTGGCAGGCTGTCGCCCGTGCCCCGCGACCCACGACAGATCCAGCTCGAGATCGATGCGGCCCGCGAGTCGCTGGCCGCCACCCTGGACCAGATCGCCTACCGCAGCAGCCCGACCCGCCTGAAGGCGCAGGGCCGGGACGCCGTGCAGCGGTTCCTGCGGACCCCGGCGGGCCAGGCCACGATCGGCGCCGTCGGCCTGCTGGTCACGCTCGTCGTCGTCCAGAAGGTGCGGCACCGGCGCAAGGACGAGGTCGAGGTGCTGGGCCGCCGCATGGTCGTGGTCGACAAGGGCCGCCGCACGCGCTGATCCGGTGCGCCGCGATCCGGTCGGGCCCGGCCAGGAGTCGGTCTGGGACTACCCGCGCCCGCCGTCGGCGCGGGTGAGCGACCGCCACGTCGTCGTCGAGGTGGCCGGCCGGGTGCTGGCCGACACCTGGCGGGCGGTGCGGGTCTGCGAGACCAGCCACCCGCCGGTGTACTACGTGCCGCGCGAGGACGTCGCCGTCGACCTGCTGGAGCGGGCGCCGGGCCGCTCGGTGTGCGAGTGGAAGGGCGCGGCGACCTACTGGGACGCCGTCGTCGACGGCCGGCGCATCCCCGAGATCGGGTGGTCCTACGAGGACCCGGCCCCCGGTTACGGGCACCTGCGCTCGGCGATCGCCTTCTACCCGGGCAAGGTCGACCGCGCGCTCGTCGACGGCGAGCAGGCCCGCCCGCAGCCGGGAGGCTTCTACGGCGGCTGGATCACCGACGAGATCGCCGGGCCCGTCAAGGGCGGGCCCGGCTCCCTCGGCTGGTGAGCGGCGTCAGGCCTGGGCGCGCACCAGCGGCATGACGACGGTGTCCAGCACCTCGTCGGCGTAGGCCTCGTCGACCGGGCGGTGGGTGAGCAGCCAGCGCTGGACGAACAGCGCGCTGATGGTCTCCGCGGCGACCGAGGTGCGGAAGCCGGGGCCCACCTCGCCGCGCGCCTCGGCGTTCTCCCACACCTGCTCGAAGGACTGGCGCCAGACCGCGAGCGGGCCCTTCTCGAACGCCTCGGCGAGCGCCGGGTGGCGGGGCACGGTGGAGAGCAGCGAGAGCGTCGCTGCACCGGTCGGGCCGTTCACCACGCCGACGAGGGTGCGCATGATCTCGCGGAGGTCGCCCTCGAGGGAGCCGGTGTCGGGGTTGGGCGCCTCGTCCCGGTTGAGGTCGGAGATGGTGTCGACCACCAGGTCCTGCTTGGTGCGCCAGCGCCGGTAGATCGTCGCCTTGCCGACGCCGGCCTCCGCGGCGACCGCGTCCATGGTCAGTGCGCCGTACCCCACGTCGGCGAGCAACCGGAGGATGGCGGCGCGGATCACCCCGTCCCGACTGGGGTCGCGCGGGCGGCCGCCACGGCTCGGACGGGCGGCTTCTGCGGTGGGGAGAGAGGCCATGGGGCAAACCTTAGACATTCAAGTTGTGAAAGTGCTGGAACTCTGCCGTGGGTACCCCGGAAGAGCGTTGTGGTACCGCCGCGCGCCTGGCCCGTGCACCCCGGCCGGTGGGCCACCCTGTCCGGCGTGGGAACCATCTGCGGCGGGGTCTGCGGGTGCCGCCAGAACTGGGAGGTGCCCGGCCGGGCGAGCCGCGCGCTGCTGGCCACCACCATCGGGCACGTGCTGCCGCACGTCGCCCGCACCGCCAAGGCGCTCGGCCTCGTCGTGGACTCCGCGCCGCAGGTGGTCGACGTCCTCGACGAGCGGGGCGGTCGCGGCCTGGAGCGGCTCTTCCAGAAGCTCGCCCGTGAGCTGACCGGCGCCGAGACCGAGGCCGTGCGGGTGGTCACCGACCCGCCGGACGACGGCGCCGCGCTCACCGCCCGGCTGCTCACGGCTCCCACGCTCGCCGTCGAGCTCGCCCGGCGCGGGGTGACCGTGGAGGTCGGTGTCCTGGCCGAGGCGGAGTTCTGGTCGGTCTACCAGCCGATCGTCGCCCTGGGCGACCGGTCGGTCGTCGCCCACGAGGCGCTGCTGCGCGGGCTCGTCGACGGCCGGGAGGTCGGCGGTGGGGACCTGTTCTTCGTCGCCGAGTCGGCGGGCTGGCTGCACCGGCTGGACCGCATCGGCCGGGAGGCCGCCATCACCGGCGCGGTGCCGTGGCTCGGCGCCGACGACCTGTTCGTGAACTTCGACCCCACCTCGATCTACCGGCCGCAGGTCTGCCTCGCCAGCACCGAGCGGGTGGCCCACGACGCCGGGATCGACCCCCACCAGCTCGTCTTCGAGGTCGTGGAGTCGCACGCGATCGCCGACCGCGGGCACCTGGTGTCGGTGCTCGAGCACCACCGCTCGCTGGGCTGGCGGGTCGCGCTCGACGACGTCGGCGCCGGCTGGTCCAGCCTGTCCCTGCTCGCCGCCGTCCGGCCCGACGTGGTCAAGCTCGACAAGGGGCTCGTGCAGGAGCTGCCGGACGACGGCGCCCGCACGGTGCTGAAGGCGGTCACCGACCTCGCCCACCGGCTGGGCGCGGTGGTCGTGGCGGAGGGGATCGAGACCGAGCAGCTGGCCGAGGAGGTGGCCGCGCTGGGGGCCGACCTGGGCCAGGGCTGGTTGTTCGGCCGGCCGGTGCGCCCCGAGCCCCCCGCCGAGGAGCTCGAGGGCCGCTGGCAACCGGTGGCCCGCTCGCGCTGAGCCCGGCTCAGCCGAGCGCCCAGCCGGTGAGCACGGGGCGGCCGTGCTCGTGCCCCAGGACGCCGTACCGCCCGGCGGGCAGCGCGAACAGGGCGCCGGCCTCGGGGGCCAGACCGAGCCACCGGGCCGTCAGCACCCGCAGCACGTGCCCGTGGGCGACGAGGGCGACGTCGCCGCCCGGCAGCCGCTCCCGTACCCGGGCCAGCACGCGGTCGACACGCGCGCCGACGTCGGCCAGCGACTCGCCGGGGACGTCGGCGTCGACGGTGCCGTCCCGCCAGATCGACCACTCCCGGCCCAGCTCCGCGCTGATCTCGGCGGTCGTGCGGCCCTCGTAGCCCCCGTAGTCGAGCTCGACCAGGTCCCCGTCGACGGCGGTCGGGGCGAGCCCGGCCAGCTCGGCGGTGCGCCGCGCCCGCTGCAGGGGGCTCACCCGCACCTCGGCGAACCGACGCCGTCCCAGCGCCTGGCGCAGGGCGCGGGCCTGCTCCTCGCCCTCCGGCAGCAGCGGCAGGTCGGTGCCTCCGGTGTGCTGGCCGGTGCGGCTCCACTCCGTCTGCCCGTGCCGCAGCACGACCACCTCGCCCGCGCCTTCGCTCACGCAGCCCATCGAACACGCCGGCGCGGGAACACGCGCGCCCACCGTCGTGCTGGCCAGGTGCATGACGACTGCTGAACTGAGCGACACCTTCTCCATCGGCGGCGACCTCCCCGTGCACCGCCTGGGCTACGGCGCCATGCAGCTGCCGGGCCCCGGGGTGTGGGGCGAGCCGGCCGACCGCGCGGCCGCCGTCCGGGTCGTGCAGGCCGCCGTCGAGCAGGGTGTCGACTTCATCGACACCGCCGACTCCTACGGCCCCGAGATCAGCGAGCAGATCATCGCCGAGGCGCTGCACCCCTACCCGGAGGACCTGGTCATCGCGACCAAGGCCGGCCTCACCCGGCAGGGCCCGGACGTCTGGACCCCGGTCGGGCGCCCGGCGTACCTGAAGCAGCAGGTGGAGCTCTCGCTGCGGCACCTGAAGGTCGAGCGGATCGACCTCATCCAGCTGCACCGGATCGACTCCGAGGTGCCGCTGGCCGACCAGCTGGGCGCCTTCGTCGAGCTCAAGGAGCAGGGCAAGGTGCGCCACATCGGCGTCTCGGAGGTCTCGGTCGAGCAGCTGCAGGCCGCCCGCGAGATCACCGAGATCGTCAGCGTGCAGAACCTGTACAACCTCACCACCCGGCAGAGCCAGGACGTCCTGGACTACGCCACCGAGCACGGCATCGCGTTCATCCCGTGGTTCCCGATCGCCACCGGCAACCTGGCCGCGCCCGACAGCCCGGTCGCCGACATCGCGCGCGAGCTGGACGCCACGCCCTCGCAGGTGGCGCTGGCCTGGCTCCTCCGGAAGTCGCCGGTGATGCTGCCGATCCCCGGCACCAAGTCGGTGGACCACCTGACCGAGAACCTGGGTGCGGCGCGCCTGACGCTCTCGGACGAGGACATGGCCCGCCTGGACGCCCTCGCCTGAGCCCGCCCCTTCGAGGCACAGGAAGCTCTACCTGCGTCCTGCGTCCTGCGTCCTGCGTCCTGCGGCCCCCGCACGCGGGTAGAGCTTCCTACGCCTCCTCGGCATGGGCGGACCCCGGCGCGGGGGCCGGACGCGGCACACGTCACCATGGGCCCGTGGATGCCGAGGACTTCCGCCAGGTCAAGGACGCCGTTCGCCAGCTCATCCGCGAATCGGTGCTGCCCCGCGAGGAGCAGATCGAGGAGGAGGACCGCATCCCCGACGACCTGCGCGCGCAGGCCGCCGAGATGGGCCTCTTCGGTTATGCGCTGCCCGAGGACTACGGCGGGCTGGGCGTCACGATGACCGAGGACGTCGAGCTGGCCATGGAGTTCGGCTACACGACGCCGGCCTTCCGCTCGCTGTTCGGCACCAACAACGGGATCTCCGGCCAGGTCATCGCCAAGTTCGGCAGCGACGAGCAGAAGAGGAGGTACCTGCCGCGCCTCTCCGCGGGCGAGCTGATCGGCTCCTTCGCGCTCACCGAGGCCGAGGCCGGCTCCGACCCCTCCGCGCTGCGCACCAGCGCCCGCCGCGACGGCGACGAGTGGGTCATCAACGGCAGCAAGCGCTACATCACCAACGCGCCGATCGCCGACCTGTTCGTCGTGTTCGCCCGCACCGACCCCGCGGAGAAGGGCGGCCGCGGCATCTCCAGCTTCGTGGTCGAGACGACGACGCCGGGGGTCACCGTCGGCCCCAGGGACAAGAAGATGGGCCAGGCCGGCGCCTGGACCTCCGAGGTGTTCCTCGACGACGTGCGGGTGCCCGCCGACGCCCTCATCGGCGAGGAGGGCCGCGGCTACGCCAAGGCGCTCACGGTGCTCTCCCGCGGCCGGCTGCACATCGCCGCGCTGTGCGTCGGCATGGCGCAGCGGGTGCTCGACGAGTCGGTCGCCTACGCCGCCACCGCCAAGCAGGGCGGGGCGCCGATCGGCCGCTTCCAGCTGGTGCAGGCGATGCTCGCCGACATGCACGCCGAGCTGCTCGCCGGCCGCAGCATGGTGCGCGACGTCGCGGCCCGCTACGACTCCGGCGAGGACACCTCCGTCGGCCCGTCGTCGGCGAAGCTGTTCTGCACCGAGATGGTGGGGCGCGCCGTCGACAAGGCCGTGCAGGTGCACGGCGGCATGGGCTACCTGCGGACGACGCCCGTCGAGCGCTTCTACCGCGACGCACGGCTGTTCCGCCTCTACGAGGGGACCAGCGAGGTGCAGCGCATCATCGTCGGCGGCGCCCTGCTGCGCGAGGCCGGCATGCCGCGTGGCTGAGGACCGGGAGGTCCGTCGCGCGGCCGTCGGCGAGCTCGGGGAGGCGCTGCGCGACCTGGTCGACGCCGCCGTCCGCACCGAGGTGCCGCTGGACCGGCTGGCCGAGGCGACCAGCGCGGCCCGGGAGCTGACCGCGCTGCTCTCGACGGACCTGCGCGAGGTGCACGAGATCGCGTCGGTGGACGACCCGGACAGCGGCCAGCGCTGGTACAGCCCCGTGTACGGGCCGGGCAGCCCGGTCGCCCCGCCGATGGTCGTCGACGACTTCCCGGACGAGGGCCGGTGCGTCGGCCGGGTGACCGTCGGGAAGAAGCTCGAGGGTCCGCCGGGGCTGGTGCACGGCGGGGTCGTGGCCACGCTGCTGGACCACGTGCTGGCCCGCTCGGCGCGCGGGGCCGGGCACGGCGGCCTGACCGCCACGCTGACGGTCACCTACCGGCGGCCGGTGCACCTCGGCGTCCCGCTCCTGGTGACCGGTCAGCTGGTCTCGGTCGAGGGGCGGCGCGCCACCGCCACCGCCCGGCTGGTCGCCGAGGACGACCCGGGCACCACGCTCGCCGAGGGCGAGGCGCTGCTGGTCGCGCTGCGGGCCGAGCGGGCGTCGGAGGTCTTCGCGCGGACCGGCCGCGACGTCGGCGCCTGGACCAGCCGCAGCTGAGGGCTGGTCGGCACCGGGGTCGCCCGCACGCCGCCGGGGGTCAGTTGGCCCGCGGACCGGGGGCGTTGGCCGGGTCGCCGGTGGGGTCCAGCGAGGCGCCACCCGCCGGGCGCAGCAGCGCCCCGGGCCCGCCGGCACCGCTGCCCAGGGCGGCGACGAACTGCCGGAGCACGTCGTCGCCGGCGTGGAACGGGGCCCAGTCGAGCAGCTTGCGGGCCCGTGCGGTGTCCAGCGCGGGCACCTGCGTGCCGATGTCCAGCCACCCCGGCTCGGTCGGCACCAGGTGCGCGGCGAAGGCGGCGTGCAGGCCGGCGCGCAGCGCGATCGCCGGGGTGGGCACCCGCACGGAGCCCAGGGCCTTCGCCAGCGCGTCGGCGTCCAGCAGCGGCTCCGCAGCCAGGTTGAACGGGCCGGGGGCGCGGCGGTCGAGCATCCGCTCGAGGGCGTCGGCGACGTCGTCGGCGTGCACGAAGGCGATGGCCAGCGCCGGAAGGGGCAGCGGCAGCAGCCGGGCCACCGCGCCGGGCAGCGCGCGTGCGGCCCCGAACAGCAGCGGGCCCAAGAAGTAGCGGCCGATCTCGCTGGCGGCCTGCGGCTGCAGCACCAGGGTGGGGCGGACGACGGTGAGCGTCGTGCCGCGGTGCCGGCCGAACACGTCGCGCACCACGCTCTCGGCCTGCGACTTGTCACGGCTGTACTGCGCGCTGGGGATGCCGGTGGTCGGCCAGTCCTCGGTCACCCGGACGCCGCGCGCGCCGCCGGCGTAGGCGCCGATGGAGCTCATGTGCACGAACTGGTCGACGCCGGCGGCGGCCGCGGCGCGGGCCACCCGCCGGGTGCCCTCCACGTTCACCTGGCGCAGCCGGTCGGGCTGCCGACCCGGCTGCAGCGCCCAGGCGAGGTGGACGACGGCGTCGGCGCCCTCGACGAACTCGGCGACCTCCCGCTCGCTCGCGGCCTCGCCGAGGTCGGCCAGGTGCCAGCGCACCCCGTCGTAGGGCGCGGTCGAGGGCGGGCGCCGGCGGGCCAGCCCGCGGACCTCGGCGACACCGGCCGACGGCGCGGTCAGCCGGCGCAGGAGGGCGGTGCCGACGTTGCCGCTGGCACCGGTGACGGCGATCGTGCGGCCGCGCAGCTGTCCGGGGGAGAGCTCAGGCATGCCCTGCCGCTACCCGTCCGGCCTGCGGCCAACCGGTACGGCCGCGGGTCGGCCGGGCGGCGAGGGTGCCGGTCAGCCCGGCAGCGCCGGTGACGTCACCCCGCGCGGGGCCTCCGCGTCGAGCGAGCGGCCCCGCAGCTCGGGCAGCGCCCAGGCGGCGAGCGCGGCCAGCAGGAAGAAGGCGGCGAACGTGGCGAAGACCAGGCCGGTGCCCCCGGCGTCGACCAGCAGCGGCACGCACAGCGGGGCGGCGATGGAGGCGAGCCGGCCGAAGCCGGCGGCGGCACCGGCGCCCGTGGCCCGCAGCGCGGTCGGGTAGATCTCCGGCGTCACCGCGTACAGCGCGCCCCAGGCCCCCAGGTTGAAGAACGACAGCACCATGCCGGTGACGAGCACCGCGGTGTCGGCGTCGGCGGCGGCGAAGAGCCCGGCACCCAGGGCGGAGCCCAGCAGGAAGGTGGCCAGGGTGGGCCGCCGTCCCCACTTCTCGATCAGGTAGGCCGCCACCGCGTACCCGGGCAGCTGGGCCAGCGTGATGATCAGCGTGTACTGGAACGACTTGACCAGCGAGAAGCCGTCGTTGAACAGCAGCGTCGGCAGCCAGATGAAGGCGCCGTAGTAGGCGAAGTTGATGCTGAACCAGACGGTCCAGAGGGCGGCCGTCCGCCGTGCGGCGCCGCCGGTCCACAGCGCCCGGGCGCCCGGCGGGGCGGTCGGCGGCGCCGGCGCGGGGGACGGCACGGGCGCGACGCCGCCGGCCCGCTCGAAGCGGCGCACGGTCGCCTCCGCCTGGTCGGTGCGGCCGCGCAGCTCGAGGAAGCGCACCGACTCGGGCAGCCCCCGGCGCACCACCACCGCGTACAGCGCCGGCGCCGCCCCCAGGGCCAGCGCCCAGCGCCACCCGTCGTCGCCGGCGGGCACCACGAAGTAGCCGATCAGGGCGGCCAGCGTCCAGCCCACCGCCCAGAACGCCTCCAGCAGCACGACCACCCGGCCGCGCACCCGGGCGGGGGCGAACTCGCTGACCAGCGTCGAGGCGACCGGCAGCTCGGCACCCAGCCCCAGGCCGATGAGGAAGCGGAAGACCAGCAGCGCGCCGACCGACCAGGACAGCGCCGCCGCCCCGGTCGCCAGCCCGAACACCAGGAGGGTCAGCGCGAACACCTGGCGGCGGCCGACCCGGTCGGCGAGCAGCCCGCCCAGCGTGGCGCCCAGCGCCATCCCGACGAAGCCGATCGACCCGATCCACGACACCTCGGCGTTCGACAGCCCCCACTGGGCGACCAGCGCGGTCATCACGAACGAGATGAGCCCGACGTCCATCGCGTCCAGCGCCCACCCGATGCCCGAGCCGACCACCAGCCGGTGGTGCTCCCGGTTGACGGGCAGCCGGTCGAGCCGCTCGGCGCGGGTCAGCGGCGACGTCGTCTCGCTCATGGCGTGCAGTCTCGCAATGCCCGGGCTCAGCCGCGGACGTGGGCGGTGACCAGCTCGGCGGTCCGCTCCGCGGCGAGCTCGGGGATCCAGTGCGTCACGTCGTCGAGGACCTCGAGCCGGTAGGGCGCGTCGACGAAGCGGGCCGTGTCCTCGGTCGCGGCCCGGCCGAGGAAGGCGTCGCCGGTGCTCCAGACGTGCAGGGTGGGCACGCGCGCCTTCCCGACCGGGTCGCGACCGCTCCACGGCAGGGCGCGGTACCAGTTGATGGCGGCGGTCAGCGCCGCCGGCTCGCGCATCCGCCGGACGTAGCGGTCGACGGCGTCGTCGGGCAGCCCGCCGTGGCGCAGCACCCGGCGCAGCGCGGCCCCGTCGCCGGCGAGCAGCAGCCGCTCGGGCAGCACCGGGAGCTGGAACAGCCCCACGTAGGAGGAGCGCAGCGCCTGGTCGCCGGTGACCATCGCCCGCGTCATCGCCCCCGGGTGCGGCACGGAGAGCGCCGTCAGCGTGCGGACCCGCTCCGGGTGCCACGCGCCCAGCGCCCAGCCGACGATGCCGCCCCAGTCGTGCCCGACCACGTGGGCCGAGCCCAGCCCGGCCGCGTCCAGCAGGGCGACGACGTCGTCCGCCGTCTCCCGCAGGCGGTAGTGCGCGCGGCCGCGCGGGCGGGCCATGGGGGAGTAGCCCCGCTGGTCCGGTGCCAGCGTGCGCAGACCGTGCTGGTGCAGGGCGGGGGCGACCCGGTCCCAGGCGGTGGAGTCCTGGGGGAAGCCGTGCAGGAGGACGACGGGCTCGCCGTCGGCCGGCCCGGCGTCCCGGACGTCGAAGGTCAGGCCGTCGCGCCGGAAGCTGTCCACCCCGGAACTGTGCCCCGCGCGAGGGCGGTCCGCACGGGGGCGGGCGGCGCCGCGGCCGATCGGGGACGATGGGCCGGTGACCGCCACCCCTGTCGAGCTCATCGTGCTGCTCGACGACGACGGCCGAGAGATCGGCACGATGCCCAAGCCGCAGGTGCACCACGGCGAGACGCCGCTGCACCGCGCGTTCTCGGCCTACCTCTTCGCCGCCGACGGCCGGCTGCTGGTCACCCGCCGTGCCGAGGGCAAGGCGACCTTCCCCGGCATGTGGACCAACACCGTCTGCGGCCACCCCGGCCCCGGTGAGGACGACGGGGCCGCGATCGCCCGCCGCGCCGGCTTCGAGCTCGGGCTCGGCGTCTCCGACCTCCGCCCCGCGCTGCCGGGCTACCGCTACCGGGCGGAGTTCCGGGAGGTCGTCGAGAACGAGGTGTGCCCGGTCTACGTCGGGCGCTTCACCGGTTCGCCCGCGCCCGAGCCCACCGAGGTGGGTGACTGGGAGCTGCTGGACTGGGCCGCGTTCCGCCGCCGCCAGGAGACCGAGGGCGACGCGTGGTCCCCGTGGTGCCGGGAGCAGGCGCGGCTGATCGAGGAGGCGGGCCTGCACCGCCTCTGACCCCCGTGGCCCGGCGCCGCGACGCGCCGTCCACCCGCCTCCGCGGCGCGGCGCACCACCGTCGCTAGCGTGCGGCGCATGGACCGTCGAGGGTTCCTGCTCGCCCTCGCCGCCGGGGTGGCGGGCACGGCGCTGGCACGCGGTGCAGCCGCGCCGGACGCGCCCCCGGCCGCGCTCGGCGGCCCCGCGGCGTCGCCCGGGCCGGTCGGCGACCCCGTCGCACGGTGGCGGCAGGTGCACCGCGGCGTCCCCGGGGTGGAGCCGCAGGAGCCGCCCGCCGGGGTGGTCGACGCGCTGCCAGGCGAAGGGGACCTGCTGGCGCTCACCATCGACGACGGCACCAGCAGCGAGGTGGTCGCGGCGTTCGCGCGCTTCGCCGCCGACAGCGGCACCCGCATGACCTTCTTCCCGAACGGCCGGTACCGCGCCTGGGAGGACAACGCCGCGCTGCTGCGCCCGCTGGTCGACTCCGGGCAGGTGGCCCTCGGCAACCACACCTGGTCCCACCCCGACCTCACCACGCTGGGGGACGCCGAGGTGGCCGAGGAGATCCGCCGCAACCGAGATTTCCTGCGCTCGACCTTCGGCGTGGAGACCCCTTTCTTCCGGCCGCCCTTCGGTGCCCACGACGAGCGCACCGACCGGATCGCCGCCGACCTCGGGCACCCGACGATCGCCATGTGGAACGGCACCCTCGAGGACTACCGGGTGCTCACCGCCGAGGAGCTCGTGGCCGCCGCCCGGCGCTGGTTCAGCGCACGGACGATCGTCGTCGGCCACGCCAACCACCCCACGGTCACCACCGTCTACGGGCAGCTGCTCGAGCTGGTCGCCGAGCGGGGGCTGACCACGGTGACCCTCGCCGACGTCTGGGCCACGCGGCGCTGACGCCCCGACCTGCGGGCCCGGCGGCTTTCGGCGAGGCTGTCCGCGACGGGTACGCGCGGACGACGGAGGAGCAGCTGTGGAGGCGTCGCTGAAGGGCCGGGTCGCGCTCGTGACCGGCGGGGCCAGCGGACTCGGCCGGGCCACCGCGCTCGCCCTCGCCGAGGGCGGGGCGCACGTCGTGATCGCCGACATCGACGCGGACGGCAGCCAGGAGACGCTCTCCCGGGTGACCGGGGCCGGCGGCTCCGCCGAGGTCGCCGCCCTGGACGTCACCCAGGACGAGAGCCGGCGCGCCGTCGTCGCGGACCTGTTCGAGCGGCACGGCGACGCGTTCGACGTGCTGGTCAACGTCGCCGGCATCGACCGGCCCGGCTACATCACCGACATCGACCTCGCCGACTACCAGCGGGTGCAGGCGGTCAACTGCGAGGGGCCGGTCTTCCTCACCAGCGAGTTCGTGAAGCGGGTGCAGCACCTGCCCGAGGGGCGCACCGCCGACGTCGTGCACGTGGTCTCGCTGTCGGCGATCACCTCGGGCAGCGGGGCGATCGCCTACAACGGCTCCAAGGCCGGCTTCCTCAACGCGACCCGCTGCATCCAGCGCGAGCTCCGGGAGAAGGCGGTGCGCCTGGAGGACGGCAGCGAGCGGCCGTTCCCGTGCCGGGTGCAGAGCGTCATCCCCGCCGCCATGGACACCCCGATGATGGAGCAGTGGGGCATCCCCGGGCACCTGATGATGCCGCCGTCGGCGGTCGCCGAGGCGATCCGCACGCTGCTGCTCCTGCACCCGTCGGCGTTCGTCCCCGAGATGCAGGTCGTCCCCCGGCTCGAGCCGAACTTCCCCCGCTGACCGACCATGAGGAACTGCCGCATGAACGCCCCGGACGACCCGACGCCCGACACCGCCATGGCGTCGGGCTCCGATGCGGGCAGCCCCGGCGGGCGGCTCGGTCCCGGTGACCTCGCGCCCGACGAGGAGCGGCTGCTCGCCGCGCTCGAGCGTGGCGCGCGCACGGGGCCACCGGACCCGCTGGAGACGATCGCGGTGGTCCGCGCGGCCGAGGACGAGCGGCCGCTGCCGGACCGGGGCGGCCCGCCCGACGACGGGCTCACCCCCCGGTTCACCGCGCCCGGCGCCGGCTGAGCGACGGGCTCAGCCGCCCGCTGCCCGGAGCCGGACGGCGACGAGGGCGACGTCGTCCTCACCGCCCTCGGGCAGCAGCCGGCCGATGAGGGCGTCGGACATGCGGGCGACCGGGAGGTGGCGCAGTTCGGCGAGCGCCCGGCCGAGCAGGTCGACGCCGTCGTCGAAGACCTGGTCGCGGCGCTCCACCAGCCCGTCGGTGTAGAGCAGCAGCGTCGAGCCGTCGACGACCACCGCCTCGTGCTCGGTGCGGGGCAGCGACGGGTCCACGCCGAGCAGCAGGCCGGGGCGGTCGGGCACCAGCAGCCGCTGGGAGCCGTCGGGCGCGACGAGCAGCGGCGGCAGGTGCCCGGCGGAGGCCCAGCGCAGCCGGGTGCCGTCGCCGGCCGGCCCCGCCGGGCGGTCGAGCCGGCCGACCAGCACCGTCGCCATGGCGCCGAGCCCCAGCCCCTCGATCGCGGCGTCGATCCGGGAGAGCACCTCGGCCGGGCCGGCCACGCTGTCCCAGGCGATGCCGCGCAGCAGACCGCGCAGCTGGGACATCGTCGCCGCGGCCTGGGTGTCGTGGCCGACGACGTCCCCGATGACCAGCACCGTCGAGCCGTCGGGCTGCTCGAAGACGTCGTACCAGTCGCCGCCCACCTGGGCCTCCCGCGCCGCCGGCACGTAGCGCACCGCCACCTCGAGGTGGTCGGGCTCAGGCGGGTCGGTCAGCAGGCTGCGCTGCAGGGTCTCGGCGGCGCGGACGATGCTGCGGGACCGCGCGTAGAGCGCCTCCAGCAGGTGGACGCGCAGCTCGGCGGCCTCGGCGGTCTCCTGCGCCGACCACGACTCGGACCGGCCGCGGACGGTCTCCCGCCAGCGCTCGAAGGACTTGCGCGGGCTGAGCCGGACGGCATCGCCCTCGCGCTCGGCGATCGCCTTGTTGTGCGGGTCCCCGCCCCAGTCGATGTGCCGCACGGCCTCGCCGCGGGACCAGAGCACGTACTGGCCCTCGGGCAGGGGCAGCACCAGGACGCCGCACGCGGGGTCGACCGCGCCGAGGCCGGGCGCGGCCGCGGCCAGCGCGTCGGTCGCGACGACGTCCTCGCCGCGGCTCGCGGCCCAGGCGGCGATCGCGTCCGCCAGTTCCGGCGGGAGCGCGGCGCCGGCGGATCCGCGGGTGCCCTGGAGGCACATGGAGACGCCGTCGGCGGCCAGGAGGTCCAGCAGGCTGGGAGAGCCCAGCAGCGTCTCGGTGATCGGCCGCTCCTCGTCCAGCGCGGCGGCGGTCAGCCAGGCCAGCGTGGACCGCGCGCTCAGCGCCCGGGCGAACTCCTCCTCCTGCGCCCGGTCGATCAACCGGACCGACAGGGTGGAGCCGAGGAACTCCGCCGCGGCCCGGGTGGCGTACGGCGGGGCGTGCGGGCCGTCGTAGTGGTGGCACGCGATGAGCCCCCACAGCTTGTCGCCGCGCAGCAGGGAGATCGACATCGAGGACCGCACGCCCATGTTGTGCAGGTACTCCACGTGGATGGGCGAGACGCTGCGCAGGGCGGAGTAGGTGAGGTCCAGCGGCCGGCCGCTGGCCGGGTGGTGCACCGGCTGGATCGGCACCGGCGCGTAGCCGACGTCGGAGATCAGCCGGATCCAGTTCTTCTCGTACAGCGCCCGCGCCTGCGCGGGGATGTCCGAGGCCGGGTAGTGCAGGCCGAGGAAGGAGTTGAGGTGCGCGGCCTTCGCCTCGGCCACCACCTCGCCGTTGTAGTCGGCGTCGTAGCGGTAGACCATCACCCGGTCGAAGCCGGTGAGGGTGCGCACGGCCGCCGCGGTGATGTCGTAGAGCTCCTGGAGGCTGCCGGCCCGGTCCAGGGCGGCGACCGTGCTGCGCACCGCCTGGTAGGTGTTCGGGAAGGAGAACGGCCGCGGCCCGCGCGCCGGCTCCAGCTCGACGACGAGGGTGCTGACCGGCACCGACTCCTCGGGGGCGGCGACGGGCTCGCCGTCCACCCCGTGCACCGGCCCGGGGTCGATCACGGTGCGGTGCAGGAGGGCGTCGACGGGCACCGGCTCGCCGGCGACGTCGAGGATGATCTCGACCGGGTTGCGCTCGCGGAGGTCGCCGAAGGCGCTCGCCGAGCTGATCACCGCGCGGGCCGGCGCGGCCCCGATGACCTCGGCCAGCGGGCGGCCCAGCGCCTGCCGCCAGTCCACGCCGGTGAGGTCGGCGAGGTTCTCCGACACCTGCTGGACGACCCAGTCGGGGTCACGGACGGCGATCAGCACGCCCCGCGGCTGGATGCTGCCCGGGACGTGGATCGGCTCGCGCTCGCAGTTGGTGAGGTCGACCTGCTCGCCCGGCGCCAGGAACTCGATCTCGTGCTGGACCCCGGTCACGCCCCGACCGCCTGCGCCCGCGCGGCGGGCCGGCACCACTCGGAGAGCTCGCGGAACGCGTCCCGGGCCGCGGCGACCACCCGGTCGGCGTTCCCGCCCGCGGCCACGTGCGCGCGGGCGACCCGACGGTAGGCGGCCCACATCGCGCCGGTCTCGGCACCGTAGGGCGAGAACGCGTGCAGGCGGACGCCGGCCAGCAGGGGCAGCGCGGCGAGGTGGCGGTCGATGAACGTGCCACCGAGGGTGGAGCCCTCGAGCACGTAGAGCCGGCCCAGCGCCTCGTCGGTGCCGGGCACCGCCGGGAGCCCCGGTGCCGCGCCGGGGACGGGGGCGCCCAGCGCCGCGAGGTCCGCGGCGAACAGCCCGGCCCGGCGGCGGCGCGCCCAGCCCGCGGTCGCGGCGTCGGCGGGGTGGCGCGCGGCCCACTCGTCCAGCCCGCGCTCGGCCGCCGTCCAGAAGCCGTGCATCAGCCCCAGCACCTGCACCAGCCGGGCCCGGTCGAGCTCCGGGTCGAGCAGGTCGAGGGTCTCCTCGAGCTGCCGGTGCTCCTCGGCCGTCCCGGTGCGCAGCGCGCGCAGCACGTCGTCGTCGCTGCGGGGTTCCGCCTGCGCAGCCATGTCTCCCGCAGCCATCGGCAAGGAGAATATGTGACACCAGGTGATCACGGGCGGTGGCAGCCGGATCCTCCGGAGAGCCGGGCGGCGCGCAGGCCGGCGTGCAGCAGCAGGCGGGCGTCGCCGTCGGCGAGGTCCAGGCCGGTCAGCGCGGCGATGCGGCCCAGCCGGTAGTACAGGGTCTGCCGGTGGACGTGCAGCGCCGCCGCCGTCCGCGCGGCGCTGCCGGCGCAGTCGAGGAAGGTCTCGGCCGTCGTCGTGAGCACCGGGTCGGCGAGCAGCGGCGCCAGCACCGGGTCGGGGCCGGGCAGCGCCGTGGCCGCCCGCCACCCGCCGAGCTCGCCCCAGCGGGCGACGGGGAAGAACCGGTCGACCGCCGCGGCGACCCGTGCCGCGGCCCGGGCCTCGCCCCACTGGCCGGCCAGGTCGTCGGTGCCGCGCCGGGCCGACGAGACGCCCGCGGTGCTGCCGGCGGGCAGGGTGGCCAGGGAGGCGGCGGCGAGCGCTCCGGCCGGGCGCAGGTCCGCGGGCGCCGGTAGCGGGACGAGCACGGCGATCCCGTCGTCGACGACGGTGGCCACCGCCCCGGCCGCGGGCAGCGGCCGGGCCGGCGCCGGGGGGCCGTCGGTGGGGCGGAGCGCGACGAGCACCTGCGCGCCGTCGGCGGGCAGCCGGTCGCGGAGCCGCAGGGCAGCCTGGGCGCGGGCCGCGGGGCGGCCGATGAGCGCGTCGGCGAGCACCTGCCCCAGGTCGTCGGCCGGCCGTCCGGCCAGCGCGCGGCCGGCGTCGGCGGCCAGGTCCAGCGCGCGGCGCAGCGCCGGGTCGGCGTCGTCGTCGGGGTCGGTGCGCCCGTCGTCGAGCAGCCACAGGTAGCCGTGGGTGCGGTCCTCGTGGCGGACGGGCAGCACCAGCCGGGTGAGCACCCCGGCCGCGGGATCGGCCGGGGTCCGCATCGGCCGGGTCGCCGCGGCGATCCCGAAGTCCTCGAACCACCGCCGGGTCTCGGGCGTCGAGCTGCGGGTGAGGATCGACCGGGTGCGGACGGTGTCCATCGGATCGGCCCCGCTGTCGTCGTGCGCGCAGAAGGCCAGCAGCGTGAAGCCGGCGTCCTCCAGCGTCGCCGGTGCGCCGAGCACCCGCGACACCTCGTCGACCAGCTCCTGCAGCTCGTCGCGCACCGCCGTCCCTCCCCACCCCGGATCTCGTACAGCTGTATGAGAGCAGACGGGCGGAATCCCGACATCTGTCCCTGGCCCGGAGGGGTGGCGGGTGCCTAGCGTTCGAGGGGCACGTGGTGCCGGCCCCGAGGAGGACCCGTGGTGCTGCAGAAGGCCTTGCTGGCCGCCTCCCGCCGGCCGGCCCTGCGCCGCGCCGTCACCCGCACGCCGGCCACCCGCCGGGTGGTCGACCGCTTCGTGGCCGGGGAGTCGCTGGACGACGCCATCGCCGCGGTGCGCGCGCTCGCCGCCGACGGCATCGCGGTCACCCTCGACCACCTCGGCGAGGACGTGACCGACCGGGCCCAGGCCCGCCGCACGCGCGACGCCTACCTCACCGCGCTCGAGGCGCTGGCCCCGCTGCGGCTCGGGCCGGCCGCCGAGGTGTCGGTGAAGCTGTCGGCGTTCGGCCAGGCACTGCCCGACGGCGGGCACGACCTCGCGCTCGAACTCGTCCGCCCGGTCGTGGAGGCGGCCTCCGCGGCGGGGACGACGGTCACCCTCGACATGGAGGACCACCGCACGGTCGACTCCACGCTCGCCGCCGTCGCGGAGCTGCGCAAGGAGCACCCGGCGACCGGCGCCGTCCTGCAGGCGATGCTCCACCGCACCGTGGACGACGCCAAGGCGCTCGCCGTGAGCGGCTCGCGGGTGCGGCTGGTGAAGGGCGCCTACGACGAGCCCGAGCAGGTCGCCCACCAGCGCAAGCGGGACGTCGACGCCGCCTACCGCCGCTGCCTGGAGACCCTCATGAGCGGGCCCGGGTACCCGATGGTCGGCTCGCACGACCCGCGCCTGATCTCCCTCGCGCACGAGCTCGCGGCCCAGCACTCCCGGGCCGCCGACTCCTGGGAGGTGCAGATGCTCTTCGGCATCCGCCCCGACGAGCAGCACCGGCTGGCCGCCGCCGGCACCCGCGTGCGCGCCTACGTGCCCTACGGCGCCGACTGGTACGGCTACTTCATGCGCCGGCTGGCCGAGCGCCCGGCCAACGTCGCCTTCTTCCTCCGCTCCCTGGCCACCCGATCGTGAACCCGAGAGGTCTTCTCATGGACGCCGTCACCCGTGTCCCGTCCCCGCGCAACGAGCCGGTGCTCACCTACGCGCCGGGCACCCCCGAGCGCGACGAGCTGCAGCGGCGGCTCGTCGAGCTGGCCGCCGCGCCGGTGGAGCTCACCGCCACGATCGGCGACCGGCAGCGGATGTCCGCCGGCGAGCGGTTCGACGTCGTCCAGCCGCACCGGCACGCCGCCGTCCTGGGTACCTCCGCGCACAGCACGCACGCCGACGCGCAGGACGCCGTCCGCTGCGCGAAGGAGGCCGCCCCGGCGTGGCAGGAGCTCTCCTTCGACGACCGCGCCGCGGTCTTCCTCAAGGCCGCCGACCTGCTGGCCGGGCCGTGGCGGCAGACGCTCAACGCCGCCACGATGCTCGGCCAGAGCAAGACGGCGCAGCAGGCCGAGATCGACAGCGCCTGCGAGCTGATCGACTTCTGGCGCTGGAACGTGCACTTCGCGCGGCAGGTCCTGGCCGAGCAGCCGGAGTCCTCGCCCGGCGCCTGGAACCGCACCGACCACCGCCCGCTCGAGGGCTTCGTCTACGCGATCACGCCGTTCAACTTCACCGCGATCGCCGGCAACCTGCCGACCGCGCCGGCGCTCATGGGCAACACCGTGGTGTGGAAGCCGGCGCCCACGCAGCAGTTCGCCGCGCACTTCCTCATGCGGCTGCTGGAGGCGGCGGGCCTGCCGCCCGGCGTGATCAACATGCTGCCGGGTGACGGGGTCGCCGTCTCCGACGTCGCCCTCGCCGACCGCGACCTCGCCGGCATCCACTTCACCGGGTCCACGCCGGTGTTCCAGCACCTGTGGCGCACCGTGGGCGAGAACATCGCCTCCTACCGCGGCTACCCGCGGATCGTCGGGGAGACCGGCGGCAAGGACTTCGTCGTCGCCCACCCGTCGGCCGACGTCGACGTGCTCCGGACGGCGCTGGTCCGCGGCGCGTTCGAGTACCAGGGGCAGAAGTGCTCGGCGGCCTCCCGCGCGTACGTGCCGCGGTCGGTGTGGGGGCGGCTGCGCGACGACCTGGTGGCGGTGACCGAGTCGCTGCCGGTGGGTGACGTCACCGACTTCTCGAACTTCATGGGCGCGGTCATCGACCGGAAGTCGTTCTCGAAGCTCTCCGGCGTCCTCGACCGGGTGGACGACGACCCGGCGCTCTCGATCGTGGCCGGCGGGCAGAAGGACGACTCCGAGGGCTTCTTCGTCCGGCCGACGATCATCGAGGGCACCGACCCCGGGCACGAGGTCTTCACCACCGAGTACTTCGGCCCGGTGCTCGCGGTGCACGTCTACGACGACGCCGACTACGACGCGGTGCTGACCCAGATGGAGTCGGTGGCGCCCTACGCCCTCACCGGTGCGGTGATCGCGCAGGACCGGGCCGCGATCGCGCACGCGCAGAGGTTCCTGCGGCACGCGGCGGGCAACTTCTACGTCAACGACAAGCCGACCGGGGCCGTCGTGGGGCAGCAGCCCTTCGGCGGGGGGCGGGCCTCGGGCACGAACGACAAGGCCGGCGCGAAGCAGAACCTGATGCGGTGGACCTCGACGCGGTCGATCAAGGAGACGTTCGCGCCGCCGACCGACCACCGCTACCCCCACATGGGCTGAGGCGGCTCCCGGGGCCCTCGATGATCAGGTGACCTGATCGTTCGTGGTCCTGGCTCACGGCCGGTCGTGAGCCAGGACCACGGGAGCTGAGCCAGGACGCCGTGTTCAGGCGACGTCGAGCCCTGCCCCCGGCTCCGGACGCCGGACGACGGTGAACCGGCGTGGGCCCGTGTACGGGATCGCGAGCAACCGGGTGAGGTCGGCGACGGTCCTCGGCCAGGCGCCGCCGAGGTCGGCCTTGGCGATGCGCAGCACCCGGACGTCGAGACGGCGGACGCTGTCCTCGCGGCGCTTCTCCTCCCACAGCACCTGATGGGGGGAACGGTCCCCGTAGGGGTCGCTGTACTTCACCTGCCCGTCGAACTCGAGCGCCACGGCCGCCTCCTCGTACCAGGCATCGAGGCGGCCCACGAATCCCCGCGAGTCGTGCAGGTCGACCTGCAGCTCGGGGCGCGGCAGGCCCGCGGCCAGCAGTGCCAGCCGCCCCTCCGTCTCCAGTGGCGACTCGGCCCGACCGTCGCTGAGGCCGACGGCGCGTGCCGCGCGAGAGGCTCCCGTGCGGTGCCGGGCGGCGTGCACGGCGAGCTCCAGGTCCGAGCGGCACACCCGCCGCCGCTGCAGTGCGGCGTCGAGGGCGATGACCGCGTCGAGCAGCGACCACTCCCGGGCGCAGTCGACGAGGGTGCGGGACACCGTCGTGGTGGCGAATCCTGCGATCCAGGGCTCGACGTCGGTGCCGGGCAGCTTGGCGCGGGCGACCCGGTAGCCGCGGCCGGTGCGCCACTGGTCGACCGCGGTCACGCGGACGTCGTCGCCCGCGGACCTCGGAAGCAGCAGGTCGTGGCGACGGGCGGCGGATGCGTGGCTGAGCACCGGACCGGCGCCCAAGCACAGCAGAACGGCCATGCCGGCCATCAGGTGGCGGTCGACCTCGCTCGCTGCGGCCAGTTGCGCGGACTCGGTGTAGACGCCCTTGCGCAGCCGCGTCCACCGGCCGGTCCGCAGCGCCGTCCGGACGTCGTCGACCGAGTAGCCGGCAGCCAGCGCTTCCTGGCTGGTGAAGACGCCGAGTCGTCGGTCGGCGCGTGATCGCAGCAGCGGGTGCACGGGTCGAGTCTCGCGATGACGGGGCGGTCGCCGGCCCGGATGGCGCGGATCTGTGGACAGCCGTCGTCCTGGCTCACCTCACGGGGTCCTGGCGCACGGTCGACCATGAGCCAGGACCCGGAAGGATCAGGTGACCTGATCGACATGGGCGGCGGGCCAGTGGACGAGGCCGTCCTCGCCGAGGGTCGCGCCGTCGGCCGGGCGGTGCGGGGTCACCCGGCCGTCGGGCATGAGGTGCCCGACGGGCACCCCCCGCCCCAGGACGGCGACGTCGGCGATCAGCCGCCGGTGGCAGCGCCACCACACGTACTCGCTGCACAGCACCGCCACGGTGCCCTCCGCCGCCCCGGCCAGCACCTCGTCGAGGGCTCCGGTGAACTCCGCCGTCCGGGTGTGCGCGGCGTACGCGGCGAACTGGGCGACGGTCCACCACCCATCGGCGACCGGCTCGCCCGCGGGCAGCCGCCGGCGGCCACCGAGTCGCTCCTCCCAGCGGTAGCCGATCCCGGCCTCGGGCAGCCACGCGGCGAGCGCCTCCCGCCGCACGTCGGGGTTGGCGCGGCTGCCGGGGAACCGCCGCACGTCCACCAGCAGGTCCACCCCGGCCCGGGTGAGCCGGGCGCCGAGGGCGTGCCGGTCGTCGGACCCGTGGCCCACGGTCAGCACACCCACGCCTCGTGCCTACCCGGGTGCGGACGCCCCCGCCCGCCGGGAGATGCTGCGGGCAGCGGACGGACGACGGAGCGGGGGAGCGGTGGAGGTGCAGGCCCGCCTGTGGCGGTCGCGCGGGGTGCAGTCGCTGGTGGGCGTCACGGCCCTCGGGTTCGCCAGCTACTTCCTCACCCTGGCCTCGCTGCCGGCGTACGCGGTGGCCGGGGGTGCGGCGGAGAGCACGGCCGGGGTGGTCACCGCGGTCTTCCTCCTCACGACCATCGCGGTGCAGTCGGTGGTGCCCGCGTTCGTCACCCGCTACGGCACGGGCCCGGTGTTCGTGGCGGGGCTGCTCGCGCTGGGCTTGCCGTCCCCCTTCTACGTGCTCGACGACGGTCTCGCCTGGATCTCGGGGCTCTCCGCCGTCCGCGGCGCCGGCTTCGCGGTCATCACCGTCCTCGGCGCGATGCTGGCGGCGCGGGTGGCGCCCCCGGAGCGGCGCGGGGAGTCGATCGGCCTGTACGGGCTGGCGATCGCGCTGCCCAACATGGCCGCCGTCCCCGCGGGCGTGGCCCTCGTGCTGAGCGGGCACGTCGCGGTGCTGTCCTGGCTGGCGGCCTCACCGGTGCTGGGCCTGGTGTTCCTCCCCGCGCTGCTGCGGGCGGCCGGCGGCCGCGAGGAGCCGGCCCCGGCCGGCAACGCCCGGGCCGCGGTGCGCGCCGCGCTGGCGCCGTCGCTCGTGCTGTTCGTGGTGACGACGGCCGGTGGTGGGTTCGTGACCTTCCTGCCCATCGACCGCCCCGACGGGCGGCTCGCCACCGCCGCCCTGCTGCTGTGGGGGCTGACCGGCGCGCTGGCCCGCTGGCGCGCCGGCGTGCTGGCCGACCGCCTCGGCACCGCGCGGCTGCTGCCGCTCTCGGTGCTGGTCGGCGGGGTGGGGCTCGCGGTGGCCGGTGCGGGGCTGTGGTGGGGCGCGGGCTGGGTGCTGCTGGGGGCTGCGCTGTTCGGCGCCGGCTTCGGCGGGGTGCAGAACCTGACCCTGCTGCGCGCCTTCGCCCGGGCCGGCGACCGGGGGACGACGGCGGCCAGCGCGCTGTGGAACGCCTCCTTCGACGCGGGCACGGCGGCCGGGGCGCTGCTGCTCGGGTTCGCCTACGGCGCCGCCGGCCTGCCCTGGACGCTGGTCGTGTCGGCCGTGGCGCTGGCCGCGGTGCTGCCGCTGGCGCGGCTGGCCGCCCGCGCCCCGCGCGCCCGCGTCTGAGCTCAGCCCGGCCGGGCGGCGTGCAGCGAGCGGAGGAAGAGGATCTCCTCGGCCGAGCGCCGCAGCCAGGTGCGCAGCCCGTCGGGGTCGTCGCGGTTGGCGTCGCGCACCTCCCCGAGCTTGAGCTGGCGGGTGCTGGCCTGCGCGCGTTGCGCCGTGGGCAGCGCCCGGCCCTCGGCGCGGGCGATCACGGTGAGCCCCGCGCCCACGAACACCAGGTCGCGGATCTCGTCCAGGCCGGCGAGCAGCCGCTCGGCGGCGGCGTCGTCACCCGCGGTCAGGGCGGTCAGGAGCTGGTCGGCGCGGCGGCGGCCCTCGGCGGCCGGGTCGGGCGTGGTCACCGCACCACTGTGCCCCGGCCGCGGGGGCCGGGGCACAGCGGGGGCGCCTGGGTCACGCGTCGCGACGGCGCAGCACCAGGTAGCCGGCGAGCACGACGGCGGCCACCTCGGCGCAGAACACGGCGAACCCGGTCCACGGTCCGAGCAGGTTCGGGTTGAACGACACCGGGGTGGCGACGACGGAGCCCGCGTTCCCCGGCATCAGCTTGGTCGCCCACTCGCCCCAGGCGCCCGGCAGCAGCATCACCATGTTGCCGACCACCAGCAGCAGGGCCAGCACGATCGACAGCGCCGCGGCGGTGTGCCGGACGAGCAGCCCGACGGCGGCGGCGAACAACCCGATGCCGGCCATGTACAGCCCGCTGCCGACGAGCGACCGCAGCACGCCGTCGTCGCCGAGCGCCAGGCCGATGCCCTCCTGCTCGAGGAACCAGTTGCCGCCGAGGTAGCCGAGGACGGCGGTGACCGCGCCGGCGACGAACAGCGTGCCGGTGAGGACCAGCGCCTTGGCCGCCAGCACCCGCCCGCGGTGCGGGGTCGCGGTCAGCGTCGCCCGGATCATCCCGGTGCCGTACTCGCTGGTGACCACGAGCGCCCCGAGCACGATGGCGGTGATCTGCGCGACCGTCATGCCCCAGGTGATGAAGGAGCCCGCGGCCTCGCCGGTGGTGCCCGCCGCCAGGTCCGCGGCGCTGACCGCGCAGACGAGCACGGTCAGGCCCGCGCCCAGGGTGACCAGGGCGCCGACCGACCACGGCGTCGAGCGCACCGACCAGAACTTGATCCACTCGGCGCGGAGGGTCTGCGCGAAGCCGGGCTCGCGGACGCCGGGCACGTGCCGGTCCGGGTCCAGCGCGACGGTGTCGGGGGCCGGGGTGCTGAGGGTTCCGGTCATCGGGTGGCTCCTGCGGGGGTCCGGTCGCGGGTGGTGTACTCGACGCTCGCGGCGGTGAGGGTCATGAAGGCCTCCTCGAGGGAGGAGCTGACGAGGGTGAGCTCGTGCAGCAGGTGCCCCTGCCGGCCGACGAGCTCGCCGATGGCGGCGGCGTCGCGGCCCTGCACCCGCAGCTCGTCGTCGACGGCGGTGACCTCCAGGCCGTCGCGGCGCAGCAGGTCGGCCACCTGGGCCGTCTGCGGGCTGCGCACCCGCACGTAGGAGGCGGCGTGCTCGGCGATGAAGTCGGGCATCGAGCAGTCGGCCAGCACCCGGCCCCGCCCGATGACCACGAGGTGGTCGGCGGTGAGCGCCATCTCGCTCATCAGGTGGCTGGAGAGGAAGACGGTGCGACCCTCGGCGGCCAGCTGCCGGGTCAGCGTGCGCACCCAGCGGATGCCCTCGGGGTCCAGCCCGTTGACCGGCTCGTCGAGCACGACGACCGGCGGGTCGCCCAGCAGGGCGACGGCGATGCCCAGCCGCTGGCCCATGCCGAGGGAGAAACGGCCCACCCGCTGCCCGGCGACGTCGGTCAGGCCGACGAGGTCGAGCACCTCGTCGACGCGGCGCACCGGCAGCCCGTTGCTCGCCGCCATCCAGCGGAGGTGGTCGCGCGCCGAGCGCCCCGGGTGCAGGGCGCGGGCCTCCAGCAGCGCGCCGACCTGCCGCAGCGGCGCGGGGAAGTCGGCGTAGCTGCGCCCGTGCACGGTGATGCTGCCGGCGGTGGGCCGGTCCAGCCCCAGCAGCATGCGCATGGTCGTGGACTTGCCGGCACCGTTGGGCCCGAGGAAGCCGGTGACCCGGCCCGGGTGCACGGTGAAGGAGATGCCGTCGACGGCCGTGCGGTCGCCGTACTTCTTGGTCAGGCCCCGCGCCTCGATCATCGCGGGCCTCCGGGGATCGGTCGGGAAGTCATGCCCAGCAGCCTGTCGGCCGCGCTGCGCCGGGCACATCGGGGAGCGCCCTGATCGGACCCTGAAAGCTTCCTGGCGCTCAGGCCGTGCGGGGCAGGGGCATCCCCGGGTGCAGCTCCCGCCGCAGGGCGCGCGCGGCGGCCTGCCCGGCCCGGTTGGCGCCGATCGTGCTCGCCGAGGGTCCGTAGCCGACCAGGTGGAGGCGCGGTTCGCCGGCGACCTGCGTGCCCTCGACGCGGAAGCCCCCGCCGGGGGTGCGCAGCCGCAGCGGGGCCAGGTGGCCGACCGCGGCGCGGAACCCGGTGGCCCAGAGGATGACGTCGGCGCGGACGGCCGTGGGTGCGTGGGTGGCCGGACGATCCCAGGCCACGCCGTCGGGGGTGATCCGGTCGAACACCGGCAGCCGCCGGAGGACGCCGCGCTCGAGCCCGTCGCGCACGTAGGGCGCCGAGGTGAGCAGGCCGGTGAGCCCCACGACGCTGCCCGGTCGGCGGCCCTCCCGGACGGCCCGCTCCACCTCGGCGACGACGGCGCGGCCGGCGGCCTCGTCGAACGGGCCCTCGCGCCAGACCGGTGGCCGGCGGGTGACCCACGTCGTCGAGGTCACCCGGGAGATCTCGGCCAGCAGCTGGGTGGCCGAGGCGCCGCCGCCGCCGACGACGACGTGCTGCCCGCGGAACTCCTCCGCGGAGCGGTAGTCCACGGTGTGCAGCTGCCGCCCGCGGAAGAGCTCCTGCCCGGGGTAGCGCGGGACGAACGGCCGGGTCCAGGTGCCGGTGGCGTTCACGACGGCGCGCGCGGTCCAGGTGCCCCGGTCGGTCGCGACGGCGAACCGGTCGTCGTCGGCCCGCTCGACGGCGGTCACCCGCACCGGCCGCACCACCGGCAGCGCGAAGCGCCGCTCGTACTCGGCGAAGTAGGCGGGCACGGTCTCCAGGGCGGGTGCGGCGTCGTCCTCGGGTCGGAACGCCAGGCCCGGCAGGTCGTGCACCCGGTGGGTGCTGCCCAGGGTGAGCGAGGGCCACCGGTGCCGCCAGGCACCGCCGGGCGCCTCCTCGCCGTCGAGCACGACGAACCCGGTGCCCCGCTCGAAGCCCTGACGGGCCAGCGCCCAGGCGGTGGAGAGGCCGGCCTGCCCGGCACCGATCACCACGACGTCGACGTCGCGCGGCGGCTGGGCTGGGTCCACCCCACCGACAACCGACCGCCCGACCCGCTGCTTCCCGCCTCCGACATGGCGCGGCCGAACCTGTTCCGTCGAGGCGGACCGGCCGGTACGTTCCGCGGGCGACGACCGGCCGACGGGGGGAGGCGCCGTGTGCGAACGCGTGCCCGGCGACCCGGCCGGCGCCGATGAGCCGTGGTTCGTCTCCGTCGAGGTGCAGGGGCGCGTCCCGGCTGCGCGACCGGAGTTCGCCGCCGGTGAGCGGCTGGACGCGGCGGGCGCGGCGGTGCTCGAGCGGGCGCGCGCCCGGGGCCTGCGCACGGCCGTGCTGACGCGTCGACGGCGCTCCTACGGCGAGGACGTCGACTGGCTCGTCGACCGCTGGCTCGACTGCGACACCGGCGACGCCGGTGCGATCGCCGCGGCCGTGCGCTCCCTGCCGGGGCGGGTGGCCGCGCTCGCCGGCTGGGCGCAGGGCACCACCGGGCCGGCCGCCGTCGCCGCCCGGGAACTGGGGCTGCGCGGCCCCGACCCCGCGTCCCCGGTCGTGACCGGCGACGCCGTCGCCCGGCGCGAGGCGCTGGCGGCGGCGGGCATCCCCGACGGCCGCTGGGCGGTGCTCCGCGCCGACGCGCCGGCGCCGGCCTCGCCGGTCGGGCACCCCTGCACGGTCGAGGTGGACGGTGCCGGCACCCGGGTCGGCCCGGTGCACGACGACGGCGAGCTGCGGGTGCTCGCCGCCCGCGCCTGCTGCGGCCCGGGGACGCTGTCAGCCGGCCGCCTGGTGATCGGGGAGCACGTGGCCGGGCCCCGGTACGCCGCCGACGGGTACGTGGACGGCGGTGCCGTGGCGGTGCACGCCTGGAGCGAGCTGGCATCCACGCCCCCGCCGCACCCTGCTGCGGTGCTGCTCACCGCCACCACCCGGCCGCCGTCGCCCGACGCCGCGCCCTTCGTCGCGGCCGTGCTCGCCGCCTGCCGGTACGAGCTGGGGCCCTTCCACCTGGAGTTCGTGCTCGGGCCGTCCGGTCCGCGGCTGGTCGCGCTGGCGCCGCGGCCGGCCGATGCCGGAGCGCACGCCTGCGTGGACCAGGTGAGCGGGCTGGACACCGCCGACCTCGTCGTGGCCCGCTTGCTGGACCGGCCCGCCCCCGGGGGGCGGGCGGGCGTCGCGGCCAGCACCCAGCTCCTGCTCGGCTCCCACGCCACCGGCCGGGTCCGCGCGGTGTCGGGCCTGCGCGAGGCGGCTGACATCCCGGGGCTGCTCGTCGCGGAGGTGTTCGCCGACGTCGGTGATGCGGCCGAACCGGCCTCCTGCCGCCGGGCGCACCTCGGCCACGTCCTGACGGTGGGGGAGACGCCCCGGCAGTCCCGCCGCCGGGCGGCGGCCGCGCTGGACGTCATCCGGGTGGAGATCGAGGCGCTGCAGCCGGTCTGACCCGGTGAGCCCCTACAGCCGGCCGGCGCGGGAGACCGGCACGAGGCGCAGGGTGAGCAGCGCGGCGAGCGCGGCGGCCGCGGCCAGCGGCAGGGTCGCCGTCGTCGCCCGTGCGGCCAGGGCGATCGCGAACGGCGCGGCGAACCCGAGGTAGGCGAAGGAGAGGAACAGCGACGTCAGGGCGCCCAGCCGGGAGGGGGCGGCGAGCCGGGCGGTCAGTGTCAGCCCGGCCGCCAGGCACAGGCCACCGCCGGCGCCGAGCAGCGGGGCGGCCACGACGAGCCAGGGGAGCGCGCCGGTGGCGGCGAACGCGGCGGCGCACCCGAAGCCGAGCGTGCCGGCCCCGGTGCCGACGACGGCGGTCCACGCGCCCAGGCGGCGCTGCAGCCCGGCGACGACCGTTCCCGCGCCGAGCGTCACCCCGGCGAGCACACCGGTGACCGCCACCCCGGCCGAGGGCAGCTGCACCAGCAGCGGCACCGCGTTGATGACCGTCGACGGGAAGGCGTAGACGCAGACCGCCACCGGGGCCAGCACGCTGAGGACCAGCAGCGCGTCGCCGCGGCGCACCAGGGGCGCGACCGGCGGCGCTCCCGTGCCGCCGCGCCGTCCGGGGAGCAGGTCGACCGTCTCGGGTAGCCGCACCGCGGCCGCCAGGCCCACCAGGACGAGCACCGTGTGCACCAGGTAGGGGAGCACGGTCGGCGCCGGGGCGTACTCGCCGAGCAGCCCGCTGGTCAGCGGCCCGAGGGAGAACCCGGCGGTCATGGCGACGGCGGCGCGCCGCCCACCGGCGCCCTCCCCGGAGGCCTTCGACAGCTCGCCGACCCAGGCGCTGCCGACGCTGAAGACGATGCCGCTGACCACGCCCTGCGCGAAGCGGGCGCCGAACAGCAGGAGCAGGGAGTCCCCAGCCGCGGCGAAGGCGAGCGAGGCCAGGCCGGAGAGCACGATGCCCGGGAGCGCCACCCGCCGCCGGCCCAGCCGGTCCGACAGCGGGCCGGCGAGCAGGAGCGCCGGCACCAGGCCGGCCGCGTAGCAGCCGAACAGCGCCGTCAGGACCTCGGCGGAGAGGTCGAGCCGCTCCTGGTAGACCAGCAGCAGCGGGGTGGGGACGTTGGTGCCCGCCGCGACGGCGAACAGCGCGAACACGGCGCGCTTCCAGCTCACCGGCGCACCCTACGGCTCCCGTCCGCCCGTCCCGTGCGTCGCGGCCGGACCCGAGGGCTCAGCCGGTCTCGTGGACGACGGTGCCGTCGGACGGCGTCCAGGTGATGTAGCCGTTCTGGAAGTCGCTGCGCCGGCCGCCGTCGATGTCGTACTCGTCGCTGGTCGGGAAGCCGAGTGCGGAGTTCTCCCAGCCGAGGGTGGCCCAGGTGTCGTAGATGGGGCCGTGGATCTCGTGGGCGCCGGTGTCGGGGGACCAGTAGATGGAGCCGCCCTGGAAGTGGTTGTAGGCGCCGTCGACGTCGGGGGTGGGGATCCGGTCCGTGGCGGGGAAGCCGAGGAAGGAGTTCTCCCACCCCAGGTCTGCCCACAAGCTGTAGATCGGGCCGCGGATCTCGTGGGCGCCGGTGCCGGGGGACCAGTAGATGGAGCCGCCCTCGAAGTGACCGTAGGCGCCCTCGACGTCCGGGGTCGGCGTCTGGCTGATGAGCGGTTCGCCCAGGACGCTCGCCGGCCCGCCCAGCGCGTTGTAGTGCATCGCGATCGCGCTCGCGTCGAACTGCTGCCCGGCCGGGTCGGTGAAGACGTACCCGCGGGACTGGTAGGACTCGATGATGCGGCCCAGCGCCTCGATCGTGTTCTGCCGGTAGTTGACCGGCGGGCCGTCGTGCAGCAGCACGATGGGGTGGTCGTACACCGGGTTCGTGGCCCGCTCCACGATCGTGTCCTGGTAGGAGGGGCTGAGGCTGTCGGGAGCCGCCCAGTCGCGGGGGTCGTTCGACCAGTCGGCGATGGTCATGTCCCGGGCCCACGCCTCCTCCTGGACGGAGGCGCCGTGGTGCGAGCCCCCCGGACCCCGGAAGAAGCACGGGTGCAGGCCGCTCGCGGCGTAGATCGCGCCCGTGGCGCTGTCCATCTGCGACGCCTGCGCCGACCGGGAGAGCGTGTCCAGGTCGGGGTGGGTCTGGGTGTGGTTCCCGATGGAGTGGCCCTCGGCGATGATCCGCCGGACCAGGTCCGGGTTGTCCTCGGCATGTGTGCCCAGGACGAAGAACGTGGCGTGGATCCCGTACGCGGCCAGGACGTCGAGCACCTGCGGCGTCCACCGTGGCGAGGGCCCGTCGTCGAAGGTCAGCGCGACGTTCTGCGTGTAGGTCGCCGGTGTCTGGTCGAGGACCGACCGGATCGATGCGGGGCAGTCGTTGATCGGCACGGCCGAGGCGGTGCCGGGCATGCCCACGACGACGGCGGCCGACGCCAGAGCCGTGATCGAGGATGAACGGAGGACGCGGCGCTTGCGACCGGTCGTCGTCCTCGGGGACCTGCTTCGGGTGAGCCCGGTGCGCATGCTGCCCCCGTGCTGCTCGACGTCGACGTCCTCGAGCAGACTCGCAGACCGGGAGCAGGTGTCAACCGTCACGGGCCTCGGCGGTGCCGATACAGGGTCGGATCCCCGGACACCTGTCGGGACGCCGACGCCCCGCCCGGGTGGGACCCGGCGGGGCGTCGGTGGTGGTGCGCCATCAGGGACTCGAACCCCGAACCCGCTGATTAAGAGTCAGCTGCTCTGCCAATTGAGCTAATGGCGCGGTGCGCCCGGCGGCCGGGCACGAACGAGAACGATACCAGCGCCCGGCCCGCAGCCCGAACCGGGGGAGGGTGCTCTCCACCACGTCCCGGCAGCCGCCGCCCAGGGCCCGTGGCGCGGGTCCCACCCCGGTCGTCGTCCCGGGCGTGGACACTGGGCGGGGTGCTCCGGTCCGCGTCCGGGCGGGAGCAGGGGGAGAGGAGCAGGACGAGGTGCGTCGCACAGGCATGGTGCTCGCTGCCGGGGCGCTGGCCCTGCTGACCGGCTGCAGCGGGTCGGAGGCCGGGGGACCGCCCCAGCCGCCCGCCGCAGCCGAGCCGGCGACGGTCCGGCTGGCGGTCGCCGACGGAGCGGTGGACGTCTCGCCCGTGGTGCCGCTGGAGATCTCGGTCACCGGCGGCGAGCTCGGCGAGGTCGGCCTCACGGACGCGGCCGGGACCGTCGTCCCCGGCGCCCTCGAGGACGACGAGGACGGCGACGGCACGGTGCTCTGGGCGCCGGAGACCCCGCTGGCCTACGGCACCGGCTACACGCTCACCGCGACCGCCTCGGGGGACCCGGCGGAGCCGGCCACGGCGACGTCGTCGTTCACGACGGTGGACCCGGTGTCGGTGGTGACCCCGGGGATCGGCCCGCTCGACGGCCAGACCGTGGGCGTCGGGATGCCGATCCGGGTCTACTTCTCCGAGCCGGTGGAGGACAAGGCCGCGGTCGAGCGCAACCTCGTGGTGACGAGCTCGACGCCCACCGACGGCGTCTGGAGCTGGTTCAGCGACACCGAGGTGCACTTCCGCCCGTCCACGTACTGGCCCGCGCACACCGACGTCACCGTGGACGCGAACCTCTACGGCGTCGACTTCGGCGACGGCGTGTGGGGCGAGAAGGACCGCTCGATCTCCTTCTCGATCGGTGAGCGGCACGTGTCGGTCGCCGACGCCGCGACGCACACCATGCGCGTCTACGACGGCGACGAGCTGGTGCAGACCTTCCCGATGAGCGCGGGCGGTCCGGAGTTCCCGAGCCGCAACGGCCCGCACGTGGTCACCGAGCTCAACCGCAACCGGGTCATGGACTCGAGCACCTACGGCACCCCGGTCGACAGCCCCAACGGCTACCGGACGCCGGTGGAGTACGCGGTCCGGCTGAACGACAACGGGGAGTTCGTGCACGCCGCGCCGTGGTCGGTCGCGCAGCAGGGCAACGAGAACGTCTCGCACGGCTGCATCAACCTCTCGACCGAGCGCGCCGCCTGGTTCTTCGAGTTCTCGCAGCCCGGCGACGTCGTGGAGATCGAGAACTCGATCGGCCCGACGCTCTCGGCCGCCGACGGCGCCATCTACGACTGGGCCATCCCGTGGGAGGAGTGGGTCGCCGGCAGCGCGCTGGCGTAGCCGGCCGAGGGTTTCCGCGAGACCCCCGGGGGGCACCACGTCGGCGCATCCGAGGAGGGGATCGCCGTGGAGCCGTGGTTGATCGTCGTGCTGGTCGTGGTGGCGCTGGTGCTGCTGGCCCTGGTGGCGTTCGCGCTCACCAGGCGCTCGCGGACCACGGGGGCCCGCAAGCGGGCGCAGCAGCGGGAGGAGGCCCGCGACCACCTGCGCGAGGCCGAGATCCGCGGCGCCCGCGCCGAGAAGGAGCAGGCGCTCGCCGAGGAGCAGGCGGCCCGCGCCCGCCGGGAGCTCGCCGAGGTCCAGGAGCGCGCTGCGCTCGCCGAGCAGGAGGCCCGCCAGCGCGCCGCCCGCGCCGACGAGGACCGCACCGCCGCCGAGCAGCTGCGCGCGGAGGCCCAGCGGCTGGCGCCCGACGTCGCCTCCGACGGCCGCCAGCCGCACCCCGAGGGCGGCGCCTCGCGGATCTGAGGCCCGACCGCTCAGTTCCCACCCCCGCGGCGGTCCTCACCCCGAGGACCGCCGAACCGGAGGGGTGCCATGACCGATCTGCTGGCCATCGGGACGCGCAAGGGGCTGTGGCTCGCCCGCAGCGACGACGACCGCCGCACGTGGTCCCTGGACGGGCCGCACCTGCTGGCGCAGGAGGTGGCGGCCGTCTCCGTGGACACCCGTCGCCCGGTGCCCCGGGTGCTGGCGGGGGTCCAGTACGGGCACTGGGGACCGTCGGTCACCTGGTCGGACGACCTGGGCCGCACCTGGCAGGAGACCGACCACGGCGCCATCCGCTTCCCGGAGGACACCGGCGCCGCGCTCGGCCGGGTGTGGCAGCTGCGCCCGGACACCGCCGACCGCCCGGACCTGGTCTGGGCCGGGTGCGAGCCCCACTCGCTCTGGCGCAGCACCGACGGCGGCTGCAGCTTCACGCTGGTGCGGGGGTTGTGGGACCACCCCCACCGGCCCACCTGGGAACCCGGGGCCGGCGGCGGCGCGGTGCACACCGTGCTGCCCGATCCGGCGAGCGACCGGGTCACCGTCGCGATGAGCACCGGCGGCGTCTACGCCAGCGACGACGGCGCCACCGGGTGGACCCCGCGCAACCGGGGCATCAGCGCCGTCTTCCTGCCGGAGCCGCCGGAGTACGGGCAGTGCGTGCACAAGGTCGCGGTGGACGCGGGGGACCCTGCGCGGATGTACGCGCAGAACCACTTCGGCGTCTTCCGCACCGACGACGGCGGCGGGTCGTGGACGTCGATCGCCGACGGGCTCCCCGCCGACTTCGGCTTCCCGATCGCCGCCTCGCCGAACGCGCCGGGCACCGCCTGGGTCGTCCCGCTGGTCGCCGACGTGCAGCGCGTGCCCCCGGACGGCCGGCTCCGCGTGCACCGCACCCACGACGCCGGCGACAGCTGGACCGAGGTCGGCGCCGGGCTCCCCGACGGCGCCTGGACCGCGGTGCTGCGCGACGCCTTCTGCACCGACGACCACGAGCGCACCGGCCTGTACCTCGGCACCCGCGACGGCTGCGTCTACGCCAGCGCCGACGAGGGGGAGACGTTCACCCTGGTGGCCGAGCACCTGCCCGACGTGCTCGTCGTGCGGGCGGCCCGGCTGCCGTGACGGGGGCCGGCGTGCACGTCGAGGTGGTGCTGCCGGGGTCGCTGGCCGACCTCGCGGGCGGGTCGCGGCACCTGCGGGTCGATCCGGACGGCGCCACGCTGGCCGCGGTCCTCGACGCGGTCGCCGCAGCGCACCCGGTGCTGGGCCGGCGGATCCGGGACGAGGCGGGCGCGGTCCGGCGGTTCGTCAACGTCTACGTCGACGGGGAGGACGTGCGCTGGCAGGGCGGGCTGGCGACGGCGGTCCGCGACGGCGCCGTGGTGCAGGTGCTGCCCTCGGTCGCCGGCGGCTGCTGAAGGCCGGCGGGGGGGCATCGAAGGCTGGCGGGGGGCGTCGAAGGCTGGCGGGGG
>NZ_SSXC01000080.1 GCF_021699055.1 Blastococcus sp. MG754426 | reverse complement strand
CTCGCAGGAGCCCACCGTCAGCACCGCCCCCGCCGCCGCCCCCGGCTCACCGGCCGACAGCGCCTCGCCGGCGCCGCGGCACGGCTGGTGGGCGGCGATCCCCCGCCGGCTCGGCCGCGCCCGCACCTCCACGGTGGTGCTCGCCGTGCTCTTCGTCGCGGTCTTCGCGCTCTGGCTCAACGTCAAGCCGCCGGCGCCCGGCGCCACCCCGCCGGCCGAGGACACCGCCGTCACCGAGCCCACCGCGCCGACGGGACCGACGGAGACCGGGCCGACGGAGACCGGGCCGACGGAACCGGGGGAACCGACCGAGGAGCCGGGGCCGACGACGACGCCCGTGCCGACCACCCGCCCGACCTCACCGACCACCAGCGCGCCCTCGTCCCCGGACGGGGACGGGACCGGCACCACGACCACCGTCCCGGAGACCACCGCGCCGGTGCCGACCGGCGGCGCGGGCGGGGAGACGGCACCCGGCTCGTAGCCGGTGGGGCCGGTGTTTCACGTGGGACATCGCCCCGGTGCGGGGGCGGGCGCGCGGTGTGCGCACGGGCGTCCTACGATCACGTCGGCTCCTGAGAGGCAGCGCGAAGCACCTGGCTGGCTGCCCGGCAACCTCGACTCCGTCCGAGGTGCTCCAGGGGAAGAGCCGGCCGGCGCCCCGCCCCCGGCAAGGACGGAGTTCCCGTGCGCCGCGGGATCTCCCGCGAGCGAAGGAGACGGCGCATGACCGACCCGCAGAGCTGGAGCTTCGAGACCCGGCAGATCCACGCCGGCACCAGCCCCGACCCGGCCACCGGCGCCCGCGCGCTGCCGATCTACGCCACCACCGCGTACCAGTTCCGGGACACCCAGCACGCTGCCGACCTCTTCGCGCTGGCGGAGATGGGCAACATCTACACGCGGATCATGAACCCGACGCAGGACGCGCTGGAGCAGCGCGTCGCGTCGCTGGAGGGCGGCGTCGCGGCGCTCGCGGTCGCCTCCGGCCAGGCAGCGGAGACCCTCGCGATCCTCAACCTGGCCGAGGCCGGCGACCACGTCGTCGCCTCCGCCTCGCTGTACGGGGGCACCTACAACCTGCTGCACCACTCGCTGCCGAAGATGGGCATCACCGTCTCCTTCGTCGAGGACCCCGACGACCCGGAGAACTGGCAGTCACTGGTGCAGGAGAACACCCGGGCGTTCTTCGCCGAGTCGATCGGCAACCCCAAGGGCGACGTCCTCGACATCGAGACCGTCGCCGGCGTCGCGCACCGCAACGGCGTGCCGCTGATCGTCGACAACACCATCGCCACCCCGTACCTCGTGCGGCCGCTGGAGCACGGCGCCGACGTCGTCGTCCACTCGGCGACCAAGTACCTGGGCGGCCACGGCACGGTGATCGCCGGGCTCATCGTCGACGGCGGCTCGTTCGACTGGACCGGCGGCCGGCACCCGATGTTCACGACGGCCGACCCGACGTACCACGGCGTCGTCTACGCCGACCTCGGCGCACCGGCGTTCGCGCTGAAGGCGCGGGTGCAGCTGCTGCGCGACCTGGGGCCGGCGGTCTCCCCCTTCAACGCCTTCCTGGTGGTGCAGGGCATCGAGACGCTGTCGCTGCGCATGGAGCGGCACGTGCAGAACGCCCAGCGGGTGGCCGAGTTCCTCGAGGCCCACGACGCCGTCGACCGGGTCAACTACCCGGGCCTGCCCTCCTCGCCGTGGCACGCGGCGCAGCAGAAGTACGCGCCGAAGGGGGCCGGTGCCGTGCTCACCTTCGAGCTGCACGGCGGCGTGGAGGCCGGCAAGCGGTTCGTGGAGGCCCTGGAGCTGCACAGCCACGTCGCCAACATCGGCGACGTGCGCAGCCTGGTCATCCACCCGGCCTCGACGACGCACTCGCAGCTGACCCCGGAGGAGCAGCTGACCACCGGCGTCACCCCGGGCCTGGTGCGCCTCGCCGTGGGCCTGGAGGGGATCGAGGACATCCTCGCCGACCTGGAGGCCGGGTTCCGCGCCGCCAAGTCCGCCTGACGTGGGCGGGTGGGTCGAGGGGGATCCGGCGGGCGACCGGCGGTTCCTCGACCTGCCCGCCGCCTTCGAGCTGGAGCGCGGCGGGACCCTGCCCGGGATCCGGGTCGCCTACGAGACCTGGGGGACGCTCGCCCCGGGCGGCGGCAACGCCGTCCTGGTCGAGCACGCGCTGACCGGTGACAGCCACGTCGTCGGCCCGGCCGGCCCCGGCCACCCGACGCCCGGCTGGTGGGGCGGCGTGGTGGGCCCCGGCGCGGCCCTGGACACCGACCGCTTCTTCGTCGTCTGCGCGAACGTCCTCGGCGGCTGCCAGGGCACGACCGGGCCGTCGTCGGCGGCGCCGGACGGCCGGCCGTGGGGCGCGCGGTTCCCCGAGGTGACCGTCGGGGACCAGGTGCGCGTCGAGGCCGCGCTCGCCGACGCGCTCGGCGTCCAGCGGTTCGCCGCCGTCGCCGGGGGCTCGATGGGCGGCATGCGGGCGCTGGAGTGGGCGGTGCGGTTCCCCGGCCGGGTGGGGGCGCTGTTCTTCCTCGCCTCGACCGCCGTCGCCTCGGCCGACCAGATCGGCACCCAGACGACGCAGCAGGCCGCGGTGCGGGCCGACCCCCGCTGGCGGGACGGCGGCTACCCGCTGGACGACCCGCCGGTGGCGGGGCTGGACGTCGCCCGGCGGATCGCCCACCTCACCTACCGCAGCGCGGACGAGCTGGAGGCGCGCTTCGGCACCCGGCTGCAGGAGGACGGCCGCTTCGCCGTCGCCTCCTACCTTCAGCACCACGGGGCCAAGCTCGCCGGGCGCTTCGACGCCGGCAGCTACGTCGTGCTCACCCAGGCGATGAACAGCTGGGACGTCGGCCGGGGCCGCGGCGGGGTGGAGGCGGCGCTGGCCGGGGTGACCGCCCGGGCGCTGGTCGCAGGCGTGGACAGCGACCGGCTGTACCCCGTGGCGCAGCAGCAGCGGGTGGCCGACGCCCTCGGCGTCCCGCTGCGGCTGATCCGCTCCCCCTACGGCCACGACGGTTTCCTCGTCGAGACGGCCGAGGTCGACGCGCTGCTGCGCGAGCTGCTGGCGGGCTGAGGCGCCCCGATCCGTCGTACCCCCGGGCCAGGATGGTGCCGTGCCCGCACCGACGGACCTGCCGATGCTGCCGTTCGCCGACCAGCCCGCCCTGGAGGCCTGGCTGGAGGCCGAGCACGCCACGGCTCCGGGCCTGTACGTGCAGATCGCCCGCAAGGGCTCGGGCATCCGGTCGGTCACCAGCGCGGAGGTCGTCGAGGCGGCGCTGTGCTTCGGGTGGATCGACGGGCGCGGCCTGCGACTGGACGACAGCTACCACCTGCTGCGGCTCACCCCGCGCCGCCCGCGGAGCGTCTGGTCGCAGAAGAACGTCGCCACCGTGGAGCGGCTGACCGCCGAGGGGCGGATGCGCCCGGCCGGCCTCGCGGCGGTCGAGGCGGCGCGCGCCGACGGCCGGTGGGCCCGCGCCTACCCCGGCCCGGCCACCGCCACCGTGCCCGACGACCTCGCGGCGGCGCTGGCCGCCGAGCCGGGGGCGCGGGACGCGTTCGACGCCCTCGGCGGGCAGGACCGCTTCGCGATCCTCTTCCGGGTGCACACCGCCGCCACCCCGGCCGGCCGGGCGAAGCGGATCGCCGCCGCGGTGCGGGCGCTCACCGAGGGCCGTGGCGGGCGCTGAGCGGGCCACGGGCGAGACTGGCCGGGTGGACGACGACCTCCTGGCGCTGCGCGAGGGCTGCACCCGCTCGCTGACGGGGCACGGCGCGTGGCGGCCGGCCGACCTGCTGGCCACGGTCCCGGCGGACGCCGCGCC
Organism: Blastococcus sp. MG754426; assembly: GCF_021699055.1. Taxonomy (GTDB): domain Bacteria; phylum Actinomycetota; class Actinomycetes; order Mycobacteriales; family Geodermatophilaceae; genus Blastococcus. The sequence continues at coordinate 15,839 of NZ_SSXC01000080.1, read as the reverse complement.
GGACCGGTACGGGGAGGGCGGGGTGGTGGCCGAGCTGGAGGCCGAGGTGGCGGAGCTGCTCGGGCTGCCCGCGGCGGTGTACCTGCCCAGCGGCGTCATGGCCCAGCAGGCGGCGCTGCGGGTGCACGCGGACCGGAGCGGTCGGCGCACCGTCGTCTGCCACCCGGAGAGCCACCTGATCCGGCACGAGGAGCAGGCGTTCGAGCGGCTGCACGGCATGGTGCTGCGCCCGGCGGGCGACCGGTACCGCCTGCTGCTGCGCGCCGACCTCGACGCCGTCGCCGAGCACCCCGCCGCGCTGCTGGTGGAGCTGCCCCAGCGCGACCTCGGGGGCCCGCTCCCGGCGTGGGAGGACCTGGCGGCGCAGGTGGCCTGGGCCCGGGAGCGCGGGGCGGCCGCGCACCTGGACGGTGCCCGGCTGTGGGAGGCCGCGGCCGGCTACGACCGCCCGCCGGCCGAGATCGCCGGGCTGTTCGACACCGCGTACGTCAGCTTCTACAAGGGCATCGGGGCGCTCGCCGGCTGCTGCCTGGCCGGCCCGGCCGACGTGGTCGAGGAGGTCCGCGAGTGGCGCCGCCGCCTGGGCGGCACGCTGTTCGGCCTCTGGCCGGGGGCGGCCTCGGCGCTGGCCTGCCTGCGCCGGCGGCTGCCCCTGATGCCCGCCTACCTGGCGCGCGCCCGCGAGATCGCCGGCGCGGTGCGCGACCTGCCGGGCGTCACCGTCGTCCCCGACCCGCCGCAGACGCCGATGCTGCACCTGCTGCTCCGCACCACCCCGGACGCGTTCACCACGGCCGCCCGGCGGCTGGCCGCCGACGAGGGCCTGTGGACCTGGCCGCAGGCGGCGGTCACCGGCGACCCGGGCGCCGTGCGGGTGGAGCTGCCGGTGGGCGACGCGACGCTGGCGCTGACCGTCGAGGAGGCGCGGTCGGCGATCGCCGCCCTGGCCGGGAGGTCCTGACGGCCGGGCGCTAGCGTCGGCGACCATGGGCTTCGACGTCGCCGCGCTCCGCTCCTGCTTCCCGTCGCTGGCCGGCGGCACCGCGCACTTCGACGGCCCGGGCGGGACCCAGGTGCCCGAGGCGGTGGGCCGGGCGGTCGCCGCGACGCTGACCGCGCCGATCAGCAACCGCGGCTCGGTCACCGCCGCCGAGCGGCTCGCCGACGAGACGGTGCTGGGCGCGCGCTCGGCGGTGGCCGACCTGCTCGGCGTCGAGCCGGGCGGCGTCGTCTTCGGGCGCAGCGCCACCGCGCTCACCTTCGACCTGGCCCGCACGCTGGCCGCCGGCTGGGGCCCGGGGGACGAGGTCGTGGTCACCCGGCTGGACCACGACGCCAACATCCGGCCGTGGGTGGTCGCCGCGGAGGCCGCCGGCGCGACGGTGCGGTGGGCGGCGTTCGACCCCGCCACGGGCGAGCTGACCGCCGACGACGTCGCCGCCGTGCTCTCCGACCGCACACGCCTGGTGGCGGTCACCGGGGCGTCCAACCTGATCGGCACGCGGCCGCCGATCGAGGAGATCGCCGGGCGGGTGCACGCGGCGGGTGCGCTGCTCGTCGTCGACGGCGTGCACCTCACCGCCCACGCGCCGGTCGACGTCCCCGCGCTCGGTGCCGACGCCTACCTCTGCTCGCCGTACAAGTTCCTCGGGCCGCACTGCGGCGTCCTGGCCGCCGACCCCGCGCTGCTGGAGACGCTGCACCCGGCGAAGCTGCTGCCCAGCTCGGACGCCGTGCCCGAGCGCTACGAGCTCGGCACGCTGCCCTACGAGCTGCTGGCCGGGACGACCGCCGCCGTGGACTTCCTCGCCGCGCTGGGCGACGGCGGCAGCCGCCGGGAGCGGCTGGTCACGGCGATGACCGCGATCGAGGAGCACGAGGACCGGCTGCTCGAGCGGCTGGAGGCGGGGCTCGCCGGGCTGCCCGGGGTGCGGCTGTGGTCGCGGGCGGCGCACCGCACGCCGACGCTGCTGCTCACCTTCGAGGCGGGCGAGGCCGCCGACGCCTACCGCTTCCTCGCCGCGCGGGGCGTCAACGCGCCGGCGGGCTCGTTCTACGCGATCGAGGCGAGCCGGTGGCTCGGGCTCGGCGACACCGGCGGGCTGCGGGTGGGCCTGGCGCCCTACAGCGACGCCGACGACGTCGACCGGCTGCTCGCCGGCCTGCGGGAGTGGCTCGCCCGCTGACCCCTAGGGCATCCCGTCGCCGGGGAGGTGACCGGCCGACGGGAGGGGGCGGCGCACGACGGGCCGGACCTTGCGCGCCTCGGGGAGCCGCTCGGAGTAGGCGGCCGCGTTCCCGCGGATGTGCAGCAGGTCGTCGTCGGTCGCCTCGCGGACCACCTTGGCGGGGACGCCGGCGATCACCGACCGCGGGGGGAACTGCTTGCCCTGGGTCACCACGGCCCCGGCGGCCACGATCGACCCGGTGCCGATGTGCGCCCCGTTCATGACGACGCTGCCCATGCCGACGAGCACCTCGTCGTCGATCCGGGCCCCGTGCAGCACGACGCGGTGCCCGACCGTCACGTCCCGGCCCACCACCAGCGGGAAGCCCGGGTCGGAGTGCAGCGTGCACCCGTCCTGGACGTTGGAGCCGGCCCCGATCTCGATCGTCTCCTGGTCGGCCCGGGCCACGGCGCCGTACCAGATGCTCGCGCGCGGGCCCATGGTGACCGCGCCCACCACGACGGCGGTCGGCGCGACGAATGCCTCGTCGTCGATCCTGGGCGCCCCGAAGGGCAGTTCCGCGATGTAGTTGTCCGCCACGCCCTCAGCACAGCACAGCCCCGCACGAGGCGCACGCAGCGGATCCTCGGCAGACTCCCTGCATGCCCGCCGCACCGCTGCCCCCGCTGCCCACGTCGATCGTCGGCAGCCTGCCCCAGCCGGACTGGCTGATCGACCGCGACCGCCTCGCCCACCAGTTCCCGCCCCGGGTGCGGGCCGCCGAGCTGTGGCGCATCCCGCCGGAGCTCCTCGCCGGCGCGCAGGACGACGCGACCCTGCTCGCGATCCGGTCGCAGGAGGAGGCGGGGCTCGACATCGTCACCGACGGCGAGATCCGGCGCGAGTCCTACTCCAACCACTTCGCGACGGCGCTCAGCGGCGTGGACGTCGACCACCCCGGGACCATCCTCAACCGGTCCGGCAAGCCGATCCCGGTGCCGCGGGTCGTCGGCGACATCCGCCGGCCGGCCCCGGTCCAGGCCGACGACGTCCGCTTCCTGCGCGCCCACACCGACCGGGCCGTGAAGATCACCGTCCCCGGCCCGTTCACGATGGCCCAGCAGGCCCAGGACGAGCACTACGGCGACGGCCGGTCGCTGGCCCTTGCCTACGCCGACGTCGTCCGTGCCGAGATCGCCGACCTGTTCGCCGCCGGCGCCGACATCGTGCAGATCGACGAGCCGTGGCTGCAGGCCCGGCCCGAGGTGGCCCGGGAGTACGGCGCGGAGGCGGTGACCCGTGCCGTCGAGGGCGCCCCCGGGCCGGTGCACCTGCACCTGTGCTTCGGCTACGCGGCGATGGTCTCCGAGCGGCCCGAGGGCTACTCGTTCCTGCCGGAGCTCGCCGACACCCCCGCGGACACGGTCGCCGTGGAGACCGCGCAGTCGCACCTCGACCCGGCCACGCTGCGCCCGCTGCGGGGCAAGGGCATCGCGCTCGGCGTCCTCGACCTCTCCACCGAGGAGGTGGAGACGCCGGAGACGGTGGCCGACCGGGTGCGGCGCGCGCTCGAGGACGTCGACGTCGACCGGCTGGTGCTCACCAGCGACTGCGGGCTGAAGTACCTGTCCCGGGCCTCCGCCGCCGGCAAGATGCGCTCCCTGGCCCGGGCCGCGGAGGTCCTGCGCACCGAGCTCTAGATCAAGCCGTGGGCGTGCACCGCGTCGGCCACCTGCAGGAAGCCCGCCACGTTGGCGCCCAGGACGAGGTCGCCCGGTGAGCCGTACTCGTCGGCGGTCTCGTGGCAGCGGGCGTGGATGTCGCGCATGATCTCCTCGAGCCGGGCCTCGCTGTGCTCGAAGGTCCAGCGGTCGCGGGACGCGTTCTGCTGCATCTCCAGCGCGGAGGTCGCCACCCCGCCGGCGTTGGCCGCCTTGCCCGGGGCGAAGGCGATGCCGGCGTCGCGGAAGGCCTTCACCGCCGACGGGGTCGCCGGCATGTTGGCGCCCTCCACCACGTACCGGCAGCCGTTGCGGGCCAGGGTCGCCGCGGCGTCGCCGTCGAGCTCGTTCTGCGTGGCGCTGGGGATCGCCACGTCGCAGGGGACGTCCCAGATGCTCCCGTCCGGCACGAAGCTCGCCGAGCCGCGGCGCTCGGCGTAGTCGGAGATCCGGCCGCGCTCGACCTCCTTCACCTGCTTGAGCAGGTCGAGGTCGATGCCCTTCTCGTCGACCACGTAGCCGCCGGAGTCCGAGCAGGCGACGACGGTGCCGCCGAGCTGGTGGACCTTCTCGATGCCGTACACCGCCACGTTGCCCGAGCCGCTGACCACGACCCGGCGGCCGTCGAAGGACTCGCCCCGCACCCGCATCATGGCGTCGGCGAAGAAGGCGGCCCCGTACCCGGTGGCCTCGGTGCGCACCAGCGCACCGCCCCAGCCCAGGCCCTTGCCGGTGAGGACGCCGGACTCGTAGCGGTTGGTGATGCGCTTGTACTGGCCGAACAGGTAGCCGATCTCGCGCGCCCCGACGCCGATGTCACCGGCGGGGACGTCGGTGTACTCCCCCAGGTGCCGGTAGAGCTCGGTCATGTACGACTGGCAGAACCGCATGACCTCGGCGTCCGACCGCCCCTTGGGGTCGAAGTCCGCGCCGCCCTTGCCCCCGCCGATGGGCATGCCGGTGAGCGCGTTCTTGAAGATCTGCTCGAACCCGAGGAACTTGACGATGCCCAGGTTCACCGAGGGGTGGAAGCGCAGGCCGCCCTTGTAGGGCCCCAACGCGGAGTTGAACTCGACCCGGAAACCGCGGTTGATCCAGACCTCGCCGCGGTCGTCCTGCCACGGCACCCGGAAGATGATCTGCCGCTCCGGCTCGCAGATGCGCTCCACCGTCTTCATCTCGGTGTACTCGCGGTGCCGGCCGAGGACGACGGCCAGCGACTCCAGCACCTCGCGGACGGCCTGGTGGAACTCCGTCTCACCGGGGTTCCGGCGCAACACCTCGTCGTAGATCGCGCGGACGGTCTCCGGTACCTCGCCACTCACCACGTGCCCCTCTCGCGCCGGTCGCTCACCACGCGCAACGTACGTCGCTCGCTCGGGGGTCGCGGAACGGGGTCGGGCGGTAGGTCGTCAGCCGGTGGGGCGGACGCCGAACCGGAAGCCGCCCTGGTCGACCGTGGTCACCGCCAGCGGCGTCCCGTAGGTGCGGGCGTGCACGATCATCCCGTTGCCGATGTACAGCGCGACGTGGCTGATCGGCGAGTAGTAGAAGACCAGGTCGCCGGGCTGGAGCTCGCCGCGGGAGAGCGGCGGGCCGATCTTCGACTGGCCGCCGCTGGTGCGCGGCAGGGTGATGCCGGCGGCGGCGTAGGCGTAGGACGTCAGCCCCGAGCAGTCGAAGGCGTCCGGACCGGTGGCGCCGCGCCGGTAGGGGGCGCCGACCTGGGCGAGCGCCACCTGGATGGCGGTCGCCGCGGCGCTACCGGGCGCGACCGGCAGCTCGGCGACCGACGGCGCCGCCAGGCGGGGCCCGGCGACCATGGTGGAGACCCGGTCCTGCTCGGCCGCGGAGAGCCGGGCGTAGTCCGACTGGTACTCGACGGCGCGCCGCTCCACCTCGGCCTGCTGGGCCTGCAGCTCGGTGAGGCCCGCCCGGGCGGTGGCGGCGGCCTGGTCGGCGGCGGCCTGGGCCTCGTCGGCGGCGGCGCGGGCCGCGGCGACCTGCGCGATGACCGAGTTGGTGTGCGTGGCGATCATGTCCAGCGTCGTCATCTGCTGGACGAGCTCGCCCGCGGAGTCGCTGGTGAGGAACGCGGCGACCCGCGACTGCGCCTGACCGGTGAAGCTGCTCTGCACGATCGCCCGGATCTGCGGCTCGTGGACGGCGAGCGCCTCGCGCGCGGCACGGGCCTGCTCGGCGGCGGCCACGGCGGCCTGCTGGTGCGCTGCGACGATCTCCTCGGCCTCGTGGACCTGTGCCTCGATGACCGTCAGCTGCTGGGCCGCCTCCGCCATCCGCTCCGCCGCCTCGGCCACCGTGCCGGGGTCGGCGGAGGCCGCGGTCGGGGGGAGGACCGCCGTCGCCGCCGCCAGCACCGCGGCGCCGACCGTCAGGACGGCGCGCGTGCGGCGTCGGGGAGTCGTGCGCTGCGCCTGCACCCTGGCCTCCGATCACCTGCGCCCGGGCCCGGGGAAGGGGCCACGACCATGCGCGTCAGCACCGAACGTAGGGATCTCGCACCACGCGGTAGCGGGGGCGCGCGGGCCGGTGGACGCGGGTTGGTCCCGCCCGTCACACGGGTCCCAGGAGCGCGCCGCCTTCCCGGGCGGCTCAGCGTCGGCGGGGGCCGGCCGCGGTGCCGTCGGGCAGCCGGTCCGGCGCCAGGGGGACGAGGCGGTCGGCCACGGCGCCGGTGACGAGGGAGTAGACGACCTTGTGGGCGACGTCGACGACCCGGTCGCGGCGGGACCAGGTCCAGGGCGGCGCCCCGACGCCGGTGGCGTTCTCGAGCGTCTGGTCGGTGGCCAGCCGGACGGAGGCGTGCCAGGCCGACGCGCGCACGCCGCGCAGCCCGCTGGCGGCCCAGATGCCGCGCAGGGCACCGACGGCGGCGCCGGTGCCCCAGTGCATGAGGTGGTTGCGCACCGGCGGGCGGGCGGACCCGGGCAGCCGCCGGCCGGTGCCGAGCGCCGTCAGCGTGCGGGCGGGGACGTAGCTGTCCGGCCGCCCGGTCACGGCCTGCTCGAGCTTCTCCCCGAGGGTCATCACCGCGACCCCGGCGATCCCGGCAACAGCCCCCCGCACGGCAGCGCGTCCCATCACGGGAACCGCACTACCCCAGAGGTGACGTACTGGAACGGCCTCGCCGCAGGGACCCGGCGCGAGCGGAGCGAGCACCGGGGGGCGGCGAGGTCCTTCACCCGGCGAGGGGCTCCTGCACCTCGAGGGCGGCGAGCGCCTGGAAGTCGCGCAGGATGCCGGAGAGCTCCTCGGAGGTCCACGGCTCGCAGCAGTCGCAGCCGTCCTCGCGGAAGCTGACCAGGCCGATGGAGCCCCCTGCCTGGTCCTCGGCGATGGCGAGGTGACCGGCGGAGGGGTGGCGGTGGCAGGTGCAGCCGGCGGCGCAGAGGCCCAGGCCCCAGCCGGAGATGACGACGGTGTGCCCGTCGTCGCGGACCTTGCCCACCTGGAAGACGGACGGCTTGCGACTCCTGGTCACGGAGTCCTCCCCTCGACAGCCCCGTGGGAGCGGGGCTCGCGTGCGGTACCCGGTTTTCCGAGCCAGGGGATGTTTCGGCATCCGCCCGCTGTGGGTAAAGCCTCCCGCCAGCTCTGGTACCGCCACTGAGGGTAGTTCGACGCATACAGGTCGTCGCCGTCAGTTTCCGCCAGGGTGCCCGAGATCGACTTGGCGGAAGTGTGACGGAACGGCCCCGACCCGCCGGACCGGCCTCAGCTCGCCGGGCTGACGCTGCTCATGTTGAAGTCCGGGACCCGCAGCGCCGGCATCGCCGTCCGCGTGAACCAGTCGTTCCACTCCCGCGGGAGCGTGCGTTCGGTGACTCCTGCCTGCACCGCTCTGCCGAGCAGGTCGACCGGGGACTCGTTGAACCGGAAGTTGTTCACCGCGCCGGTCACCTCCCCGTTCTCCACCAGGAAGACCCCGTCGCGGGTGAGCCCGGTGAGCAGCAGGGTCTGCGGGTCCACCTCGCGGATGTACCAGAGGGTGGTGAGGAGCAGGCCCCGGTCGGTCGCGGCGACCATCTCCGCCTGCGTCGTCGTGGCGCCGGGCAGCTCGAGCAGGAGGTTGCCCACGGCGGCGGTGGCCGGCGCGGTGGTCCTCAGCGCCCACGACCGCGGCCGGACCAGGTCGGCCAGGACGCCGCCGGCGATCCAGTCCACCGCCGGCGTCGCCATGCCGTTGTCGAAGACCGAGGCGGCGCCCGAGGAGGCACCGACCACCTGGAACGGCGACGTCTCCAGCCCGGGGGCGTGCGGATCGCTGCGCAGGGTCAGCGGCAGGGTGGCCAGCCGCTCGCCGATGCGGTTGCCCCCACCGGTCCGGGCGAAGACGTTGCGGCCCTCGTCGGCGTCGCGCGCCTCCATCGTCCAGTAGAGGTAGATCATCAGGTCGGCGACGGCCGAGGGCGGCAGCAGCGTCTCGTAGCGGCCGGCCGGCAGCTCCACCTGCCGCTGCGACCAGGCGAGCTTCTGGCGGACGTCGGCGGTGAGATCGGCGACCGAGACGTCGCGGAAGTCGCGGGTGCCCGTGCCGGCCCAGACCGACCGGCCGAAGTCGGGCGTCTTGCCGTTGAGCTCCACCCGCCCCGAGGGCTGGTCGTGCCGCAGCCGCAGGCCGGTGGAGCTGCCCAGGTAGGTGGTGCGCATCGAGTGCTCGGCGAAGCCGAACAGCAGCTCGCCCCGGTCGCGCGCCTCGCCGAAGGCCTGGCCCAGCGCCGGCGCGAAGTCGGCGAACACCCCGATGGAGGTCTCCGCCGGGTCCGCGTCCCAGTCCCCGGCCCCGGGCGGGGCTCCGCCGTCGCGATCCGGGGCGATCAGCGGCATCGCGTCCTCGGCCGGGCCCGCATCCCGTGCGGCCTGCTCGCTGGCGGCCACCAGGGCGGCGACGTCGGGGGCGCCCGAGCGGCTCACCGTGCCCGCGGCCATCCCCGCGCCGCCGTCGACGAAGGAGATCACCACCACCGAGCGCGACCGCATCGCCCCGTTGGTGGTCAGGCTGTTGGCGGCCCACCGCAGGTTCGCCTCGGCCCCCTCGACGACGATCGCCACCTGGCCGTCGGCGGTGGAGGCGGCCAGCGCCTCCTCGACGACGTCCTGCGGGCGCTGGAACCGGCTCATCGCCCGGCCTCCTCGACGGTGTTGAGGATGGTCACGCCCTCGAACAGGGCGGTGGGGCAGCCGTGGCTGACCGCCGCGGTCTGGCCCGGTTGCGCCTTGCCGCAGTTGAACGCCCCGCCCAGCACGTAGGTCTGCGGGCCACCGACCGCGCGCATGGCGCCCCAGAAGTCCGTCGTCGTCGCCTGGTAGGCGACGTCGCGGAGCTGCCCGGCGAGCCGGCCGCCCTCGATGCGGTAGAAGCGCTGGCCGGTGAACTGGAAGTTGTAGCGCTGCATGTCGATCGACCAGCTCTTGTCGCCGACGACGTAGATGCCGCGCTCGACCCCGGCGATGATCTCCTCGGTCGACGGCCCGTCCGGGGCGGGCTGCAGGGACACGTTGGCCATCCGCTGCAGGGGCACGTGGCCGGGCGAGTCGGCGTAGGCGCAGCCGTTGGAGCGGTCCATCCCGCCCAGCCGGGCCGTGTTCCGGTCCACCTGGTAGCCGACGAGGACGCCGTCCTCCACGATGTCCCACTGCTGCCCGGCGACGCCCTCGTCGTCCCAGCCGACCGTGGCCAGCCCGTGCAGGGCGGTGCGGTCGCCGGTGACGTCCATGATCGGCGAGCCGTACCGCAGCGAGCCCAGCTTGTCGGGCGTGGCGAACGACGTCCCCGCGTAGGCCGCCTCGTAGCCCAGCGCCCGGTCCAGCTCGGTGGCGTGCCCGATGGACTCGTGGATGGTCAGCCACAGGTTCGAGGGGTCGACGACGAGGTCGTAGCGGCCGGCCTGCACCGAGGGCGCCTTGGTCTTCTCGCGCAGCAGCTCGGGGATCTCCGCGAGCTCCGCGCGCCAGTCCCACCCGGTGCCGGTGAGGTACTCCCAGCCGCGGCCGGCCGGCGGGGCGAGCGTGCGCATGCTCTCGAAGGCACCGGTGGCCCGGTCGACGGTGAGCGCGGTCAGCTCGGGGTTGACGCGCACCCGCTGCTGCCGGGTGCGGGTGCCTGCGGTGTCGGCGTAGTACTTCTGCTCCTTGACCAGCATGCAGCCGGCCTGCACGTGCTCGACGCCGTCGCCGGCCAGCAGCTGCTCGGACAGCTCGGTGAGCAGCGCCGCCTTCTCGGCGTCGGGCACGGTGAACGGGTCGACGTCGTAGGCGGAGACGTACTCGGCGTCCGGGTACACCGGCTCGGGCGCCAGCTCCACGCGGTCGGAGTTGAGGGCGGCCGCCACCCGGGCCACCGCCACGGCCTCCTCGGCGAGCCGGACGGCCTCGGCCGCGGTGAGGACGACGCCCGCGGCGAACCCCCAGGTGCCCTCGAACACCACGCGGACGGCCAGCCCGAGGTCCTCGCCGTCGGTGAACGCCTCGGGCCGGGCATCGCGCAGGTTGATCGTCTGCGTGCGGATGCGCTCGACCCGGAGGTCGGCGTGCGAGCAGCCCAGGTCCAGCGCGCGGGTCAGCGCGGCGTCGGTCAGCGCGGTGAGCGGGAGCGCGAGGAAGGTCTCGTCGATCGTGCGGGTTCCTGGCACGCCGCCTGTCTACCAGCGCCCGCGCCCAGGGGTGAGCCGGGAAGCCGGGGGTAAGCGCCTGCGCATGGACCCGGCGGCGGACGACGTGACCATGACCTTCGGCGGCAACGCCACGATGCTGCTGCGCATCGGTGGGTTCACCCTGCTCACCGACCCGAACTTCCTGCACCGCGGCCAGCGCGCGCACCTCGGCTACGGGTTGCGCAGCAAGCGGCTCACCGACCCGGCGCTGCTGCCCACCCAGCTGCCCGAGCTCGACGGCATCCTGCTCTCGCACATGCACGGCGACCACTGGGACCGGATCGCCACGCGGTCGCTGCCGAAGGAGACGCCCGTCGTCACGACGCCGGAGGCGGCGGGGTGCCTGGCCGACCGCGGCTTCACCGGCACCGCGGACCTGCGCCCGTGGCAGACGCACACCTTCGCCCGTGACGACGGGGAGCTCCGGGTGACGGCGGTGCCGGGGGTGCACGGCCCGGGCCCGCTGGCCCGGGTGCTGCCGCAGGTGATGGGCAGCGTGCTGGAGCTGGTGCGCGGCGGTGAGGTGACCTGGCGCGGCTACATCAGCGGCGACACCCTCTACCGGCCGTTCCTGGGCCAGGTGCTGGAGCGCTGCGGCCCACTAGACGTCGTCATCCCGCACCTGGGCGGCACCAAGGTGCTGGGCGTCACCGTCACCATGGACGGCCGGCAGGGCGCGGACCTGGTGGAGCTGCTGAAGCCGCCGGTGACCGTGCCGGTGCACTACGACGACTACGCGGTGTTCACCTCGCCGCTGGGCGACTTCGTCGCCGAGGTGGCCCGGCGCCGGCTGCCGGGCACGGTGCGGCCCGCCCACCGCGGCGAGACGATCAGCCTGCGGGCATGACGGCCCGGCGCGCGGTGCCGCCGGGCCGCCGCGGGTCTCAGCGGGCGAGCAGCTCGTCGAGCCGCTCGTAGCCCTCGGTCACGCCGACCTCCATCCCGCTGGCCAGCATGGCGTCGCGGTCGGCGAACGAGTCGCACAGGGACGTCGTCGTGAGCCTCGTGCGGCCGTCGCCGAGGTCCTCCAGGCGCAGCTTCTCCAGGGCGACGCCGTCGGGCATGCCCTCGTAGGTGAAGGTCTGCACGATGAGCTCGTCGGGCCGCACCTCGTGGAAGCTGCCGTAGAAGGCGTACTCCTCGCCGTCCTGGCTGTGGACGTAGCGGTAGGAGCCGCCGGTCCGGCACTCGTAGTGGCCGATCCGCATCTCGAGCCCCCGCGGGCCGAGCCACCGGGCGACCAGGTCGGCCTCGGTGTGGGCGCGGAAGACCTTGTCCCGGGGCGCATCGAACTCCCGGGTGATCCGGATGAGCGGGACGTCGGGGTCGGCGCTGATGGTGGTCTGGCGGTGCGCGGTGCTGGTCATGACGGGTTCCCTTCCTGGGGTGGGGGCGCGGACACGTCCGGCATCGACCGCAGGACGTCGTCCAGCCGGCGGTAGCGCTCCTCGGCCCGGCGCCGGTAGCGCTCGATCCACGTCGTCATGAGGTCGAAGACCTCTGCTTCCAGGTGCACCGGGCGGCGCTGGGCCTCCCGGCTCCGGCTCACCAGGCCGGCGTCCTCCAGCACCTTGAGGTGCTTGGAGACGGCCTGGACGGTCACGTCGTAGGGCGCGGCGAGCTCGTTGACCGTGGCGTCGCCGACTGCGAGCCGCGCCACGATGTCCCGCCGGGTGGGGTCGGCGAGCGCCGAGAACACCCGGGAGAGCGGATCCGCCACCACAGCACTCCTTCCTCAACCTTTCGGTTGAACAAGGACGCTAGCCCGGCCCGGGAGGTTCGTCAACCGTCCGGTTGAAGAAGCCCGGTGCCGACCTCAGCCCGCGGCGAGCCGGGCGGCCCGCTCGGCGACGTCGGCGCGCAGGGCCGCGGCGTCGACGGTGGTGGAGCCGCCGTCCCGGACGACCGGGCGGCCGCCCACCCAGACGTCGCGCACGTGCCGCCCGGCGCCGGACCAGACCAGGTGGGCCAGCACGTCGGCGGGGTCGCCGACCGGCTCGAAGACCAGGTCGCGGGTGTCGACGTGCACCAGGTCGGCCCGCCGGCCGACGGCGAGCTGCCCGAGGTCCGGCCGGCCGATCGCGTCGGCGGCACCGCCGGTGGCCAGCCAGAACGCCTCCCCCGCGGTCAGCGCGGTCGCCGACCGCTCCCGCAGCCGCGCCAGGCCTGCCGCCAGGCGCAGGTCGGCGAGGAGGTCCAGCGAGTCGTTGGACGCCGGCCCGTCGGTGCCCAGGCCCACCCGGAGGCCGCGGTCGAGCATCGGGCGCAGCGGCGCGACCCCGCTGGCCAGCTTGGCGTTGCTCGCCGGGCAGTGGGCGACCGCCACGTCGAACTCCTGCCACAGCTCGAGGTCGCCGTCGTCCAGGTGCACGCAGTGCGCAGCCAGGACGCGCCCGCCGAGGACGTCGTAGGAGGCGAGCAGCCCCGGCACCGACAGGCCGTGCGCCGCCAGCAGGTCGGCGCCCTCGGTCGCGGTCTCGGCGACGTGCAGGTGCAGCAGCAGGTCCTGCTCGCGGGCCGCACGGGCGGAATCCGCGAGCACGGGGAGCGGCACGGTGTAGGCCGCGTGCGGCCCGATGCCGTACTCGACGGTGCCGTCGTCGGGCGCGGTCCCCGCCAGGGCGACGGCGGCGGCGAGCTGCTCGGCCATCGGCGGCATGCCCGGCAGGGGGAGCAGCGGGGTCGCGATCACCGCCCGGGCGCCGGTGGCGCCGACGGCGGCGGCGATCCGCTCGGGGTGGAAGTACATCTCGACGCTGGTGGTGATCCCGTTGCCGAGCATCTCCGCCGACGCCGCGGTCATGGCGACCTCGACGTCCTCGGGGGTGAGGCGGGCCTCGCGCGGCCACATGACCTCGCGCAGCCAGCGGTCCAGCGGCAGCCCTTCCCCCTGGCCGCGGAACAGCGCCATCGGCGCGTGCGAGTGGGCGTTGACCAGGCCGGGGGTGAGCACGCCGGGCAGCGCGACGACCTCCGCGTCGCCCTGCGGCGGCGCCTCCGCCGCCGGGCCCACCCAGGCGATCGCGCCGTCGACGACGTCGAGCACGCCGTCGGGGACCACCGTCCCCGCGCGGTCGCCGACGACGAGGGCCCGGGCGGTGAAGCGCTGCCGCATGCTGGCGAACCTAGCTGCGCCCCGGCCCGGGGGCGCGGCGGCGGACGGGGTCGCCTCTACCGTGGAGCCCATGTCGTTGCTCGCCGCTGCTACCTCCGACGAGGGCGGCATCACCGGTTTCCTGCTCGATCTCGTGAAGGCCCTCGGCCCGGTGGGCGTGGGTCTGGCCATCCTGCTGGAGACGGTCGTCCCGCCGATCCCCAGCGAGGTGGTGCTCGGCCTGGCCGGGGTGCTGATCCGCGGCGGCGAGATGGCGCTCGTCCCGGTCGTGCTCTTCGCCACCCTCGGGTCGATCGTGGGCGCCATCTTCTTCTACTACATCGGGAAGGCGCTGGGCCCGCGCCGTTCGCACGCGTTCCTCGACCGGCTGCCCCTGGTCGAGACCGCCGACGTCGACAAGACCTTCGCCTGGTTCGAGCGGCACGGGCGCGCCGCGGTCTTCTTCGGCCGCATGGTGCCGATCGTGCGCAGCTTCATCTCCGTGCCCGCGGGGGTCGTCCGGATGCCGCTCGGCCAGTTCGTGCTCTACTCCGCCGCGGGCAGCCTCATCTGGAACAGCGTGCTCATCGGCCTGGGCGTCGCCCTCGGCGACGTGGTGTACGAGTACCTGGAGTACTTCGACTACGTGATCTACGCGGCGGCCGCGCTCGGCGTGGGCTGGCTGGTCTGGAAGCGCGCCATGGACGTCCGCCACCACCGCCGGGCCCGGACCGGTCCCGACCGGCTGGACCTGGCCGACGAGGACCCCGGGCGCCCGTCGGCATGACCCCGCCCGTGCCGCGCTCCCGGCCCGACGTGGTGGCCTTCGACGTCAACGAGACCCTGCTGGACCTCGCGCCGGTCCGCGCCACCCTGGTGGAGCTGGGCGAGCCGGCCCCGCTGCTGGGCACCGTCTTCGCCCGCACCCTGCTCACCGGCTTCGCGGCGGCCGCCGTCGGCTCCTGGTGCCGGTTCCACGACGCCTTCGACGCCGCGCTCGCGCAGGAGACCGGGCTGTCGGCCGGCCAGCGCGCGAGCGTGGCCGACGCCTTCGGTGAGCTGTCACCGCACCCCGACGTGGAACCCGCGCTGCGCCGGCTGACCGAGGCCGGGATCCGGGTGGTCACGCTGTCGCACGGCTCACCCGGCGTGGCCGAGGCCGGCCTGGAGCGGGGCGGGATCACGCCGCTGGTGGAGCGGACCATGACCAGCGAGACGATCCGCGCCTGGAAGCCCGCCCGCGAGGTGTACCTGTGGGCGGCCGGGCTCTGCGACGTGCCCCCGGACCGGATGGCGCTGGTCGCGGCGCACGGCTGGGACGTGCTGGGCGCGCGGCGGGCGGGCCTCACCGGCGCGTGGTTCCCGCGCGGCGAGCGGGTGTTCCCGGCGGTGTACGGCGAGCCCGACGTGACCGGGGCCGACCTCGCCGGCGCGGTCGACGGCCTGCTGGCCCTCCCGCCCCGGTGACCGCGCTCGACATCGCGACGCCGCACGGCCCGGCCCGCGCCCACCTCACCGACGGCGGCTCCCGCGGGACGCTGCTGCTCGGGCACGGGGCCGGCGGCGGGGTGGAGTCGGCCGACCTGCTGGCGGTGGCCCGGGACGCCGCCGAGGGCGGGTGGCGCGTGCTGCGGGTCGAGCAGCCCTGGCGGGTCGCCGGGAAGCGGATCGCTGCGGCGCCGGCGCGGCTGGACGAGGGCTGGCGGGCGGTCGTGGCCCACCTGTCGGGCACCGGGCACCTGACCGGGGCGCTCGTCGTCGGCGGCCGCAGCGCCGGGGCGCGGGTCGCCTGCCGCACCGCGGGGCAGGTCGGCGCGGACGGCGTGCTGGCGCTGGCGTTCCCGCTGCACCCGCCCGGCCGGCCCGAGAGGAGCCGCGCGGACGAGCTCACCGGGGTCTCCGTGCCGGTGGTCGTGGTCCAGGGCGAGACCGACGCGTTCGGCGCCCCGCCCGAGGTGGCCGCGGTCCTGGCCGGCCGGTCGCACGCCTCCGTGTACGCCGTCCCCGGTGACCACTCGTTGAGGAGGAACCCCGACCTCGTCGGTGCGGCCGCCGCCTCGTGGCTCACCGAGGTGCTCGTCGGCTGACTGTGAGGCTGGCCGGGTCGGTCCTTCAGTGATGGGCTGACGGCCGGCAGCGGTGAGCGTGACCCGTCGTCTGACTGGCTTCGTGCCTTTGGCCG
>NZ_SSXC01000079.1 GCF_021699055.1 Blastococcus sp. MG754426 | reverse complement strand
GGCTCCAGGGGTGCGGGGGGAGGTCAGCGCGGGCGCGCTGCGGTCGAGGCGCGGGGGACCAGGGAGGTGGCCAGCTCCATGCGCTGGCTGTCCAGCTGGCCGCCGGTGATCAGCTCGTGGAGCATCCGGCCGGCCATCCGGCCCATGTCGGCCAGCGGCTGGCGCACGGTGGTCAGCGGCGGGGACGACCAGCGGGCCATGGGGAGGTCGTCGAAACCCACGACGGAGAGGTCCGCCGGCACCGAGAGGCCGGCCTGGCGGGCCGCCTCCAGGACGCCGAAAGCCTGCTCGTCGCTGCCGGCGAAGACCGCCGTCGGCGGGTCGGGCAGCTCCAGCAGCAGGCGGGCCTGGTCGTAGCCGCCCTCGTGGTGGAAGTTGCCGTGCCGCACGAGCTCGGGGTCGACGCCGATGCCGGCCCGCTCGAGGGCGGCGCGGTAGCCGTCGATCCGGGCGCGGCTGCACAGGAAGTCCTGCGGCCCGCCGATCACCGCGATGCGCCGGTGGCCGAGCTCGACCAGGTGCTCGGTGGCGGCGAGCCCGCCGGCCCAGTTGGTGGCGCCGACGCTGGGCACGTCCTGCCCGGGCATGTCGACCGGGTCGATGACGACGACGGGCAGGTGCGAGCCGCCCAGGCGCCGCTGGTCGGCGGCGGTGATCCGCGAGGTGACGACGAGCGCACCCTGCCGGCCGCCGTTGATCAGCTGCTGCACCCAGTCGGCGCCGGGGTCGCGGGCGAGGGTGCCGACCACGACGTCCAGCCCGCTCTCGGTGATCCCGCGCAGGATCTCCACCGCCCAGGGGCTGTCGAGCGCGGTGAAGACGACGTCCACCAGCGGGCGCGCGGGAGCGGCGGCCCGGCGGGTGACGGGCACGTAGTTGTGCTCCTCGAGCAGGGCCAGGACGTGCGCGCGGGTGGCGGGTGCGACGTCCTGGCGGCCGTTCACGACCTTGGAGACGGTGGGGAGGGAGACGCCGGCCGCGGCCGCGATGCTCGCCAGCGTCGGCCGGCCCAGCTGGGGTGTGGCCACTGCCGTCCTCCTCGGGTGTGCGCCTGCGGTCCGATCCCACCGGACCACCGCCGGCGCGGCCCGTCCAGTGGTGCACGTCACCGGACGGGAGCGGCGATGTTATCGAAAGTTTCGGAGCCGCGGTAGCCCGTCCGGTCGAGTCGGACGCTAGCCGGGGGGTCCGGTCCGCGCCAGAGTTCACCCGGGAGGGTCAGGTAACGCCCCCGTCACATCGGCGTTGACACCGATGGTGACCCGGCTTACATTCTCGCAACTGCTCGAAACTTTCGGTGTTCAACGACGAAACAGGAAGGTGGCGGTGGGATGTCCCTCCGGCGTCTGACCCGCGTGACCACTCAGGCGGGCGCACTGGTCCTGGCAGGCGCGCTGGTCGCGGCCTGCGGCTCCTCCGGCCCCGCGGGCGGGGGTGGGGGAGAGGGCGGCACCGGTCAGGTGTGGGCCCTCGAGGACGCCGCGCTCAACCCGATCGAGGAGGCCTCGATCGAGCGCTTCAACGAGGGCTCGGACTCCGGGGAGCTGGAGCTGGCCACCTTCGGCAACGACCCCTACAAGCAGCGGCTGCGCGTCGCGCTGGGCTCACCGAACGCGCCCGACCTGTTCTTCAACTGGGGCGGCGGCAACCTCAAGGAGTACGTCGACGCCGGCCAGGTCGAGGACCTCACGGGCCTGCTCGAGGAGAACCCGGAGCTCCGCGACGCGTTCCTGCCCAGCGTGCTGGCCGGCGCGGAGCTGGACGGCAAGAACTACGGCCTGCCCATGCGCGGCATGCAGCCGGTGGTGCTCTTCTACAACCAGGCGGTGCTCGACTCCGCCGGCGTCGAGGTCCCGCAGACCTGGGACGACCTGCTCGCCGCCGTCGACACGCTCAACGGCGCCGGTGTCACGCCGATCGCGCTGGCGGGCACCCAGGCGTGGACCGAGCTGATGTGGATCGAGTACATCCTCGACCGGGTCGGCGGGCCCGAGGTCTTCCAGGCCATCCGTGACGGCGAGGAGGGCGCCTGGGAGGACCCGGCGGTCCTGGAGTCGCTGGAGATGCTCCGCGAGCTCATCGACCGCGGCGCCTTCGGCGACGACTTCGCCTCCGTGGGCTACGACGTCGGCGGCGCATCGACGATCCTGGCGCAGGGGGACGCGGCCTTCCACCTCATGGGCTCGTGGGAGTACACCAACCAGCTCAACGACAGCCCCGAGTTCGTCGAGGCCGGCGACCTGGGCTGGACCACCTTCCCGGCGATCGAGGGCGGCGCGGGCGACCCGTCGAACCTGGTCGGCAACGTGTCCAACTTCTACTCGCTGACCAGCTCCTCGGCGAACAAGGAGGCGGCGCGGGAGTACCTGTCGACCGCGCTCACCAGCGACGAGTACATCTCCGACCTCATCGAGGCCGGTGACGTGCCGCCGGTGCAGGGCATCCGCGACCAGCTCGCGGAGACCGAGAACGGCGACTACGCGACGTTCATCTACGACGCCACGGCCGACGCGGACAGCTTCCAGCTCTCCTGGGACCAGGACCTGCCGGCCGACGAGGCCACCGAGATGCTGACCCAGCTGGAGCAGTTCTTCCTCGGCAACCAGACGCCGCAGGGCTTCGTCGACGCGATGTCCGGCGTCTGACCGGTACCTCCACGGCATGCAGGACACGGCGCAGCGGACCAGGACAGGGGCACCACGCATGGCGGTCACCCGGCAGGACCGGCCCTCGGGCTGGTACCTGGCACCAGCGGTCACGTTCTTCGGGGCGTTCGCGGTGCTGCCCATGGTCCTGGTCGTCTACCTCAGCTTCACCTCCTGGAACGGCTTCGGGTTCCCCGCGCTGACCGGTGCGGAGAACTGGAGCCGGCTGATCGAGGACGGTCGGGCCTGGGACTCGCTGCGGCTGACCCTGCTGTTCATGGTGCTGACCTGGGTCGTCCAGACCCCGATCGCGATGCTGATCGGGGTCTGGGCGGCCGGGCACCAGCGCAACCGCGCGGTGCTCAGCTCCTTCTTCTTCCTGCCGCTGCTGCTCTCCACCGCGGCGATCGCGCTGCTGTGGGCCGCGGTGCTCGACCCCAACTTCGGCGCCACCCAGGCGCTGCCGTTCCTGGACGGCGTCAACTTCCTGGGCAACACCGAGCTGGTCGTCTACACCGTGGTCTGGGTGATCAGCTGGCAGTACATCCCGTTCCACACGCTGCTGTACCAAGCCGCCGCCCGGCAGGTGCCGCAGAGCCTCTACGAGGCGGCCACCCTCGACGGCGCCGGCCGCTACCGGCAGTTCTTCACCATCACGCTGCCGCTGCTGAAGTACACCGTGATCACCTCGACGGTGCTGATGCTCGTCGGCTCGGTGACCACCTTCGACACGATCCTCATCCTCACCGGGGGCGGGCCGGGCACGGCGACCCGCATCCTGCCGCTGCACATGTACATCACCGGCTTCAGCGGCTTCGAGTTCGGCTACGCCAGCGCCATCGCGGTCCTGCTGCTGCTGCTGGGCGCGGGGCTCTCGCTGGCCGTGACGAGTGCGACCGGCTTCCGCAAGATGCAGAGCCAGCAGGAGGGCATGTGAGCGACCGCGCGCCGCTGGGCGGGGACGACATCCCGAGGGGCGCGGTGGGCGTGCGGACGGCGGAGGCGCCGCCCTCGCCGATCGCCCCGGTGCCGGAGGTGCCCGAGCGGCAGCGGCGCCGGGTGTGGAACCGGCGCCGCGCCCACGGCCGGCCCAACGTCCTGGCCGGCGTGCTGGCCACCGTCTGGCTGGCGCTGGTCGCAGTCCCGCTGTACTTCCTGGTCGCGGCGAGCTTCCGCACGCGGTCGGAGTACCTGTCGGACAACCCGCTGGCCCCGCCGCCGAACCCGACGCTGGAGAACTACGAGACCGTCCTCACCGGCGACTTCCCGACCTACCTGCTCAACACGGTGGTCGTCACAGTGGCGACCGTCGCGATCGTCGTCGGGCTGACGCTCCCGGCGGGCTACGCCGTCGCCCGCAACGCCGGCCGGGCGGTCCAGCGCGGGTTCTCCCTCATGCTCGTCGGCCTGGCCATCCCGGCGCAGGCGGCGATCATCCCCGTCTACCTGATGATCACCCAGCTCCACCTGTACGACACCCTGCTCGCGGTCATCCTGCCGACGGCGGCGTTCGCGATGCCCGTCGCGCTGCTGGTGATGACCAACAGCCTGCGCGACATCCCGCGCGAGCTCTACGAGGCGCAGACCCTCGACGGCGCCGGCCCGTTCCAGGCGCTGCGGCACCTGGTGCTCCCGCTGGCCAAGCCGGCGATCACCACGGTGGCGGTCTTCACGTCGCTCACCGCGTGGAACGGCTTCCTCTTCCCCCTGGTGCTCACCCAGTCCGTGAGCACGCGGGTGCTCACGCTGGGCCTGTGGGACTACCAGGGGCAGTTCGGCACCAACGTCCCGGCGCTGCTGGCGGCGGTCACGCTGTCGGTCGTCCCGATCTTCGTCCTGTACCTCGTCGGCCGCCGCTACCTGCTCAGCGGCCTGACCGCCGGCGCCGGCAAGTAGCCCGGCCCGCACCGAGAGGAAACCTCATGGCCTCCGTCACCTACGAGGGCACCAGCTGCGTCTACGGCGGCGCGGCACGACCGGCGGTGGACCGGCTCGACCTGGCCATCGAGGACGGTGAGTTCCTCGTCCTCGTCGGCCCGTCCGGGTGCGGCAAGTCGACGTCGCTGCGGATGCTCGCCGGCCTCGAGGACGTCACCGACGGCCGCATCCTGATCGGGGACCGGGACGTCACGGAGGTGCCGCCCAAGGACCGCGACATCGCCATGGTCTTCCAGAACTACGCGCTGTACCCGCACATGACGGTCGCGGACAACATGGGCTTCGCCCTGAGGATGGCGGGTCTCGGCAAGGCGGAGATCGCCCAGCGGGTGCAGGAGGCGGCGAAGCTGCTGGACCTGGAGCCCTACCTGGACCGGCGGCCCAAGGCGCTGTCGGGCGGTCAGCGCCAGCGCGTCGCGATGGGCCGGGCCATCGTGCGCCAGCCGCAGGTCTTCCTGATGGACGAGCCGCTGTCCAACCTGGACGCCAAGCTGCGGGTGCAGACCCGCACCCAGATCGCCGCGCTCCAGCGCCGGCTCGGCATCACCACGGTCTACGTCACCCACGACCAGACCGAGGCGATGACGATGGGTGACCGGGTGGCCGTGCTCAAGGACGGCGTGCTCATGCAGGTGGGCCGGCCGCGCGAGCTGTACGACCGGCCGGCCGACGTCTTCGTGGCCGGCTTCATCGGCTCGCCCGCGATGAACCTGCTCACCCTGCCGGTGGTCGAGGGCGGCGTCCGCCTGGGCGACGAGGTGCACCCCGTGCCCCGGGACGTCCTCGGCGGCGCCTCCGGGGCGCTGGTCACCGTCGGCGTCCGCCCGGAGGACCTGGAGCTCGCCGGGCACGGGCTCGCCGTCGAGGTCGACGTCGTCGAGGAGCTGGGGGCCGACGCCTTCGTCTACGGCCGCACGACAGCCGGCGGCGAGGAGCACCTGGTCACCGCCCGGGTCGACGGGCGCACGCCGCCGCTGAAGGGCGAGCAGGTGCACGTGCGCCCGCGGGCCGGGCACGTGCACCTGTTCGACGGCCGCAGCGGCGCCCGGCTCGGCGGCTGAGACCCCCGTCCGGCGGCCCGGACGCGGGCCGCCGGGCCGGGCACCCCGCGCGCGTGGAACGCGGTGCGGCGCGCGCGGGGAGAGGGATCGGCGGTGCGCTCCCTAGACTCGTGTGGTCCCCGGGCCGACGGGGCCGCGCGATCGAGGAGTGTGCATGGCCGTCCGAGCCATCCGGGGTGCGACCCAGGTCGACGCCGACGACCGGCAGCAGGTGCTCGAGGCCACCCGCGAGCTGGTGAGCGCGGTGCTCGAACGCAACGGGCTCGAGCACGACGACGTCATCAGCATCCTGTTCACCGCCACCCCGGACCTCGTCTCCGAGTTCCCGGCCCTGGCCGCGCGCGAGCTCGGCATGGGCGGGGTGCCGCTGATGTGCGCCACCGAGATCGGCGTGCCGCACGCGCTGCCGCGGGTGCTGCGCCTCATGGCCCACGTCGAGACGCCGCGGCCGCGCGCGGAGATCCAGCACGTCTACCTGCGCGGCGCCGTGGCGCTGCGGCGCGACATCGCGCAGTGACCCGAGAACGACGAACGAGCAGGAGCACATGAGCAGCCCCCAGAGCCCCTTCCGCGGGTCGGTGACCCTCGACGGCCCGTCGGGGACCGGCAAGTCCAGCGTCGCCCGCGACGTCGCCGCCCGTCTCGGCGCGGCCTACCTCGACACCGGGGCGATGTACCGCGCGGCGACCGTCGCCGTGCTCGACGCCGGCGTGGACCCCGCGGACGCCGAGGCCGTGGCCCGCACCGTCGCGGAGGCGGGGATCGTCGTGGGCACCGAGGCCGGCACCGAGCGGGTCGAGGTCGGCGGCGCCGACGTCGCCGCCCGCATCCGCGGCGCCGAGGTGACCCGGGCGGTCTCCGCGGTCTCCGCGGTCCCGGCGGTCCGCCGGCAGCTGGTCGCCCAGCAGCGCGCGCTGGTCGCCGGTGCCGAGGCGGTCGTGGTCGAGGGCCGTGACATCGGCACCGTGGTGCTGCCCGACGCGACGCTGAAGGTGTACCTGACCGCGGCCCCCGAGGTGCGGGCCCAGCGCCGCGCCGGCCAGCTCGGTGTCACCGACACCGCGGAGATCGCCGCGCTCGCCGCCGACCTGCGCCGCCGCGACGAGTACGACAGCAGCCGGGCCGACAGCCCGCTGCGCCCGGCGGAGGACGCCGTCGTCGTCGACAGCAGCGACCTCTCCCAGGCCCAGGTGGTCGACCGCATCGTGCTGCTGGCGGAGACCGTCGTGCCCGCGGGGGAGCGCCGGTGACCGAGCCCGAGGGCGGGCCGCTGCCCGTCGTGGCCATCGTGGGCCGGCCCAACGTGGGCAAGTCGACGCTGGTGAACCGCTTCCTCGGCCGCCGGGCGGCCGTCGTCCAGGACACGCCGGGCGTGACCCGCGACCGCATCGCGTACGAGGCGCTGTGGAACGGCAAGCGCTTCACCGTGGTCGACACCGGCGGATGGGACCCCAAGGCCGCCGGTCTGGGGGCCTCCATCACCCGGCAGGCCGAGTACGCCATGAAGACCGCCGACGTCATCGTCTTCGTCGTCGACAGCCAGGTGGGTGCCACCGAGACCGACCTGGCCGCCGCGCGGGTGCTCCGGCGCAGCGACCGGCCGGTGATCCTGGTGGCCAACAAGGTCGACGACGAGCGCAGCGAGGCCAACGCCGCCGAGCTGTGGTCGCTGGGGGTCGGCGAGCCGCACCCGGTCAGCGCGCTGCACGGCCGGGCCAGCGGTGACCTGCTCGACCTCGTCCTGGACGCGATGCCCGACGCGCCGCGCGAGCAGGAGAGCGAGGGCGGCCCCCGCCGGGTGGCCCTGGTCGGCCGGCCCAACGTGGGCAAGTCCAGCCTGATCAACCGGCTGGCCAAGGAGGAGCGCTCGGTCGTCGACTCGGTGGCCGGCACCACCGTCGACCCGGTGGACTCGCTGGTCACCCTGGGCGGCGAGGAGTGGCGGTTCGTCGACACCGCGGGGCTCCGCCGCAAGGTCAACACCGCCAGCGGCATGGAGTACTACGCCAGCCTGCGCACCGAGGCCGCGATCCAGGCCGCCGAGGTCTGCGTCGTGCTGCTCGCCGCCGACGAGGTGATCAGCGAGCAGGACCAGCGGGTCATCACCCAGGTGGTCGAGGCCGGTCGCGCGCTGGTCCTGGCCTTCAACAAGTGGGACACCCTCGACGAGGACCGCCACCACCAGCTGGAGCGGGAGATCGACCGGGACCTCGCGCACGTGAAGTGGGCGACGCGGGTCAACATCTCTGCGTCCACCGGCCGCGGCGTGGGCAAGCTCGCCGACCACCTCCGGGCCGCGATCGCCGCGTGGGAGACCCGCGTGCCGACCGCCGAGCTGAACACGTTCGTACGGGCGCTGGTGCAGGAGACGCCGCCGCCGGCCCGTGGCGGGCGCGCGCCGAAGATCAAGTACGTCACGCAGGCCGACGTCCGCCCGCCGCGGTTCGTCGTCTTCTCCACCGGCTTCCTGGAGGCCGGCTACCGCCGCTTCCTGCAGCGCAAGCTGCGCGAGCGGTGGGGCTTCCAGGGCACCCCGATCGAGATCTCGGTGAAGGTCCGCGAGGGGCGGGACAAGGACGGCAAGCGCGGCTGACCACCGTCGAGGCCGGGGAGGCCGGTGCGGTAACCTTCTCGGGCGGTCGTTCACGGCCCGGGGAGCCCCGGGGTGTCGTCCGGCCCGCGGGCTGTAGCGCAGCTTGGTAGCGCACTTGACTGGGGGTCAAGGGGTCGCAGGTTCAAATCCTGTCAGCCCGACAGAGTGGTGTCGCAGGTGAGAGGCGGGTCGTCCGGGACGGGCGGCCCGCCTCTCACCTTCCCGGCGTCCGGGGTCTGCCGGACGGCACGGGCGACCACCGCCAGGAACGCGCCTCGCCCGGACGGCGTGGGTCCCATCCCTCCGCCGGGGCGGGTGGAGCAGCACGGAGTTGCCCCGGTCGCGCCGGCCCGGATGATCGTCGTGTGAGGACTGTCCATGCCGAGTGAACGCTTCACCGGGCTGGCCGCCGTGCTCGACGCCGTCCGGGACACGACGGGTACCACCCAGCCGGCGCTCGTGGAGCAGGTCGGGCTCGGTCGCAGCGTGGTCGCCGAACGGGTCGCCGAACTGGAGGCGGCGGGCCTGGTCGCGTCCGACGGCCTCGGACCCTCCACCGGCGGGCGTGCGCCGCGCCGGCTGCGGCTGCGTGCGGAGGCGGGATTCGTCCTCGGCATCGACGTCGCATCCAACGAGCTGGTCGTGGCGGTCGCCGACCTGGCCGGGACCATCCGCGCGACGGCGCAGGAGCACCTCGACGTCTCCCGGGGGTGGGAGGCCGGGCTGCCGACCGTGGAGGCACTCGCCAGGTCGGTGGCCGACGAGGCCGGCGCGCGGGGGAACGTCTGGTCCGTGGCGCTCGGCATGCCCGAGCCGGTGGCCTTCGACGCCGGCGCACCCGTCGCCCTGCCCACCATGCCGTCCTGGGACGGTCGTGCCGTGCGCGAGCGGCTGGCATCGGCGTGGTCGGCGCCGGTGTGGATGGACGACCGGGTCAACCTGCTCGCCCTCGGCGAGCGCCGGGTCAACCCGGTGGCGGCCCGGTCGGCGCACATGCTGTACCTGGGTGGCGGCGCCGGCCTCGGCGCCGCCGTCGTGACCGACGGCCGGCTGTACCGGGGCGCGCGCGGGCTGGCCGGCGCGATCGGGCACGTGACCGTGCCCGAGGGCGGTGAGGTGGTGTGCCGGTGCGGCAGCGTCGGCTGCCTGGAGGCCGTCGTCGGCGGTGCCGCGCTCTCCCGCGACGCCCGGCTGCTCGCCGAGACCGGCCAGAGCCCGGCGCTGGCGGCGATCCTGGCCGAGACCCGGGCGCTCCGCCCGCTGGACATCACCCGCGCCGCGGAGCAGGGGGATCCGGCGGCCCGGGCGCTGCTGCACCGCGCGGCCACGGTCATCGGGGGAGTCCTCGCCACGCTCGTCAACGCCTACAACCCCGAGCTCGTGGTGGTGGGCGGCGGCATCGCGCGGGCCCGCGCCCACGTCCTCGCCGCGATGCGCGAGGCCATCTACCGGCACGCGCTCCCAGCGGCGACGCGTGACCTGCAGGTCGACCTCTCCGCCGTGGACGAGGAGATCGCCGGCGTCACCGGAGCGGTGCAGTTCGCTCTCGACCAGGTCTTCTCCCGGGAGCACCTGCCGGCGCTGCTGGCCGCCCGGACGGGGACCCACGGCGAATCCGGCCTCTCCGCCTGACCTCTCGGTCGCTGCGCCCGTCCCTTCTGTCGGTTTCCGGACAAAGCCCTTAGTCTCGGAACGTGACACCCCGCCCCGTCGCCGCCGCGGAGCGGCGCGATGCCTGCTGAGCGGATCGACGGCCTGGTCGCCGTCCTGGACGCGATCCGCGGCAGCGGCGGGATCACCCAGCCGCAGCTGATGCGGGTCGTGGGGCTGGGCCGCAGCGTCGTCGCCCAGCGCGTCGCCGAACTGCAGGATGCGGGGCTGGTCGCGTCGGACGGGCTGGGTGCGTCCACGGGCGGCCGGGCACCACGGCTGCTGCGTTTCCGGGCGGAGTCCGGCGTCGTCGCCGGTGTGGACATCGGGGCGACCGGCATGGTCGTCGGCCTGGCCGATCTCGCCGGCACCGTCCTGAGCAAGGTCGAGGAAGGCGTGGACGTCGCGGACGGGCCCGAGGTCGTCCTGTCCCGCGTCGAGCAGGTGGTCGAGGGGCTGCTGCGCGCACAGCCGGCCCCGCGTCCGCTCTGGGGTCTCGCGGTGGGGGTCCCCGGGCCGGTCGACGTCGGCACGGGCCTGCCGGTCGCCCCTCCGATCATGCCGGGCTGGGACGGCTACTCCATCCCCGACCGCCTCGGCGCGAGGTTCGCCGCCCCCGTGTGGGTCGACAACGACGTGAACCTGCTGGCCCTGGGCGAGCTGCGCACCAACCCGGTCGCCGCGGCCGCGGGTGACCTCCTCTACGTCAAGATCGGGACGGGGATCGGCGCCGGTCTGGTCTCCGGTGGCCGCCTGCACCGCGGGGTCAACGGGTGTGCCGGCGACATCGGGCACGTGGTGGTCGCCGAGGCCGGTGACGTCGTCTGCCGGTGCGGCAACCTCGGCTGCCTCGAGGCCGCGGCCGGTGGTGCGGCACTCGCCCGCGACGGCCGGCGCCTGGCGGAGGCCGGCGGGAGCCCGGTGCTGGCCGAGCTCCTGGCGGCCTCGGGGCGGGTCACCGCCGCCGACGTGACGGCGGCCGCGGACCGCGGGGATCCGGCGGCGCGGGCCCTGCTCGCCCGGGCCGGGCGGCTGGTCGGCAGCGCCCTCGCGACGCTGGTCAGCTTCTACAACCCTGCGCTCGTGGTCCTGGGAGGCGGCGTCGTCCAGGCGGGCGACCACGTCCTCGCGGTCATCCGCGAGTCGGTCTACCGCCGGTCGCTCCCACTCGCCACCCGGACCCTGCGCATCGAGCACTCGACCCTCGGTGCGGACGCCGGTCTCGCGGGCGCCGTGCACCTGGCGCTCGACGCGATCTTCGCCCCGCACCGCCTGCCGCAGTGGTTGCCGTTCAGCAGCCCCGCGGCGCACCCGGAGCTCGCTGCTGCCATGGCGAACGCCGCAGCCTGACCCGATCGCCGGAGCGCTCCGGCGCGTCCGTCGCCATAGACGCCGGTGATGCGGCGCATCAGGACTCTTAGGTCCCCGGCCCGTTGACTTCCTCCGGTGACGAACAGAAGTATGTGGTTGGCATCACGCCGACAGCGCAGCGGCCCAACCGGGCGCCGCGGCAGAGGCTTCCCGTCGTCGAACCGGCACAGCCGCCGGACGCGTCACGAAAGGCTCCTACATGAACCAGCAAGGACATGGGCGCATGCGCCGTCTCGGCGTCCTCGCCGCCGTGCCCGCCGTCAGCGTTCTCACGCTCGCGGCGTGCGGCGGCGGGGACGAGGACGGCGGTGCAGCCGGCGCGGCTGGCCCCGCCGACAGCTTCACGTGGGCGTTCGAGAACGCCAGCGGTGGCGCTGAGAACCCGTGGCTGGTCCTCGCCGAGGAGTACACCGAGGAGACCGGCGTCCAGATCGAGACCCAGCCGCTGCCGCCGGACAGCTACGGGCTGACGATGCGGACCCAGCTGCAGGGCGGGAACGCGCCGGCCCTCATGATGTTCGCTCCCGGGTCCGGCCAGTCGAGCTCGGTCATCCCGCTGGCCGAGGCCGGCTACCTCGAGCCGCTCGGCGAGGCGTCCGCGGCACTGGTGCCGGAGGGCAGCGAGTCCCAGTTCGGGATCGACGGGGAGATCTACGCGCAGCCGACCAGCCTCATCCCGGTCGCCGTGACGTGGAACGCCGGGGCCGCCGGGGAGGCAGGGGTCGAGTACCCCGAGGACTTCGACGCCTACCTGGAGGCCTGCCGGTCGCTGGCCGACGAAGGCAGGTCCATGGCCGTCATCGCCGGGGCGGTCCCGCCGAACCCCGGCCTGATGTCCATGGCCATCTCCGCGACGCGGGTCTACGCCGAGACCCCGGACTGGAACGACCAGCGGGCCGCCGGGGAGACCACGTTCGCCGAGAGCGAGGGCTGGCAGGAGACGCTCCAGACGGTCGTCGACCTCAACGAGGCCGGCTGCTTCCAGCCGGGCGCGCCCGGTGCGGGCTTCGACGCCATCACGCAGGGCATCACGCAGGGCACGTCGCTGACCGCGTTCCTGCCCGGTACCGCGGCCAACGAGCTCATGAACGCCACGCCGGGCCTCGAACTGGACACGCGCGCCTTCCCGCCGGCAGAGGGCGAACCGTACCTGCTCGCCAGCCCCAACTACGTGCTCAGCGTCAACGCCGACGCTGACGAGGGGGAGAAGCAGGCGGCTCTGGACTTCCTCGAGTGGATGGCCGACCCGGAGAACGCCGAGCGCGTCACCGAGATCCAGGGTGGTGTCCCGATCACCGGTCCCGGGGAGAACCTGAACGCGGCGTACGAGCCGGTGCGCGACCTGCTGGAGTCGGGCAGCTACGCGCCCCTGCCGAACCAGGGATGGCCGAACCCGGGTGTCTACGACGCCCTGGCCACCGGGGCCCAGGGGCTGCTGACCGGCCAGAGCGACGTCCAGTCGGTGCTCGAGGCCATGGACCAGGCCTACGACCAGTAGCAGCACGGCGGGCTGCGCTCCGGATCGAGTCGAGGGACGAACGATGACTGCAACCATGGGTACTCCGCAGGACACGACTCCCGTCGTCCGGGGCGCGGCAGCAGGCGCCGGGGGTGGAGCACCGTTCCGCTCCCGGCGCCCCCGCCCGCTCATCTCCCACGGCCGGTGGTGGTGGGCGCTGCCCGCCGTCCTCGTGGTCGTGCTGATCCACTACCTGGCCACCGCGGGCGGCGCCTTCTACGCCTTCACCGACTGGACCGGGGTCGGGGACTTCGACTTCATCGGCCTGGAGAACTTCCGGCGCATCTTCGACGACCCGGCCATGATCGGGTCGATCCAGAACACGCTGTTCCTGGCGTTCGGGTTCCTCATCGCCACGAACGTCGTGGGCCTGGTCCTCGCGCTCGCCCTGAACCGCACGCTCCGGACGCGCTACCTGCTGCGGGTGCTCTTCTTCATGCCCGTCGTCCTGAGCCCGCTGGCGGTGTCCTACGTCTGGAAGTTCATCTTCGACTTCAACGGGCCGCTGAACGGGGTGCTGGGCTGGATCGGCATGGAGCCCCGGCTGTGGCTGGCGGATCCCGGCCTGGCGCTGTGGGCGGTGCTGGTGGTCATGGCCTGGCAGACCACCGGCATGGTGATGGTCATCTACCTCGCCGGCCTGGCGACGGTGCCGGCGGAGATCGAGGAAGCCGCCGCTCTGGACGGCGCCAGCACCTGGCGGCGCTTCCGGCACATCACCCTGCCCTCGATCCGGCCGTCGGTCGCGATCGCCTCGACGCTCATGCTGATCCAGGGCCTGCGCGTCTTCGACCAGGTCATGGCGCTGACCGGCGGGGGGCCCGCGGGTGCCACCGAGACCCTGGCCACGCAGGTCTACAAGGAGACCTTCGCGCTGAGCAACTTCGGCTTCGGCGCCGCGCTGGCCCTCCTGCTGACCTTGATCATGCTCGTCTTCGCCGTCCTCCAGCAGGCGGCCACCAAGGACCGTTCCTAAGGGGCCCGGATCATGTTCCGCTACACGAAGATGACGGCCCTGCGCGAGGGGCTCGTCTGGGTCGCCGCGCTGCTGACCCTGCTCCCCTTCTACTTCCTGGTCATCACCGCGCTGAAGCCCGACGAGGAACTGCTGTCCACGGGGACGTCGGCGCCGCCCGGTCGGCCGACCCTCGAGAACTTCGCCGAGGTGCTGACCCAGGGCGGGGACAACAACATCCTGATGGCGCTGCTGAACAGCGTCCTGATCACGCTCGGCAGCATCGCCGGGCTGGTCGCCTTCGGGTCGCTCGCCGCCTACGTGCTGGCCCGCAGCACCGCCCGGTGGGGGAGCGTCACCTTCTACCTCTTCCTCATCGCCATCCTGCTGCCCACCCAGCTGGGGCTGGTCCCGCTCTACATCGGCGCGCGGCAGCTCGGTCTGGTGGGTTCGGTGGGGGGGATGGTCCTGCTGTACGTCGGGACCCTGATGCCGCTGGCGGTGTTCCTCTACGCCGGCTTCTTCCGGAACCTGCCGCGCGACTACGAGGAGGCCGCAGCGCTGGACGGGGCCGGGCCGGGCCGGGTCTTCCTGCGCGTGGTGCTGCCGCTGATGGCGCCGGCCACCGGGACGGTCGCGATCCTCACCGGCCTCATCGTGTGGAACGACTTCTTCACCGCGTTGATCTTCCTCGGCGGTTCCGACAACCAGACGCTGCCGGTGTCGATGTACTACTACGTCGGCTCGCTGGTCTCGGCCTGGAACAAGATCTTCGCCATCGTGATCATCTCGATGGTGCCCATCCTGGCCTTCTACCTCTTCGCCCAGAAGCGGTTCATCCAGGGCTTCGCCGGCGGCATCAAGTAGGCGCTCGCTCCCGCCGCCCGCCGCTCAGCGCGCCCGGGCGCCACCCGTCCCGCTCCAGCCGCCCGGTCGTGCTCGTCCACCGGTCTGCCCTCACCCGCCCTTCCGTGGCCGCGGCCACCTGCCTCGCGAGGAGTTCCCATGGCTGACGACGTCGCTGCCGGCACCGCCGGTCGCTGCGAGCGCGCCGTCCCACGGGTGGAGTCGTCCCGCACCGGCCGCCGGATCGAAGCCGGTGTCTGACATGACCCAGCTCGGTACGACGCTCTTCTCGCTGACCCCGCTGTGGCGGGGAGGCGCCGACGCGGTGGAACTGCTGGAACAGGTGGCCGCTGCCGGGTGCGGCCCGGCGGTCGAGCTGGTCGGCCACCAGGCCTGGCGCGGCTTCCCCGCGGTCGCCCCGGAGGACGAGCGCGCCTTCCGCGACGCGGTCGAGCGGCTGCAGCTCGTGCCGGTCGCCCTGGGGGTGTACACCGATCTCTTCCGCCGTCCGGGGCGGCCGATGACGGTGGAGCAGGCCTTCGACGACATCGCCCCCCAGCTGGCGGCCGCCGCGCGACTCGGCTTCCCCGTCGTCCGGGCGACGCTCGGGATGCCCCCCGAGCTCCTCGGCAGGGTCGCCGCGGAAGCGGAGCGGCTGGGCGTCGTCCTCACCTTCGAGGTGCAGGGCGCCACCACACCGGGCACCCCGGCCGTGCTCGAGCTGGTGGAGCTGCAGCGGCGGACCGGGACGCCCTTCCTCGGGCTGACGATCGACTCCAGCCTCTCCACGCCCGCGCTCCCGGCTGCCCTCGGTACCGCGCTGCGCCGGCTGGGTCTCGCTGCACCGGGGGTCACCGCGGTGCACGAGGCGTGGCTCCGGGGCGGCCCGATCGGCCCGCGCATCGGAGCCGCGCTGGCGGTGGTCGCAGGGCACCCGCGCGAAGCGGAACTGGCGCCGCTGGTCGCCGGGGTGCTCGGCCGGTGCGGCCGGACGGAACCGGAGGAGTGGGGGGAGCTCCTGCCGCTCGTCCGGCACGCGCACGCGAAGTTCTGGGACGTGGACGTCGAGGCCGTCCGCCGCCCGCACGGAGCGTGGCTGAGAGCGCTGTCCGCAGCCGGCTACGAGGGCGCCGTCCTGAGCGAGTGGGGCGGCCACGAGCTGCTCGAGCGCGACGAGGCGGACGCGCTGGCCGTCTCGGCGGCGCACGTCGCGCTCCTCTCCGAGCTGGCCGGTGCCCGGACGGCGGTGACGGCATGACGATGACCGAGGGCACCCTGCGCCCCGACGCGGTCTCGGCCCGGGACGGCCGCCTGCACCTCGCCGTCCGCCTGCCCTGGTACCGGTCGTTGCCGGTCTCCTGCCTCGAGGAGGTGGAGGTGACCGTCGACGGCGCCCGCGTGCCACTGCGTTCGGTCTCGACCGGCGGCTTCACCGGGCCGGTTGCCGGCGCCGGTGGGTCCGGTGCCTGGTGGGACCTGCGCGACCCGCTCGACGTGGCGCTCGACGCCCCGGGGGTCCCGGGCGAACGGCACCGGATCGGGCTCGGCATCGCCGTCCGGATCCCCTACATCCAGCAGGCCCCCGGCGTGCCGCTCGTGCAGCGGGCGACCGTCCAGACCGAAGGGACAGTCCGATGAGCCGGCTCACCGTCGGTGACACCGCACCACCCCTCGCGCTGCCGGGGACGGACGGCGCCGCCGTCGGTCCCGACCCGGCGGACCGTGCCGCGACGGTCGTCGTCTTCACGGCCAACGGCTGCCCCTACGCGCGGGCCTGGCACGACCGCATCCAGGACGTCGTCCGCGACTACGCCACCCGGGACGTCACCGTCCTGCAGGTCGTCAGCAACGACGAGACCGACCACCCGGAGGACTCGGCGGAGGGCCTGCGGCAGCGGGTCGCCGCCGGCGAGGTGGCCGGACCGTTCCTGCGGGACGCCGACCAGGTCGCCGCCCGCGCCTACGGGGCGACGGCCACACCGGAGGTCTTCGTGATCGACCGGCGCGGCGTCGTGCGCTACCACGGTGCGCCGGACGGGGACCACGACGATCCGGCGCAGCGCGCCGGGTGGCTGCGCGAGGCGCTCGATGACGTGCTCGCCGCGCGCGCCGTGACCAGGCCGGTCACCTCTCCGGCCGGGTGCTCGATCAAGTGGCGGGTGGAGCTGCGGTGGTGGGCCGGCTGCCCCACGCGCGAGCGAGCCGCACAGGTGCTGCGGGACACCCTCGCCGAGCTGGGACGGGGCGAGGTGGCCGTGGTCGAACGCGAGGTCCGCACCCGCGAAGAGGCGGAGCGGCTGGGGTTCCCCGGCTCCCCGACGTTCGCGGTGGGCGGCCAGGACCTGTTCCCGACCGCTGCGCCGTCGGCGCTGACCTGCCGCGTCTACACCCGCCCCGACGGCCGCGGCTCCCCGCTGCCGGACACCGCCGAGCTGGCCACAGCCCTCCGCGCCGCACTGGTCCGGCCGTGGGAGCTACCCGGCTGGACCGACTTCCGCACGCAGTCCGCACGCCCGTCCCGAACCACCACCGGCTGAGGAGCAGTCATGGCATCGATCACGTTCGACCACGTCACCAAGCGGTACCCGGACGGGACGCAGGCGGTCTCGGAGCTCGACATCGCCATCGCCGACGGCGAGTTCCTCGTCCTCGTCGGGCCCTCGGGCTGCGGCAAGACGACGGCCCTGCGCATGGCGGCGGGCCTCGAGGAGATCTCCGACGGCCGGCTCCTCATCGGTGACCGCGTCGTCAACGACGTCCACCCCTCCCAGCGGGACATCGCGATGGTCTTCCAGAGCTATGCCCTCTATCCGCACATGACCGTGCGCGAGAACATCGCCTTCCCCCTGCAGTGCTCGGGAGTGGGCAAGGCCGAGGTGGCGGAGCGCGTCGAGCGGGCGGCGGAGGCGCTCGGGCTCACCGATCTGCTGCACCGCAAGCCCAAGGCGCTCTCGGGGGGCCAGCGGCAGCGCGTCGCGATGGGACGCGCGATCGTGCGCCAGCCGCAGGCCTTCCTGATGGACGAGCCGCTGTCGAACCTGGACGCCAAGCTGCGCGGTCAGATGCGTGCGGAGATCCGCGGGCTGCAGCGCCGGTACGGGGTCACCACCCTCTACGTCACCCACGACCAGGTCGAGGCCATGACGATGGGCGACCGGATCGCCGTGCTGCGCAAGGGAGTGCTCCAGCAGCTCGGCACGCCCGACGAGCTCTACGACTCGCCGGCCAACCTGTTCGTGGCCGAGTTCATCGGCTCCCCACCGATGAACGTCATGTGCGCGACGGTGGTCCGCACCGCGGTCGGCCACGACCTCGTCCTCGGTTCGCAGCGGTTGCCGCTCCCCGCCGGTCTGCTCGACACCTACCCGCAGCTCGCCGGCGCCGACGCCACCCCGGTCGCCCTGGGCCTGCGCCCGGAGGCGCTGCGGGATCCCGCCACCGCGGCGCCCGACGCGCTGCGGCTCGTCGCCGAGGTCGAGCTGGTGGAGAACCTGCCGCCGGAGAAGCTGGTCCGCCTGCGGCTCGACGCCGAGCCCGTCATCACCGACGCGATCATGGAGATCGCCGAGGACATGGACCCCGGTGCCTCGGGCGATCTGCGCGACCCCGCCGGCGGGACGGTGCTCCAGGCCCGGCTGCCCGGATCGGCGGCCGTGCGCGAGCGCACCCGTACCGCGTTCGCCGTCCCGCCGTCGGCCCTGCACTTCTTCGACCTGTCCACCGGGCAGGCCATCGCGCCGACCTCGCCGCGGCTCGCCGCGGTGACCGTCTGAGAGGACCCCGTGACCGCACCGGCCCACAGCATCAAGCGGGGCGTCAGCCTCTACTCCTTCCAGGAGGAGTACTTCCTGCGCACGCTGTCCGTCGAGGACTGCATCCGCGAGGCGGCTGCCTTCGGCGCCCGCGGGATCGAGCTCATCCCCGAGCAGATGATCCCCGGCTTCCCGCGGGTGAGCGACGAGTTCGTCGACTCGTGGTTCAGCTGGATGGAGAAGTACGGGACGACCCCGGTCGCCACGGACCTCTTCCTCGACACCAAGCGGTACCCCGACCGCTGGCTGACCCTGGAGGAGCAGGTCGCCTCCTTCCACCGCGACATCGACATCGCGGTCCGGCTGGGTGCCCGGGTGGTCCGCGCGATCATCAACACCCCGCCCGAGGTGATGGAGGCAGCGGCCCCCTACGCCGAGGACCGCGGCGTCCGGCTGCTGCTGGAGGTGCACGCGCCCTTCCACTACGAGCACCCGTGGATCCTCCAGCACCTCGAGGTCATGCACCGCACCGGTTCGCCGGCCCTCGGCCTCATGCCGGACATGGGCACGTTCGTGGAGCGCTTCCCCCGGGTGGTCAGCGAGCGGGCGTTGCGGGACGGCGCCAAGCCGGAGCTGGTCGACCTGATCGTGCGGACCTACGACGACCACGGCGACACGCACGCCCTGATGGACGTCGTCAACTACCGCGGCGGCGGTCCGGTCGACTTCGGGCTGGCCCGGCAGGCGACGCACTACATCTGGACCGAGCCGAAGTCGATGCTCGAGCACATGGCCCTCATCGGGCACATCCAGGCGAAGTTCTACGAGATGACCGACGACGAGGTCGAGTACTCGATCCCCTACGACCGGATCGTCCCGGTGCTCGTCGAGGGCGGCTTCGACGGCTACCTGTCCAGCGAGTACGAGGGCAACCGGCACATCCAGGACGCCTTCCCCGTGGACAGCGTCGAGCAGGTCCGCCGCCAGCACACCATGTTCGCCCGCCTGCTCGGCGAGAGCTCCGGAGAGCAGCAGGACCCCGTCCTCCCCACCCCTCCCGCGGTCGGGGCGGGACCGGGGACGGGGCCACAGACCACAGGAACGGGGTCCTACTGATGTTCGACCAGTACATCGTCTGCGAGGAGGGGTTCCGGCCCCTGGAGGACGGCCGCACCGGTGGCGTCGTCGAGGTGCGGATGCCCTACTACCGCGGTCTGGCCCTGTCCATGGTGGAGGCCGTCGACCTGGTGCTCGACGGGCAGCCCGTCCCGCCGTCGCGGACCACTCTCACGGTGCACGGGAACACCTACACCTTCGACCAGCTGCCCCGGACGACCGACGACCGCTGGGAGATGGGGGAACGGGCCCAGCTCGCCTTCGAGACCGACGAGCCGCTCGGGCCCGGGGAGCACGACGTCGCCGTGGCGGTCCGTCTCCGCATCTCGTACATGCCCGTGCCGGGAGGGGGCCGCGACAGCAAGCGGCTCACCCTCGCTGCCTGATCCCACGCCTCCCACCCCACGAGGAGCTCCCGCATGACTTCCCCCGGACGACCGTCCCTCGGCATCGGGCTGGTCGGCTACGCGTTCATGGGCGCGGCCCATTCGCAGGCCTGGCGCACCGCCCCTCATTTCTTCGACCTGCCGCTGCGTCCGG
>NZ_SSXC01000078.1 GCF_021699055.1 Blastococcus sp. MG754426 | reverse complement strand
GGGTGTGCGCGGTCGGGGCCGGTACCGGGCGGCGGGCGGCGCGCACCGCGGCGCGGGTGCCGGCGGCCATCGTGCCCGCGGTCGCCCACTTGCCCGGCGTGGTCGCCCGGGCCTGGCCGGTGCGCGGGCTGCCGACGGCGGCGAGCAGCCCACCGAGGACGTTGCCGGTCAGCGCCGCCCCGGCGGCCCGGCGGCTGACCGCCTTCGCGTCGGGGACGGCGGCGACGACGCGGCAGGCGTCGGCGAGCCCGGGGTCGGTGACCAGGTCGGCGCCCCAGACCGGCGCACGGCCCGGCCGGACCGGCGCCACGGCGACGTCGGCGGCCATCAGCGCGGGTCCGTCGCCGGCCGAGACGAGCAGGACGCCGTGCCCGTCGGCCTGCAGCCCCCGCACGGCCTCCGCGAGCGGACTCCCCGGGTCGGTCACGTCGTCGGCGAGGCCGGTGACGTCGCGGGCGCCGGCGTGCCGGGTGAGCACCAGCCGCAGACCCGCGTCGGCGACGGTGGTGAGCAGCGCCTCGGCGTGCGGGTCGAGCTCGGGGGCGACGGTGACGCTGCCGACCCGGCGGCGCCCCTCCAGCAGCGAGCGCACCTCGCCGCCCGGGGCGTCGTGGCTGCGGCGCACCGGCCCCAGCCGCAGCCGGTCCTCGCCGTCGCCGGTGAGCAGGCGGGTCGCGGCCGACCAGACGGCGGCGTCGTCCCACCCGTCGGCCTCCGCGACCGCCTCGACGACCACCGGCGGGCCGGTGCACAGCGCCGCGGCGTCGACGACGACCGCGCTCACCCGGTCCAGCCGCCGGTAGACCGAGCCGTCGAGGGGGAGCACGCCCTGCCGGCAGAGCAGCAGGTCCAGCGTCGCGGCGAACGACTCCCGCCCCTGCACCGCCGCCCTCGGGGTCAGCGCCCGGATCAGGTCGGCCGACCGGCCCGGGCTGCGGGTGAGCGCGAGCAGGCCGAGCGCCGCGCCGAGCTCGGTCGGGCCGAGCCGGTCGCGGTAGGTCTCGACCGGGCCCCGCGGCAGCGCGCCGGGGCGCGGGCCGGGCAGCGGGCCGGGCGCGGCGTCGTCGTCCGGCTCGGGGCCGCACAGCTCCCGCTCGCGGCGGCACCACACCTGGCGGCGGGCGCGCACCTCCAGGGCCCGCTGCACCGCGGCGGTGGCGTTGAGCGCCGGCACGACCGGGCTCTGGGTGAGCGAGTGCAGCAGCGCGCCGGTGCCCTCGAAGACCAGGTCGGTGCCGACCGGGCCGATCCGGTCCGACAGCGCGCGCTTGAGCCACTCCTGGGTGTCCAGCAGCGCCATGACGAGGGTGGCGTGCCGGTGGACGGCCGGGATCGGCAGGTACCTCGCGGCGGTGGCGAAGCCGAAGGCACCGACGTCGACGGCGGCGGCGAGGACGGCGGCCAGCAGCGGTTCGACGTCGGCCGGGTGGTCGGGGCGCTGGGGGAAGACGCCGGTGCCGCCGCGGGCCTGCTCGATCTCGGTGACCACGCCGACGACGTCCTCGATGCCGACCCGCCGGGCGTCGACGGCGACGAGCACCCGGCCGACGACGTCGTTGACCGTGGCCCACTCCACGCCCTCGAGCCGTTCGAGGTGGCGGCGCAGGGCCGCGCGGGCGGCGGGGGTGTCGCCGTCGGCGGGGTCCTCGACCTCGACCTGCAGCCGGTCCCGGTCGCGCCAGACCCGCCGGGTGTGCCGGGCCGGCGGGGGCTCCAGCAGGCCGCGGGCGGCGTCGACGAGGTCGTGCAGGTGTCCGCTGGGCAGCGGGTCGGCGCCGGTGACGAGGGTGCCGACCGCCCGGGTGCCCGAGACGGCGGCCGCGTGCGCCAGGTGCAGGGAGCCGGCGACCCCGGCGCGCGCGGCCCGCGTCGTCCCGCCCACGAGGCCGGCGCCCACGACCACCGGCAGGGCGGCGACCGCGGCCGCGCCGGTGGCCACCTGCGTGGCCTGGCGGGCGGCGGAGCCGAGCCGGCGGAGCAGAGCCATGGCGCCCCCCGTGACGACGGTCACGGGAAACGGTACGTGAACGGCCGGTGAACCGCAGGGTGCTCGCGCGAGGCCTACGAGCAGTGCCCGCCGTCCTCCGGTGCGCAGTGCGCCGACGCCGAACGCGGCACGCCCAGCGAGGGGTTGCGGTCGAAGAAGCCGACCGGCTTGAGGGTGAAGCCGGCGTAGTCGACCGGCATGACCGGCCAGTCCTCCGGGCGCGGGAAGTGGGTCAGGCCGAAGGTGTGCCACAGCACCACGTCGGTGTCGGTCAGCGGCGCGTCGTCGGCGACGAACGCCGGCAGCCCGGCCGACCCCGGGTGCTGGTTGACGAAGTCACCGGCCGCGTACCGCTCGGCGGGGTCGTACCGCGTCACCCACAGGTGCTTCGTGGCGAAGGTGGCGCGGGCGTGCACCGAGGAGCTCTCGTCGGCCAGCAGCACCGGCCCGCCCTCGGGGTGCAGGGCGTACGCCACCGGCTGACCGAGCCGGTTGCGCTTCGACTCGTTGACCACGTGCCACACCCGGCCGACGGTGCTGTCGGCCGGCCGCGCGGCTCCCGCCTCGGAGGTCAGCGGCGTCGAGCGCCGGGTGAAGGCGTTGCCGTACGGGTTGACGTCGCTCACCGGCTGCCGGACGGCGTCGACCTCGTAGACGGTGTTGTCGACGCCGTCCACGGCCATGTCCAAGCGGGCGGAGAACAGGTGCTGGTGGAACGGCGCGCCCAGGCCGGGTGCGATCTCGGTGGCGTACGGGTGCTCCTCGCCGCGGTAGGCCGAGGTGAAGACGACGCCGGTGGCCTTGCTCTCCAGCTGGATGGTGCCGTCGAGGTAGAGGTACCAGTAGAAGCCGTAGTCGTAGTTGCCGATGGTGGTGAAGAAGCTGACGACCAGCCGCCGCTGCCGCCGGGTCTCGGCCATCCCGTTGAAGAGGTCGGTGTGCTTGAAGAGGACGCCGTAGTCCTCCTCGTGCATGCAGATCGCGTTGCGGATGGTGCGCGGGGCGCCGTCCTCGTCGGAGATCGTGGCGTCGAGGTAGTGGATCTCGCCGAGGCAGTCGCAGCCCAGCTCCAGGGAGTTGGTGTACCGGGCGAAGAGGTATTCGCCGGTGTCGAAGTAGTTCTGCCAGAACCGCACCGGCGAGGGGTCGGCGTAGGGCACGACCATCTCCGCGATCGACGCGCGGTGGACCACCGACCGCCCGTCGATCGAGACCTGGTGGAGGACCAGGCCCTCGCGCATGTCGAAGCCGATGCGGAACCGCCAGCCGGCCCAGCTGACCTCGTCGTCGGTCACGGTGAAGCTCGGCCCCTCGGGCTGGGTGATCTCGATCGGCTTGAGGTCGCGCACCGGGGCGGGGTGGACCTCGGGGGTGAGGTCGGCGCGCTCGGCGGGCACCGCCAGGTCGTAGTGGTCCTGCACCGCCGTCGCCACGCCGGCGGTGATGTCGACGAACGCGACGACACCGTCCACGGGGTGCGCCCACGGCAGGTCCTCGGGGTCGGCCTGGTGGAAGCCGAGCACGCGGATCATCCGGTGCCCCTCCTCGTCGGCGAAGTACGAGCCGGCCGACAGGGGCACGCAGCGCACCTGGGCGACGTCGAGCCCGCGCTTCGCCATCGCCGCGACCCAGCGCTCGTCGGCGGCGAGGATCGGCTCGATCCTCTCGAACTCGGCGTCCAGGATCGGCACCTGGCCGTCGGCGACCGCGTCGAGCTCGACGTCCCGGACGACGGCGCCGGCGGTGAGCGAGACGGTGACGTCGCGCCCGGCGCCGGTGGCCCGGTCCAGCAGCAGTGCCCGGACCAGGCGCTCGACGGCGTCGCCCGGCTGCCAGCCCAGCACCTGGGCCTTGTGCGGCTCCTCGAGGCCGACGTAGACGAACTTCGCCGACTCGCCGCAGAGACCCGCGGCGCGGACGATCCCCGTCGCGGCGGTGATCTCCTCAGCGGTCAGGCGGGCGAGCGGGTGGGTGGTCGTGCCCGTGGTGACGGCGGTCATGGTGTTCTGCCTACCCCGCGGGCTGCGGGAGCGGAAGAGGCGTCCGTGACCGGGGACACGTCGCGGGTCCGGCCGCGCGGGTGCCGCGCGCCGGGTGCGTCGGCTAGACAGGTGCCATGACCGAGCTGACGACGGCGGCAGGCGGGGGCTGGCTGGCCCGCGAGGAGATGGACGCGGCGCGCGAGCGGCTGCCGATCCTGTACGTCGACGTGGTGCCGGTGCGGGTCGACGAGCAGGGCACGGTGACCTCGATCGGGCTGCTGCTGCGGGCCGGCGAGGACGGTCAGATCAAGCGGGCGCTGGTCTCGGGGCGGGTGCTGTACCACGAGCGCGTGCGCGCGGCGCTGCTGCGGCACCTGGAGAAGGACCTCGGCCCGCTGGCGCTGCCGCGCGTCCCGCCCGCGCCGCAGCCGTTCACCGTCGCCGAGTACTTCCCGACGCCGGGGGTGACCCCGTTCCACGACCCGCGGCAGCACGCCGTGTCGCTGGCCTACGTCGTGCCGGTGGAGGGCGACTGCTCGCCGCAGCAGGACGCGCTCGAGCTGACCTGGTTCACCCCCGACGAGGTGCGGGAGGCGACCGTGCTCGCGGAGCTGGCGAACGGGCAGAGCGCGCTGCTGCTGCAGGCGCTGGCGCACGTCGGCGTCTGACCGGAGGGCCGGCCCCGCGCGGTGGCGCCTCCGTGCGGCGTCAGGCCGGCTGCAGGCGCTCGTGCAGGAAGCGGGTGATCGCGGCGGCCATCTCCTTCCGGGCGGTCGCCTGGCGGAAGACGTGCCCCTCGCCGGGCAGCTCCAGGTAGGCCACGGGCCGGCCGAGCGCGCGCAGCGCCGCGACGATCTGGTGTGCCTCGCCGACGGGCACGTTGGTGTCGTGCTCGCCGTGCACCACCAGCAGGGGTGCGTCGATCGCGGCCGCCGAGGCCAGCGGGGAGATGGCCTCGAGCAGGGCCCGGTCGCGCTCGGGGTGCCCGTACTTGGTGATCGCGGCCGCGGCGATCCACGGCTCGGTGTCGCGGTAGAAGGTGACCAGGTCCGACATGCCGCAGACGTCCACCCCCGCCGCGAACACCCCGGGCGAGAAGGCCAGGGACGCGAGGGTCAGGTAGCCGCCGTAGGAGCGGCCGGTGACGGCGAGCAGACCGGGCTCGGCGATGCCGGCCTCGACGAGGTGGTCGGCGGCGGCCAGGACGTCGGCGAACGCGTCGTACCGGCCGTGCAGGTCGTCGGCGTGCACGAACTCCCGGCCGAACCCGGACGAGCCACGGATGTTGGGCGCGAAGACGCTCAGCCCCGCGGCGGCCAGCGCCTGGTGCTGCGGCGCGAAGGTGGGCCGCTCCT
The DNA here is from genome assembly GCF_021699055.1 of Blastococcus sp. MG754426. Classification (GTDB taxonomy): domain Bacteria; phylum Actinomycetota; class Actinomycetes; order Mycobacteriales; family Geodermatophilaceae; genus Blastococcus. The sequence continues at coordinate 16,708 of NZ_SSXC01000078.1, read as the reverse complement.
GGTCCTCGGGCCCGCCGTGCAGGTGGATGACGACGGGGCCGGGGCCGTTCAGCCGGCCGGGTGCGCGGTAGAGCCAGCCGCTCAGCGGCAGCCCGTCGCGCCCGGCGAAGGTCTCCAGGGTCGGGACGACGAGCCGGCGCCGGGGCAGCGGCGGGGCGGAGGTGACCCGGGTCCAGGCGTGGGTGGTGGTGTCCAGGTGCCACAGCTCGCGCGGGCGCGTCGGGCCCTGCACGCCCAGCACCACGCTGGAGCCGTCACGGGAGAGCACCGGGTCGGCGGCCACGAGCCCTGGCAGCCCCGAGATGGGGGTGCGCCCGCCGGTGGCGGTGTCCAGGAGCTCCAGCTCGCTGCGCCCCGCCACGTTCCACACCAGCAGCAGCAGCCGGCCGGCGTCGTCGGCGTCGATGAACTCCAGCTCGGCGTCCTCCCGGGCGGCGAGCGTCCGCGGCTCACCACGCCAGCCGTTGGGGCCGAAGGGGAGACCGATGAGCTGCCGGCGGGGGAGGCCCACGTCCGAGGCGAGGTAGACGTACACCGGCCCGGCGTGGTCGTCCGGGGCCGGTCGGATGAGCGTCACCTCGGTGGAGCCGGTGGCGCCCTGCGGCAGCGCGCTGAAGTCCTCGTCCATGAGGCGGTCGACGACGCTGACGTACTCCTGACCGCGTCCGCCGTCGCGGAGGACGATGAACCGCTCCTCCAGCGAGATGTCCAGGACGTGGATCAGGTCGCCTTCGGCGAGCGGGTCGAGCCGGCCGGTGGAGGGGTCGGCGAGGTAGGCGCGGGTGGGGCCGCCGGCCACCGTGGCGGGGAGGGTGACCACGAAGCGGTGCCCGCTGCGGGTCCACGGGCCCAGCTCGGCGTGCTCGTCGGGCCCGCCGGCGACCCGGCGCGCGTCGGAGCCGTCGGGGCGGACCACCCAGACCGCCGTCCGGACGCCGCCGTCGGTCGCGACCTCGCAGGCCAGCCAGCGGCTGTCGGCCGCCCACCGCACCGAGACCACCGGGTCGTCGGAGAGGGGCACGTGCCGGGCCGGTAGCTGCGCGCCGTCGAGGACGACGTCCTGGAGCCACAGCTGCGGCGTGCCCGAGCGGTCGCTGATGAAGGCGACCTGCCGGGCGTCCGGCGTCATGTTGGGGCCCCAGCTGCCCCAGGCGTCGACGAGGCCGTCGGCGAGCGCCACCGCCTCCTCGACCGAGCCCGGCGTCGCCCGTGCACCGGCTCCCGCGCGGCCGCCCGGTCCCGTGCCGGGCGTCACGCCCGTCTCGACGTCTGCAGCCACCGCGCCGGCTCCTTCCCTGCCCGTCGTCGTTCCCCGGGGAGCAAGCTGCCACAGGTCCCGCTCCCGGGCAGCGGCGGGGGCCGTCGTCCGCCCGCGGCCGCGGGCCCGGGTCCACCACCACCCGGAGGGGGAGACGCGCATCCAGTTCCGGTGGTGCACAACCGATATGGGGCTCATGCACATCAGCCGGATGGCCCCCGAGGTCGCCACCCCGCGGGTGGTGGCCCGCACCGCGGGGCTGCTTACCGCCATGGGCGGGGTCGCCGCCGTCGGCCTGGCCCTCGGGACCCCCGGCGGCCTGGACTCCGTGCACCCGGCGGTCACCGCCCTGGGCCCGTTCACCACGCTGCTCGGCCTGGCGGTCATCCGCTGGGGCCACCGGGTGCCGCGGGGCTTCTTCCAGGTGCTCCTGCTGCTCGGCGTCGTCGGCATCGGCGTCTACGCACACTCCGCGCCCACGGCCAACGGCGCGGTGGCGGTGCTGGCGCTGTCGACGTTCTCGGCGATGGTCGCCTTCCTCTTCTTCCCGCTGCTGTGGGCCCTGGGCTTCCTGGCCGAGATGCTCGTCATCGGCACGGTGGTCGTGGTGCTGCGCGGCGACGTCCCCGTCGGGACCGCCGTCGTCCTCGCGGTGCTCGTGCTCGGCTCGGCCGGCGCCGTCGGCGTGCTGGCCCGGCGGGCGGCGAGCGCCGGGCAGGACGCCCTCACCGGGCTGGTGAACCGGCGCGGCTTCGACGAGTCGCTCGACGGCGCCGTCCGGACGGCGCTGCGCACGGGCGAGCCGCTGTCGGCGGCGCTGTTCGACCTCGACCACTTCAAGGCGGTCAACGACTCGCAGGGGCACGCCGCGGGTGACGAGATGCTGCGCGCGGTCGCGGCCGCGTGGCAGCCGCTGCTGCCCCGCGGCGCCGTGCTGGCGCGGCACGGCGGTGACGAGTTCTCGTTGCTGCTCCCCGGCACCGACGGCGGACGGGCCCTGGCCGTCGCCGAGTCGCTGCGCGCGGCGCTGCCGTCCATCGGCACGTCGGTGGGCGTGGCCCAGCTGGCGCCCGGCGACGCGCCCTCGGACCTCATGCGCCGCGCCGACGCCGCGCTGTACCGGGTCAAGTCGCTCGGCCGCGGGCGCAGCGAGCTCGACACCGAGGGCCAGAGCCCGCTGGCCCGTGACCTGGCCGCGGCGCTGGCCGCCGGCCGCTCCGGCGGGCTGTCGGTGCACCTGCAGCCGGTGGTCACCCCGGCCGACGGCGGGGTCGTGGGCGTGGAGGCGCTGGTGCGCTGGGTGCACCCCGGGCGCGGGCCGGTGCCGCCGTCGGAGTTCGTGCCGGTGGCCGAGCGCGAGGGGCTGGTGGGCGCGCTGGGCGCGTTCGTCTGGACGGCGGCGTGCGAGGACGCGCGGACGCTGTCGGCGGCGACGGGCCGCCCGCTGATCCTGTCGGTCAACGTGTCGGGGCTGGAGCTGGACGACCCCGGGTTCCCCGACCGGGTGCTGGCGACGCTCGCGGCCACCGGCTGGCCGGCGGAGCGCACCGTCGTCGAGGTGACCGAGACCCTGGTCGAGGCGGAGACCGCGCGGTCGGTGCGGGCGCTGCGGGAGCTCCGCGCGCACGGGCTCCGGGTGGCGATCGACGACTTCGGCACCGGGTACTCGGCGCTCGCGCGCCTGGACACGCTGCCCACCGACTACCTGAAGCTGGACGGCTCGTTCGTCTCGGCGATCACGACCTCGACGCGGCGGGCGCGGCTGCTGCGCAGCGTCATGGCGCTGGCCGACTCGCTGGACCTGGTGGTCGTCGCCGAGGGCGTGGAGACCGAGGAGCAGGCGCGGGCGCTGGCCACGCTGGGCTGCCCGCTGGCACAGGGCCACCTGTTCGGCCGGCCCCGCCCGGTGGCGGAGCTGGCGGCCGAGCTGGCGCCGCTCGCCCAGCCCGCCTGACCCCCGACGTCGGGACGTACGCGGGCTCCCTGCGGGCCCGGGGCCCGGTCAGCGGCCCAGCATCCGGCGGCCGGCCGCGAGCAGCCCGGGCTCGGCCGCCCGGAGCACCTGGTGGGCAGCCAGCAGCCCGCTCGCCCCGCCCAGGCCCGGGCCCGGGTGGGTGGAGGCGCCGATGTGCCACAGCGCGTCGACGGCGGTGCGGTGCCCGCGGGTCTGCGGGGTGGGCCGCCACAGCAGGAACTGGTCGATGGTGCAGGCGCCGGCGTACGGGTCGCCGTCGACCAGGTTGCGGTTCCACGACTGCAGGTCGGCCGGGGAGAGCACCCGGCGGGCGATCAGCGCGGAGTCCAGGTTGGTCACGTGCCGGGAGAGCTCCTTGACGACCCGGTCGGCGTACCGCTCGCGCAGCCCCTCGGTCCAGGTGCCGTCGCCGACGTCGATGCTCCCGGCGGCGTCGCCCGTCGGCCGGCCGGGGGTCTCCTGCAGCTGCAGCCAGAGCACGCCGGCGCCGTCCGGCACGCGGGTCGGGTCCAGCGCGGCGGGCTGCCCGGCGACGATCGTCGGGTGCACCGGCAGCTGGTGGCGCTGCGCCTCGTTGACCGCGCGGCTGACGCTGTCCAGCCCGTCGCTGACGTGCACGATGGCCGCGCGGGACAGCCGGTCGTGGTCCTCCGCCCAGCGCGGCGGCTCCGACAGCGCCAGGTGGACCTGCATGTCGCCGCGGCCGTAGCGGAAGCCGCGGGCCGCCTCGCGCACCCGGTCGGGCACCGCCGGGACGCCGTCCAGCAGCTCCAGGTACAGCTGCTGCGGGGTGACGCCGGCCAGCACCGCCTCCCGCGCGGTCACGACCTCGCCGTCGGCCAGCCGGACACCGGTCGCCCGCCCCCCGGACGTCTGGATCGCGACGACGTCGGCGCCGGTGCGGGTGGTGCCGCCGGCGTCGGTGACGATGCCGGCCAGCGCCTCGACCAGCCGCACGCCGCCGCCCTCGGGCACCGGGCAGCCGCCCTGCGCCAGCGCCAGCGCGATCACCTTGTTGATGAAGCCGCTGAGCGCATCGTCGGGGCCCAGCCCCTCGTGGCCGACCCACGGGGAGAGCAGCCCGTGCACGGTCGGGGAGTCGAAGGTGCCCGAGAGCCAGGTGCGGGCGGACTCCAGCCCCTCGGCGCCGAACTGCTGCAACCCGCGGGGCCCGAGCCGGCGGACCGCCTGGCCCGCGAGCTTCAGCCCGTCCAGCGAGAGGAGCTCGGTGCCCAGCGCGCCGAAGGCGATCCCGGCCCGGCTGCCGAAGTCCTCGAGGAAGGTGCGCCAGGCGTCGCCGTCGCCGGGGGAGAGCCGGTCGAAGTCGGCGGCGGTGACGTCGGCGTCGGTGGAGAGCACCGCCGTCGACCCGTCGCGCAGCGCGGCCGCGGCCGGGAGGTCGGTGTTGCGGTAGACGACGCCGCGGGCGGCGAGGTCGTCGGCCAGCGTCGGGTAGGCGGGGCCGCCGACGAACAGCGGGTGCCAGCAGGAGAAGAGGTCGGTGGTGAAGCCCGGCGCCGGGGTGCCGGTCTCGGTGCGGATCGCCCCGCCGAGGCGAGGTGCTCTCTCGTAGATGCCGACGTCCCGCCCGGCCTTGGCGAGGGTGGCGCCGGCGACCAGGGAGTTGATCCCGCTGCCGATGAGGACGACGTCGTGAGCGGCCATGGGTGTGGCACTGCCCCGTTCCGAAGGGGAGCGAAACCGCCCGCGGACGACGGCCGGCCGCGGCACCCGCGTCGGTGGCCCTGATGGCCCCGTCCTCGGCTAGCGTTGCGTCATGCGCAACGGCGCCGACGGCGACGGCCAACCCCCGCTCGTCCAGTCCGTCGACCGGGCGCTGGCGATGCTCTCCCTCCTGGCCGACCGCGGCAGCGCGGGTGCCACCGACCTCGGCGCCGAGCTCGGCGTGCACAAGTCCACCGCCTCCCGGCTGCTGGCCACCCTGGAGGCGCACGGGCTGGTCGAGCAGCTGGGGGAGCGGGGCACCTACCGGCTCGGCTTCGGGCTGGTGCGCCTGGCCGGGGCGAGCGCGGCGCAGCTGGACCTCAGCCGGGTCGGGCGCGAGGTGTGCGAGCGGCTGGCGGCCGAGCTCGACGAGACGGTCAACCTCGCGGTGCTCGACGGCGACAGCGCGGTCAACATCAGCCAGGTGCAGGGCAGCGCGTCGGTCGGCGTGCTGAACTGGGTGGGCCGGCGCACGCCGCTGCACGCCACCTCCAGCGGCAAGGTGCTGCTCGCGTACGGGCCGGCGGCTGCGCGCGCGGCCCTGTCCGCCACTCCGCTGGAGCGGTACACCCCGTCGACGATCACCGACGCCGCGGTCCTCGACGAGGTGCTGGCCGGGGTCCGCGAGCAGGGCTGGGCGGCCACCGAGGGGGAGCTGGAGCTGGGCCTCAACGCGGTGGCCGCGCCGGTGTGCGCGCCGGACGGGCGGCTGGTCGCCGCGCTCAGCGTGTCTGCGCCGTCCTACCGGCTGCCCCGCGACCGGTTCGACGACGTCGCGGAGCGGCTGTGCGCCGTCGCCACGGAGACCGGCCGGCAGCTCGGCTGAGGCACCGGGGCGGCGCTCCGTGTCGCCGGTGTGAACACCGTGTCAGGACTCGCGCCGACACGCTGCCGCCTCTTGACGGGCTGCGGAACCGCTCCGGACCCTGTTGCGCATCCCGCCAGCAGTTGCGGACACCGCAACGGACGAAGGGCGTGGCCATGGACATGGCTCCCCGCAGCACGTCGCCCCGCGTCGTGGTCATCGGCGCCGGCATCGTCGGGTGCTCGCTGGCCGACGAGCTCACCGCGCGCGGCTGGACCGACGTCACCGTGCTCGACCGGGGCCCGCTGTTCGCGGCCGGCGGGTCGAGCTCACACGCCCCGGGCCTGGTCTTCCAGACCAACCCGTCGAAGACGCTCGCCGAGTTCGCCAGCTACACCGTCGGCAAGCTGAGCGGCCTCGCGCTCGACGGCGCACCGGTCTTCCGGCCGGTCGGCGGCCTGGAGGTGGCGACGACGCCGGAGCGCTGGGCCGACCTGGCCCGCCGGCACGGCCTGGCCACCTCCTGGGGCGTCGAGGCGCGGCTGGTCGACCCGGACGAGTGCGCCCGGCTGCACCCGCTGCTCGACCCGGGCGCCGTGCTGGGTGGGCTGCACGTGCCGAGCGACGGGCTGGCGCACGCGGTCCCGGCCGGGGAGGCGCAGGCGCGGCGGGCGATCGGGCGGGGCGCCCGCTTCCTGGCCCGGCACCGCGTCACCGGTGTCGCCTCGGCCGCCGGGCGGGTCTCGGGCGTGCACACCGACCAGGGGTTCGTGCCGGCCGACGTCGTCGTCTGCGCCGCCGGCTTCTGGGGCCCGGACGTCGGCGCGCTCGCCGGGCTGACCGTGCCGCTGCAGCCGCTGGCGCACCAGTACGCGACGACGGCGCCGGTGCCGGCCCTGGCCGGCGCCACCCGGGAGATCAGCGCGCCGATCCTGCGGCACCAGGACGCCGACCTGTACTACCGCGAGCACCGCGACCGGATCGGCATCGGCTCCTACGGCCACCGGCCGATGCCGGTGACCGCGGCCGAGACCGAGGCGCACGAGAACAGCTGCCTGCCCTTCACGCCCGACGACTTCGCGGACGCCTGGAAGCAGAGCCTCGCGCTCCTGCCCGGGCTCGCCGGCACGGAGGTCGAGACCGGCATCAACGGCGTCTTCTCCTTCACCCCCGACGGCATGCCGCTGCTCGGCGAGCACCGCGACCTGCCCGGCTTCTGGGTCGCCGAGGCGGTGTGGGTGACCCACTCGGCCGGGGTGGCGAAGGCGCTGGCCGAGTGGCTGGTCGAGGGGCAGCCGCGCACCGACGTGCACGAGTGCGACCTGCACCGGTTCACCGACGTCCAGCTCTCGCCGGAGTACGTCGCCGGGCGGGGGGCGCAGCAGTTCGTCGAGGTCTACGACGTCGTCCACCCGCTGGACCCGCCGTCGGTGCTGCGCCCGCTGCGGGTGAGCCCCTTCCACCCCCGGCAGCAGGAGCTCGGCGCCGTCCTCACCGAGGCGGGCGGCTGGGAGCGGCCGCTGTGGTTCGAGGCCAACGCGCCGCTGGCCGAGGGGCTGGACCTGCCGCCGCGCGACGCGTGGGCGGCGCGGTGGTGGTCGCCGACCGTGGCCGCCGAGGCGCTGGCCACCCGGGAGCGCGTGGCGATGTACGACATGACCCCGCTGACCCGGATCGAGGTGACCGGTCCGGGCGCGTGCGGCTTCCTGCAGCGGCTGACCACCAACGACGTCGCCAAGCCGGTCGGCCGGGTCGTCTACACGCTGCTGCTGGACGCCGCCGGCGGGATCCGCAGCGACCTGACCGTCGCCCGGCTGGGGGAGCAGCGGTTCCAGGTGGGCGCCAACGGCCCGCTCGACCTCGACTGGCTCCGGCAGCACGCGCCGGACGACGGCTCGGTCCAGCTGCGGGACGCCACCGCCGGCACCTGCGGCATCGGGCTGTGGGGCCCGCGGGCGCGCGACGTCCTGCAGCCGCTGACGGGCAGCGACGTCTCGCACGGGGCGTTCGGGTACTTCCGGGCGCGGGAGCTGTTCGTCGGCGGGGTGCCGGTGACCGCGCTGCGGGTGTCCTACGTCGGCGAGCTCGGCTGGGAGCTGTACACCGACGCGGCCACCGGGCTGCGGCTGTGGGACGTGCTGTGGGAGTCCGGGCAGCGGCACGGTGTGGTCGCCGCCGGCCGCCGCGCCTTCGACAGCCTGCGGCTGGAGAAGGGCTACCGCGCCTGGGGGGTCGACATGACGACCGAGCACGACCCGGTCGAGGCGGGGCTGGAGTTCGCCGTCCGGCAGGGCAAGGAGTTCGTCGGGCAGGGGGCGCTCGAGCGCCGTCCGCACGACCGGCGGCTGGCCTGCCTGGTCCTCGACGATCCGGCGACGACGGTGCTCGGTCGCGAGCCGGTGCGGGTCGGCGGGACGCCGGTCGGCCACGTCACCAGCGCGGGGTTCGGCGCCACGATCGGCCGGACGGTCGCCTACGCCTGGTTGCCCGCGTCGGTCGCCGGGCCCGGCACCGCCGTGACGATCGACTGGTTCGGGGAGCCGGTCGCGGCGACGGTGACCGCCGAGCCGCTGGTCGACCCCGCCGGCGCGCGGATGCGGTGCTGACCGTGGCCTACGACGTCATCGTCCTGGGGCTGGGCGGCATGGGCAGCGCGGCGGCCGCGCACCTGGCCGCCCGCGGGCAGCGGGTGCTCGGGCTGGAGCGGTTCGGCCCGGCGCACGACCAGGGGTCCAGCCACGGCGGCTCCCGGATCACCCGGCAGGCCTACTTCGAGGACCCCGCCTACGTGCCGCTGCTGCTGCGCGCCTACGAGCTGTGGGACCAGCTGTGCGCCGACTCCGGCACCGACGTGCTGGTGCGCACCGGCGGGGTGTTCCTCGGCCGACCCGGCAGCCGCACGGTCGCCGGCAGCCTGCGGGCGGCGCAGGAGTGGGGGCTGGCGCACGAGCTGCTCGACGCGGGAGAGGTCCGCCGCCGCTTCCCGACGCTGACCCCGGCCGACGACGAGGTGGGGCTCGTCGAGGCCGCCGCGGGCTTCGCCCGCCCGGAGGCCACCGTGTCCGCGCACCTGGACCTCGCCTTCTCGCGCCGCGCCGAGCTGCGCTTCTCCGAGCCGGCCCTGGGGTGGACGGCGACCCCGGGCGGCGGGGTGCGGGTGCGGACGGCGGCGGGCGAGTACGAGGCGGGAGCGCTGGTGGTCAGCCCCGGATCGTGGGCACCGGAGGTGCTGGCCGACCTCGGCGTCCCGCTGACCGTGGAGCGCCAGGTCATGTACTGGTTCCAGCCGGCCGGCGGCACCGGTGCCTGGACGCCGGACCGGCACCCGATCTACATCCACGAGGCGGCCGACGGCACCCAGGTCTACGGCTTCCCGGCGATCGACGGCCCGGACGGCGGGGCGAAGGTGGCCTTCTTCCGGCGGGGGGTCCCGTGCACGCCGGGGACGATCGACCGGGAGGTGCACCCCGAGGAGGTCGCGGCGATGGCCGGGCACCTGGCCGGGGTGCTGCCGACCCTGCCGGGGCGGTTCCTGAAGGCCGCCACCTGCATGTACACGACGACGCCCGACGAGCACTTCGTCATCGCGCCGCACCCCGAGCACCCGCAGGTGACCGTGGCCTGCGGCTTCTCCGGGCACGGCTTCAAGTTCGTGCCGGTGGTCGGCGAGATCCTCGCCGACCTCGCCACCACGGGGACGACGAGGCACCCGATCGGCCTGTTCGACCCCCGCCGGCCCGCACTGGAGGCATCCTCGTGACCGCGACCCTCCCCGCCGCCTCGAGCCTGATGCCGACCCTGGCCGGGCGGTACTACACCGACCCGGCGCTGTTCACCCGCGAGCAGGAGCGGGTGTTCGAGGTGATGTGGCAGTGCGTCGCCCGCACCGACGAGGTCGCCGATCCCGGCAGCTTCCGGCGGGTGCAGGTCGGACGGGAGAGCGTGCTGGTGGTGCGCGGCCGGGACGGTGCGCTGCGGGCGTTCCTCAACGTGTGCCGGCACCGCGGCGCGCAGCTGTGCAGCGAGGAGTCCGGGCAGGTGACCCGCACGCTGCGCTGCCCGTACCACGCCTGGTCGTTCGGGCTGGACGGATCCCTGGTGGCCGCACCGAACCTGGCGCGGATGCCCGACGTCGACCGGGTGGCCAACGGCCTGGTGCCGGTGGCCCTGCGCGAGTGGCTGGGCTACGCGTGGGTGTGCCTGGCCGACGACCCGCCGTCGTTCGAGGACGACGTGGTGGGTGCGGTGACCGAGCGGCTCGGCGACCCGGCGGCGATCGAGGGGTACGACGTGGGGCGGTTGGCCCTCGGCCGGCGGATCCGCTACGACGTCGCGACCAACTGGAAGCTTGTCGTCGAGAACTTCATGGAGTGCTACCACTGCGCGACCATCCACCCCGAGCTGACCGACGTCCTGCCGGAGTTCAGCCGCGGGTGGGCCGCCCAGTCCTTCGTCGGGCACGGGGCGGAGTTCGCGCCGTCCGCCGAGGGGTTCACCGTGGACGGCTCGGCTGGCTTCCCGGCGCTGCCGGGGATCGACCCGGACCGGGACCGGCGCTACTACGCGGCCACGATCAAGCCCGCCGTCTTCCTCAACCTGGTGCCCGACCACGTGATCCTGCTGCGGATGACGCCGCTGGCCGTGGACCGGACGGTGGTCGAGTGCGACTGGCTGTACGCGCCGGAGGTGGTCGAGGCGGGGCTGGACGTCTCCCGGTCGGTGGAGCTGTTCCACCGCGTCAACCAGCAGGACTTCGCCGCCTGCGAGCGCACCCAGCCGGGCATGAGCTCGCGGGCCTACGCGGCCGGCGGCGTGCTCGTGCCCGTCGAGCACCACCTGGCCCTGTTCCACGACTGGCTGCGCGGGCGGCTCGGGGAGTTGTGACCTCCGCCCTCAGGGGACGACGTCGGGCACGATGTTCTGGCTCTCGATCGGCGGGCGCACGTAGTCGCTCTCGATCGGCGGTCGCGGCGGCAGCTTCGGGGCCTCGGGGGTGAGGTCCTCGTAGGGGACCTGCGCCAGCAGGTGCGTGATGACGTTCAGCCGGGCCCGCTTCTTGACCTCGGCGTCGACCACCCACCACGGGGCCTCGGGGATGTCGGTGGCGGCGAACATCGCGTCCTTGGCGCGGGAGAAGTCCACCCAGCGGTTGCGGGCCTCGAGGTCCATCGGGCTGAGCTTCCAGCGCTTCGTCGGGTCCTTGACCCGGCCCTGGAAGCGCTTCTCCTGCTCGGTGTCGCTGACGGAGAACCAGTACTTGATCAGCGTGATGCCGCTGCGCACGAGCATCCGCTCGAACTCCGGGCAGGAGCGGAGGAACTCCTGCACCTCCTCCTCGGTCGCGAAGCCCATGACCCGCTCGACGCCGGCGCGGTTGTACCAGGAGCGGTCGAACAGGACCATCTCGCCGGCCGCGGGGAGGTGGGCGACGTAGCGCTGGAAGTACCACTGGGTCTTCTCGCGCTCGGTCGGCGCCGGCAGTGCGACGACGTGGGCGGCGCGGGGGTTGAGGGTCTCGGTGATCCGCTGGATCGCTCCGCCCTTCCCGGCGGCGTCGCGGCCCTCGAAGACCACCGCCACCTTGAGGCCGCGCGCGCGGATGAACTCCTGCTGCTTGACCAGCTCGATCTGCAGCCGGGCCAGTTCCTCCTCGTAGTACGCCGTGTCGACCTTGCGGGTCGAGGCCGGGGTGTCCTCGACGGAACGGGTGGTCCGCGCTGCTGGGGCCATGGGCCAGCATCGCGCCGTCCGCGCGGCGGTGGCAAGCCTCGGCTCAGGCGGGGACCGGCTCGGGCTGCGGGGTGACCCGCGGCTGCGTCGCGGCGTACGCCGCCGCGGCGGCGACCACGAGGGCGGCGGCCAGCGCCGGGGCGGCGAGCGCGGTGGCGGTGCCGAGCCGGTCGACGACGACGCCGGTGACCGCGGAGGCGAGCGCCTGGCCGACGACGACCGCGGAGCCGAGCATCGTCATGGTGGTCGCCGAGCGGCCGGCGGGGCTGAGCAGCGCGCCGACGCTGTAGAGGGTGACCAGCGTCGGCCCGACGCCGCAGCCGAGGACGGCGAGGGCGACGACGAGCGCCGGCACCGAGCGCGCCGTCGCGTAGAGCAGCGCGCCGGCGAGCAGCAGCGATCCGAACGCCGCCCACCGCGCCCGGAGGGTGAACCGCTGGGGGAGGGCCGCGGTGCCCAGCGCCAGCACCGCCGACCCGATGCCCATGACGCCGTAGAGGAGGCCGGCGCGGTCGCCGCTGCCGCCGTCCGCGGCGAGGAAACCGGTGAGCGAGGTGAGGGTCGCGCCGAAGAAGAGCCCGACGCCGAGGGTGCCGGCGACGACGGTGAGCAGCGGGAAGCGGGCCAGCTCGCGGGCGGGCGCCTGGGTCCCGCTGCTGTGCTGCGCGCCGGGCTGGAGCCGGCCGGTGGGGTGCAGCGCGAAGGCGGTGACGAAGACGAGGGTGAGCGCGGCGGCGCCGGCGATGGCGACCCACGGGGCGATCGCGGTGGCGAGCAGCCCGACGAGGAACGGGCCGACGATGAAGACCATCTCGTCGGCGGCGGACTCGTAGGCCATCGTCCCGTCGAGCGCCCGCCGGCGGCGGTCGCGCTGCACGGTGCGGCGGATGACGGCCATCAGCCGGGTGCGCGACATGGGGGCGACCTGCGGCGCGGACATGCCGATGAGCACCGAGAGCGCGAGGACGGCGGCGTCGGCGGCGGTGCTCGCGACGACGAGCGGGAAGGCGGCCAGCAGGGCGCCGTGGAGGAGCCCGACCGGGACGAGGACGCGGCGCTGGCCGAAGCGGTCGGCCGCGGCCCCGAGCAGCGGGCCGGCGAACGCGGTGCCGATGCCGGCGACGGCGGAGTTGAGCCCGCCGAGGGTGACCGAGCCGCGCTCGGCGACGACCAGGGTGAGCACCCCGACGGTCATCATCGCGAAGGGGAGCCGCGCGACGAAGGCGAGCGGGAAGTAGGAGAGCCCGGCGGAGCGGACGACCGCCGAGGTGGTGGGGCGCGTGCGGAACATGACCTCTGCTGCTGCGGATCGGGCGTGCCGCCTTGATCCGCCGGTCGGGCCGGCAGCAGGTAGTTACACACGGACGTTCGGGACGCCCGCGAGCCTAGCGCGACGCCCCCTCGGCGGCGCTACTTCCAGCGGTCGATGAACTCCACCGTGGCGGCGTTCACGACGTCGGGGTGGGTGGCGCTGAGGAAGTGCTGGCCGCCCTCGACGACGCGCAGCTCGGCCTTGGGGCTGCCGGTGAAGAGCCCGATCTCGGCCTCGGCGTTGGGCACCGAGTAGACGCGGTCGGCGGTGCCGTGCAGCCACAGGACGGGGCACCGCACGCTGTCCAGCCGGCCGTGCAGGCCGTCCCGGTCACGCAGGTTGATGCTGCTGATCCGCAGCCGCTCGCGGCCGTCGTCACCGGTGTAGTTCTGCTGGTGCGTCCGGTGCCAGAAGGCGCGCTCGTCGTCGGGGACGTCGTCGCCCATGCCCTCGGCGAGGGTCGCGTCGACCAGCTCGGTCGGGATGACCCAGTCGTCGCCGACGGGCTGGGCGAGGGCGTCGATGGCGGGGGTGCAGAACTCGACGCCGTTCCAGCAGCCCAGCTCGCGGCTGCGCGGGCTCTCGAAGTCCATCGAGGTGCCGAGCGGGATGATGCCCTTGATCCGGTCGGGGGCGAGCATGGCCATGCGGGCGGCGATCCACCCGCCCTGCGAGGTGCCCAGGACGAACGCGTCGGGGATGCCGAGGGCGTCGAGCACCTGGAGCCCGGCGATCGCGGTGTCCCAGTAGGTGTACTGCCGGTAGGTGGCGCGGGTACGCCCGTGCCCGTACGGCTCGATGGCGAGCAGGTTGGCGGTGGCGGCGAGCTGCTCGTCGGCGAACTGCGGCCGGTACAGCTCGACCGACGTGGTGAAGGAGTTGACCATCACCAGGGTCGGGAGCGACGGGTCGTAGGGCCGGCCGAACCGGTGGCCGATGGTGGAGCCACCGAGGTGCGGGATCTGGATCGTCTCCGTGCTGCTCATGGCGCCCTCCCGGTCGTCGGTGGGGTCATCGTGGCGGTGGACGTGCTGGGGGTCAATCGGCGGCGCGCGGTGGTTCGTGGGCGAGCTCGGCGATCGGGGCGGACCAGGCGGCGGGCGCCGTCCAGACGAAGCTGTGCGCACCGGGGAGGCTGCGGAACCGGCCGTCCCGCGCGCATCCGGCGAGCTCGCGGGCCCAGGCCTCGGTGCAGAGGCGGTCGCGGTCGCCGTGGAGGACGAGCACCGGCTGGGGGACGCGCTCGACGGTGTCCTCGAGGCGGTCCTTCAGGTGGACGGCCAGGGCGTGCCGGACCCGGCGCAGCCCGGCGCGCTGCCGGTCCGGGGTGTGCTGGACGTCGAGCTCCGGCGGCTCGAGCTCGTGGTTGCGGCGCCAGGCGAGCAGGACGCGGCGCATGCTGCGGTAGGCAGGGTCCATGGTGGGGCTGGCGAGCACCAGCGCGCGCACGAGGTCGGGTTCGCGGACGGCGACGTGCGCGGCGACCTGGGTGCCGCTGGAGTGCCCGACGAGGACGACGTCGTCCAGTTCCGCGGCGGCCAGCCACTCGGCGACGGCGTCGGCGTGGTCGCCGACGTCCATCGGATGCGGCGGGTCGGCGCTGCCGGAGAAGCCGGGCAGCTCGACGAGGTGCGCGCGGGTCCAGGCGCCGAGCTCGCCGACGGCGGGCTCCAGGTAGTTGGCGACGGCCAGCCCGTGGACGACGACGACCTCGGGGACGCCCGGGCGTGCAGTGCCGACGACCCGGCTGCGCATGGTGCCCCAGGAGGTGGGCCGGTGCTGCAGCTCGACCTCGGGCGGCACGGTCTACCGGTCGCGCGTCGGGAGGGGGTGCGACCCGGGGTTGCGGGGGCCGGCGGTCATGGTCGGGGACGCTAGCGGCCGGTGCCGATGCTCGCGCTGCGGACCGGCGTCGGCGCTGGTTGAGTGGCCGGTGCGGTGGAGCCCACGCCGTCCACAGTCCGTTTTCGGGAGTTGACGATGGCCAAGAAGAAGACCGCTGCGGAGACGTCGAAGAAGTCGATGGCGCAGGCGCTGGGTGCCGTCGGGGCGGCGTTCGGCGCGATCAGCGTGCTGTCGCCGCGGACGGTGGCGAAGAGCTACGGCGTCCCGGTGTCGCCGTCGGGGCTGCAGCTGCAGCGGCTGTTCGGCAGCCGGGCCCTGGTGGTGTCCGCGCTGGCGCTGACCGCGAAGACCGACGAGGAGGTCGACCGGGGGCTCGCCGCGGTGGCGGCGATGAACCTGCTCGACACCCTCACCGCGCTGGCGACGGCGGGCACGGCCTCAGCCTGAATCCACCGATTCGGAGTCGGTAGTGCAGGGGACGGTTTCTTGATCTTGGTTTCGGTGGGTGGGCGTGCGTGGGCCGGGACCTGGGTTTCCGAGTCTCCGATCGTGGGTGGCCGGGGAGATTGCGCGGGTCAGCCGGCGGGTCCGGGTAGGGCGCGTAGCCGGGTGAGGGCCGCGGTCAGCTGATCGGCCCAGGGCCACAGCTGCGGCAGGCGCAGGACGAGGCGTCGGGCGTGCCGGGCCAGCCGAGCGGGAACGGCGAGGACTCGACGGCGCAAAGTCTTGATCGTTTGCCGTGGGGTGGCCGCGAGCTCGCCGAGGCGGGCGGTCCAGCGGCCGAGGTTGTGCGCGATGGTCTGCAGCACCAGCCAGGCGTGGTTACCGGCGAAGCTCTTGGTCGGCAGGTGGTTCAGCGCCAGCCCGTACTTCAGGTCTCGGATGGCGAGTTCGACCTCGGCGTGAGCGCGGTGGAACCGGTCCAGTGCGACGGGATCGCCGGGCTGGTCGGTGATGAACGGGTGGTACTCGAACGTCGGGAACAGCGCCTGCTGGTCGGGGTTGCGGAGGCCGGGTGGGGTGGGTGTGCGGCGCACGATGAGCCGTACCCAGGTGCCGTTGCCCCGCCAGCCCTTGCCCTTGCGCTGCTGGGCGTCGAAGGCCAGCCAGCCGATCTCGGCGACCGCGGCGCCGGGCTCGAAGTAGGGCACCGGTGTCCACGCCGACTCGTCCAGATCGGCGATCAGCGCACGCATCCGACCGATCATCCGGGCGCCGATCGAGAACCCGACCTTCGCCCGGGTGCAGGCGCCGAGCACGTCGGCGAGGTAGAAGCCGGTGTCGGCGCGCAGCACCATCGATCCGGCCACCCCCGCCGCGCGCACCCGGGAGATGGTCTCGGTGACGAACGCCGGCGCGCCGGAGGCGTCGTTGCTGCGACCCCGGCGCAACCTGGCGTGCAACACGTCCCCGGTGCCGGCGGCGACGGCCAGGATCGGGTGGTAGCCGCGCCGGCCGGTGCGCATCACCTGCGCGCCACCGCGCTTGGCCAGCCCGTAGGTCTCCACCAGGGTCGCGTCGATATCGAGCACGAACGGGTCGGTCGAGCTGGCCTCGATCGCCCCGATATCGGCGGCGCGGGCGAGTAGCTCGCGGCTGACCGCGTCGAGTTGGCGGGCGTGCCCCCAGCCCAGCGAGCGCAGAAACGTGCCCACCGTCGAGGGCGCGGCCACCCGGTGCCCGAGCACGGCCTGCGTGGCGCCGGCCCGTAGCGCGTCGACGTCGTCAATGCAGTCGCCACCGGCCATCGCCGAATGGAGCACCGTCAGACACTTCTCCGCCGGATGCGGACCGCCGGTCACCCGCTGATCAAGCAGGTCCGGCAGGCCCAGCCGCTGCCCGAGCAGCGCCGGCAGCAACAGTCCGGCGTCGGCCACCAACGACGCGTCGTCCGCGCTGACCACAACACGGCTGAGGTCATGCGATGCTCGCACCAAGAGGGTGCTCCTGATTCCTGTGACGATCTTGGCCTGGTAACCGTGATCGTCCAGCTCAGAAGCACCCTCTTCTCGTTGCCACACCGATCACCCGCTCAGGACCGGTGGATTCAGGCTCAGC
>NZ_SSXC01000077.1 GCF_021699055.1 Blastococcus sp. MG754426 | reverse complement strand
TCCCCTCGTCCGCCGGCGCGGTGACGTGGGTGTCGCCCTCCGTGTGCACCCGGGACGTCGCCCGGGCCGCGTCGTCGCTGGTGGCGGCCAGCACCGTCCAGGCGCCCAGCAGCAGGAAGGCGGTCACCAGCAGGCGCCACGACCAGCGCGCCCGCCCCGACGGGGCCGCGCCGGCCGGCGTGCCGAGGCCGCGCGCCACCCGCGCGTCACCCCACGGCCGGCCGATGGGCATGCGGTCCCCCCTGTCGCTCCTCTCCCGGACACCTTCGACCCATGACCCGGGAAGGGGAACCGGGCTCGGGTGGCGTTCGGGTTAACAGCGGCGCGCGACGGCTCGGCCTCACCGTCGGTGACCGGAGCGATTCGGAACGGCGTCGATCAGCGGGGGACCGGCGGGTCGACCACCCCTCGGAAGGGTCGGGGCGGAAGGCAGGATGCCGGGCCGCGCCGTCCGGGGCGACTACCGTCGGGCCCTGCACCACCCGCCGCAGCGCGGGGACCGGACGGCGCGGCGTCGTCCGGCCGGGGGATCCACGGCGGAGGTTCAGCAGGCGATGCGCATGCTCGTCACCGGGGGCGCGGGCTTCATCGGCGCCAACTTCGTGCACCAGACGCTGCGCGAGCACCCCGAGTACGAGGTCACCGTGCTCGACGCGCTGACCTACGCGGGCAACCCGGCGTCGCTGGACCCGGTGCGTGACGACATCGCGTTCGTGCACGGCTCGGTGGCCGACCCCGACGTCGTCGACCGGCTGGTGGGCCGCAGCGACGTCGTCGTCCACTTCGCCGCCGAGAGCCACAACGACAACTCGCTGCGCGACCCGGCGCCGTTCCTGCAGACCAACGTCGTCGGCACGTTCACCCTGCTCGAGGCGGTGCGCCGGCACGGTGCCCGCTACCACCACATCTCCACCGACGAGGTCTACGGCGACCTGGAGCTCGACGACCCGGCGAAGTTCACGCCCGAGACGCCGTACAACCCCTCCAGCCCGTACTCCTCGACGAAGGCGGGCTCGGACCTGCTGGTGCGGGCGTGGGTGCGCTCGTTCGGCATCCACGCGACCATCTCCAACTGCTCCAACAACTACGGGCCCTACCAGCACGTGGAGAAGTTCATCCCGCGGCAGGTCACCAACGTGCTGTGCGGGCTGCGGCCCAAGCTCTACGGCGCCGGGGAGAACGTGCGCGACTGGATCCACGTCGACGACCACAACTCCGCGGTCCACGCGATCCTCGACCGGGGCCGCTCCGGCGAGACCTACCTGATCGGCGCCGACGGCGAGAAGAGCAACCTCGAGGTGCTGCGGCTGGTCCTGGAGCTGACCGGGCAGCCGGCCGACGCCTTCGACTCCGTGACCGACCGCGCCGGCCACGACCTGCGCTACGCCATCGACGCCACCAAGCTGCGCACCGAGCTGGGCTGGACGCCGCGCTACACCGAGTTCCGCGACGGCCTCGCGGCGACCATCGACTGGTACCGCGCGCACGAGGCCTGGTGGCGCCCGCTCAAGGACGGCGTCGAGGCGGCGTACGCGGCCCAGGGGCAGTGAACGCCGTCATCGTCGGCGCGGGCGGTCAGCTCGGCCGGGCGCTGCGGCGCGAGTTCCCCGGCGCGGTCGCCCTGGACCGGGCCGCCCTCGACGTCACCGACGCCGCCGCGGTGGCGGCCGTCGACTGGACCGGCGTCGACGTCGTCCTGAACGCCGCCGCGTGGACCGCGGTCGACGCGGCCGAGGACCCGGCGAACCTGGCGGCGGTGCGGGCGGCCAACGTCGACGCCGTCGCCCACCTCGCCCGCGCCGCCGACCGGGCCGGGGCCGCGCTGGTGCACCTCTCCAGCGAGTACGTCTTCGACGGCACCCACCCCGGCCCGATCCCCGAGGACCTCCCGCCCGCGCCGCTGAGCGTCTACGGCCGCAGCAAGGCCGACGGCGACGCCCGCGCCACCGCCGTCGAGCGCCACTGGCTGGTGCGCACCACCTGGGTGGTGGGGGAGGGCGGCAACTTCGTGCGCACCATGGCCGCCCTGGCCGACCGCGGCGTCTCGCCCTCGGTGGTCGACGACCAGATCGGCCGGCCGACCAGCGCCCGCGACCTGGCCGCCGGCATCCGCCACCTGGTCGTCAGCGGCGCGCCCTACGGCACCTACAACCTCACCGGCGACGGCGAGCCGGCGTCGTGGGCCGACGTCGCCGCGCTGGTCTTCACCGCCCGCGGCCGCTCGGCCGACGACGTCGTGCGGGTGAGCACCGCCGAGTACTTCGCCGGCCGTACCGGTGTCGCGCCGCGGCCGCTGAACTCCGTCCTCGACCTGACCAGGATCCGGTCCACCGGCTTCCGGCCGGAGCGCTGGCGCGACGGGCTGGCCCAGCACCTCGCCGGTCTCAGCTGACCCGGCCGCCCCGCCGGTCACGCCACGAGCGGCGCGGGGGTCAAGTTCCGCCGCGGCCCTGCCGATGATCACCGCGTGTGGTGGGCCTGGATCGTCGGTGGACTCGTCGTCTGGACGGCGGTCGCCGCGGTCCTGGGTGTCCTGCTCGGGAAGGTGATCCGCCGGGCGGACGAGCTCTCCGCGCCGTCCTGGGCCGACCGGGTCCCGGCTGCGCAGCCGGTCCGCGCCGTGCGCACCCGCCGCCGCGCCGTCCCGCTGCCCCCCGTCGGGATCGGGCTGGCCGCCGCCGCCGTGCTGCTCATGGCCACCGGCTTCGTGCTGCGCCTGAACGGGGCGTCCGGTCCGGCCGCGCAGCTGCTCTCGATGGACGCCCCCTTCTCGCTGCCCCGCCTGTTCGTGGCCGGGCTCTTCGCCGTCGCCGCGGTCGCCGCCGTCGCCGGTGCCGCCCGCAACCCCGGCCGCCGCACCTGGTGGCTGGCCGTCGGGGTGGTCGCCGCCGGCATCGCCTCGGTCAAGGCCGGCGGCACGGTGCACGCCGACGCGATGGCGGCCCTGTACGCCGCCGTCGGCCGGCCCGCCGCCCTCGCCGTCAGCGCGGTCGCCGCGATCGCCGTCGTCGGGGCGCTGTTCTTCCTCAGCCGCACCGAGCGCCGTGACCGGCGCCGGGTGCTGGGCAGCCTCGCCGGCTACGGCGTCGCCTCCGTCGGCCTCTCGGCGCTCTCCGCGCTGGCGCCCGGCTCGCTGCTGGTCACCGCCACGTTCCTGGAGGAGTCCGGCGAGGCGCTGGCCGGCGTCGCCTTCCTGGTCGCCGTCCTGATCGGTGTCGCGCCGCGGCTGGTGCTCCCGGCCGACTGGGCGCTGCGCCGCACCGACGACGCGCACTCCCTCGAGCTGGCGCAGCCGGTGGAGCGGCCCGCCACCCGCTGAGCCGGCCCGCGCAGGGCTCAGATGCCGGGGCGGACCTGCCCGCACCGGCAGGCGTACAAGGACGACCCGGCGAACGGGTCCTCGCCGCGCCAGCGGAACCAGTGCACGTGCAGGGTGGCGCGCCGCGACGCCGAGGCACCGCGGGCAGCTGCGGAACGGGTCACCTCACCCCTCCCTCCGGTCCGCCGCCCGCCGTCGGGGCGGCTCGTCCGTGCAACGGTGTACCCGGGATACCGGGCGCGCGGGCGTCGGTGGGGTGAACGCTGCGCGACCATGCCCGCGAACGGGAGCTCCACTACCCGCTGTGATCACGCGGGAACCGTCGGTCGAGCTACTGGCCGGTGGTCCAGGCGAGCAGGTCGTCGGCCGTGCGCGTGTTGACGACGCGCTCGACGGGGACGCCGCACTCCACGGCGCGCTCGCAGCCGTTGGACTGCCAGTCCAGCTGACCGGGTGCGTGGGCGTCGGTGTCGACGGCGAACTCGCAGCCGAGCTCCACCGCCAGGGTGAGCAGCCGCCGCGGCGGGTCCAGCCGCTCGGGGCGGGAGTTGATCTCCACCGCGGTGCCGAACTCGACGCACGCGGAGAACACCGCCTCGGCGTCGAACCGGCTCTCCGGCCGCGGCTTCTGCGTGCCGTCGCGCTGCCGGCGGCCGATCACCAGCCGGCCGGTGCAGTGGCCCAGGACGTCGGTGTGCGGGTTGGCGACGGCGGTGAGCATCCGCTCGGTCATCTGCGCCTCGGGGGCCCGCAGGTCGGAGTGCACGCTGGCGACGACGACGTCGAGGCGGCCCAGCAGCTCGTCGGTCTGGTCCAGGGAGCCGTCGGCGTTGATGTCGCACTCGATGCCGGTGAGGATCCGGAACGGGTGCAGCTCCTCGTTCAGCGCGGCGACGACGTCGAGCTGCTGCTCGAGGCGCTCGGGGCTCAGGCCGTTGGCGACGGTCAGCCGGGGGGAGTGGTCGGTCAGCGCCAGGTACTCGTGGCCCAGCGCCATGGCGGCCTCGGCCATCTCGCGGATCGGGCTGCCGCCGTCGGACCAGTCGGAGTGCGCGTGCAGGTCGCCGCGCAGCGCGGCGCGGAACGCGGCGACCTCCTCGGCGGCCGGGAGCTCGCCGGCGTAGGTCTCCTCGAGCTCGGCCAGGTACTGCGGCACCTCGCCGCGGTGGGCCTGGGCGATCGCCGTCGCCGTCTTCGGGCCGATGCCCTTGAGGTCCTTCAGCGTGCCGGTGCGGATGCGGCGGTCCAGCTCGGCGTCGTCCAGGCCGTCGACGACCGCCGCGGCGGTGCGGTAGGCGCTCACCCGGTAGGTGGCCTCGCGGGCGCGCTCCAGGAGGAAGGCGATCCTCCGGAGCGCGGCCGCGGGCGGGAGCGGGGTGCTCAGCTGAACACCTTCAGGGCTCCCTTGCCGGACTTCTTGCCCGCCTTGCGGGTGGCCTTCTTCTGCGCCTTCATCGCGCGCTTCGTGGCCTTCTCGTAGTTCTTCTCCGTGGCGTCGGCGGCCCGCTTGGCGGCGCGGCGCGTGCGGTACCCGACCGACGGCTTGCCCTCGGTGTCGACGGCGGCCAGCAGCAGCCCGCCGAACAGGCCGGTGTTCTTCACGAAGTTGGAGATCTGCCCGAACTGCTCGGTCGGGTCGTCGTGCTCCCAGAAGCGGTGCCCGGCCAGCGTGGTGGGCACGATCGATGCCGAGAGCACGATGGCGGTGAGCCGCGGGAACTTGTTCAGCGCGAAGAGCGAGCCGGCGGCGACCTTGATCACCGCGTCGGCCTTCACCCACTGCTCGACGTCGCGGGGCAGCTCCACCGGGAGCTGCTTGTCGGCGGTCTCGGCGATCTTCTCGACCACGGGGCGCGCCCCGGCCACGCGGTCCTGCGGCTTGCGCAGGGTGCTGATCCCTCCGTAGATGAAGGGTGCGGCGAGCAGGGGCCGGGCGATCCGGCGAACCAGCATGGGGAACCTCTTTCCTCGGAGGGCCGGGGCAGTCGCTCGGTGCACTGCCCCGAAGATCCACCCGGCAATCACCCGGCCGCGATCACGCCTCCCCGCGGGCTCACTGCTGGTCGACGAAGCGTTCCACGTCGCGGGGATGCCCGGCGATGACGATCGTCGACCCGTAGGTGAGCACCGTGTCGACGGCGGCGTGCGTGTAGGCCTCGCCGCCCTCGGGCTTCACGGAGACGACGGTGACGCGGTGCCGCTTGCGCAGGCCGGTCTCCCCGAGCGGGCGCCCGACGATCTCCCGCGGCGGCTTGGTCTTGGCGAACACCCACTGCGGGTCGAGCTCCACCCAGTCCAGCAGCCGGCCCGACACCAGGTGGGCGACGCGCTCGCCCATCTCGTGCTCCGGGAACACCACGTGGTGGGCGCCGATGCGCTGGAGGATCTTGCCGTGCTGGCTGCTCAGCGCCTTGGCCCAGATGTCGGGCACCTCGAGCTCCACCAGCAGCGACGTCGTCAGGATGCTGGCCTCCAGGTCGGTGCCGATGGCGACGACGACGCGGCGGAAGTCGCCGATGCCGAGCTCCCGCAGCGCGTCCAGGTCGGTGCCGTCGGCCACGACCACCTGGCCGAGCTGGCCGGAGAGCCGCTGGACGATCTCCGGGCGGTGGTCGACCGCCAGCACCTCGGTGCCGCCGTCGGCGAGCTCGGTGGCCAGCGAGGTGCCGAACCGGCCGAGCCCGATGACCGCGACCGGGTCCCTGTAACTAGCCAACGATGGTCCTCTCCTCGGGGAGCTGGTAGCGCCGGGCGCGGTCCCGCAGGGCCAGGCCGGAGGCGAGCGTGAGCGGGCCGATCCGGCCGACGAACATCAGCAGGACGACGAGCAGCTGCGCGCCCGGAGGCAGCGCGGGGGTGATGCCGGTGGAGAGCCCGACGGTGGAGAACGCCGAGATCGTCTCGAACAGCACCTGCTCGAAGGAGAAGTCGGTCATCGCCTCCATGGCGAAGGTGGCGACGGCGACGACGCCGATGCTCAGCAGCGCGACGGCGAGCGCCTGCCGCTGGTTGGTCGGCGGTACGCGGCGGCGGCCCACCTCGACGTCGACGTCGCCCCGGAGCTCGGCCCACAGCACGTAGGCCAGCAGCCCGAACGTCGTCACCTTGATGCCGCCGGCGGTGCCGGCGCTGCCGCCGCCGATGAACATCAGCGCGTCGGTGAGGAACAGGGTCTCGGGCTGCAGGGCGGAGATGTCGAGGTTGTTGAACCCGGCGGTGCGCGGCATGGTCCCCGCCACGAACGCGGCCATGACGCTGTCGACGGCGCTCAGCGGGCCGAGCGTCCGCGGGTTGCGCCACTCGGCGAGCAGGTAGCCGGCCGTGCCCACGACCAGCAGCACCGCGGTGACGACGACGGTGATCCGGGTCAGCACCGTCCACGTCCGGGGGCGGCGCCACGACCGGAGGAGCTCGAAGACGACCGGGAAGCCCAGCCCGCCGATGATCACCGCCGCGGCGATGGTCAGGCTCACCCACGGGTCGCCGACCCAGCCCATCAGGTTGTCCGGGCGGAGGCCGAAGCCGGCGTTGTTGAACGCCGAGACGGCGTGGAAGACCCCGCTGTAGAGCGCGTCGGGCAGGGGCTCGTCGTAGCCGAGGGCGAAGCGGGTGGTCAGCACGGCCGCCGCGACCGTCTCGCAGGCGAGGCTGAAGAGCACGACCCGGCCGACCACGCGGCGCACGTCCGAGGCCGACAGCGACTTGGTCTCGGCCTGGGCGATGAGCCGCGCCCGCAGGCCCAGCCGGCGGGACAGCAGCAGCGCCACGAGGGTGGCGAGGGTCATGATCCCCAGTCCGCCGGCCTGGATGAGCGCGAGGATGACGCCCTGCCCGAAGCCCGACCAGTAGGTGCCGGTGTCCACGGTGACCAGGCCGGTGACGCAGACGGCGGAGGTGGCGTGGAACAGCGCGGTGAGGAACGGTGCCCGCTCGGGCCCGGGCGTCGCCAGCGGCAGCGAGAGCAGCGCGGTGCCCACCGCGATCGCCAGCAGGAACGCCCCGGCGATCACCCGGCCGGGGTGCCCGAAGCCCCGCGCCACCGCCGATCCGGGGGCGGGCCGGACGTACCCCTGCGTCACCCCGGCTCCTCCTGCTGCCGCCGTCGTCGGCCGACCGCGCGCGGGACACCCTGGCACACCTCGGGCCGCGAGCCGCGCAGCTCCCACCCGCGCCGGGCCGAGGCGGCCACCGCGCCACCCACCGCGAGACCGGCCAGCACGTCGCCGGGATAGTGCACGCCGACGTGCACCCGCGAGTAGCCGATGCCCAGGGCCAGCGGGGCGAGCGCGGCACCGGCCCCGGGTGCCTCCAGCGCCAGCCCGGTCACGAACGCCGCGGCCGAGCCCGAGTGGCCGCTGGGGAAGGACAGGCTGCCGGGCTCGCGGCGCAGCCGGCGCTCGGTGCGCAGGTTCGCGAGGTCGGGGCGCACCCGGCCGAACAGCGGCTTGAGGACGGCGTTGACCAGCGCGCTCGTCAGCCCCATCGCGGCGGTTCCCCGCAGGGCGCCGCGCCGCAGCCGGCCGCCGCGGGTGCCCAGGGCGAGCGCGACGAGCAGCCAGAGCTTGCCGTGGTCGGCCGCGGTGGAGAGCCGGCGCAGCCAGCGGTCGGCCGGGGTGGTGGGGAGACCGCCGATCCAGGCGTGCAGCCGCGCGTCGAGATCGCGGGGGAGGGGCACGCGCGGACGCTAACCGCCGCGGCGCCGGCCCTGTTGATCAGGTGACCTGATCGTTGCGGGTCCTGGCTCACGACCGGTGCTGAGCCAGGACCCTTGGTGATCAGGTGACCTGATCATCAAGCGGGCTGGGGGTCAGCTCTTCTGGCGGGCGCGGTAGGCGGCGACGGTCGACCGGCTGGCGCAGGTGTTCGAGCAGTAGCGGCGGCTGGCGTTGCGGGAGGTGTCGACGTAGACGTCGTCGCACCCCTCGGCCGAGCACACGCCCAGCCGCTGCCAGCCGTGCTGCACCACCACCTGGGAGAGCCCCATCGCGACCGTCGTCGTCAGCTGCTCCAGCACGGGGGCGTCGGGGCGGGCGTAGTGCAGGTGCAGCTCACCGTCGTGGTCGGTGGCGTAGGGCCGCGGGCGGGCGAGGGCGAGCAGCTCGTTGAGCCGGATGAGGACGTCGTCCTGCGACTCCGCGAGCGCGACGGCCCGCACCAGCCGGGCGGTGGCGCCGGCCTTCTCGACGTCGGACGGCGTGAGTTCCGCCGACGTCCCGGTGGTGAACCACTCCTCGTGCGACGCCAGGAAGCGCGCCACCCCGTCGTCGGGCGCCAGGTCGGCGTTGGCCAGGTCGATGGCCAGCTCGACCGCGGTCGACCCGTAGGTGTCGTAGTCCAATTGACTCCCTACCGTCGAATCCCTAGTCTCGGGTCTGCGTAGGCGGTCAACGGTCTTTGACCGCCTACTGTTCCGTTCCCCTGCAGTGCGAAACGAGTGCAAGCGTGCGTGCCTACCTCGCCGTCTGGCGGCTCCCCTCCGCCCCGGTGCTCCTCCTCTCCGGCTTCGCCGGCCGGCTGCCCTCGGCCATGGTGCCGCTGGCACTGCTGCTCATGGTGCAGCAGCAGACCGGCTCCTACGCGATCGCCGGCCTGGCAGCGGCCACGCTCGGCATCGCCTCGGCGATCATGGCGCCGGTCCTCGGCCGGCTCGCCGACCGGCGCGGCCCGCGGCCCATCCTGCTGACCCAGGCGGCGCTCTACCCGCTGCTGCTCGGGCTGCTGGTCGCCGTCACCCTCGGCGGCGCCCCCGACGCCGCCGTCATCGCCGCCTCGGGGCTGGCAGGGGCGACGACGCCGCTGGTCTCGGGCACCGTGCGCGCCCTGTGGTCGCGCACCGATCCGCGCAGCCGGCCGACCGCCTACGCCCTGGACGCGACCGCCACCGAGCTCGTCTTCGTCGTGGGCCCCGCGCTGGTCGCCGCGCTCGCGGTGCTGGCTTCCCCGGCCTGGGCGGTGGGGGTGGCCGGCGTCCTGGCCGTCGTCGGGGCGGTCGGGGTCGCCGGGGCGGCCCGCTCGTGGATGCCCCAGGTGGCGCCGTCGGCGACCCTCTTCTCCACCGTGCTCTCCCCGGGCATGCCGCGGATCCTGGTCAGCGGCGCGGGCCTGATGCTCGGCTTCGGCGCGCTCGAGGTGGCCATCCCGGCGTTCGCCGACTCCACCGGCCGGCCCGGCATCTCCGGCCTGCTGCTCGCCGTGTGGGCGCTCGGCTCGGTGGCCGGCGGCCTGTGGTTCGGCGCTCGGGTGATGAGCGCGTCGCTGCCCCGGCAGTACCGCTGGCTGCTCTTCGGCGTCACCATCGGCCTGGCACCGCTGGCATGGGTGTCCAGCCCGTGGGCGCTGGGCGTGCTGCTCTTCCTGGGCGGGACGGCGATCGCCCCCACCCTCACCGTGCAGAACTCGCTGGTCGGTTCGCTCGCGCCGGTGCACGCCACCACCGAGGCGTTCACCTGGCTGTCGACGATCACCGTGGGCGCCTCGGCCATCGGGGCGGCCCTCGGTGGCGCGCTGATCGAGAGCCCGGCCGGGGTGCCCGGGTCGCTGCTGCTGGCCTGCGCGGGAGCGGCGGCCGCCGTCGTCGTCACCCTCGTGCCCGGGCGGGGGCCCCGCGTCGCCGCCGTCCACCGGGAGCCGGTCGCCGCCTGATCCCGGCGCGGCCGTCCGGCGGCGGGGGGTGCCGGCCCACCCCCGGGGGAGCCGGGCGCGGGGCGCTGGTAGTCTCTCTCCTCGGTGGTTCCGAGGTGACTCGAACCCCGGGAGGCTTCGCCTAGTCCGGTCTATGGCGCCGCACTGCTAATGCGGTTTGGGTTAACCCCCATCCCGGGTTCAAATCCCGGAGCCTCCGCGCACGACAACTGAACACAGGCACCCGTAGCTCAACGGATAGAGCATCTGACTACGGATCAGAAGGTTAGGGGTTCGAATCCCTTCGGGTGCACGTCTTGCGATGTCGCGGGACACCGTTCACAGGTGTCCCGCGACATCGTTCACGTTGGGGCTTGGCGTTGGTAGTCCCGGGTCGGGTCGAGCTGCAGATCGGTGAGTAGCCGGCCGCTGGTGGTGAGCACCCGGACGTGCAGGTCGTGGACCAGGAGCAGGACGGGTGTGCGGGCGTGGCGGCGGCCGATGCCGATGTGGTGCAGCCGGCTGTTGTGCCGCAGGGTGAGCTTGCCGTTGCTGTCGACCGTGTCGTGCCGGACGCGGAAGTGGCCGTCGATGAGCGGGACGCCGCTGGCAGCGGCCTTCGGGCGGGCGGTGTAGGCCTCGGCTGGGGTGCGCCGGGTGAGGGCCCGGTGCGGCCGTCGGTGGTTGTAGTAGCCGCGGAAGGCGTCGAGCTGGGCCTGCAGGTCTGCCAGGGTGGTGGCGCGGGGTTGGCGGGTCAGCCAGTTCTTCAGGGTCTGGTGGAAGCGCTCGACCTTGCCGCAGGTCTGCGGGTGGTAGGGCCGGCAGTGGCTGCAGACCACGCCACGGGCGTGCAGGGTGACCTCGAGGGCGACGCGTCCGCCGCCGCGGTAGCGGCCGGTGAAGACCGCGCCGTTGTCGCTGAGCACGCCGGCCGGATCGCCGTGCTCGGCGGTCACGTCGCGGAAGAGCTGATCGACGCTGGGGGCGGTGAAGACCGGCGCGGCGGTACTGGCCAGGCAGAACCGGGAGTGGTCGTCGAGCCAGTTGCAGATCTCGACGTCGGTGCCGTCGGCCAGCGTCCAGTGGGTGATGTCGACCTGCCAGCGCTCGTTGGGCTGGACCGCCTCGAAGCGCACGTAGGAGCTCTTCGGTCGCTTGTGCGGCTGGGGGGTGATGAAGCCGCGGGCGGTGAGGATGCGCCAGATCGTGGACACCGCCGGGCTGGTGCCGTGCCGGCGGTGCAGATGGTCGGCGATGGTGGCCGCGCCGGCGTCGTGGCCGTCCCGGTCGAGCTCCTTGCGCAGCTCGACGATCTCTTCCTCCACGGAGGACGGCGTGCGGCCGGGACTGGAGCGCGGGCGACGGGAGCGCGGTGTCAGTCCGGCGTCTCCTTCGGCGAGGTAGCGCTGGACGAGCTCGATGACCCAGCGGCGTGAGACGCCGTAGTCCCGAGCCACCTCGCTCTTGCTGCGGCCCTCGAGCAGGACCGCGGTGACGACCAGCTGCGGCATTCCCATCGCACACCCCTCACCTCAGGGTGTGAACGATGTCCCGAGACAGGTGTGCACGATGTCCTCAACTCAGACACCTTCGGGTGCACGTCTGGTTGAGACACCGATCTGCCGCGCAGCCCCGACGGGGGCGGCGCGGCAGATTCGTTCCCAGGGCCCGACGGGGCGTCGCGCGGCCCGGCTCATCCCTCGCCGCCGGCGCGCCCGGCAGGGTTCCTGCGCGTCGATCGGCCGCAGGACGTGATTGCACCACTACTCTCGGTCAGCGACCGCCGCGGCTCCTCCTCGCCGTCCCGATGCCGGGCCAGCCGCGCTCCGCCGATCCGAGGACCGACGTCGTGAACAAGCGCCACCTCGCCGCCCTGGCCGCCATGACCCTGCTCGGTGGCACGCCGCTCGCCGGCTCCGCCCTCGCCGCCCCCCGGCCGGCGGCATCGCAGGTCCAGGTCGCGGGCGTGCTCCCCGCGCCGGCCGACGTCACCGGCGCGGTCGCCGCCCAGCGGGCGGTGCTCCGGTGGTCCGGCGTTCCCGGGGCGCGCGACTACGTCGTCCTCGACGTCACCCGGAGCGACGCCGGGCGCGTGGTCGGCTCCACCAGCCGCACGACGTGGACGTCGGCGCGCCTGCCGCTCTCGACGCCGGCCTTCTCCTTCGTGGTGGTCGCCCGAGACGCCGCGAAGAGGGAGGGCGCACGCAGCGAGGTGGTGCAGGTCTTCCCGGGCGGGCAGCCGGCCACGCCGACGACGGAACCCGCGACGCCGACGACGCCGCCGTCCGAGCCCGCGACGCCGACCACCGAGCCCACGGCCCCGACGACGGAGCCCACGGACCCGACCACGCCGACCACCGAGCCCACGACGCCGACCACCGAGCCCACGGACCCGGCCACGCCGCCGCCCGCGGAGCCGGAGCTCGCCGCGCCCGCACCCGTGCCCACCCGGGTCTGGGACTACGAGGACGCCGCCACCCTGCTCCCCGACCCCTGGGACGAGGTCCACTCCCTGCGGCCCGAGGCGCAGGGCGTGACCACGGAGAACCCGTACCCCGGCAGCTCCCGCACCGCCTTCTTCACCGTCCACCCCGGGGACACCGGCTGGAACGGGACCACGGGCACCCTGCGGTCGGAGGTCCGCGACTCGATCGCCGACTCCGGGGACGTCCAGCCGGGCGACGAGCAGTACTGGGCCTGGTCGACGTTCTTCCCGGCCGATCACGACTGGGACGAGCGCGGCCAGTTCCTGATCTTCACCCAGTGGCACCAGACGGTGAACTCGGGCAACCCGAACGTCCACTTCTGGTCCGACGTCCGCGAGCACCTGATGGTCGACGTCCGCGGCGGCACCGGTGGGCGGGTCGCGGGTGACGCGCAGTACGTCGAGACCTTCGACCTGGGCCCGATCGACAAGGGTGCCTGGAACGACCTCACCGTCCGCTTCGTGTGGTCCCCGGACCCGGCGACGGGCCTCGTCGAGGTCTGGCACCAGGGGGAGAAGGTGCTGTCGGAGAACGCCGCCACCCTGTACACCGGCCAGTCGGTCTACATCAAGCAGGGGATCTACTCGGCGGCCGGCACCGCCCGGAGCCACTACCTGCAGCACGCGCCGATCGGGTACGGCCCCACGCTGGAGTCGGTCGCCCCGCTGAACAGGCTGCACCGGCCGGCCGGCTGACCCCTGCTCCGTCGCGCCACCGGGGTGCGCGCGCCGCCGGACCGACCCCCCCGGAGCGGACCCCCGCGCGCGCCCCCGATCAAGATCAGGGACGGGCTCAGGGGTTTCTCCGATGTTCCGCCACGCCTCCTCCGGAAGTCTCTCGGCCGACGGGACGCGGCCCGATGGTCGGGCCGGCCCGACCCCCGAACGGCCAGCTGGCGGGATGGGCGCACGCCCGCCCGGCCAGCACATTGGCCTGCGGACACCCGCACACGGACAGGAGACGACGATGGATGGATCCCGCAACCTCGCGGGGCGGGTCGGCCGGTGGAGCGCACGGCACCGGAGGACGGCGGTGCTGGGCTGGCTGGCCTTCGTGCTCGCGGCCGTCGCCGTCGGCGCGTTCGTGCCGCAGGCCCAGCTGACCTCCGCCGAGCAGACCCTCGGCGAGCCGGCCCGGGCGCAGCAGATCCTCGCCGACAACGGCTGGGAGGAGCCGGCCTCGGAGATGGTCCTGGTGCAGCGGGAGGCCGACGTCCCCGAGGCCGCCGCCACCGCCGCGCTCACCGACCTCGTCGGCGAGCTGCGCGCGACCCCGGAGGTCGCGAACCTGGTCAGCCCGCTCGACGGCGCCCCGCTGGTCTCCGCCGACGGCCGCTCGGCGCTGGTCACCTTCGACCTCGCCGGGGACCCGGACGACGCCGCCGAGCAGATCGCCCCCGTGCAGGAGGTGGTCGCCGCGGTGGCCGCCGAGCACGACGACGTCCGCGTGGAGCAGTTCGGCGGCACCAGCGCCGACCTCGCGCTGTCGGACACCCTCGACGCCGACTTCCAGCGCGCGGAGCTGCTGTCGATCCCGATCATCCTCGCGGTGCTGCTGCTGACCTTCGGGGCGCTGGTGGCCGCCCTGCTGCCGCTGGTGTTCGCGCTCTCGGCGTTCGTCGGGGCCCTCGGGCTGCTCAGCCTCACCAGCCAGATCTGGCACGTCGACCAGACCGCGCAGATCGTGATGCTGCTCATCGGCCTGGCCGTCGGCGTGGACTACTCCCTCTTCTACCTCAAGCGGGAGCGCGAGGAGCGGGCCAAGGGTGCCGGTCCGGTCGACGCCCTCGACGTCGCCGCCGCCACCTCGGGCCACTCGGTGCTCATCTCCGGCATCACGGTCGTGGTGGCCATGGCCGGCATGTTCCTGACCGGGTTCTCGGTGTTCACCGGCGTCGCCTCCGCCACCATCCTGGTCGTCGCCTGCTCGGTGCTCGGCTCGCTGACCGTGCTGCCGGCGATGATGGCCTGGCTCGGCGACCGGGTGGAGAAGGGCCGGCTGCCGTTCCTGCGCAGCCGCGCCGCCGACCGGCCGGGCCGCTTCTGGCCCGTCGTCCTCGGCGCGGTGCTGCGCCGGCCGCTGGTGGCCGCCGTCGTCGCCGGCGGGGTGCTCGTCGGGCTCGCCGTGCCCGCGGCGTCGATGGACCTGCGCGCCGAGGGCGTCCAGGACCTGCCGCAGGACCTCGCCGTCATCCAGACCTACAACCGGATCACCGAGGCGTTCCCCGGCGGGCCCTCACCGGCCGAGGTGGTGATCGAGGCGCCCGACGTCACCGCCCCGCAGGTGCAGGCCGCCATCGCCGAGCTGCGCGAGCGCGCCCTGGCCAGCGGGCAGATGAACGAGCCGATCGCCGTCGAGGCCGGCGCGACCGGCACCGTCGCGGTGGTCAGCGTGCCGCTGGTCGGCGACGGCGAGGAGCAGGCGTCCCGCGACGCCCTGGCGACGCTGGCCGACGAGCTGGTGCCCGCGACGGTGGGCGCGCTGGACGGCGTGACCGCCGTCGTCAGCGGCGGCACCGCGTACTCGGTGGCCTTCGACGAGCTGATGGCCGAGCGCACCCCGTGGGTGTTCGGCTTCGTCCTGGTGCTCGCCTTCCTGCTGCTGCTGGTCTCGTTCCGCTCGGTCACCGTCGCGGTCACCGCGATCGTGCTGAACCTGCTGAGCGTGGCCGCCGCGTACGGCGTGATGGTGCTGGTCTTCGAGGAGGGCGTCGGCGCGGGGCTCATCGGCCTGGACGGCACCAGCGCGATCGTGAACTGGATCCCGCTGTTCCTGTTCGTGATCCTCTTCGGCCTGTCGATGGACTACCACGTCTTCATCCTCAGCCGGATCAGCGAGGCCCGGGACCGCGGCCTGGCCACCCGGGACGCCGTCGCGCAGGGCATCACCTCCTCGGCCGGGGTGGTCACCAGCGCCGCGGTGATCATGGTCTTCGTCTTCCTGACCTTCGTGACGCTGTCGATGACGAGCATGAAGCAGATCGGGCTGGGCCTGGCGGTCGCGGTGCTGCTGGACGCCACCGTCGTCCGGGCGCTGCTGCTGCCGGCCGTGATGCAGCTGCTGGGTGAGCGCAACTGGTACCTCCCGCGCTGGCTGGCCTGGCTGCCGTCGGTCCGCCACGAGCCGGTCCCCGTGCCGCCGGCCGCGGCCGTCCCGGTGCCCCGCCGGGAGGTGGTGGACGAGCCCCTGGTGCTCTCCGCCGACTGAGCCCGCCCGCTCCGGGGGTCGAGCTCGCGTCCGAGGGGTCCGCCAGGGCCGGGTGGACCGCGGGACCGGCCCCCGGAGCCGCGCCCGGGGACTTTGCGATCGCGTGACGAACCGGTCCCCCGGATGGCGTCGCGCGATCCGAGGGGTAACGAGGAACGGGGTCCCGCCCGCGGGAGCCGCCGTTGCCCCCTGCGCCGAGGAGATCCGTGTCGCCCCGTTCCGTCCGCGACGGCCTGCCGCTGCCCGGGGTGGAGGAGACCCCCGTCCCGCGCCGCCGCCGGGGGCGCGCACTGCTGAAGCTGACCCTGGCCGTCGTGCTCGGCGGGGCGCTGGTCGCCGGCTTCGCGCTGCCGGTCGTGGGCGGGGCGACGCTGGCCACGCGCGCCGGTACGGACGTGCTGCGCCCGGTCGGCGACGACCTGCTCGACCGCACGCCGCCGGGCAACACCCGCGTGCTGGCCGCGGACGGCTCCCTCATCGCCGAGTTCTACCGGCGCAACCGCACGGTGGTCCCCGGCGAGGCGATCGCCCCGGTGATGAAGGACGCGCTCGTCGCCATCGAGGACAGCCGCTTCTTCTCGCACAGCGGCGTCGACGGCCAGGGCCTGGCCCGTGCGCTGCTGCGCAACCTCAGCGCCGGCGAGGTGGTCGAGGGCGGATCGACCCTCACCCAGCAGCTGGTCAAGCAGATCCGCCTGCAGACGGCGACCGACCCCGACGCGCGGCAGGCCGCGACCGACGAGAGCATCGCCCGCAAGCTGCGGGAGGCCCAGCTCGCCCTCGCGCTGGAGCAGGAGTACAGCAAGGACGAGATCCTCACCCGCTACCTGAACCGGGTCTACTTCGGGGCCGGGGCCTACGGCGTCGCCGCGGCGTCCCAGACCTACTTCGGCGTGACCCCGGACGCGCTGACCCTCGCCCAGGCGGCCACGCTCGCCGGGCTGGTGCAGAGCCCGGCCCAGTACGACCCGTTCACGGCTCCGGAGCGGGCCACCGAGCGCCGCGACGTCGTGCTGGGCCGCATGGCCGACCTCGGGCTGGCCGACCCCGCCGCCGTCGCCGAGGCGCGCCGCGAGCCGGTGGTGCTCAGCCCTGGCGAGGGGCCGCCGCGCGGCTGCCAGGAGGCCCGGATCGGTGGGTTCTTCTGCGACTACGCCCTCCGCTACCTCACCGGCACGCTGGGCATCGACCAGGAGACGATCGAGACCGGCGGGCTCACCGTCGAGACGACGCTGGACCCGGCCGTCCAGCAGGCCGGGGACGCCGCCGTCCGCCAGGCGCTGGCGCTCGAGGACCCGCGCGCGGCCGTCTACACCGCCGTCGAGCCCGGCACCGGCCGGGTGCTGGCGATGTCGGTGAACCGGACCTACGGCAGCGACGAGGCCGATCCGACGCAGACCGTGGTGAACCTGCCGGAGGTGGCCGGGCAGGGTTCCGGCTCGACGTACAAGGTGTTCACCGCGGCGGCGGCGCTCGAGCAGGGGCTGGGTCTCGACCACGTCATCACCACGCCCGACCCGTACGAGTCGACGGTGTACCGCGACGGCGACGAGCCCTACGAGGTGAGCAACGCCGGGCGCTACCGGGAGCGGCTGGACATGGAGCAGGCGCTCTACATGTCCTCGAACACCTACTTCCTCGCGCTGGAGGACCAGCTCGGCAGCGTCGAGGCGCCGGTGCGGATGGCGCAGCGGCTGGGGCTGGCCTCGCTGGACCCGGTCGCCGACCAGGTCGTCGCCGAGAACCGCGGCTCCTTCACGTTCGGTGCCGAGGCGACCAGCCCGCTGCACCTCACCAACGCCTACGCGACGCTGGCCGCGAGCGGCACCCGGTGCGACCCCTCGCCGATCCAGCGCGTGCTCGACCGCTCCGGGGAGCCGCTGCTGGGGGAGGACGGGCAGCCGCTCGGCGGGCCGCGGTGCGAGGGCGAGGTGGTCGCCCCGGGGCTGGCGAACACCCTGAACCAGGCCCTGCGCAAGGACGTCGAGCCGGGCTTCCCCGGTCAGACCGGCCGACGCGCCTACGTGCCGGGGCACCAGATCGCCGGGAAGACCGGGACGACGCAGGACACCTTCTCGGCCACCTTCGTCGGGTACACGCCGCAGCTGGCGGCCGCCGTCATGATCTACAACCCGCAGCGGAACGAGGACGTCGGCAGCTTCGGCGGGGGCATCCCCGCGGGGATCTGGCACGACGCGATGGCGCCGGTCCTGGGTGCCCGCGAGCCGGTGCCCTTCGCGCCGGCCGACCCGGCGTTCGTGCAGGGCACGCGCGAGGCGGTGCCCGTCGGGTGCGCCGGCCGCTCGGTCTCCCGCTGCCGGGGGCTGCTCGGCGCCCGTGACCTCGGCGCCTCGCTGGTGCGGGTCGACAGCGGCCGGCCGCCGGGCACGGTCCTGGGTGTCGACCCGGGCCCGGGCACGGTGCTGGACCGCGGCGCCACCGTGACGGTGCTGGTGAGCAACGGAGCCCGCTGGGCACCGCCCCCGCCGCCTCCGCCGCCGCCCGCACCGGAGCCGCCGCCTGCGCCGGAACCCCCGTCGCCGCCTGCGCCGGAGCCGCCGCCTGCGCCGGAGCCGCCGCCTGCGCCGGAGCCGGAGCCGCCGCCTGCGCCGGAGCCGCCGCCGCCGTCGGAGCCGGAGCCGCCGCCTGCGCCGGAGCCGCCGCCGCCGCCGTCGGAGCCGGAGCCGCCGCAGCCGCCGCCGTCGGAGCCCGAGCCGCCGCAGCCGCCGCCGTCGGAGCCGGAGCCGCCGCAGCCGCCGCCGTCGGAGCCGGAGCCGCCGCAGCCGCCGCCGTCGGAGCCCGAGCCGCCGCAGCCGCCGCCGTCGGAGCCCGAGCCGCCGCAGCCGCCGCCGGACGCGGTGCAGTAGGGCTGGAGGGGCGGGGGGCCGGTCCTGGCGGTTTGGCCGCGTTGGTCGGTCTACCCAGCGGTGGGTAGCCACTGTCTTCCCGGCTTCCCCCGCCCGTCCCTACTGTGACCCAGCTCACAGGTGCCGTCAACCCGCGGCCCGGGACCGCCCGGAACGATCAGCCGACGCGGCGCAGGATCTCCGGGCCGAGCTGGTCGACGGCGGTGTGGCCCGTCAGGCCCAGCGTCAGGTCGAACTCGCCGACGACGTCCTCGATGACCTGGCGCACCCCGGCCTCGCCGGCCAGGGCGAGTCCCCAGGCGAACGGCCGCCCGAGCAGCACCGCCCGGGCCCCCAGGGCGACGGCGGTGAAGACGTCGGCGCCGCTCCGGATGCCGCTGTCGAGCAGCACCGGCGCGCGGTCGCCGATCGCCGCCACGACGTCGGGGAGTGCGTCGAGCGCGGCGATCGACCGGTCGACCTGGCGCCCGCCGTGGGTGCTCACCACGACGCCGTCCATGCCCTCGTCGAGCGCGCGCCGGGCGTCGTCGGGGTGCAGCACGCCCTTGAGCAGGATCGGCAGCTTCGTGCGGGAGCGCAGCCAGGCGAGGTCGTCCCAGCTGATGGAGGGCCGCGAGTAGATGGCCAGGAAGGTCTCGACGGCCGCGCGGGGGAGCGGCGAGCGCAGGTTCTCGCGGAACGACCCCGGCCACGCACGCGCCATCGTGACCAGCGCCCGCACGGCGGCCGGGGTGGGCCGCGGCTGCGCGTCGCGGGGGCCGGCCGCGGCGGCCCGCTCCTCGACCAGCCGGCGGAACACCGGGTCGGAGGTGTACTGCGCGATGCCCTTGCCCAGCGCGAACGGGAGGTGGCCCAGGTCGAGGTCGCGCGGGCGCCAGCCGAGCATCGTGGTGTCGAGGGTGACCACCAGGGCGTCGCAGCCGGCCTTCTCGGCGCGGTGGACCAGGCTCTCCACGAGCTCGTCGGAGGTCGACCAGTACAGCTGGAACCACCGCGGCGAGCCGTCCATCGCGGCCGCGCACTCCTCCATCGAGCGCGAGCCCTGGTTGGAGAAGACCATCGGCACGCCGGTGGCGGCAGCGGCCCGTGCGACGGCGAGGTCGGCCTCCGGGTGCACCAGTTCCAGCGCCCCGACCGGCCCCAGCAGCAGCGGGGCGGGCAGCCGGCGGCCGAAGAGCTCCACGGAGGTGTCCCGGACGCTCGCGTCGCGCAGCACCCGCGGCACCACGGCCCACCGGTCGAAGGCGGCGCGGTTGGCGCGCTGGGTCACCTCGTCGCCGGCGCCACCCGCGACGTAGGCGTAGGCGCGGGCGTCCAGCGCCCGCTTGGCGCGCTCCTGCAGCCGGCGGATGCCGACCGGCACCCGTGGGGATCGGCCGTACACGCCGGCCCGGTACACCTCGTTCTGCCGCCGTCGGCCGGCGCCCGCTTCGTCCACGCGGTCACCGTAGTGACCGGCCTCACGGCCGATGACGCAGGGCGGGGCGGTCGCCCCGATCGGGGGGTGCGAGCGGCCGACCGCGGGTACCGGGCCGGGATGAGATCGCACGGTCCCGTGGTTCACGGGGAGGGGGAGCAGCGGGGAATCTGGCGACACGCCGCACGACACGCGCGACACGCTCGTAACGGGCTGGCAACGAAGCGTCACTTCCCTCATCCTCGGAACTCAGGTGCACCGGAAACAGGGGGAGCAGGGCTGAACAGCGGTTCGGGGCAGATCGCCGGGCCGGCGCGGGAGACGTCGGCGCGGGTGGCCCGCGGTGCCCTCCCCGCCGGTGTGGTGACCGGACTCCTCGTCGTCCTCCTGGGCCTCGCCGTCTCCGGCGCCGCCCCGGCGCGCGCGGTCGACGACCCCGCGCGTCCCGACGCCCGCGTGACCCACGGCCCCAGCTGCCGCCCCGGCGGGATCGTGGTCGAGGTCGTCGCCGGCAGCGCCCCCTACGTCGTCGTCCTCGCCACCGGACGGACGCCGTCCGGTGAGGACGACGCCGTCCTGGAGCCCTACGCGAGCGTGGTGCTGCGCACCGGCGACGTCGCTCCCGGCGAGACCATCGACCCGCGGTTGGAGTTCACCGCCCGCGACGGCTCGGGCGTGACCTTCGTGGACGACCTGGCCGACTACACGCTCACCCGGCCCACGGTCGAGGACTGCGAGGCCGCCGAGCCGGCG
>NZ_SSXC01000076.1 GCF_021699055.1 Blastococcus sp. MG754426 | reverse complement strand
GACGCCGGCGGCCTCGGCGATGCCGAGCACGCGGTCGTAGTCGCGCTGCGGGTCGACCACGAGCGCGACCTCGCCGTCGTGGGCGATGTAGGTGCGGTCGCCCAGGCCGGGGGTGTCCAGGGGGAGGACGGTGATCGTCATCGGGATTCCTCTCGGGACCGTGGTGGCGTGATCCAGGTCAGGCGGCGGTGGCGACCGGGCGGCCGGACTCGATCCAGGCGCCGGTGCCGCCGGTGACGCTGGTGGCGTCGATGCCGACCGCGCGCATCAGCGCGGTGGCCTGGGCGCTGCGCCCGCCGGCCTGGCAGATGACGTAGACCGGTCGGTCCTTCGGCAGCTCGGGGAGGCGGGCCGGGAGCACGCTCAGTGGCAGGTTC
Organism: Blastococcus sp. MG754426; assembly: GCF_021699055.1. Taxonomy (GTDB): domain Bacteria; phylum Actinomycetota; class Actinomycetes; order Mycobacteriales; family Geodermatophilaceae; genus Blastococcus. Next base: position 20,687 of record NZ_SSXC01000076.1, on the reverse strand, counting down.
TGCGCGCCGGGGACGTGGCCGGGGCGGTACTCGCGCGCCTCGCGCACGTCGACGACGAGGGCGTCGCCCTCGGCGAGCCGGGCGGCGAAGGCGTTCTGGTCGATCTCGGGGATCACGTCAACTCCTGGGGGTCTGGGCCGATATACCCGGGGGGGTATGCCAGGCCAACGGTAGCACCACGGCGTGCATTCCCCGGGGGGTATGCCGTGGTGCAGCTGCCGACCGGGCCCGCGCCGCCGCGACGGAGTGACGGGGGCTCGTGGTGGTGCAGCTGATCGGTGCCCCCGGGGACCTCGAGGCGAGGTCCAGGAGGTGGAGCGTGACCGGTCCAGCGGGAGGCTCCGTCCCGGCCGCAGCGTTCCGCTGCTGATCGACGTTCGCCGGCCCGCGCCGCGGGGCGCATGCTCGGGGCATGGACGTCGACGTCGCCGTGGAGGCCGTGATCCCGCACCCCCGCGAGGTCGTCGCGTCCTACGCCGGGGACCCGGGCAATGCGCCGCAGTGGTACGCCGACGTCGTGTCGGTCGGCTGGCGGACCCCGCCCCCGGACGCGGTCGGTTCGAGGGTGGAGTTCGTGGCCCGCTTCCTGGGGCGGACGCTGCGCTACACCTGCGAGGTCGTCGAGCTCGTCACGGGCGAGCGCCTGGTGATGTGCAGTGCCGACGGGCCGTTCCCGATGGAGACCACCTGCACCTGAGTCGGTGCCCGGCGGCACCTCGACGGGCTGCGCAACCGGGGTGCGCCGAGCGGGTTCGCGCGGATGGGGGCGCCGGTGACGGCGAGGGCGATGAGGGGCGCGACGACGGAGGACCTCGTGCGTCTCGCCGAGCGCCTCCAGCGCCGCTGAGACCGGCCGGCCCCGCAGCGGGACCGGCCGGCCGGACGGGAGCGGGGTGCGGACGTCACCAGGCGTGCGCGACGTCGACCACCAGCCGGGTCTCCAGCCGGGTGGGCCCGGCGAGCAGGAAGGTGCGGAACGGCAGCCTGGCCCGTGTGCCCAGGCCGATCACCGTCTCGCCCTCCTGGGACCCGGCCCACACGACCTGGCGGAAGGTGCGGTAACCGTCGACCGCGGCCAGCTGCCGCGGGTCGCCCAGGGGGAGGTCCGTCCCGTCCGCCAGGACGCTGATCCGCAGCGACGCACCACCGGCGACCGGCACCAGGTCGCCGGAGGCGACGCCGCGCACGGGGCCGTACCCCACGGTGTAGGCCAGGTCGGACGAGCCGTTGCGCAGCGACAGCACGATCCGGTCGAAGCACGCGTGCTGGCCGGTCCGGACGGCCTCGAGCTCCGCGCCGGTCGCGTGCGCGGTGGGTCCGGCCTCGGCGGTCGACCCCCACGTGAGGCCGCAGTACGGGGTGGCGGCGGAGGCCGGAGCGGTCAAGGTGAGCACACCCAGGAACGCCAGCGGGGCGAGCACGAGCGGTCGGGCGATCTTCTTCATGTCGGTTCTCCTGTGTCGGGGTGGAGCTGTGAGATTCCGCCGACACGAACGGGACTGCCATGGCCAGGAAATCGCTTGATCGCTGAACTGCGTGGTATCGATCCGGCAGCACTTGCCAGATCCGGCGGGGCGTCATCTTGTTCCGCCGCGGGTCGTGCGACAGCGCCGTCGGACGCGCACGCACGGTGACCGCTACCGGCCGCGCCGGGCGTGCTCAGGCCAGCAGGACCTCGGCCACGCGGGTGGTCCCGCTGCCGTCGGTGACGGTGGCGGCGGCGAGCGCGACCTCCCGGAGCCGCCCCGGTCCGGTGAGCTCGGCGAGCCGAGCCGCCAGGCGGGGGACCGAGCGCTCGGGCGCGCGGCTCAGCGGGAGCACGTACCCCCCGGCGCCCATGCCGTCGTAGACCGCCGTCTGGTTGCCGGCCACCGCGACCACCGCGGCCGGCCGCGCCAGGCAGCAGAGCTCCCACAGCGTGGTTCCGCCGGCGGTGACCACCAGGTCCGCGCCCAGCATGTCCCGGTGCACCTCCGGCCGGGGGCCCAGCAGCTCCACCCGCGGGTGGGCGGCGAGCTCCGGGTCGGGCGCGGTCTCGGCGGGGTGGATCACCCGCACCGTGGCGCCGGGGAAGGCGGCGAGCGCGGCGTGCGCCGCCGGGCCGGTCATGCCCGACGGGTCGGTGCCGCCGAAGAGGACCAGGACCGAGCGGGGGACGTCGGGCAGCCGGTGCGCCGAGGCCAGCGCCGCGGCGCGTGTCGCCGGGAACTCCGGGCGCAGCAGCGCGTGCACCGGCCCGGCGAGCACGGTGCCGGCGCCGGGGTAGGGCAGCCGTTCGGCCCCCAGGTTCTGGTTGACGACGACGTCGGCGGTGAACGCGCGGTCGGCGAGGTCGTCGACCACCGTGAGGCGTCCGCCGGCCGCGCGCAGCGCCCCGTGCAGCGCCGCCAGCCACGCGCCGGTGACGCGGTAGCTGTCCACCACGACGTCGACCGGCCGGTCGGACGGCAGCGCGACGGCGTCCCAGTCCCCGGTCCCGAGGTCGAGCCCGGCCGCGGTGACCGCCTCCCGGGCGCGGGAGAGCGCGTCGGGGCGCAGCAGCACCTCCACCTCCGCGCCGCGCGCGGTCAGGGCGCGGGCCAGCGCGACCGAGCGGACGAAGTGCCCGAGGCCCGTCGTCGACGACGCCTCGCAGAGCACCCGCACGCGCCGGCCGGACCGGAGCGGGGCGGCCGTCACCTCAGGCGAGCAGGCCGCGGGCGCGCAGCTTCTCCTCGAAGCCGGCCCGCCGCTCGGCCCAGTCGCCGGCCCACATCGCCAACTGGTGGACGTGCACCCACTCGCCGTCGCGGCGGTAGTGGTCCTGCAGGACCCCCTGCGGGCGGAACCCGAACTTGGTGTGCATCGCGACGACGGCCTCGTTGAACGACAGGACCTCGCAGCACAGCTTGTGCAGCCCCAGCTCGCCGAAGGCGTGCTCGAGCACGAGGAACTCCACCGCACTGCCGACCCCGCGGCCGCGGGTGCGCGGGTCGGCGAGGTAGAAGGCCCAGGTCGCCCGCCGGTTCTCGCGGTCGATGTCGGTGACGAACGCCGCCCCGACGGGGAGGTCGTCCATGCGGACGACCCAGGCGCGCCGCCGGTCGTCGGCGAGCAGCCCCGCGAACCAGCGGGCGTGCTCCTCGGCGCCGATCTCGTGGGTCGTGTACATGAACCGGGCGACCTCGGGGTCGTTGCGCCACTCCCGCAACCGGTCGCGGTCCTCCGGGCCCACGGGCACCAGTTCCACCATCAGCCGCCGTCCCCTCCGTGCTCGCCCGCCACGTCGTCCGCCCGCACCCCCGCCTGCCGGCCGCGGTGGTCCCCCTCCGGGAACGGGCCGGCGAGCACCCGGGAGAGCGCGGCGACCCGGGGGTCGCCGGCCATCCCCGCCAGCCAGGCCGCCCACCCCGGCCGCTCCCGCATGGCCGTCAGCGCCCGGCGCAGGCCCGCGCGGTCGCCCCGCTGCGAGGCGGCCAGTGCAGCGTAGAGGTCGCGGGCGCCTTCGGGTGCGAAGACGGCGAGGGTCTCGTAGTCCCGCTCGTCGTAGGCCCGCTGCAGGTTGCGCAGCACCCGGAGCTGGGCGACCGGGTCACCCGAGTCGTCCACCCGCAGGTCCGTGCGCACCCCGTCGTCCTCGGGGCTCACGGGCGTGCCGCCGACCACGAGCAGCGCCGCCGACTGCCGGCCCCGGAGGTCGCCGCCGGCGGCCTCGCCCGCGGCCAGTGCGGCGAGCAGGCGGTCGGCGAGCGCCCCGTCGCTGCCGGCGAACCCCTCGGCCATCGCCGGCAGGACCGCGTCGGAGGCGAGCATGTTGCCCTGCACGCTGAACCCCGGGCCGACCCGGTGGCCGCTCACGGGGAACGACCCGGGAGCGGTGTCGGCGGCCACCCCGCCGGCGACGTCGAGGACGGCGATCTGCCGGTCGGCGTCCTCCGCGGCGTGCGCGGCGCGCCGGACGAGGTCCGCGGGTGCGGTGCCGGCAGCCAGCCCCTCGAGGAGGACGCCGCGCAGCCCGCGCGGGCTGCGCGCCTGGACGGCCACGACCCCGACCCCCGGGCGCGCGGCGGGCACCACCCGGCCGACGGCGAGGATGCAGGAGGCGACCGCGATCCCGAGGTCCCCGGTGCGCGGGTCCCGGGCGAGGACGGAGAAGGTCACGCGTGCACCTGCCGGCGGACCGGGGTCAGGCCGGGCGGCCGAGCCGCCGCACGCCCGGGACGTCCCCGCCGAGGGTGGCCGTGACCCGCTCGGTCTCCGCCCGCCGGCCGAGGAGCGCCGGGTCGGGGTTGCGGCACAGCACCAGCGAGGCCCCGGCGGCCAGCGGCGCCAGCAGCCACGCGACCGGGCCCGCCTCGGTCGCGGTCGCCTCGTCGAGCAGGACCCGGTCGCCGGCCGCGATGCCCAGTCGGCCGGCGAGCTCCGCCGCGGCGGCGGTCAGCTCGCCGAGGGCGAGCGTCAGCCCACCGAGCCGCAGCCCCGGCGCCGCCGGGTCGGGGCGCTGGTAGGGGGTGAAGACGTCGCCCTGCACCCGGACCTCGAGCGCGAAGTCGCGCGCCGGGCCGGCGTAGCCGGTCATGCCCGCACCGAGGGGGTGCAGCGACAGGCCCACCAGCTCGGGCACCCCGGCGTCCTCCAGCGGTCCGAGCCGGTCCTGGGCGGCGAGCACGACGTCGGCCTCGGCGACCCGGTCGTCGTCCTCGGTGGCGGTGTCGAGCACCGTGGCCCCGCAGCTCCAGACCGCGAGCAGCACCGCCGCGGTCTGCCAGTGCACCGGCAGCGCGACCGCCACGGTGCTGCCCGGGCCGACGTCGAACTCGTCCTGGAGGAGGTTGGCGGTCTTGGCCACCCAGTTGGCCAGCGTGGTGGCGGACAGCTCGATCCGCTCGCCGGTGGCGTCGTCGTAGTGGGTCAGCAGCGGTGCCGCCGGCGCCGCGCGCAGCGCCGCCGCGAGCAGGTCGGCGGGGGCCGAGGGAGTCGTGTGGTGCACGGGGAGAGGGTTGCACCTGGGCTGCTCGCCTCGCAGTCCGACGGCGTCGCGCAGTTACAGTCGGGTCTCGGTACGGGCAGCCGTGCGGGCGGGCAGACCCGCGGACGCGCTGCCGGAGTCGTCGCACCCGGCGCTCCGCGTCGGAGAAGAAGGTCGGGACGTGACCGCACACACCCAGCAGCTGGGCCGGCCGGCCCGCCCCCCGGTGCAGCCGGCCTCGGGGGCATCGGCGCCGGAGGCGGCCCGTCGCTCGCGGCCCGGTGGGGCGCTCGGCGCGTACGCGGCCTACCTGCTGCTCCAGCTCCTCCAGCTCCTCGTGCTCGCCCGGCTGGCTCCCCGGTTCTTCTGGCTCGACGACTCCCAGGGCCAGTTCGGCCCGATGCTGTGGTGGATGGGGCAGCATCTCGAGGGCGGCCGGCCCCCGCTCATGGCCCCCGAGCTCGGGATGGCGGGCAACCTCGCGGCGGACATGCAGTACGGCGCCCTCGACCCGCTGCACTGGGGCCTGATGGCGCTCTCCCGCCTCACCGACGACTTCCTCGTGCTCTCCTGGGGCTTCGCCGCCCTGTGCGTCATCCTGCTCGGCTCCGGTGTCCTCACCGTGCTCCGCTCCTACGGCGTGCCCGGCTGGCTCGCCGTGGCCGGGGCGCTGGGCGTGGCCTCCAGCGGCTTCTTCCTCTGGTACGGCGGCTCCTGGTGGCCGCTCATGTGGAGCGTCGCCTGGCTGCCCTGGTTCTGGTGGGGCCTCGCGGTGCCGCGCCGGGTCGGGCCCCTGGTGCTCGGCCTGAGCACCTGGGCGCTGCTGGCCTCCGGCAACCCCTACGTCCTCTTCTTCGCGCTCGCGCTCGTCGGCGGGCAGGCGTTCGAGCAGATCCGCGACGGCGGCACGTGGCGGGTCCTCCTCCGGCCCCTCGGGGTCGCCCGCATCGCCGCGGCGTTCGGCGGGCTGCTCATCGCGCTGCCCACCCTGCTGACGACGGTGGAGCTGTCCTCCTACATGTCCCGGCTCGACCCGGACCCGGTGATCGGGAACGCCGCCTTCGGCGTGACCAACCTGGCCGACGTGCTGCTGGGCGGGCCGACCCTGCTGGGCCAGACCAACTCCTTCGGCGGCACGGTGCCGCTCGTGCCGGCCATGTACACGCTGGTCGTCGCCGTCGCCGCGGTCGCCTTCGTGGAGTGGCGCCGGGCGATCCGGTCACCGGGCGTGGTCACGGCGGGCGTGGTCTACCTGCTCGCGGTCGTCTTCACCCAGCTGCCCACCGTGGTGGCGATGTTCCGCTACCCCTTCCGGTACCTGGTCGTCGTGCAGGTCGTGCTGCCGCTGCTGGTCCTGATCGGGCTGCGGGCGGCGCCGCGGTTCACCCGGGGCCGGCTCGTCGCGGCGGGGGCGCTGGTGCTCGCGCAGACGCTGCTGGCCACCTTCCGGGCGCCGGTGTTCCTGAGGTGGCACGTCCTCGCGGGGGTGCTGACCGCCGTCGCGGTGGCCGCGCTGGTCGTGGCCCTGCGCGGGCCCGCCCGCGCCGATCGCCGCCGCACGTGGGCCGCGAGCGCGGTGGTGGTCGCGATCAGCTGGGGCACGGTGTTCCTGGGGGAGCAGATGATGGTCTCCCTGCAGGAGCGGCGGAACGCGCTCGACGGGGTCACCGCGGAGGCCGGCGTCCCCTTCCGCTCGCTGCCACCCGGGCGCGACCTGGGCACGACCGTCGCGGCGTACGAGGAGCGGTCCCTGGGGACCGACGGCTCCGCGACCGTGATCACCTACGGCTTCGAGGGCGACATGGGCTGGTCGGACGGGGTGCTGCGCAGCAACGGCAACCTCGTGGCGGACTTCCTGACCGGTACCGGCTCCTACGCGGTCTGGCACGCCGCCCTGAACGAGCGCTGGTGCCGCACCTACGAGGGGGCCACCTGCGAGGACTCGGCCGAGCTGCTGAGCCCCGCGGGGGACACCGGGACCTCCTGGCTCGAGCTCATGAGCGAGGACACCGTCCTGCTCGACCGGGACGCCCCCGAGCCGCTCCAGGACTACTTCGCCCGCGCGTGGACCGTCGGGGAGCAGCGCGACGAGTACGTCGAGTACCGCCGGGAGGACGACCTGCCCGGCCGCGTCACGGCCGCCTCCGGCGTGGAGGTGGCCGAGGCCGACGTCGAGCGGCTGGCCCACAGCGGCGAACCCCTGGGGACCTACACGGTCTCCACCGGGGACGACGGCGGGTGGCTGGCCTTCCGCATCCCGTACTGGCCCGGGCTGGAGGCGACGCTCGACGGCGAGCCGGTGGAGGTGGGCACCGTGGAGGACGCCGTCCTGCGCGTGGAGCTGCCCGCCGGGGTCACCTCGGGGACGCTGGCGATCTCCTACACGCCGATCGGTGAGCGCTTGCTGCTCCCGGCCACCGCTGCCGGCCTGGTGCTGGTCCTGGCGGGCTGGGCGTGGGCGGTGCTCGCCGGCCGCCGGGACGCCGAGGTGCCCGCGGGCGCCGGGGCGGTGGACCGGTGAGCCCCCGCCTGCGCCTGCTGCTGCGCCAGCTCGGGCACTTCCTCATGGGCTCGGGGCTGGGGCTGGCGGTCGACCTCGGGCTGTTCTACCTCGCGGTGCGCCTCGGAGCGCCGCCGTGGCTGGCCAACGTCATCAGCGCCGGCTGCGCGGTCGTCGTCGTCTACCTGTTCGTGACCAAGTACGCCTTCGCCGGGGGGCGGACGCGCACGTCCTTCCTGCTCTTCGTCGCCTGGTACGTCACGTCGATCGCGATCTTCTCGGTCCTCATCGACGTCCTCCACGCGCAGACCGGCTGGGCACCGTTCGTCTGTAAGTTGGTGTCGCTGCCACCGTCGTTCGCGGCGAACTTCGCGGCCAGCAAGCTGCTGTTCGGCCGCGCCGGGCGGTCCGCGGACGTCGCACCGGGGCCCGCCCCGGCGCGGGACGGCGCGGGAGCCTGAATGGACCGGCAGCGCACCATCCCGGCCGAGGGGTACGGGGGCACCGACGCAGTGGGGGAGCAGTTCTCGATGGCACCAGGTGGGTCGGTGCAGGCCCTGCTCTTCGACCTCGACGGCACGCTGGTCGACACGCGGGAGGCCAACTACCTGGCCTACCGGGACGCGTTCGCCGAGTCGGGGCACGAGCTGACCTCCGAGCAGTTCGCCACGACGTGGGGCCGTGACTCCCGCGACTTCATCCCCGACCTGCTGCCGGGCATCGACCCCTCGGGCGTGGACACCATCCGGACGGCCAAGAGCCGGCTCTACGCCGAGCAGCTGCACCGGACGTCGGCCAACGCCGCGCTGATCTCCTTCCTCCGGCTCGTCGCGCCCACCCACCGGACCGCCCTGGTCAGCACCGCCAAGTCCGGCAACGGCCGGCAGATCCTGGCGACCCACGGGCTGGTCGAGCTGTTCGACGTCGTCGTCTGGGGCGACGAGGTCACCCGCAGCAAGCCCGACCCGGAGGGCTACCTGCGCGCGCTGGAGCTGCTGGGCGCTGACGCCGCCGCGAGCCTGGCCTTCGAGGACTCCGAGACGGGGCGGCAGGCAGCTCTCGCGGCAGGTCTGATGGTGCTCGAGGTGCCGCACTTCTGATGACTCCTCCCCGTTACTCGCGCGGCCGGCTGGCGCTCATCGTCGTCGCGCTGCTGTCCCTCGCCGGCTTCCTCCTGCTCACCTGGCCCACGCTCGAGGACCTGTGGTCCCGGCTGTCCTCGGGCCTGTCCGGTGGCGGCTGGGCGCTGCTGGGCGTCGCCGGCCTCGTCCAGCTGGGCGGGCACGTGCTCCGCGCCGCGCGCACCAAGGTGCCGATCGACAACGTGCGCCGCGGCAGCCTGGCCGGCCAGTTCCGGCACCTCTCCATCGGCTACCTGTTCAACGTGGTGTGGCCGCTGCGGGTCGGCGAGATCGTCCGGTCCTGGCTGATCGCCAAGACGCTGCGGATCAGCTTCCTGTACACGCTGCTGGCCGTCGTCCTCGAGCGGCTGATCGACGTCGTGCTCGTGTCGGTGGCCTTCCTGGTCCTGCTCGCCGTCGTCGGCGGCCCCGTCACCGGCATCGTGCCCGCCGCCGCCGTCGTGGCGCTGGTCGTCTCCCTGGTGCTGATCGGCTCGTTCGCCGCGCTGGTCCGGGAGAACGCCACCCTCATGCGGCTGGCCTGGCGGATGACCGCCTGGCTCAACAGCGACCTGGAGAACCGGGCCCGGTTCAAGCTGTGGTCGGTCATCTTCGGCTTCCAGCGCTTCCTCCGGCAGCGCCGCCAGCTCGCCCGCTACGGCGTGCTGACGCTCGCCTCCTGGGCCTGCTACGTCGCCGCGGCCGCGCTGGTCGTCGCGGTCGTGTTCCCCGTGCTGTCCGGCCGCGACGGCGTCCTCGCGACCGCGGCGCCGGCCGGCGTGGTCAGCCCCAGCATCGGCAACGGCGCCCCGGGGTCGTTCGTCGACGGCATCCGGGCCTTCGTCGAGGGCAGCACCGGCCTCGGCGGGGCGACGGTGCTGCTGTTCGCCGCCGCGGCGTGGGTCGTGGTCAACGTGCCCGTGCTCCTCGTGGCGGTCGTCGCGCTGTTCGTGAACTGGGCCAAGCGCACCAGCGACCCGCTGGCCGGCGTCGCGCCCACCCCGGGGGACCGCTACGTCAACAAGCTGGGCCGCGACCAGGACATCTCGGGCTCCATGACCCACTTCCTGGACGCCTACTTCCAGCGTCAGCACCTGAGCACGGTCATGCACCGGCTGGAGGTCAACGGCAACGTCAGCCTGGTGCGCTTCTTCAAGGGCGGCTCGAACGCGGTGACCCTGCTGGCCACGAACGGCTCGGGGGAGCTGTTCGTGAAGAAGATGGTGCCGACCGAGTACGCGCACCGGCTGAAGAACCAGCACGACTGGCTGGCCGAGCGGGCCGACCACCACCAGCTCGTCACCGTGCTGCGCGAGGAGCACGCCCCGGACCACTACTCCATCGACCTGGAGTACCGGCCGAGCAGCGTGCCGCTGTTCGAGTACGTGCACGAGCACCCGCTCGCGGAGGGCCGCGCCAAGCTGGCGGAGGTCTGGGACTACATGTACTCGCGGGTCTACCGGCTGGGCGAGCTGGAGCAGCGGCCGGAGCTGCGCGACGACTACGTCACCGAGCGGTTCGTGCTGCGGGTGCGGGCCGCCGCGGAGTCGCACCCCGCGCTGGCGCAGGCGCTCAAGGGCGACCGGATCCTCGTCAACGGCACCGAGCTGGACAACTTCGACCGCGTCCTCGCCCGCATCCAGGGCAGCCCGGCGGCGTGGGAGGACCTGGCCACCTTCCGCTCGTCGTCGCACATCCACGGCGACCTGACCGTGGACAACATCCTCGTGGACCTCCCGACCCGCGACGTGCTGGTCATCGACCCGTCCGACGACAACCAGATCCGCGGGCCGATCATCGACTTCGCCCGGCACATGCAGTCGCTGCTGTACGGCTACGAGTTCCTCAACGACGACGAGGACCCGGTGGTGCTCTCCGCGACGGACGCGGGCGTCCCCGAGATCACCTACCGGGACGCGCGGTCGGCCCGGTACGCCGAGCTCGCCGACTTCGTGGCGACAGAGGTCATGCCCCGGCGGCTGGCGCCGGCCGAGCAGCGGGCGGTGCTGTTCCACGTCGGCCTGTTCTACGGCCGCATGCTGACCCACCGGGTGGCCATCAACCCGGGCACGGTGCTGAAGTACTACGCGGTGTGCATCCAGGCCCTCAACCGCTTCGTGGAGCAGTACGACCTCCCGGTGCGCGCGCAGGACGACGACGAGCTCGGCAGGCAGCCGGGCAACGAGGAGGTTCTCACCCGGTGAACGCGGTCATCGCCATCCCGGCCTACAACTGCGCGCCCCAGATCGGCCGGGTGCTGGACGAGATCACCGACGAGGTCGCCGGCCGGGTGGCCGAGATCTGGGTGATCGACAACCGCAGCACCGACGACACCCTCGAGCGCGCCGTGGCCTACAAGCGCACCGGCCGGCTGCCCAACCTGCGGGTGTTCCGCAACCGGCAGAACAACAGCCTGGGCGGTACGCACAAGGTGGCGTTCGAGCACGCGCGGGCCGCCGGTCACACCCACGTCGTCATCCTCCACGGCGACAACCAGGCCAGGAGCGACGAGGTCGGGCTCCTCCTCGACCACGCGCAGGCGCACCCGGAGACCCAGACGGTGCTCGGGTCGCGGTTCAGCCGGCGCTCGCGGCTGCACGGCTACGACGCCAAGCGCGTGTGGGGCAACCGCGTCCTCAACACCGTCTACAGCGTGGTCGCGCTGCGGCCGCTGCAGGACCTCGGGTCCGGGCTCAACCTCTTCGCGCTGCGCGACCTGGACCCGGGCACGTACATGCGCTTCGCCAACCACCTGACGTTCAACTACGAGCTGATCCTCGACCTGGTGCGGCGGAAGGTCCGGTTCGCCTTCGTGCCGATCACCTGGCGCGAGGAGGACCAGGTGTCCAACGCGCGGAACTGGAACATCTTCCGGACGGCGCTGCGCAACCTGGCGCTGTGGCGGCTCGGCCGGCAGACCTCCGCCCCGGCCGCGGACCGCGACTACGAGTGGGACGAGGTGCAGTGATGGCGACCCTGCAGGTGCTGATGCCGATGGGCGGGCTGGGCACCCGGTTCCGCAAGGTCGGGATCACCACGCCCAAGCCGCTGATCGAGGTCGGGGGCACCCCGATGTTCCAGCGGGCGCTGCGGTCGTTCGACCCGTGGCCGGGCGACAAGACCGTCACCGTCGTGGTCCGCGAGGACAACGACCGCGAGTTCGACCTCGCCGCGCGGGTGCGCGGGGTCGAGCCCTCGGCCGGCATCGTGCTGCTCGACCACGACACCCGGGGTGCGGTGGAGACCTGCCTGGAGGCCCGCGACCACCTCGACCCGGACCAGCCGCTGGTGATCATGGACTGCGACATCGCCTTCGACAGCCCCGAGTACTTCCGCGTGCTCCGGGCGGCGGTCGAGAGCCGGGACGTCGACGGGCTGCTGCTGTCCTTCCACTCCACCGAGCCGCGCTACAGCTTCGCCGAGGTCGGCGAGGACGGCACCGTGGTGCGCACGGCGGAGAAGCAGGCGATCTCCTCCGACGCGCTCATGGGCGTCTACTCCTTCACCTCGGCGCGGGTCTTCCTGGAGGCCGCCGACCGGCTGATGGAGCGCCAGATCGGGGCGGCCATGCCGGAGTACTACGTCTCGCTCGTCTTCAACGAGCTCATCGACGCCGGCCGCCGGGTCGGCCTGGTGCGCGGGGACTTCTACTGCTTCGGGACGCCGGAGGAGCTGGCGGCCTTCGAGGCGACCGGCGCCCCCGTCTGACCCGGCGCGGCCCGCGACCGACCGCGGCACCGGCGGCGCGACGGCGCCGCTGTGATCCGTGCGACCCGCAGCACCTCGCTCGTCACACGCGTACCTCACGTGCCTGTCCGAATGCGATCCGTGACGACATGTCGCTACCGTCGTCCCGGGCGTGCGAGGTGACACCGGCGCGCCCGTAGGTGCGCGGCCGCACGGCCTGCGCTTCCGGGGGGCACGGGGCCCCGTTGCGCCGATGCGGAGTGCTTGATGAGCCTGACCACCGATCCCGCCACGGACGCGGCTGCCACGGTGCACCCGGCGCCCCGCGTGGGGAGCCGCGTCCCGCACCCGCGCGGTGGTGACGGCCGGCCGGCACCGCGACCGGTCGGCACCCGCCGCCCGGCCCGGCGGCCGTGGGCGCGCCGGCCGGCGCTGTGGGCGTTCGGGACCTACCTCGGCGTCCAGGTGGCCCTGCTGGCCGTGCTGCGGGCCGCCGTGCCGCGCTTCTTCTGGATCGACGACGCGCAGATCCAGTTCGCCCCCATGTCGTGGTGGCTGGGCCGGCGGATGGCCGAGGGCTCGCTGCCCCTGCTCGACCCCGACCAGGGGATGGCCGGCAACCTGACGGCGGACATGCAGTACGGCGTGCTCGACGTCGTCCGCTGGCCCTTCCTGCTCTGGGCCGGCACGCAGCAGGACCTGCAGCTCGTCGCCACCGTCCACGCCTGGCTGGCGGTGCTCGTGCTCGGCAGCTCCGCCGTGGCCGTGCTGCTGGGGCACCGGGTTCGACCGGCCCTCGCGGTCGCCGCCGCGCTGGGCGCGGCGACGAGCGGCTTCCTGCTGTGGTGGGGCAGTGCGTGGTCGCCCCTCATGTGGAGCGTCGCCGCCCTCGTGTGGCTGTGGGCCGCGCTGTGCTCCCGGCGCTGGTACGGCCTCGTCGGCGTCGGGCTCGCCACCGCGGCCGTCGTCTGCTCGGGCAACCCCTACATCCTCCCGGTCGTCCCGGTCGTGGTCGGGCTCCACGGCTACGAGCGGTGGCGGGACGGCGGGCGCGCCGTGCTCCGGGACCGCTGGACCGCCGCGACGATCGCCGCGCTCGGCGCCGGCGCCGCGCTGAGCGTGCCCACGCTGGTCAACGCGCTCGACGTCGCCCGGTGGATGTGGCGTCCCCACGCCGGCGACGTGATCGGTTCCGCCGGCGGCGGGGTCAACATGCTCGACGTCCTCGTGGGTGGCACGACCACGCTCGGCGGCGGCAGCGTGCCGACGCTCAGCACGGCGGTCATCGCCCTGCCGTTGCTGGCCATGGTCGACTGGCGCCGGGCGGTGCGGGGGCGGGGCGTCCCGACGGCGGGCGCCCTCTGGATCGCTTCCATGCTCCTGATCCAGCTGCCCACCTTCATGCTCGGGTTCCGCATGCCCTGGCGGCTGCTGGCCGTGGTCCAGGTGTCCTTCGCGCTCCTCGCCGTGCTGGCCTTCACCGCCGCGATGCGGGTGGACCGGCGACGGGTCGCGCTGGCGGCGGGCCTGCTCGGCCTGCAGTTCCTGGTGGCGATGATGCGCGCCCCGCTGCTGTGGAAGTGGCACGCGCTGGCCGCGGCGCTGGCCGTCGGCGCGCTCGTCGCCGTGGTCCTGCTGGTGCGGCCGCGGGCGGCAGCCGACGCCGCCGCCCGGCGCGGGTGGGTCGTCCACCCGGCGCTGCAGCGCCGGATCCGGGCGCTGGCGGCGACGGCCACGGTCCTCGCCTGCGCTGCCCCGCTGCTCGTCCAGCTCGGGATGAGCGCCGCCATCCAGGAGCGCCACATGGCGTTCACCCCGGGTGCGGCCGACGTGCCGGTCTACCGGCCCAACACGACCGGATACGACGTCGGCACGACCGTCGGCGAGTTCCGCGACAACGCCTGGGCCACGGACACCTCCGTGAGCGCCTGGTCCTTCGGCGTGCTGGGTGGCCGGGACGACCGGGGCTGGGACAGCGGCGTGCTCGGCGGCAACGCCAACCTGCCCGCGGACCTGCGCGCCGGCTACGGGTCGCTGGCCGTCTGGCAGCGTGGCGTGCAGGAGCACGTCAAGCTGGACTACCAGAGCGGGCTGCGCTTCGACCAGCCCGGGCTGATGGCCGTCCCGGAGGGCGCCGAGGTGCCCTGGGTGGACCTGCTGTCCGGCAACCGGGTGCTGCTCGGGCGCACCGGCCAGGTGCCGCAGGAGATCGCGCTGTACTTCCGTCAGAACTGGGACTTCGTCGGTGGGCGCGACGGCTGGCGCGAGTACGTGCGCCATGAGCCGCTGCCGGGGCGGATCAGCCAGATCTCGGGTGACGACGTCGTCGTGACCGATGCCGCGGCCAACGACGGCGTGGCCCGCCTCGGCGAGCCGGTCGAGCGCTACACCGTCTCGACCGGGGACGAGGGCGGTGAACTGGTCTTCCGCACCCCCTACTGGAACGGCTTCCACGCGGCGCTGGACGGCCGGCCCGTGCCGGTGTCGGCCTTCGCGGACTCGGTCCTCCGGATCGAGCTCCCGGCCGGGGTGTCCTCGGCCGAGCTCGAGGTGTCGTTCGAGCCGATCGGGGCGCGGCTGCTGCCGTTCACCGTGGCCGGCGCCGCGGTGCTGCTCACGGTGGCCGTCCTCCTGGGCCGGTCGCGCCGCGCGGACGCCCAGCCCTGACCTCCCGGGCCGCCGGAGCGCGCCCGGGCTGCCCTCGCCGACCGACGGTGTGCGCTGGGGACGACTGCCGATGGCTCGGAGTGGGCGTCGGCGCAGCTCGCCGCGTGCCCGATCCCTCCGCCGCCACGAGGCGGGGCGGTCAGCCGCAGTCGCCGGTGAACCGGTACAGGCCTGCGTCTCCGGTCTCGTCGACCAGCACCGCGTACTCGGCCAGCCGCGGGCTCCAGGGTTCCCGGTGGTCGACGTAGAGCCAGTCCACGCCGGCCTCGCCCAGGGTCCGGCAGGTCGCCGGTGACGGGTCGGCGATGAAGCCGTCGTTGGCCCGCAGCAGCTCCTGGTCCCAGTACGGCTCGTGGTTGTCGGTCCCCGAGGACTCCCACGTGTAGTCGTAGGACCACCCCTCCACGAGCACCCGCCGCTCGGCGAACGCCGCGACCGTGAACCAGCGGGCGTCGCAGCGGCCGGTGGTCAGGCTCCCGTCGAGGCAGTGCTTGTTCGTGGCGACGAGGTCGTCGGCGTCGGAGCGCGTGCGGAGCTCGTCGAGCAGGTCGAGCTGCCCGTCGCTCACCGTCGCGGTGGTCTCCGCGGGTTCCGCGACGACAGCCCCGTGCACGATCTCGGGCAGCGCCCACGGCTGCAGCGCGACGACGGCGGCGGGCACCAGCAGGGTGCCGGTGGCCCACGCGCCGTGCCGCCGCGCCAGCACGACCGCCACCGCGCCGACCACAACGCCGGCCACGAGCCCGGCGAGGACGACCCGGACGGTCCAGGGCGTCGGCGGCAGCAGCGCCGGCGGTTGCAGGACGACCTGGACGGCGACGACCGCCGCGCCCAGCGCGAGCAGGGCCAGCGGGCCCAGGCGGACGACGGCGAGCGCCACGAGCACGGCCAGGCCCACGACGAGCAGCGGCCACGTGGCGTGGAAGAAGTACAGCTGCGAGAAGGAGGGGTGGCCGAACAGCGCGACACCCAGCACCCCGGCGAGCGCGGCGCCGGCCAGCACCGGCACGGCGGGCCGGGCGTACGGCAGGTGGCGGGCCACGAGCGCGACCGCGGCGGTCATCGCCAGCATCCCGGCGAGGGAGGCCAGCGAGCCCAGCGGAAGCTCCTCGCTGCCGATGACCTGCGCGGGCAGGAAGCTCAGCGGATCGAGGCGGAAGCTGCCTGACGAGCGGGTGACCGCGAACGTCGCCGCCGGCACCGCGAGCACCACGAGGGCGAGCGACCAGGTCGCGACCGGCCGGCGCTCGCGGTGCCGGAGCGCGAACAGCCAGGACAACCCGGCGGCCCCGAGCACCGGCAGGACCGAGCCGCCGCGGGAGCCGGCCACGGCGAACGCGATGACGAAGAGCACCAGCAGGGACGCCCACCGCGCCCGGCGGGCCCGATCGGGGTCCTCGGTCGCCGCCCGGAGCTGCAGCACCAGGAGGGTCGCGATCGCCAGCACCATCGCGTTGGTGGAGTCCCGGTTGATGAGCACCCACTGCGAGGTGAGCTGGACACCTTCGACGTGGCCGAACACCGGCGCGCGGGTCAGCGAGAACAGCAGCGGGGCGACGACGACGGCCACCCGGGAGCGGCTCACCACCCACGTGCAGACCGCGAGTGCCGCCGGCACCAGCACCGCGAGCACGGTGGGGCCGACGGCCAGC
This sequence comes from Blastococcus sp. MG754426, assembly GCF_021699055.1. Classification (GTDB taxonomy): domain Bacteria; phylum Actinomycetota; class Actinomycetes; order Mycobacteriales; family Geodermatophilaceae; genus Blastococcus. The sequence continues at coordinate 4,112 of NZ_SSXC01000076.1, read as the reverse complement.
ACCAGCTGCGCGGCGGTGGCGCCGGTGAGGTTGCCCAGGAGCGCCAGGCTGCCGAAGAAGAGCCACGAGTACCCGATCGGGACGTCCGGGATCCAGGGGTACACCGCCGGGGCCCGGTCCAGGCCCTCGGCGGTCAGCGCGATGTGCCAGGGGATGTCGACGTAGAAGGACTGCCACGCCGCCGGCCCGGTCAGCGGCTCGAAGGCGGTGGCGAGCACCCGCGAGGCGAGGAACCAGGTGCCCGCCAGCCCCCACAGCAACGGCCCGTACCGGCGCAGCCGCTCGAGGGCGCCGGCACCCTGCTCGCCGGAGCGCCAGGCGGAGCGGGCCGACGGTGACAGCCAGGCCAGGACCGGGGCCGCGACCACCAGCCACCGCAGCGCGAACCAGCCGGCGACGCCGGAGAGCCACACCGCTACCCCGGCGGTGGCCAACCCCAGCACCGCGGCCACGACCAGGCGCGTTGCCGCACCGGCCCGCGGCAGGGCCAGGGCCACCAGCCCGGCGTGCACCGCGGTGAGCGCGCCGACCGCCAGCGGCGTCAGCGCGGCCAGGATCCAGCCGACGGCGCCGGCCAGCTCCACGAGGATGCAGGCCAGACCACCCAGCGCCGCCAGGACGCCGAGCGCCCCGAGCGGCAGGCCCGCCGGCGCCGCCGCCGGGGGAGCGGCCCCGGAGGTCCGGCCGGTCACGGTCATGCAGCTTCCTCCAGGCGCCGGCCCCGCGGGCGCGGCGGTGCAGCTCAGTTGATGCAGGTCGTGTCGGCCGCGGTGCGGGCGTCCGCGGCCTCGGCCGGCGCCACGGGGGGAGCGGGGGTGACGGCCTGCCCGACGCCGTTGAAGTCGCTGCCCAGCACGAGCTGCACCGAGCCGCTGGTGGGGTCGTCGCTCTCCTCCAGCACCGCACCGGGGACGGCCGTGGCGACGGTCCGCGCGAGCGCCTCGTCCCCGGCGGCGTACCGGATCTCGGTGCGATCGTGGTCCATCGATGCGGCGTTGCCCGTCGAGCCGACGGGGAAACCCGCGGCCGTCAGCGCGCTCGCCGCCTTCGCCGCCAGCCCGGGGGTGCCCGAGCCGTTGTAGACCTCGACCGTCACCGTCGAGGGGTCGACGGTCGGCGGCGCCTCGGTGGTGGCCGGGGCCTCGGGCTCCGGCTCGGCGGAGAGGTCGGCGAAGTAGGCGTGCAGCGCGTCCTCGTCCTCCAGCCGGACGATGGACTTGCCGTCCTCCTCACCCGTCCCGACGTTCGGCACGGTCTGGAACTCGATGGCCCCGGCGGTGACCGACTGCATCTGCTGGGCCAGGTCCAGGAGGACGAGGTCCTTGTCGACGGTCAGGGACTGCGAAGCGGCCTGCACCAGCGCGCGCTGCTTGCCGAGGTCGAGCAGCACGTCCTCGGAGAGGATCTTGCGCAGCACCCCGGCCATGAAGACCTGCTGGCGGACGATCCGGTCGAAGTCGCCGCGGGGGAGCCCGTGCCGCTGCCGGACGAACTTCAGCGCGTCGGCGCCGCTGATCGTCTGCGGGCCGGCCTCGAAGACGGCACCGGAGTAGTACGAGTCGTCGACCGCCTCGCACAGGTTGACCTCGACGCCCCCGACGACGGCGCTGAGCTCGAAGAAGCCGAGCAGGTCGACCTCGGCGTAGTGGTCGATCTGCAGCCCGGTCAGCCGGGAGATGGTCTGCACCAGCAGCTGGGACCCCTGCGCGGACTTCTCCTCCTCCGAGGCGCCGTCCGGGGCGTTCATCCGGCCGTAGGCGTAGGCGGCGTTGAGCCGGTCCTTCCCGTAGCCGGGGATCTCCACGTACGAGTCGCGCGGGAACGAGACGAACGACGCGCGCGACCCGTCGGCCGGCACGTGCACCAGGATCATCGTGTCGGTGTTGACGCCGGAGTCGGTGCCGGCGTTGAGCTCGGCCAGCTGCTCCTCGGTCAGCGCGCTGCGGCTGTCGTTGCCGACCAGCAGCAGGTTCATGGCCTCGGACGCGTTCCCGGTGCCGTCGTTGCCGGCCGTCGGGATGGCGTCGGTGCGGTTGACGGTCGCCTCGGCGACGCGGCCCAGGTACCAGCCCCAGCCCGTGCCGGCCAGGAGCAGCACCGACAGGGCGCCGGCGATGACGCGGGCGGCACCCGCCGCACGACGGGAGCGGCGACCCGGGGACCGGCCCTCCGCCGGGTGCTCGGCGCGCTCGGCGGCGTCCTGCCTGGGGCGGCGGGCCGGCCGGCCCGCGCGGGGGTCCAGGCGCGGGGGCAGGGGCCGCCCGGCCGGGCGGCCCTGCTCGTTGCCGTCTCGGCTCACGTCGTCCTCGCAGCGTGTCGGGCGCCCGGCCCGGCGGGGGCGGCGGTAGCCGCCCGCCCGCTCGGGCAGTTGTGACGCTCTGTGCATCGACCTTGGCAAGGGTAGCCACGAGAACTGGCCCCAGAAGGCCTCCGACACGGAGCAACTGCCATGCCCGCGCGCCCTGGAAGGGGCCGTCCGTCACAAACATGACCAGGAGCCGCAGTCGCCCCATGTTCCCCAGCAGGCGTGTCACCGGATGTGCTGATCACCTCCCGTGGAATGTTCCAGCCGACTCAAGAGGGCGGCGGTTCCTGACGATGCAGACGGGAGACGCGTTCCCCGCCGGGCGGGGAAGTGCCGCCGACCGCGAAAGGAACTGCTCCTCGTGCGCCGACTCCTCGCAGGCCTGGCCGTCTTCGCAGGGCTGACCGGAGTGATCATCGTCCTGCCCGTCTCCGGCTCGTCCGGCCCCGAGCCGGTGCCGGTGGAGACCTCCACCCACGAGCTCGCGCTGGGGTCCTTCTCCACCCCCGCCCCCGGGGTGGAGCTGCGTCCCGCGACGACCGTCCCCGTGTCCGGGGTGCCCGAGGGCAGCCCGGTGCTGACCCTCAGCCGCAGCGACACCCGCGACTTCTCGCTCGTCGGGGTCACGTGGGCCTACGACCCCGCGGTCACCGACACCGTCGTCCAGGTCCGCACCCGTGGGGAGAACGGGGAGTGGGGCGCGTGGACGGAGGTGGAGACCGAGGACGCCGACGTGCGCGCGCCCGCCGAGGGGGTCCGCGGCGGGACGGCTCCGTTGTGGACCGGGCCCAGCACGGGCGTCCAGGCCGAGGTGGTGACCCGCAGCGGCGCCCAGCCCGTCGACGTCCGCCTCAACCTGGTGGACCCCGGCTCGAGCCCGGCGGACGCCGCCCTCGGCCCGGCGGACATCCAGGACACCGCGGACGCCTCGACGGCCATGCCGCACGTCTACTCCCGCGCGCAGTGGGGCGCCGACGAGCGGATCATGGGCTGGACCCCGCAGTACGCCAGCACCATCAAGGCCGCGACGCTGCACCACACCGCCGGTTCGAACAACTACACCGCCGACCAGGTGCCGGGGATCCTGCGTTCGACGTACAGCTACCACGCGCAGACCCTGGGCTGGGGCGACATCGGCTACAACGTCCTCGTCGACAAGTTCGGCCGGATCTGGGAGGGCCGATCCGGCGGCCTGGCCAGCACGGTCGTCGGGGCGCACGCCGGCGGCTTCAACACCTCGACCTTCGGGGTGTCGATGATGGGCAACTACGACGTCGTCGACACCCCGCAGCCGATGGTCGACGCGGTCGCGTCGATCATCGCCTGGAAGTTCGCGCTCTACGGCGTGGATCCGCGGGGCAGCACCACGCTCACCTCGGGCGGTACGGACAAGTTCTCGGCGGGCACCGCGGTCCGGTTGCCGACCATCTTCGGGCATCGCGACACCAAGAGCACCGCCTGCCCGGGCCGGTACGGCTACGCCCGGATGGGCGAGATCCGCGACCGGGTCAGCGCCACGCTCGGGACCGTCGTCCCGCTCATCCAGCAGCGTTACCAGTCCGACTCCGGAGTCCGCAGCGCCCTCGGGGCGATGACGTCCTCGCCCACGAAGACGCCGGACGGCGTGGGCGCCTACGCCCACTACGAGCGCGGCTCCATCTACGCCTCGTACCGCACCTCGCCGCACGTGCTCCGCGGCCCCATCCGCGACCGGTGGGCCGCGGCGGGGTGGGAGCGGGGTGCGCTGGGTTACCCGGTGGGGGACACGACGTGCGGGTTGCGTGATGGTGGGTGCTTCCAGCACTTC